>JAVWLP010000005.1:52855-64070 GCA_036637915.1 Erysipelothrix sp. | reverse complement strand
CAGATGGCAAAGACTATACAGCGGATTTAGTTCCGACAAGTAACGTTGATACTACTAAGCCAGGTGTATATGATGTGGTTTACGAAGTAATCGTCGATGGTAAGGTTATCGGAACAAAAACAATTACAGTTACTGTAGAGGATAAGAGCCCAACACTTACTGAAGTAAATCCTGAAACACCTAAGGAAATCATAATTGGAGACACGACCAATCCAAAAGATTTCGTAGAAGCATTTGATCATGATGGTAATCCAATTGATAAAGATAAGATTGTGATTACAAATCCAGAAGTTTTAGATCAACCTGGAGATCAAACAGTTATCTATGTGGTAACAGATAAAGAAGGTCGTGAATCAGAACCTTTAGAAGTAATCGTGAAAGTTAAAGAACTTGAAGTCACAATTGATGCGACAGATAAAGTTATCGAACTCAATGATAAATTTGAGCCTCTTAAAGATGTGAGTGCAAAAGGAACAGATGGCAAAGACTATACAGCGGATTTAGTTCCGACAAGTAACGTTGATACTACTAAGCCAGGTGTATATGATGTGGTTTACGAAGTAATCGTCGATGGTAAGGTTATCGGAACAAAAACAATTACAGTTACTGTAGAGGATAAGAGCCCAACACTTACTGATAACAATACGTCTCGAAACTTAAAGAATAAGGATTCAAAAACTTTTAATCCATTAAACTATGTCGAAGCGTATGACTATTTAGGAAATAAAATAGAAAAGAAATTTATTGTATTTGAAAACACCTTAGACTTCGAAAATTCGGGATATCAAACAATAACATACTATGTAATTGATAGTTCGGGAAGAGTATCAGATAGACTAATTTTAGAATTTATTGTAGAACAAACCGAAGTACTTGGTGTTAAAAAACCTGAAAAACCTAAAGATCTGAAAAGTAAAACAAAGGAAGTAGAGAAAAATATCCTTCCTACAACTGGAGTTGAAAATGACAGTGTTCCTGTCGGAATCATTCTGTTAGGTTTAGTTCTCGTTATTATATCGATCAAGAATAAGTCGAATAATGAAAATGAAGAACCGAAAAATAATATTATTTAATAATTACAAACATTCTACTAGATGAAAGAAAACCCAAACGCGACGTTTGGGTTTTTAATATATCTAAGTGCTAGGACTCAGAATTTGCAAATTCAGCTTCTTTTTCTAGTTGTTGTCTTTCAAATACTTTGAAGAACGGATAGTAAATAATAAGTGAAATAATAAAGTTAATAATTACTAGAACTCCAGCCATTATCGTCCAGTCCGTACTCATCCAGGCGGCTATTGGTGCGAGAACAGTAAATGGTAGTTTAGCAACCATCATCGGAATCAATCCGAGTTTTAAGAATATATATGCAACAGTAGTCATCACTAGCGGTGCAAGAATAAATGGAATAGCTAGGATTGGGTTCATAACAATTGGAGCCCCAAAGATAACTGGTTCATTAATATTAAAGAGTCCGGGAAGAATGGAGAGTTTACCTAACTTTTTAATGAACTCTGATTTGGAGAAAAGGAATAAACAAACGAGTGCTAATGTTGCTCCTGATCCCCCAATCCAAACATACCATTGTATAAATTGTTCCGTAAAGATATTTGGCATTTGTGAAGCTGGGGTACCTGTTGCGAAAGCTTCCATGTTTTCAGCAATTGACATATCCCAGAATGGTCGGATAATTGGTCCTAAAATTGCAGGTCCGTGAATACCCATAACCCAGAATAAACAAATTAAGAATACGGTGAGCAGTCCGCCGAATAAACTATTACCAGCAAGAACACCTTTTAGTGGCATTAAGATAGCTGTAAGGAATCCATTAATATCAAAATGGAATACATAACGAATAATTAAGAATACGAATATAACTGTAGCAGTAGGTAATAAAGCAACAAATGAGTTAGATACCTCAGGTGGAACACCTTCTGGCATCTTAATTGTCCAATTCTTTTCTTTCATAAATCGGAAAATTTCTACTGCAGCAATAGAAGTAACAATTGCTGCGAAGAGAGATGCTGATCCTAAGTTAGCAATATTGATATAACGACCTGCATTAATAACGCCATCTACAGATTCTGTTACTTGAATTGGAACAACTGTAGAAATTAAAAATGCAAGGACAGCAAGTAAACCTGAAGATCTTTGATCTAAGTCATAGGTACTTGCAAGATGTTGTCCAATTGTGAAAGCACAATATAGGGACATAATTCCAACAGTAAATCTGAAAGGAACATCCAGCATAGCTTTATGAGGTGCAATAAATGCAGCAATCGAGTCAACTGGAATGTTGAGCAAGATTGTAAAGAATGAACCAACGATAGTCAATGGTAGAATTGCAATTAAACCGTGTCGAATTGATGACATGTGTCGTTGGCCACTAATTTTTGTTGCGACAGGCATTACCTTCGCTTCAAGATAAGTCATAAGTGAATTCATATGTTATCTCCTCCTGTATCTAACATAACATTATAATGTTATAAAATCAAGAAGAAGTTGAAACCGGTTACTAAAATGATAGTATTTTGCCTGAAAACAACCGTAGGATGTAACTTAAATCCAAAAAGACACGTGATTCAATATAAAATATACATAATGAAAATAATAACTCTCCTCGAGAGTGCATCAAGCGAAATAAAATTTCATAATTTAATATAATAGTAGGTGCGTCTAAAATAAAAGGAGATAATAAATGAAGAAGAAATTCTTTTTGTCATGCCTAGTCGTGGTTTCAATTTTTATTGGCCAGATTGGGATATTTGCTGACACTCCAGAGTTAAACTCAGGAGAAAAGAGTTCTGAAGTTGTTGCTGAAGTCAACAATCAAGAACAAGTTAATAGTAAAAAAAGTAGAATAACTCAAAATGTCGGAGCTGACAATCTTACAGAACATTTGAAAGTTATTGAATATGGACTTAAGAAAGGTTCAGGCGATGATGCAGTATTTGTTGATCCGAGTAAAGGACCTATAGAGATTCAAGACGGAGACGTCTTTACCTTAAAAGTACACTGGGAAGCAGACAAAGACTTAAAAAATAACAGTCTAACAGCAGGACAGTACTTTGAGTTTAAGCTTCCTGAAGGATTCCCTATGGTTGATAGTTTCCGTATTGAAAATAGTGTTCCGTTTGGGCACTATAAATATGATAAAGAAACTAAAACTGTAAAATTCATTCTTAACGAAATGGTTCAAAATGATGACTTCAAGGAAGATTACAAAGGTGATCTTGAATTAATTCTCAAAGTTGATCGTAAAGAAACACTCGTCGATGAAATCGTAACGATTATTAATCCAATCACGAATAAAACAGACTTCGAATTTATTATGAAACCAAGTTCATTACACAAAGATATTTCCAAATCAGGAAAACTTGATAAAGAAAAAAATGAAATTACTTGGAAGATTAATATTAATGAAAATTATAAAAAATTAAATAATGTTGTTTTATCTGATGTACTAGATCCTAATCTAGAACTTGTATCCATCACACTGCAAGACTACCAAATGAATGCTGTGAGTGGAAAAAAATCATATTCAGATGAATCAACTCAATTAGATAAAGATATAGATTACAAAGTAGGTGAAGGAAATGAACTTGAAATTGATCTGGGAACAATTTCATCACCTAAAGAAATCACAATCGTAACAAAAGTAACAAAAGAACATTTTCCTCTAATTGGAAAAGAAGTTCTTATTAATAATAAGGCGTATCTTAAAAGTGATGAACTAAAGAAAGAATCAAATAATGTTTCTCTGGGCTATCCCTTAGAAAAAGTTATCAGTAAAGATAATGGCGTTTATGAAAGTGAAGATAATACTTTTACTTGGAACATTGATATCAATAGTTCAAACGTAAACTTCAAAAAAGGTACAATTGTCACTGACAAAATTTATCCGGAAAATGCTTTTAAATATCTGGAAAATTCTTTCGTGATTACTCATGATGGAAAAACATACTCAGTTGAATCATTTAATAACGAATTTAAAGATAAAGTGAAATTAACACTCAATCAAAAAGAAGTTGAAGTTGATGGGAAAAAGGTTCTTAAGGACGACTCATTCACAATCGAATACCTCAGTGATTCCTCAGAATACTTTGGAATTAAATATACGACACAAGCCAATTGGGAAGATATGTCCAAAATTGAAGCTAATGGCACAAGTAATACGTTAGCTATCAAGTATGGAGATGAAGGTGACGAAGTTACAGGTCAGGGTATAGGCTATGGAAAAGGTATCATTGGAAAATATGCTGCAATTGACTATGTAAAACGAGATATCGCGTGGCATGTATCAGCTAATGAAGGCGGTAAAAACGGAACAAGTGGAAAGCATAGTCTTGATAAAGTAGTTATAAAAGATAAATTAGAAGATGGCAAAAACTTCCTAACTTATAAAGATGAATCCTTTGTTATAAAGAAAAATGGTGTAGTACTTCTTGATCTCGGAAACAAGGAAAATAATACATTCGAAATCAATGAAGAAAAAGTTAGTGATACTGTACTAAAAGTAACTGGTACTGGTAGAGCTGGTGAAACGTTTGTGCTCACAATTGATCATGGTGAAAAGAACTATGAGTTTAATTATGATGAATCAGGGAAAATGTTTCGCGCACAATTTGATATTGACTATAAAACAAGCTTTGATGAATTCTACCATAGTGAAATTGACCAGGTTGGTCGATTCAAAAATATCGCAGAAGGTGAATTTACTTCGAATGGCGTAATCACACGTGGTAAAGCTACATCAACACAAGAAATTAATTCTGAGGCAAAGAATAACGGATTAAAAACTGGTGCCTATAATTTTGAATCGAAAGAAATAACATGGGATATTTACCTGAACTACAACGGTCGTGAAACAATCGATTATACGATTAATGACCAATTAGACCTACCACAAAAATTCGTAAATGGAAGTATTGAACTACTTGAATATACGATTGATGAGAACGGTAAAACATATATAAATGAAAATAAGAAAATGAAAATTGATGGTTCAGTAACAGATAATGATGCTGGAGCTAATTTACAAATTAATGTTGATGGGAAGAAACTCAACCTTGAAAAACAGGGATATTCAAACCGTCTTGTTGTTCGTTTTAAAACATCTATAAGAGATAATATCAATCAAAAAGATGTTATTAATAACCATGCAAATGTTAAAAACAACCATAATGGAAAAGAATATCCTCTTAAAGGGTATGTAAATATTCCAAATGGTGGACAATTCATGAGTAAAAGTGTGCGCGAAAATGAAGACAAAAATGGTAAACTTGTCTTAGATTGGGCACTACAAGTGAATAAAAGTGCAACGATTTTTGATTCTATGGAAATTGTAGATGCTTTAAATAGTACACATACTTATAACGAAGATTCATTTAAAGTAATCGCTACAAAAGCAGATAAAAATGGAAATTTAGAAAGAATCCGTGAATTAGATAAAACTGAATTTGAACTTAAATTCACTGAAGGCAAAGATTCTAGTGACCATACATATCAAGTTGCAACGATAACAATTAATCCAAACTTACTAAATGAGTTACCTACATATATTATTGAATATTCCACAACGCCACTTTTAGAGGTTGGCCAAGTTACATATTCAAATAAAGCAGATATGAATGCAACTCATAAAGAAGAAGAATTTAAAACAGTTTCTGTTCCTGTTGACAAATCGTATGTTTATGGTGTTGGATCCGCTACAGCAACTAGTCAAAAATTAGCAGTTATCAAAAAAGATAGCGATGGGAATCCAATCCAAGGAGTTAGATTCGGATTATACTATGCACGTACTGGTAAGTTAGTGAAGGAACAAGAAACTAACGAGAATGGTGAATTAAAATTTGAAAACTTGTTTACCACTGAATACATTCTTAAAGAGTTAGAAACACTACCAGGATATGGTATTGAAATTCAATACTTGGAAGGAATTAAACTGCAAGTTAATGACCAAACAACACTTGATGCAAATTCAAATAATGGTATGTTAATTACGAATCACAAGAATGCCATTCGTATTGAAAAGAAATCAGACAGCACTGCTACAGATATCAATCTATCTGCAACATTCGAAATTTATAAAATGGATGACAATTCATTGTTGGGACTTATGACAACGGATGAAAATGGAATCGGATATTTTGATAATGATGGGAAAGGACTACTTCCTGGAAAATATAAAATTACGGAAAGTATTCCTAATTCAGGACATATCAAGAATAACCAAACTTTAGAGATAGAAGTTGCTGAACAACTACTCTATGAAGAAGTTGTGGAATTTACAAATTACCAAGGGGCAGTTATTCTCACAAAAGTTGATAAAAACAACCGTGTAATTACAGATTCAATTAAGTTTAACTTAGTTAAAGATGGTGCAGTAATCGGTGAATATCTAACTCAAAGTGGGGTTATCGAAGTTAATAACTTAGAACCAGGAAACTATAAGTTTGTGGAACAAACACCTGAAGCTAAGTACTTACGTGGCAATGATTTAGAGTTCACAATTTCAGAAAATGAATCAGGAAAGCCAGAAACAATTGAACTTATTGCGGTTAACTACAGCGCTAATGCTTCGTTTAACAAAGTAGATAATCATGGTTCACCACTCGAAGGTGCAAAATTTGGACTATATAAACTAGACGAAGATACTGATGTAACGTACGAAAATCTAGAGAATCCTATTTCTGAAGCAAAATCCGATGAAAACGGACTTGTAAGGTTTGAAAAAGTATCAGTTGGACAATATGCTGTAAAAGAAATTGAAGCAGCCGCTGGTTATGTATTAAATCAAGAAGTTATTCGCTTTGAAATTAAAGACGAAATTATCTCAGAGGATAAAGAAATTAATATCTATGAAAGTAACTTCGTCAACTACAAAGGACAAGCAACACTTACTAAAAAAGATGGTGTTACAAATGAAGTTCTTTCTGGCGCAACGTTCTCAGTGTATAAAGGAAATGATTACTCAAACATTGAGAATAATAAACTTGTGGATAGCAATTTAGTAACCAATGAAAAAGGTCAAATCGTACTTCAAGATCTTGAAACTGGTAACTACTTCTTTGTTGAAACAAAAGCTAATGAGGGATACTATATAAATAGTAATGTTGTAGCATTCACAATAGAAGAAACTTCGGTAAATGACAATCAAACATCAATCGAATTAGAACATAAAAACTATCGAGCAAATGTATCATTTGTAAAAAATGATGGTGAAAATGGACTTGAAGGAGCTATCTTTGCATTAGTTAAGGATGGTGCTCTTATTGGTGATAATTATCAATCCAATGAAGAAGGCGTGGTAACATTCGAAAATATTGGACCAGGTAACTATGAATACTATGAAATAAAAGCACCAGAAGGCTATATCATTGAAGACAGAATTTATAATTTTACAGTCGAAGCTGGTATTGATACACAAGAAACACTACATTTTGAAGCAACAGATGTAGAAAACCATAAGGGGTCCGCTGTATTTAAAAAAGTAGACCAACTAGGAAATGCAATTGAGGGAGCTCAGTTTGAACTGAGAACAGAATTAGGGGATGTAATCGCATTATCAGAATCGGATCAGAGTGGATCTGTTCGATTTGACAATCTTGGATCAGGAAACTATACTATCCATGAAATTAAAGCAGCAACAGGATATATTCTGAATACTGCAAGCATTGAAGTTGTGATACCAGAAAAAGCAACTGGAGACTTCGTTTTTGCAACAGAACTCGATAATAATGAGTTTGTAAACTACCAAGGAGCACTTGAAATTCATAAAGTAGATAACGAGGGACATCATCTTGATGGTGCAACCTTTAACTTGATGAATGATAAGTATGAAATCATTGATACACTCACAGCAATTAATGGAACTGTTAAGCTTGATAAGCTTGCACCAGGAACATACTTCATAGAAGAAGTTATCGCTCCTAAGGGATACGAGTTATCAAATGAACGATTTGTAATTGTTATACCTGAGAAATATGAAGGGGAAATTAATAAACTCGAACTTGAAGTTGTGAATATCAAGATAGAGGAAGAAATAGTAGAACCTACACCAGATCCTGAGGATGAGGTAGAAGTTCTTGGCGTTACTAAAAAACCTAAGAAGGACGCATTAAACACAACAGAATTACCAAGTACGGGAATCGATAACAATGTTGTAATCTACCAATACTTGATGGTTATGGCTGGAATTACGTTCGTATTCTTTGGATTTAAGAAGAAAAAACACTAATTTAAGTTATATAAAGATACCTCCAAATGGAGGTATCTTTTATTATAAAAAACCTCCCGAGATTTACGAGAGGTTAGGATGAACTATCCAAGTTTATCTTTTTTAATTGTCGCAGCAACTGCCTCATTTACAATTTGATCAAAATTATTTTTGTCGAGTGATTGTACCCCTTCAATCGTTGTTCCCCCGGGGGAGCATACTTTTACTACCAGTTCTTGGGCGGTATTTGAGCTCTGTTGAAGAAAGTCGGCACTACCTTTCACTGCGGAAACTGTGATTGCGAGTGCTTCATCAAAATCCATACCTTCTTTAACGGCTTGATTCATTAGTGAATCAATGAATTTAAAGATGAAAGCAGGCGAACTTCCTGCAATTCCAATAAATGCACTGAATAAGTTTTCTTCAACTTCAAACACTGCACCAACATTTTTAAAGATGTTATTAACAAGTTCATAGTTTTCATTGCTAACCCGATTATTTCTTGTGATTGCTGATGTGCTTTGCTTGATAGTTGCGTTAAGGTTTGGCATGACCCGAACAATGGGTACCAATCCAAGATAGTTTTCCAAATCTTTGATTGTCTTCTTCGCAGCAATAGAAACGCAAATTTTAGTACCTATGAGATCTTTAATTTCGTTTGAAACTGCTTCAAGCATTTCTGGTTTTACACAAAGAATAATGATATCAACTTGCTCGACTAGGTTGCGATTGTTCTTCGTTGCATTTACACCTAATACGTTTGCTTTTTCTAACGTTCTTTCTGGTGTGCTTGAACTAATGTATACAGATTTTTTATCACTAATTCCCTCAATAATGGCAGACGCCATATTACCAATTCCAATAAATCCAATTTTCATGATTAACCTCTTTCTTTTAAAGTAAATTTGAACGCGCTGTTGATTTTAGATTTGAAATTAAATCGCGTAATTCCTCAATTTCAGAAGATAGATTTGGCGATGTCGTTCGTGGTTTTGTACCATATAGTCCTGACTCATAACGGTTTCTAATATTATGATTTGGCTGAGATGGTAAAAGACTTTCAATACAATCAACACTGTGTTTTAACCTAATGACTTGTGATAAATAAATAGAGTGCGGATCAACCAAATTAAGAATATCATTAGAACTACAAGATAGAATGACCTGACCATCAATTTTAGAGATAATATGCTCTATCATGAATTGAAGGGGGTATAAATGAAGAACTCCTTCAAAATCATCAATTATCAAAGTAGAACCTGCTAACGCATTAGAAAATTCAATAATATTATCTGTGAGATGTCTTAAGCCGGAAGGTAGAGCCTGTTCGGGGATGATGTAGACTCCTTCAGGACTTTGTTGTAGATGTTCAACATAAAATGAATACGAATTATCACCGATATACTCAAATTTATAGCGTGATTGAACGATGCTAGGGAAAATACTAGAAATAATTTCCGTGAGTATGGGAGTTGTCTTTTCAAAGATATGTTTGAAATCTTGGTTTACTGTCCCACGTGTTAAATGCAAATCGGTATCAAGCATAAAGTTGAAGAAGTCATTGTAGTTATAGTAATTTGTAATAGAGATATGCAAATCTTGTATAAAATTTAGTAAAGTTGTCAGGCGTGGATGGAATAGCTGTCCATTCGAGAAACGATGACTGTATAAAAGTAATGAGAGACATGTATACTGATTCTTATACTTAGTCACTAACATTTTTAAAGTGTCCAAATTGCGTGAAGGAGAGATAGCGCTTTTGAGGTAAACTTCATCTTCTGTTACACAGAAAACGAGAATAGAGCGACGACTGTTCGTTCGTACGAGTGATTCAGAAATAAGATTATAAGTGTTATCGAAAACAAGCTCATAAATATATGTATAGCCATCAACGATAATTTCATAAACAAGCACCATAGGTGCTTGTGCATGGATTCTAAAATTAGATTCCACCTCATCCGTCAGATTAAAATAAGGTACTTTATGTTCATACTTAGATGTTTTACGATTATCGTGGATTTGATTAATTGTATATCCATCTGAAAGCTTACGAAAAAAAGCAAGAGAAATAAGAAGCGACGTTTTGCCACTTCCATTATCTCCAAATAGATAAACACGATCTTTGACAGAACCTCTGCCATTTTTAAACACGACTCTCTCAGAGTCAAAGCATCGAAAGTTTCTGAGAAAAACTGAACCAAACATAAAATCACTCCTTTAAATCAAGTAAATAAAATTTACCACTTAATGCTATCGACAATAGCTTTTGATTGGGCGAGACTTAGGTTTGAGTTGTCCATAATGAATTTGATAGCTCTAATTTTCTCATTGTTTTTTAAGTAGTTTGTTACAATTTCTTCTTGGTCACGATCTAACTTGAAACTTTGACTTGGTTGATGTGTTACCTTTGTCTGTGTATAGGTATGAGCGTGAGATTGTTCGAAGTTATGTTGGTAAGCAGTATCTCTTTGTTGTTTCCTCTTTTGTTGCTGTTGATTGTGTTTGATGTCAAAATCAATATTTCTTTCTTTAAGGCGATTCATTAATAACATCATAAAAACGATTAAAAACAAAATGATACATAAGATTACAAGGTTCATAGTAGACATAAAATCACCGCTTTCTTAACTATATTATATCAAAACTGTCTAAAAAAAATAGAGTTCAGTTTGAACTCTATTTAAAGGGCATTATTTAAGATGTGAATTCATCCAGTTTGTAATTTCCTCGAGACGTTTTACACGTGATTGAGGTCTTCCTGAACGAGAAAGATCGTGGTTTTCTCCGCGAATCCAAACAAAACGTGTTTCGACACCATTTACTTTTATCGCAGTAAAGAGTTGCATACCTTGTTCAATTGGACAACGGTAATCTTCTTCAGAGTGAATAAAGAGAAGTGGAGTCTTAATATTTTGAGCATGTTTTAGAGGCGATTGTTCCCACATTTGTTCAATGTTATCGAAAGGAGAAGATGCAGTTTGGTCAACACCAAAGTAG
>JAVWLP010000005.1:0-52845 GCA_036637915.1 Erysipelothrix sp. | reverse complement strand
TATCTGAAGTTCCATAGAATGAAATCCAGTTTGAAATACAACGTTGCGTTGCTGCGGCAGCAAATCTGTCGGTGTGACTTACAATCCAGTTAGTCATAAATCCACCATATGATCCTCCAGTAACACCGACTTTTGTAGGGTCAATAGCATATTTATCGAGGACAATATCTGTAAATGTCATAATATCTTCGTAGTCAATAGTTCCATATTTACCGCGAATATCTGAGAATTCATTTCCATAAGCATCGCCACCGTGTGGATTAGTAAAGAATACAACATAACCCATATTTGCCCATGCCTGCATTTCGTGATAGAAGATATCACCATAAATTGTTTTCGGGCCACCATGGATATCTAATATCGCAGGATATTTTTTGGAAGCATCGTAGTCTTTAGGAAGTAATACCCATCCATCCAACATATCACCATTACTTTCATACTCGATATGTTCTGGATTCGAAATATAGCATTCTTTCCAATACTTACTATTGAAATCTGAGAGTAGCGCAATAGTCTTTTTATCAAAATCAAGTTCGTATAGTTCTTGAAGTCTATTTTCATAAAGACCAATTCCGTAATAGATACCATCGAGCAATACCCATCCATCTAAGCTTCCTCGAACATCAAAGACAGTTTCGATATTTTCTCCGTCAAATGAATATAGCACAGAACGATCATGGTAGGTACCAGCAAAGTAGAATACATCGTCTATAATACGATCACTGATAGATCCACCCAGACGTGCATCACTACCTACTGAGTTCCAACCACTTAAACCAAAGTCTTTGACTTTTGTAAGCGAACCGGATTCAAGCACGTAAATATCACTGTTCTGATTTAAACCAGTAGTTTTACGATCATTTGCGAATACAAAAGTTTTTCCGTTTAGGACAGCAAGTTTAGAAATTGAAACTTCTTGTTTAGTATAGATTTCTTCAAGTTTTTCATTTTTAGTGTCATAAGCAATAAGATCAGGCGTAAATTGAGGTTGTCCAATGGGGGTCTCTTTCACAAAATATGCAATTTGTGATTCGTCATCAAAACGAATCATCGAAATATCTAAATCATTAGAAACGATAGATTCATAAGTTTCTATTTTGGGATCATAGATAAAAGCTTGGCCACGTTTTGCTTTCGTAAAGCCACCACCATTAAAGTAGAAAGGAACTTCTTCGAAAACTTCGTAGTTTGCTTGTTTTGTTAGTGAGCCAATATAGTCTCCACGTTTTTCATCATCAAAGAGTTGATGATCGTCTTCGTTTAAAGATCCTGTAAGTAGGATTTTGCCATTATCTAAAACTTTTAAGGACGAGATAGGAAACTTAAATGTATAAGCATGTTCAACCTCACCATTTTTGATATTATATCGATAAATAACAGTGTTCTTATTTTTTACGAGATCTTTTTCTTTATCAAATTTAGCGTTGTGAAATAAAACTGATGTATCGGATTCCCAATAATAACGAGAATCTTGACCGAGGTTCAAAATATTTTTATAGGTGTCTCCATCAAAAAGATAGAGATTGTGATCATAGTCATTTTCATCATATCTTGCTTTGGAGCGAATAAATGCGGCGCATTTTTTACTAGGGTTAGTATTAAGTTGGGCTAAATAGTTATAGTCCAGAAAATCATTCAATTGTAATTCTTTCATAAATTATGTATCTCCTTTCAAGAATTATACCACATATTTTCAGTGGTTTTCATTGAAAGTATGATTAAGATTATTTATGTTTGACATTAAATGATTCAAGTAGAGGAATAAGCACTGCAGCAACAATTCCAACAGAGAAACCAGTATTATATAAATTGAGTCCCGCATGAAGTTGACCGGAGTTTAAAGCAACGGAAGAATTGATAAAGCTGGCAACGATTCCCCAGAAAAATCCATAGTAACCTGCTATCGGGGCAAGAGCAGTACCAAATAAAGCTGCAAAGAGAAGTGAGGGTTGATCAATGGTCCATGATTTGGTCATACCACCAAGAACGACGCCAATATATATTGGAATGATATTACGGAAGTGTTTTCCTTTTCCAGAGAAGCCAACTACTGTCAGGATACCTCCAATTGATGGACCAGTCAGGTCACCTTTTGCGACTACTAATACGTAAAATAACGAAAGAAAACCATTAACTGCCATATTAATCAAAACAGTATATATTCCATACTTAGCATAAAAATCATTATCATTGTAGCCAGTTTCGTGGATTAGTTGGCGATATTTATGAAGAGCTTCCTTATCACTGAAAATACCAACTAATAACATAGTAAGGAAGAGAATGACTAGAAAAACTGTGAAAAACAAATTATTCCCTGAGCTTACCAGGACACGAGGTTTAGGAGAATGACCATATGACTTCATGATAGAAACAAAGATCGTTCCAAGTATTCCGATAGCAAACCCCACATTATATAAATTAAAGCCTTTATGAATTGATAATAGATGATCTGCAACTGGAACAATGAGAAAACCGACAAGAGTTCCGGTTATGATAGCCAGCGGAATGGATATGACATGGGGAAGTCCGGTCATAAGAGCAATTTCTGTAACAATAGGAGCAAAACTCGTGGATAAAAGGACTGTGTGAATGACATTTCCAAAAGGGATTCGCTTTACTCGACTAAATAAGTAACCACCAAGCATAATAGGAAGGATATTGACAACATTCTTTCCAAAGAGACCAAAGCTGAACATTAAAAATACAGCCCCAATTCCAATTCCGGACATATCAGCTTCAGAGCGATCGATGAGGATACTCGCAAAAAGAGACAAGAGGCTTGCATTGAGAATAGCAGCACCAATACCACCGATAGCAATATAATCTGTGATGAGTATTGATGATGATAAGATGATGTTCTTCATGCCTAAGAGGAGGCTTTGGGAAGAATCTATAATAAAACTGAAAATTATCATTGTACAACTAAAAATCAGGAGGAGTCGATTGGTTTTTTGAGTCATGAAATCACGTCCTTATTAGTGTAAGTTTATTATATGTAGTCTTGATTAGCAATATAAAATAATCAAAAAAACAACCCAAAATCAATCTTTAAATCTGAAATGTGAAGCAATGCATTAAAAGTAATATTTAAGAACAAGCTTAGATTTAGTTAAGAATCGAAATATTCCACAAAAAAACATAACATTTAGTTATGTTCATTCTCTAAGTCAATTAGCATTCTGATATCTAACATTTTTTGGTCTGTCTTCGCAATTGTCTCTGCACACTCAAGTAAAGATTCTGAAACATCCTCAATATTTGTTAGATTTTTCTTATAACGGATTTCATGCTCTAAACTAGCCCAAAAATCCATAGCAATCGTTCGGATTTGAATTTCTACTTTCGTGTAGTGTTTGCCATCAGATAAGAAAACAGGTATTTCAATAATCATATGGAGGCTGCGGTATCCATTTTCTTTAGGATTTTCGATGTAATCTTTTACTTCTAAAACAATAATATCATCTTGTTCTGCAATCATGCCTGCAACTGTGTAGATATCATCAATATAGGAACATATAACTCTTACGCCTGCAATATCATGCATATTGTCATTGAGTGAATCAATTGTTATCGGATGATTTTCGCGAGCAAGTTTATCAACAATACTTTGAGGTTGTTTGACACGGGACTTAATCATTGCAATTGGGTTTCGAGGATTTAGGTGAGCAAGTTCACGATCAAGAATTTCCAGCTTAGTTGTAATTTCTTTTACAGCACACTCATAGAGAAGCATCGCTGCTTTAAACTTTTTGGCTTGATTGAGAAAATAAGAAGGAATTTTATAGACCTGATCTTTATTAATTGTAATTTCATTTTGTGACATAATAAATCTCCTTTATTCTATTGTATCAAACCACTCAAAAAAAAGAAGAACTATTGTTCTTCTTTCACGATTACTTCATAAGTAGGTTCATTGCGATCTGTATCAAGTGATACGGTTAAATCCTTGTCAATGAAGAACCAATCATCTGATTTTTCAATATAGAAGTTAATACCTTCGACAGTTTCAAGTACAAAGGGTCTAGAGGGATCCATCTTAGAGATTGCGAAAGAGAATCCACCATGGGGACCATATACCTTTCCAAAGAATTTAATACTGTCTCCAGGTTTTAAGTCCATTTCCTCTATATACCATTTTGCAGCATCAGACGTTACGTTTAATTTCATGATTTCACCTCGTTTATACATTCATATTACCATAATTGTAAACTCTATTGTGGTGGGACGCTTATGCTTTACGATAGCCATCCATGATAGATTTGAAGAGTTCTGCTGTTGTTGGTGGTGTAAAAGTAATAGCATTTGCACCAGCTTCAATTGTTTCTCTTACGGTTTCGTTTGTAGGTCCACCTGTTGCCATAATAGGGACATCAGGGAACTGCTCGCGTATTTGGCGAACGACCTGTGGTGTCTTACTTGCAGCAGAAACGTTAAGAATCGCGGCTCCATTATCCAAACGTGCTTGAATATCTTCATGTTCATCAACGATAGTGATAATAATAGGTATTTCAAGACACAACTTCATACCTTTTACTACTTTGTTTTTGGTAGGAGCATTCACAACAACGCCCATGGCTCCAAGTTGTTCAGCGTCGACCGCAAGTCCAATAACCCGAGGACCGCGAGTCGTTCCACCACCAACACCTGAAAATACAGGTTTATCTGTTGCGGTTATGATTGAGTGTGTAATGATTGGTTGTGGTGTAAAAGGATAAACCGCAATAACAGCATCCGCATTACAATTTCGAATAATCGCAACATCAGTTGTGAAAACAAATGATTTTAATAAGCGACCAAAGACACGAATTCCTGAAGCTTCCTCAATTGCTTCGGGAACCTTAATAATATGTTTACGTAAATTACCGTTGTATTCTGGAATCATATTTCCCTCCTATATGAGACGTTTTTCAAATCCACCATCCACTTTTAAATTTTTGGTCACGATGATGAATGCATTGGGATCGTGTTTTCGAATCATACGTTTGATATCGACAAGTTCAGATTGCGCTACAATAGTCACAAATACATCAAGTGATGTTCCTGTGTACGCACCAAATCCTTCCCAATGTGTTACACCGCGATTAATTTCGTGGATAACTTTATGCTTGATTTCTTTATTACGTGTAAAGACCATGACACTTGCTTCCAAGTTGTGCTCATGAAAGCGATCCAGACCGTAAGAAAAGATAAACGAATAGACTAATGAATATAATGCAGTTTGAACATTATAGACCACAAGACAGATTAGATAAATAATTGAGTTAATAATTAAGTAGATATTTCCAATACTTCCTTTGTTCTGTTGTGAGCGATAGAATCCAATGATATCTAAACCACCACTGCTTCCTTTCGCTCTAAAAGATAGGGATGCACCAAATGAACCCAAGACTGCAGCAATAAGTATTGCGACAAAGACATCTTCAACTATCGGTGTTTTTGGAATTGGAATATAAGTAAGACTTATCGTTTGAGACAAGACACTTAGAAGACTTAGCTTCACAAATTTCTTAGAAAGTCGTGACCAAGCAAAAATAAAAATCGGAATATTTAAACCAAGATTAATCAAACCAGCAATATCAAAATTTGGCTCAATTTTAAAGATACTTTGGATCGCGTCCCTAAGTAATTGAGCAATTCCTGTGAAACCTCCGTTATAGATAGAAGCTGGAATGAGAAAAAGATTAACTGATAAAGCAAAGAGAAAACCACCTAAAATGATGTAACCGTATCTTTTAAAATTATTCATGCCCATATTATAACATTTAATCATCAGATTATTGTGGTTTCTGTCACATATAATATCAATATGACTACTCTTAGAAATATATAAAAAGAGCCTTACAGTTTGAGAAAATAAATTATTAAGTGTGAAACATGGTGAGATACTAACACTGGGTGTTACAAATGTGATAGAATTGTGTAAAGTAAAGACTTGATAATCTGAGTCTTTATCAAGATTATGCAATATACTTTGGAACATTAGCCCCATGAATTATTTTGTGAAGAAAGATACTGTTTGAGAAAAGAGTGTTTTTCATCGTTGAATTTAGTATAATGAATGCATTATTTTTATAATTATTAAAACTACGCACTCTCATTGAGAAACAATTTGAAGTTATTTCACAACATAAAAAGGAACTATAAACTATGAGTCATTTTAATATCAAAACAGTCAATCAAAAGCAAAGGTTTGGAATCGCGACGCTAGTTGGGCTTCTCACAGGGGCACTCTTAGGATTTGCAGTTGGATTTATTCGCTCAATACCAAACTTTAATATTTCAATTTTTATTATCATTATTGGTTATGGTGTCGCAACCGTAGTTCGCTACTTCGGACGAGGCATTCAGCTTAAGTTTTCGTTGATCGCATGTCTAGCGACAATTTTAGGTATCTTGATTTCAGATGTTATCGCGACATTTGGAGTAGCAGGCTTAATGGTTGCGGAAAACTATCAAATTACATTAAAATTTATGTATCAACAAGATATGTATACCTTAGTGTGGGTAATTTATCGAGCACTCGCAATTTACATTGCATATAACTATTCGCGAATATTATAAGATTAGAGGATTTAACATGAGCATCAGAGAAACCTGGATAGAAATATCTAAAAGCAATTGTATCCATAACTACGAATGCCTTAAAAAAGCAACACAAAAAGACATTATGCCAGTGGTCAAGGGAAATGCATACGGTCATGGCGATACAATGATTTCACAAATACTAGAAGAACACGGAGCACCGATGCTGTGTGTCTTTTCTTATGATGAAGCAATTAAACTTGAGAAAGACGGAATCAAAACAGATATTCTTATTTTCAGTAATGTGGAGTTGAATGATATAGAAGCATATCATCAGCCAAATTTTATTTATACTATTTCGTCAGAAGACTGGTACCAAAAGATAAAAGGTACGGATTTAGATGTTCGTTTTCATATCGAAATTAATACTGGAATGAACCGATCTGGATTTAGAAATAGAAATGTTATTGAAGAGGTATTAAGTGATTTAAATGTTGAGGGAATTTATACTCATTTTCAAAGTCCTACAAACATGGAAAAAGGGGAACTTCAACTTAATAAATTTAAAGAAATGATAAAATTACTTGATCACGAATTTGCATGGATTCATGTTGGCAATGCACCGTTAGAATTAGTCAAACACGAAACATGGATTAATAGTTTCAGAATTGGGCTGGGAGTGTATGGTTATCGGGTGGATGTGGATAACCTTAAACCAGTTCTAAGCATGTATTCCAATATTGTTCATAAAGATACTGCATATGCTGGAGAAACAATTGGCTATGATCATACCTATGACGTAACTGATACGATGAGTTTCGCGACAATGTCAATTGGTTACGCTGATAACTTTGATGTGAGAAATCATGACGTTCCAGTATGGATCCGAGATACTTTCTATCCGATTGTCGGAAAAGTGTGTATGAATCAAACCATGATTGCTGTTGATGATAGGATTCAAGTAGGTGATACAGTTGAACTGATTGGCTCACATAGAACATGTGACATGATATCGAAAGGTACGGGTATTTCAACCTATGCTATCTTGTCGACACTATCAGAACGCATTGATAGAAAAACAGTAAAATGATAAGAGAGTCCGACTAGGATTCTTTTTTTCTGTATATGAGTATCTTATATAAATATTGAACCGTAGCTACAATTATGTTATCTTATACAAAACGAGGTGAAACTATGTCTACATATCAAATGTACATCGACATGATACCTCCACTACCCGAGTGTTAATCTAGAGATATCACCCGAAGTGGCGGATATCTCATAAAAACTTGGCTCAACTGAGTCTTTTTGTATTACGAGAAAGTGAAGATTAACATGAAAAAAATAATAAATATAGCTGTCATCGCACACGTCGATGCTGGCAAAAGTACGCTTGTTGAGAATTTAATCCAAAAAACAAGTAATTTTAAGAGTGATGCGGTCCAAGAATTAAATTTTATGGATGCGAATCAGTTGGAAAAGGAACGTGGTATTACAATCTATTCTAAGAATTGTGCCATAAATTATGAAGATTATCGCATTAACATTGTGGATACTCCAGGACATGCTGATTTCTCAAGTGAAGTCGAAAGAATCATACGAACAGTGGATACTGTTGTACTATTGGTAGATTGTGTTGAAGGGCCAATGCCTCAGACTCGATTTGTTTTGAAAATGGCTTTGAAATATAATCTAAAGCCAATTGTAGTTATCAATAAAATTGATAAACCGGAAGCACGTACAGAAGAAGTCCTCGAAGAAATCTATGAGTTATTCATGGAGCTTGATGCAACAGATGAACAATTAGCATTTCCTGTTCTATATGGTGTCACTAAATTAGGAAGTATTAGTAGCGAAAAGAAAATTACTGATACGATGGTAGACCTTTTAGAGGCTATTACAAAAACTTATGAAGGAAATGATAACCAAGAAGAACCTTTACTGTTTCAAGTATCAACGCTTGCCTATGATAATTATCGAGGTAAACTAGCAATTGGGAAAATATATCAAGGAAATCTCAAAGTTGGCGAATGGGTTGATATGCACGATACTGAGGGTAACGTTACGAGAAGGCAAGTCAAATCAATTCAGCACTATGAATCAACTCAAGCAAATGATATTGAACGAGCAACTGCTGGAGATATTGTAATGATTTCAGGAATTTCAGAGATTACGATTGGGGATAGTTTGTGCGAAATTGGGTCTAACTTATCACTACCAGCCCTAACTATTGAAGAACCCACACTGAGCGTTATTATTGGTGTTAATGGTTCAGCATTAGCGGGTAAAGAAGGTTCTTTCCTTACATCACGTCAAATTTATGAGAGATTGATGCGCGAAATTGAAGTTAACGTGGGTCTAAAAGTCGAGCAGACAGATTCGGCAGATCGTTTTAAAGTTTTTGGACGCGGAGAGCTTCACCTATCCATACTTTTAGAAACAATGCGTAGAGAAGGATATGAGTTCGAAGTGGAAAATCCCAAAATAAACTATCATGAAGAAGATGGAATCATTTATGAACCCTACCAAAGAGCATACATTGATATTCCAGAGATGTATCAGGGAGCCATAATGCAAGCGATGCATGAAAAACAAGGAATTCTTGAAAACATTGAACATCAAGGGGAACGTGTTATTCAAGAATGGTGTGTTCCATTGAAAATGTTATTAGGATTTAGAACAGAATTTATCACACTAACAAAAGGTAGGGGGATTATGGTCAGTCTTTTTGATGGGTATAAGAAGAAAACAAGCCGTGAATCACAACGTGTCAATGGATCATTAATATCGATGACTTCAGGAAAATCAATGAGTTACCCTATGTTCCATCTCCAATCACGAGGTTACTATTTTATTGGTTCTCAAGCAGATGTTTACCCCGGAATGGTTGTAGGAATTGCTTCAAAGAGTAAAGATCTCGAAATTAACATCACTCGAAATAAAAGATTGAATAGTTTCAGAGGTAATGGAAACGGTGGAAAAGAGGAAGCTTTAAAACTAAAAGAGCCCATCGACTTAACGCTTGAATATGCGCTTGCCTACATTGATGGGACCGAAGTGGTTGAAATTACACCCAAGAACATTCGAATTCGTAAAATTTAAAAAGTCGCAAAATGCGACTTTTTAGTTTTCTGAATCTTCTATGGAAATTGGTTGATGGGTGTCAAGGTCAACATTTGAAATTGCATCAAAGCGTTTCGTAATCTTATCACTTGTTATGTTAATTTTTTTGAAGTCTTCATGAATACCATCCATCCGACGTTCTAATGCTGACCAACGTTCTTTGTATCGTGTAAATTCGACACCAAGTTGTTTAAGTTCTTGTTGGATAATGGCAGCATATTTATCACGTTCCATGTTTATCAAGATAGTTTGAATGGTAGTGAGAGTACTCATAAGTGTTGTGGGTGAAACAATCCAAACACGTTTTTGTTGAGAGTACGTGATAATCTCAGGGTGGTAGGCATGAATTGTTGCGAACACAGCTTCTGCAGGAACAAACATAATCGCTTGGTCAGAGGTCACTCCAGGAATAATATATTTTTGTGAAATGGCATCAATATGTTTCTTACAATCTTGTACAAACATTCGTTTGGCTTGCAGATTTTCGGCGGAATTTGGTGACGTATCGACCATCCGTTGATAGTTTTCAAGCGGGAACTTTGAGTCAATCGCAATCGTTCCTAAAGGTTCGGGTGCAAAGAGTACAGCATCACTACGAACACCTGTATCAAATGAGTATTGAAGTTGGTAAACTTTGTCATTTCTATCACCGAAGATAGAAGCAAATATTTGGTGAAGTTGAATCTCTCCAAAAGCTCCGCGAGTTTTCTTATCGGTAAGAATGTCTTGAAGTGAAATAATATCAGTTGATAATGCATCAATCTTTTTCTGAGCCTCATCAATCTTACTGAGACGCGAGACGATATTTGTAAATGTTTCGTTAGTTTTCTTGAAACCATCTTCAAGATTTTGATTGACTTTTTGATTCATTAAGAGAAGTCGTCTCTCAACTGATTCTTGAAGGAAAGTGAATTGTTGATTCATCGTTTGGTTGAGCTTATCTTGAAATTGTACAAGATTTGTAGCAGTTGCTTTTTCGAATTGAGAGTTTCTTTGATCTAAGCCGGTAATTCTTTGATCCATACGATCTGTAAATTGGTTGAACTTTTGATTTAGGGATTCTTGAGATTGATACTCAAGTTCTTGTATAGAGTGTAGCAAAGATTGCATTTGAAATTGAAGGTCTTTATCATCACTCTTAGGTTTTTTTAGAAGTACTAAAATGAAGACCAATAGAATGAGTATAAGAGTGCATAAGACAATGAGTATGATATCCATAAATTCTCCTTTTAAAATACGTTGTGAACTAGTGTGATTGTAACATAGAAGCCTAAATTATAGTATACTGAGATTGAGGTGAAGTCATGAAAAAAATAGGATTAGCATTGTCTGGTGGCGGGATTAAATCAATATCACAGGTTCCCGTAATTAAAGCCATTCTTAAAGAAGAAGTAAGCATTGATATGGTCTCTGGAACATCGATGGGGTCGGTAATTGCTGCTCTTGTAGCATGTGGATTGGATGCTGACAAACTTGAGGAAGTTGTCCTTGCACTTGAGAGTGAAATTAAAGAGAAACGCTTGTTTTCAAGACCCAGTGCCAAAGTTATTCCTTTCATGTCGAAGGAAAAACTAATTGGTGGCTTTGTTGATGGGGAAGAGCTTGAAATAGTGATGGAACGTACACTGCGTGAGCTCGGTATTTATTGGATTAAGGATGTAAAGATTCCACTCGTAATTCCATCAGTAGATGTTGTGACAGGGAAAATTATTCTTTTTGTGTCACATCCTGAGCAATTTAAGAATATTCATCCTGATTGGGAGATTGTGACCGATATATCGCTAGCAAAAGCAGTGCGTGCATCATGCTCGTTCCCATTTGTAATCGCAGCATGCGAGCATGAGGGGTATGTTTTAGTAGATGGTGGTATTCGTATGAATTTACCGCTTGATCCTCTCTACAGCTATGGCGCAGATAAAACAATTGCCATTACAATGCATACCAATGAAGAATTTAGAAATCTTGAGTCTTTAATGGGGATGGCAGTACGTATTATGGATTTAATGCGCATTGAGGAAGATCAACATATTATTGAACGTGCGGATGTACATATTAATATCCCTCTCGATGATGTCTGGGTTTTTGAAGTAGGGAAAGGTATTGAAACTATTGTTCAAGGGGAACAAGTTGTAAGTGATCATTTAGCTGAAATTAAAAATCTTACTAAAGAGGAGTCGTTACTCGAAATCTTGAAAGGGTGGCTCAATGTTAAATAAACAACTTAACAATGGTGTTGAAATTCCTATGTTAGGATTTGGTACATACCGTCTTCTAGGGAATGAAGCTTATGACATTGTGAGTGCGGCAATCAAAGTGGGTTATCGTCATTTCGATACAGCGACAGTTTATAATAACGAAGCAGAGGTAGGTCAAGCAATTTTAGATAGTGGTATAGAAAGAAAATCTTTCTTTGTTACTACAAAACTCTATAATGATGACCAACTTGGACATGATCATATCATTCAAACATTTGAGAAATCTTTAGCGTTACTTCAAATGGATTATGTTGATTTATATCTGATTCATTGGCCACTACCTGTCTCAAAAGAATCTTGGAAAGCGCTGGAAGAAATTTACAAATCTGGAAGAGTCCGTGCCATAGGAGTGTCTAACTTTGAGATAGAGCACCTAAAATTAATTGAAGAGATTGCGACCGTTAAGCCAATGGTTAATCAATTTGAGAGACATCCTTATTTACAACAAAATGAACTTCATGACTACTGTTCTAAACAAGGGATTATCTGTGAAGCATGGATGCCAATTGCTCGCGGAGAAGCGAATAATGAACCGCAACTGATAGAGATTAGTAATAAGTACAATAAAACAGTGCCGCAAATTTTATTGAGATGGCAAATCCAATCGGGCTACGTCGTATTCCCTAAAACAAAAACAGTGTCACGAGTGACAGAAAATTTTGAAATTTTTGACTTTGAATTGAATAATAATGAAATAAAAATTATTAACGAATTGGATTCTCAAACACGTTATGGTACGGATCCACGTAAATATAATTTTGTAGAGTGATTTCTTCGGAAACCACTCTTTTTATATGATTAGGATTGAGTTATTGTATTTTAGTTGGTATAATATAATAGTGATAATCGTTATCAATATCAATTTAGGAGTGGAAGAATGAAAAAGACGTTGTGGAGTTTAAAAGAAACACTAATTTGTGGTGTTTTACTCGTTACTGGTTTATTAATTAATAATCAATGGAGTGATGCGATTTTTATCATTGCTATTATTATTGGTGGATTTAATCAAACCAAAGAGGGGATTATGGATACCCTAGAAAATAAACATCTTAATGTTGAGCTCCTAATGATTCTATCAGCAATTGGGGCTTGCTTGATTGGGAATGCATTAGAGGGAGCAATCTTAATATTTATATTCTCTTTATCTGGTGCTTTAGAAGAGCTAACACTTGATCGAAGTCAACGTGAGATTCAATCATTGATGGCACTTCAACCTACAGAAGCAACCAGACTTAAAGAGAATGGAAGTACTGAAGTTGTTGCAGTTGAAGATTTAAAAATTGGTGACAAACTTATTGTCGCTGTGGGTGATACGATTCCTACAGATGCAATCATATATAAAGGTAAAAGTAGCCTTGAAGAAGCTGCAATTACAGGAGAAGCACTTCCAGTAGAAAAAACAGTGGGAGATTCTGTATTTGGAGGGACCATGAATGTGACCCATCCACTAACATTAGAAGTAAACAGTGAACCAGGTGATACACTAATTCAAAAAATTGTTCGTATGGTTGAAGAAGCTCAAAATTTTCCATCTAAAACGGCGCGATTCATTGATACTTTAGAAGATTACTATGCACGAGTTGTACTTGTAGTCGTATTCTTGGTGATTCTCATTCCGATTTTATTTATGGGAGAATCGTTTGATACATCATTCTATCGTGGCATGGTCTTATTAGTTGTTGCCTCACCTTGTGCGCTCATTGCATCAGTAACACCTGCGACACTATCTGCCATTTCAAACGGTGCGAAACGTGGTATTTTAGTTAAAGGTGGTATTCATTTTGAGAATATGATGGATACTAAAGCTGTGGCATTTGATAAGACCGGAACACTGACACAAGGTGTTCCAGAGCTTACAGACTCACTTATTTTAAGCGATGAAAAAGAAGTAGCAATGGCAGTTGTTGCGATTGAACAGTATTCATCACATCCGCTAGCAAACGCAATTGTTAGTGGATTGTTTAAAAAATATGAACTGTCGGAGTATCCAGTTGCTGACAATATTGAAGAACAAGCAGGATTTGGTATATCGGGTATTTACCAAGGATCACATTATAGAATTGGTAAATTGGAATATATGGAGGATGATGAACAATCGATTGTAGACCAAGCATTGTTGTGGTCACAAAAGGGATCCTCAATTGTATATATTGAAAAGGACCATCAGTTAATTGGTGTTCTTGGGCTCATAGATGTTGTTAGACCAGAAGCAAGAGCATTAGTAAGCTGGTTGAACAATCAAGGAATTGCGACCATTATGATTACTGGAGATGTTGAAGAAACGGCACAATTTATCGCTAAAGACATTGGTTTGACACGTGTTGTTGCGAAGGCGCTTCCTCATGAAAAAGCAAATATTATCAACGACTTAGAAAAAGAATATGGAACTGTCGTGATGGTGGGTGATGGTATTAATGATGCACCAGCCCTAGCAAATGCTTCAATTGGAATTGCTATGGGAGGCGGTACAGATATCGCTATGGAAGCAGCAGATATTATTCTTGTGAAAGATGATATTACCAGCATTCAATATGCAATCCAACTCTCTCAAAGACTCAGAAAGATAGTCATTCAAAATATCATCTTTTCGATGAGTGTGATTGCTGTTCTCGTTGTGTCTAACTTTATGAATAAAGTATCGCTTCCTTTAGGTGTTGTGGGCCATGAGGGAAGTACAATCTTGGTAATTCTGAATAGTCTGAGACTTTTAAAACCCATTAAAAATAAATAAGAGTAGCTATGAAAAAAGAGTATTCACAATTGTGACTACTCTTTTTAAGTGGAAAACTAAGAGTTATATTTTCGAGTTTCTGTGATGATTTTGCGAATCTTTTGAGCGTTGGAAGAAATGTCCTTAGAAGTTCCTGTTGTGAGAAGCCCTCCAAAACCACAAACGTCGGTTCCATTGATAATCCATGTTTCTAGGTTATCGAGTGTGATACCACCACTTGCAAGAATTGGCATATCTGGGAGGGGTGTTTTAAATACCTTAGTGAGTTTTGGACCATAAAAGTCTGAAACTGGGAATGTTTTGATGAATGTAGCACCTAATGATAGTGCGTCTACCGCTTCTGTTAGGCTAGTACATCCTGGTGCATAAGGAATTTGGTAGCGATTGCAAATCTTAGCAACTTCTTCGTTATAAGTAGGTGCGATGATGAACTCAGCTCCATGAAGAATTGCGTGTCGCGCTGTTTCAGAATCTAAAACTGTTCCTGCACCAACGCATAGTTGTGATTCGAATTCGTCTTTGAGTCCTTTGATAATATCGCCAGCACTGTTTAGTGTATAACTCATCTCCATGACGG
The DNA here is from genome assembly GCA_036637915.1 of Erysipelothrix sp. Lineage (GTDB taxonomy): Bacteria > Bacillota_I > Bacilli_A > Erysipelotrichales > Erysipelotrichaceae > Erysipelothrix. The sequence continues at coordinate 37,637 of JAVWLP010000005.1, read as the reverse complement.
GGACACCACCATCAATACAACCATTAGCAATTTCAATAGCGCGTGATAGTGATTCGGTTCTTACAATAGCAAGAGCACCAACATCATACATAAATTTAGTTGTGGTTAATTTTTTCATACAGTAGTTCTCCTTTATGTTTTCATTATATCGAGACCAAAGCTTAGTGCAACTCTACAAGTTACAGACTCAGAATTACAAAATATCATTAGAGCCACTAATACAAAGGAATAACAAAGATTAAATCAGAGTTTGTTTAATCTTTGTCAAAGTTGTGTACAAAAGTTGGACTCTAATTGTTTTGAACCGCTTACAGATGTGTCTTACAATGTGGTTGTAGTGAAAGAGATAGGAGTGATACAGTTGTTGGAACTAATAACAAAAGATCTAATTCAGCTTAATATTGAAGCGACAGATCGCGAAGATGCGATTCGCAAGGCGGCACAACCTTTGGTAGATGCAAACAAAATTACAGATTCCTACATTGATGGAATTATCAAATCAATGAAAGAATCAGGACCATATTTTGTCATTATACCTCATGTTGCAATGCCCCATGCTAGACCTGAAGAAGGGGCATTGGAAAATGCAATCGGCATTACAACATTAAAAACTCCTATTGAGTTTATGAATGCAAGTAACGATCCCGTCAAATATGTTTTAACGTTAAGTGCAACAGGTAATGATGAACACTTGGAAACGTTAGCAAGCTTGGCAGAGCTCGTTGAAGAAGATTCATTCTTCGAACTTCTTGATAAAGCAACATCAGCACAAGAAGTTATTGATTATTTAAAAGAAAGATAAGGAGGAAGTAATATGTATAAAGCATTAGTAGCTTGTAGAGCAGGAATGGGATCAAGTATCCTATTGAAGATTAAAGTTGATCAAGTCATCAAAGAAAATGACTTTCCAATTGTGACAGAGCATGGAAATCTTGATTCACTTATTGGATTTAATGGCGACTTAATCGTTACAATGGAAGATTTGACTGAAGAACTTAAAGATAAAGTTAAGTATGCAGTAGGTATTCGTAACATTGTAGATAAAGAAGAAATTAAAGAAAAACTAGAAGCATATTTAGAAACTCAAAAATAATATAAAAGGGAAAGAAGGAGGAGTAAAAAATGATTGATGCATTACTTGGTCAGGTTCGAAATACGGCTTTAATTGTCGGACTTGTGGCTTGTATTGGTTTATTACTACAAAAGAAATCCGCACAAGATGTAATTTCGGGAACAGTAAAAACAATTCTTGGATTTATGATCTTCAATATTGGTTCGGCAGCTTTATCTGGTGTTGTTAATAACTTCTCAGCATTGTTTAATGCTGGGTTTGGAATCGATGGGGTAACAACTCAGGTTGAAATTGCGACGAGCTTGGCGCTGAATACCTATGGTACTGAAGTTGCTCTTGTATTCGTATTAGGATTTGTATTTAACTTAATTATTGCGAAATATACTCGATTTAAAGCTATTTTCTTAACAGGACAACATTTCCTATACTTTGCATGTGTTCTTGCACTTGTATTTATCGGACTTGGAGCACCTACTTGGTTAACAATTATCGCTGGTGGATTTATGTTAGGACTCTGTGGAGCAGCACTACCAACACTCTCACAACCATACATGAACAAAATCACTGGAACAGATACATTGGCAATGGGTCACTTTAATAATATTGGATATGCATTCTCAGGATGGATTGGAAAATTCTTTGCGAAATCAAAAGAAGCTTCTGAAAAGAATCCACCTAAGTTACCTAAATTCTTTGAATTATTCCGTGACTTCGTATTCTCAGTTGCTCTCTTCATGGTTATATTATTCTATATTGCTGTGATTGCTTGTGTGGTTAATGGAAAACTTGACATGGTTAAAGAAATGTCAGGAAATGATATTTGGTTTATCTACCCATTCTTACAAGGTCTACAATTTGCAGCAGGTATGAGCGTACTTATCTATGGTGTTCGTCAATTTATCGCTGAAATTACAGCAGCTTTCGTTGCTATCTCAGAAAAATATATTCCGAACTCAAAACCAGCGGTCGATTGCCCTGCAATCTTCCCATTTGCACCTAACGCTGTAATTATTGGTTTTGTTGGATCACTACTTGGAGGATTCTTCGGAATGTTCTTAATGGTTATCTTCAAGAGTCCAGTTATTATGATTCCTGCAGCCGGTATTTGTTTCTTCTCTGGTGGTACAGCAGGTGTCTTCGGGGATGCATACGGTGGATGGAAAGGTGCTCTTGTAGGATCATTCATCATCGGTATTGGACTTGTTCTTCTACCACTTATCCTATATCCAGCATTCGCTGACTTAGGTATTCTGGGAGCATCATTCCCTAATATTGATTACAACATTATTGGTGGATTCCTTTACAAGATTATTTCATTCTTAAAAGGTCTATTCTAAAACAATAAAACCTAAGAACAAGGATCCCTTGTTCTTAAGGTTTATATGGGGGACATAAAAAAGAGAGTTGAGGATTATAAATGGATCAAATAGATAGTTATTTAGATATAGTGTTTGATGAATTGAATGTTTTAAAAGGATCAATAGATAAAGATGCTCTTAATAATGCAGTATCACTTATTCTAGATTCTGAATCAAAAGGTGGTAGAGTTCATGTTACCGGAATTGGGAAACCGAGTTATGTAGCAGGATATGTTGCATCACTTCTCTCATCAACGGGAACACGTTCTTATGTTCTTCATGGAACTGAAGCTGTCCATGGAAGTTCAGGACAAGTTGCTCCGGGCGATGTTGTGATAGCAATTTCAAATAGTGGAGAAACGGTAGAACTAAAAGGTACGGTTGAAACATTGCTAAATAATGGCGCAAAAATAATAGCAGTTACAAGATCAGAGTCATCTTGGTTAGCACAACATGCAAATGTAACGTTAAAAGCTGGCGTCAATCAAGAAGGAGATAACTTGAATAAACCGCCACGTGCATCAATTTTGGCGGAAATGATTGTATTGCAAGTATTATCTGTTCTTTTACAAAACGAACGCAAACTCAATTCTCAAGAATACTTGAAATGGCATCCAGGAGGAGCTTTGGGTGCTTCAATTAGAAATGAGGAAAAATAATGGAAATTAAAGGAATTATACCAGCAATGGTTACACCTATGGATGAGAATCAAAAGGTAGATGTGGAAGCAACACATAAACATATCGACTTTCTTATTAGTAAAGGTGTTCACGGATTATTTATTTTAGGAACTAACGGTGAGTTCCATGTTCTTAACAAACAAGAAAAGATTGATTTTGCTAAGATTGTGGTAGACTATACTCATGGACGTGTTCCTGTTTATGCAGGTGCTGGAGCATGTGGAACTCAGGATGCAATTGAACTTGCACAGGGCCTTGAATCGGTAGGAGTGGATGCTTTATCAGTTATTACACCTTACCTCATCAAAGTAAGTCAAAGCGAACTTGTGGATCATTATAAGATGGTTGCGAATGCCGTTAAAATTCCAATTATCTTGTATAATATTCCTGCAAATACGGGAATCAATATTGATCCTGAAACAGTAGCACAACTTATTGATGTTCCAAATATTCTTGGAATTAAAGACAGTAGTGGAAACATGGAAAATACTCAAGGATATATTAACTTAGGTAAAGACCATGACTTCAGTGTCCTCGTTGGATCAGATTCTAAAATATTAGAAGGCTTAAAACGAGGGGCAGTGGGTTCTGTAGCAAGTACAGCCAACGCAATCCCAGAACACATTGTTGGAATATACGATGCTTTCCATGCAAATGAAATAGAAAAAGCAGAACAAATGCAAAAAGATGTCGACTACATTCGTGCAGTTGGTAAATTAGCAACTGTTCCATCAATGATTAAGCGTTGTGTCACGGTTCGTGGCAACAATGTTGGAGAAGCACGCTTCCCAGTAAGTGCTGTGGGTTCCAAATTTGATCAAGAAATTAAAGAAATGTTTGCTGAATACGGAATATAATAATTGAAAGGGGTTGTTGGATTTGGATAAAGATATTATTCAACTAATACGTAAACTCGTTAATCGTTCTTTTATGACATTAACAGAGATTCAAAACGAAACAGATGCTACAAAGCGTCAGATCATGTATCGCTTAGAAAAGTTAAATATTTTAATAGAAGACAACAACCTTATTCCGGTTACAATTGGAAATCAAAAAGAATTCATCATTACGAATGATACACGTGATTTTCTCGTGGAATTTTTGTATGAAATCAATGATGACATTGATTATTACTTTGATCGTGAAGAACGCAAAATCTATATTTATCTACGTTTATTCATAGATCGTGAATATGTATCACTTCAACATTTTATTTCTACTCTTCAAATCAGTAAGTCGACGATTATTCAAGATATTAATGAATTAAGTCACGAGTTGAAGGAACAAAACATTGTGTTGAAAAATGATCGTACTGAAGGATACTATCTTGAAGGTTCAGAAATGAACATCCGACGTTTTATGATGAAGCTTCTCATTTACTCAATTTCTGAGCATCAGAATACATTAGTATTTGATAAGTTCGTAAACGATCTACATCTATCGACATTTGACTACTCAAAACTGATTATTCAAGAGCTAGCTGAAACTTACGATATTTCGTTTGTAGAAGATCGATTGACTGAATTTATTTATATTTACATATTCTTGTCGACACGTATTATCGAGGGAAGGCACGTAAATCCCAATGCTTACAACATGCCTAACCTAGAGATGATTCAAACCTTTAAAGAATACAAATTTACAAATGCATTGATAGATTACTTCCCAAATAGAGAATGTATTAGCGATTTGGATCGCAAATACATAAGCTCATGGATTTTAGGTATATCCGTAGGTAATGTAGAGGACATGACCGAAGATTGTTTAATCATTGGTCAACTTGTTGGAAAAATCATGACACGATTTGAATTGTTAAGTGGCGTTCATTATCGTGATTCTGAGACAATCTTCCGCCATATATTCTCTCACTTTAGACCTGCATACTATCGTCTACTTTTTAAGCTTCCAATTTACAATCCTTTAAAAAATAGAGTTATAGACGAGTATAATGGCCTTTATCTTCTGGTTAAAGAAACTATGAAACCATTCGCAAGTATTTTTGGTGAAGAAATTAATGATGACGAATTAGCGTACTTGACGATGCATTTTGCATCGGTGTATACAGCAAAACGTGAAGAAGAAGTAATTCAACGTAAAAAAGCGTTGATTGTATGTCTTAATGGTATTGGATCATCGGTTATCTTATATTATGAACTTAGCAGTCTCTTCCCTGAACTTGAGTTCCAATATCCCATAGAGGTTTCACAATTCAATATTGATGAGTATCCAGCTGATATTGTGTTTACAACACAATATTTCAGAGGGCTTAGAAATCTACCAATTCCTGTCATCAAGGTGAGTCCTATTATGGATGCTTCTGAGCGTTATAGTGTCTTTAGAGAAGTAAGCACCCAACTTAACTTTGATGGATCAAAACATCCATCATACGATGAAATATCTACAATTTTAAGAAAGCATGTAGGTCATGTAGAGCAAGAACAACAACTCATTCATGAGTTGATGAGTGTTTTCTTACAAATACCTACGTCAATTCAACCTGTTGCTGAAGAGGCTATCACGTTGAGAAGCATTATTTCAGAGAACTTGGTATCACTTAAAGTTGATTCTAAAACTCCAGAAGAAGTACTGCAGTTATCAGGTGATTGTTTACTCCATGCAGGGATGGTAACACAACAATATGTAGACTCCGTCTTATCGATTCAAAGAATGAATCCAACGTATTATGTTATTGCACCTCACATTGCACTTCCTCATACAACGCCAACCAAAGGGGCGTTAAAGCTTGCAATGGGAATCACAACACTTAAAAACCCAATTTACTTTGGGAATAATGAAAAAGATCCAGTAAAATATGTTTTCTATCTCTCCGCAATTGATAATGAAAGTCATATTGGTGCTATGACTGAACTTCTGGAACTCATGAATGATGAAAAATTCCTATCACTCTTAGACAAAACTGAAGATGTTCAAGAAGTTCTTGACTACATCGCTTTATAACCAACGTCAATAAGATTAAACTCCCATCAAGAGTGATGGTATTTATTCCCAAATAAAGACAGCTTATGCTGTCTTTTGTGCTTAGAAAAAGAAAATATAAATCTCACATATAAAATTTCCTAAGTCTTAAACGCTAACCTTGGTGCGTTGCTGTAAAGTTTAGTGTTACAATAAATATAAATAGTGAAAGAGAGAGGTAGTATGGAAAATTTAAAAGAAAAATCCCTAGCCTTACATAAAGAATTAGAAGGAAAAATCAGTGTTGAAAATAAGATGGATGTTACATCTTTAGAACAATTAAGTCTCTTATATTCACCTGGAGTTGCAGAGCCTTGCTTGGAAATTAAAGAAGATGTTGAAAAAGCATATGAATATACTTGGAAAGGCAATACAGTTGCTGTTGTTAGTAACGGGAGTGCTGTTTTAGGACTTGGTAACATCGGACCTGAAGCAGGATTACCAGTTATGGAAGGGAAAGCAATGTTATTTAAAGCTTTCTCAGGCCTTAATGCAATTCCACTTGTAATTGATGCTAAGAAACCAGAAGAAATTATTTCGTTTTGTAGAATGCTTGCACCGACAGTAGGTGGTATAAATCTTGAGGATATTAAAGCGCCGGAGTGTGTATATATTGAACAAACACTAAAGAAAGAATTAAATATTCCAGTATTTCATGATGATCAGCACGGTACAGCTATCGTAGTAGTTGCGGGACTTATTAATGCATACCGACTTATGAATAAAGATTTAAAAGATGCGAAAGTCGTTGTATCCGGAACCGGTGCTGCAGGAAGTTCAATTATTCGTATGCTTCATACTTATGGTGTTAAGAATATTTATGCTACAAATAGTCTTGGAGTCATCAACAAGAACTTTGCAGATGAGTATAACTTTGTAGTTCACGAACTGTGTGACTATCTTGCTGACTTAAATGGAGAAAAAACGCTTGCAGATTGCATGAAGGGTGCAGATATCTTTATCGGTGTTTCTCTTGCTAACTTAGTATCAAAAGATGATGTACGTAGTATGAATAAAGATGCTGTAGTCTTTGGTCTAGCAAATCCAAATCCTGAAATTCCTTATCCAGATGCAAAAGAAGCGGGTGCACGTATTGTTGGAACGGGTCGTTCGGACTATCCAAACCAAGTTAACAATGTCTTAGCGTTCCCAGGTATTTTCAAAGGTGCATTGTCAGTTCGTGCAAGCCAAATTAACGAAGAAATGAAAATTGCTGCGGCAGAAGGAATTGCATCCTTAATTTCTGATGAAGAGTTGAGCGAAGAATTCATTATTCCAAATGCATTTGATCCACGAGTTGCGGATGTTGTAGCAAAAGCAGTTGCTGATAAAGCAATTGAAACAGGAGTAGCTAAGGAGGACTAGATGTCAACAATCAAAGATATTTATGGAAGTATTGAAATACCTGAAGGTGTTTATTGGGGAGCTAATACACAAAGAAGTCTTCTTAATTTTCCAATCGGTGTGGAGAAAATGCCAGAAGATTTGATTGATGCGCTTGTTATTTTAAAGAAAGCAGCGGCAGAGGCAAACCTCAAACATAGAAAATTAGATGAATCACGAGCTCATGCAATCATGGGTGCATGTGATAGAATCTTGACCGGTAAATATTATGATCAATTTCCTCTAGCCATTTGGCAAACGGGAAGTGGAACGCAAACGAATATGAATGCGAATGAAGTTATTGCTAATATGGCGAATGAAGCATTAGGAGAGAAACTTGTTCATCCCAATGATCACGTTAATTGTGGACAAAGTTCAAACGATGTATTCCCAACTGCGATGCATATTTGCACCGTAGAGATACTGAAAAAAAGACTTATACCAAGTATGAATTCAATGGATAATACATTCTCCATTCTAGGTGAAAAGTACGGTTCAGTCCTCAAAACGGGAAGAACACACCTTCAAGATGCAACACCAATTTCTTTTGGACAAGAAATCAGTGGCTGGCAATATATGTATGTTGAGGGCAATAAACAAATTGAAGATGCACTTGTTTATTTACGAAATCTATCAATAGGTTCTACAGCTGTAGGAACGGGACTAAATACTTACGAAGGATTTGACTTAGAAGTTTGTAACATTCTCAATAAATATCTGGACGAAAGTTTTAAACCGACCCCTAATAAATTCCACGCGATGAGTACAAAGGATGCCTTCGTATTCAATCATGGTGCTTTGAATGCTATTGCAAGTAACTCGATGAAAATGGCGAATGATATCCGTTGGTTAGCGAGTGGTCCGCGATGTGGATTGGGAGAAATTAATCTGCCTGCAAATGAAGCTGGAAGCTCGATTATGCCAGGGAAAGTAAACCCGACTCAGTGTGAGGCACTGACGATGACTTGTGTTCAAGTTATGGCCAATAACCAAGCGGTTGTGATTGGATCTTCTCAAGGGAATTTTGAATTGAATGTATATATGCCATTAATTATCTATAATACATGGCAATCTGTTGTGCTATTATCAGATGCTCTCAATTCATTTAACGAACGGTGCTTGAGTGGTATTACTGTTAATGAAGATAAAATGGAAACCAACCTTACAACGTCACTTATGACCGCGACATTTTTAAACCAAAGATTTGGTTATGATGAAACAGCGAAAATTGTGAAAGAAGCTCACCAAGAAGGCTTAAGTATTAAAGATGTAGTTGTTGGGCATGACCTTATGACTTCGGAAGAATTTGATGTATTCTTTGATTATCAAAAGATGATTAAGCCCGAATAAAGAGAGGTGATACGATGAATTCGAGACAACGAAAAATATTAGAATATCTCTCGGATCAGAAAACATGGATTAAAGGAAAAGAACTCTCGCGCATTGTGGGGGTAACAGACCGGACAATCCGTTCCGACATTGATTCATTAAATCAAGAACATCCTGGAATTGTTGAATCGAGTACACGAGAAGGCTATCAATTAGATATTAGTAAATACCAATCACTCAGTTATGCAGATGTTGATGTAATTCCGCAAACACCAGATGAACGGAGTATTCATATTATTAAAATTCTTCTGTTTTCTAAGAAACGTCAAAAAATCATGGATTTACAAGGAGAGCTTTATGTAAGTGAACATACCATCGAAGGTGATATAAAACGGATTCGTGAATTAATCAAACCTTATGTTGGTCTAAAGCTAATACGTGAAGATAATAGTATTTATTTCCAAGGAAATGAACACGTTAAACGTAAAATTTATCGTGATTTACTAACAAACGAAATTAAAGATAACTTCTTGAACATCAATCGAACGGCTCTTTTATACAGTCGCTTCGATTTGGTACAAGTTACAAAAGTATTCGAAGATACCTTAGTGGAATTTAATTATTCTGTAAGAGAAACTGCAATCCCTATGATTGTGGTTCATATTGGAATTACCATTGAACGTATGTTGAGTGGCCACTATGTAAGCTTGGAATCTGTAAACAAACAAGCCGGTGATGGTGTTGAGTTTGAAATTACAAAGTGCTTCTTTGAGAAAATAACTAAGATGGTGCCAGTTGAATACTCTGAAGCTGAAGCACGAGGCCTTGCGAATATTCTTATGGGATACCAAAATGCTTATCATTTAAGTGAAACCATAGAGTATAAAGGTAAGACTGTCGATGTAGCGAAGTTGTTGGATGATGTGACAGATGTTCTACTTGATACATTTGACTTGGATTTCTCTCAAGACAACGATTTCAAGAGCGGACTTCATCTTCATATTCAATCACTTGTTCTAAGAATGAAAAATGAATCCATTATTCCTAATGCTCACCTTCAAGAAGTGAAGAAATCATACCCTTTAATTTTTGAGATGGGATTGGTTATTGGACGCTTAATTGGTAACGCCTTTGGGTTTGAATTATCGGAATCTGAAGTGGGTTTTATCTCGCTACATATTGGTGCAGCTTATGATCGTCTCTCCGTGAAGAAAAAACATCAAGTACTCTTGATTGCTCCGAATAATCGAAGTCTCTCCAAACTTACTAAAGGTAAAATTACGAATATGTTCAAAGAGCGATTGGAAATTGCGGAGATTTCCGAATATTATGTTGAAAAAGAAGTTATCAACATGAATATTGATTTGATCATAACGACGTTGCCAATTGACCATAGTCTTGAAATTGAGACAGTACAGATATCGATGTTTGTAAACCATGAAGATGAAAGTAAGATATTTAGAGTGTTAAACGAGTTGGACAAGGAACAGTTTAACCTCGAATTTGGGAACCAATTTGGTACCTTAATTGATGAACGTTTCTTCTTCAAGGATCTTGATAAGGAAACACCTGAAGAAGTAATTGATTATATGAGTCAAGAATTATATGAAAATGGCATCGTATCGAAGCACTTTAAAGAATCTATCTTTGATAGAGAGGCAATGTCCTCAACGTCATTTATTTATTCAATTGCAATTCCTCATCCATTGGATCTTGAAAGTCAGCAATCAAAAGTTGCGGTAGCGCTACTTAAGAAACCAATACAATGGGGAAGCTACAATGTAAAACTAGTGATGATGCTTGCTATTACTGAGGAAGACAGTGCAACAATGTGGTTATTCTTTGATTGGTTGTCAGAGACGATTACAAATGCATCGAAGATGTCAAAGTTATTACAATCTAAAAACAGAAATGAATTTGTTCATTGGATGATGAACGACTAGGAGGAAACTATGGAAGAATTAGAATTAGTTAGTTTTAAAATTATTAGTGCAGTAGGTGCTGCGAAATCACTCTTTATGGAAGCAATGACATATGCTCAACAGAATGATTTCGTAAAAGCACATGAATTAATTGAAGAAGGTGAAAGCCATCGTGTTCAAGGACATGAAGCGCACTTTGAATTAATCCAAAAAGAAGCAAGTGGCGAAAGAACAGATATTAACTTAATCTTAATGCATGCAGAAGACCAATTGATGTCGGCTGAAACTATTAAAATTTTAGCAGAACAACTCATTAAGAGTTATGAAACAATCAATGAACTTGCACAAAAAATTAAATAATTAAAAGATACCTCCCAACTTGGAAGGTATCTTTTTTAGTGGACCAAGTTCTTAGGCTTGCTAGATACTTGAGTACTGTGTAGAATTGTTAAATCGGGATTACTACCTGAGTACATTTGGATATGTTCTCGAAGTGCATCTGCATTGTTTATACCGAGGCCGGTTGCGTTAATTTTGGTTTTTGATGAATCGGAATTAACCACTACAATCTTGATTCTTTTGGGAGTTAGAATATTCGTGAAGACGTTTCCAAAACCATTAAAGCTAATAGAATGTGTTGTAGTCTGGATAACCTTGACGCGAGTAGTCCAAAGATCAACTTGGCATCTTTTAATAAAGAAACGCTTTACTATTAATTCATCATCACTGATTTTAACAGAGATATTGGTTGCTCCCCACCAATATAGGATTCCTATAATCACTGAACTTATTGCAGCGAAGTCATTGGATAAAAGTCTAGGATAATTTACTAAAATGGTGCTTCCATATTCCTTTCCTATGAAATATTGTATGGTGATGATCCCTAAAAGTGTTAATGCAATAAGTATGATAGATCGCACTAGATAAAGTATTGAAATACCAATACTTTGTCGATATTTATTAGTTTGCATGCCATTCTTCAAGTGTAAATTCTACAAGGTCTTTGTCAAAATTTAGCAAGTAAGATTTATTTGGTTCGGGATTAATATCGAAAGTAATAGGATCAGTATATTTTGTGACTGTGTCGTACTTTAAGCCCTCTCGCTGGTTGAAATATTGTGCCGTGATAGTATTTTTTCCAGGTACAACATAAAAAGCCATGAAGTTATACTTATTTGTTTCATCCATTATAGCTTGCCAGTTGTGACCTTCAAAGTTCATTTCTGTTGAGTAAGAGCCTGTTTTTTCATCAAGTATGCGAACAGGGTCGTTATTTATTTTTAAAACTCCAATCGATATATCAGATCCGAATCCAGTTTTATCTGATTTAGAAAAGACATAAATTTTAGAAACATCAGGGTGTGTGTCTTTAATGTTAGACATCTCCGATATCTTTTGAGTCATTTTAGCTGCTGATTGTTTCGATTTCATCATTCCAAAAACAAAGATGATTGCAACAAATGCGAAACCACCAACATAAAGTAACATGTTTGAATCCATATTAAGTACCACGCTTTCTTATTTATTATTCTATTCTAACAATTTCACAATCACTATACCTTTAACAACCAGATAATATCATCAATCTTTCATAATTATTTCACTATCATGATTAAAGCTTACGTAAGAACGTTCCGTTGTCTTAGGAAATATAAATATAAGCAAGCGATTACATAGGAAGTTATAATATAGTTACAATAAGGAGGGAGAATATCCTATGAAACGTGTATATTTATTCTGTAATGCAGGGATGTCAACAAGCTTGTTAGCAAGTAAAATGCAAACAGTTGCCGACACTCATAATTTACCGATTGAAGTGAAAGCATTCTCTGATTCAAAGATGGATGCCATTGTTCAGGAATTTCATCCAGATGTTATTTTGCTAGGTCCACAAATTAAATATAAATTTGAAGAAACAAAAGCGAAATATGGAGATACAGGTGTTCCTATCGAAGTAATCGATTTAGAAGATTATGGGAAAGTCGATGGAGAACGTGTATTAAAGAAAGCGATTATGCTTATTAAAGGAAGAGGAGAATAACATATGTTTGATTGGCTAGAAAATACGATGGCGCCAATCGCGGAAAAACTAAGTACGAATAAAGTTCTTGTTGCAATCCGTGATGGTTTCTTAATCAGTACGCCATTAATTATTGTTGCATCAATATTCTTATTGATTGCAAACTTCCCTATTACTGGATATCCAGAATTTATGGAAGGAATCTTTGGGGCAGGGTGGGACAGCCACCTATTAGTAGTATCAAATGCTACAATTAATATGATTGCATTGCTTAACGTATTAGGTATTGCTTACTCATACGCAAAACAATTAAAAGTTGAACCTATTGCAGGTGGTGTGGTTGCTCTTGTATCATATCTTATCATTACACCACAAACACACGATCTATTCTTAAATGAAGCAGGTAAACCATTTAGAGGGTTTGCTTTCTCAAACTTAAACTCACAAGGTTTATTCCTTGCTATGATTACTGCTATTGTTGCAGTTCAAATCTTTGCATTTGTAACTAAAAAAGGTTGGGTTATTAAACTTCCTGAAGGTGTTCCACCTGCAGTTATGGGATCCTTCGCTGCTTTAGTTCCAAGTATGTTCGTAATGATTACTTTCTTCTTAGTACGTTTAGTATTCGTTAATACATCATTTGGAAATGCTCAAAACTTTATCTTTACAGTACTGCAAACGCCGTTGATGGGTCTTGGAACGAATAACTTCTTTGAAGCAATTTACCAATTCTTATCAAACCTATTCTGGTTCTTTGGTATTAATGGACCAGCTATTACCAATACTGTATTCTCACCAATTCACAACACAATGACATATGCTAACCAAGCAGCTTATATTGCAGGTGAAACATTACCATACATCTTTACAGGACCATTCTCAGACTTCTTTGGTAACTATGGTGGTGGAGGAAGTACCCTCTCACTTGTAATCTTGATGATGACAATGGGTAAATCCCAACGTATGAAACAACTTGGTCGCTTGTCAATTGTTCCTGGTATCTTCGGAATCAACGAAATGATTATCTTTGGTCTTCCAATCGTGTTGAACCCAATCATTCTTATTCCATTCCTACTTGTACCAGTTATGAATATCGCTTTAGCTACAGCAGCTACAATTACGGGTATTATTCCTTATACAACAGGAATTGCGCTACCATGGACAACACCAATCTTCTTCTCGGGATGGTTATCAACAGGTAGTCTCTTTGCTGGAGTATTCCAATTAGGTCTTCTAGCATTAGGTTGCTTAGTTTACTACCCATTCTTCAGAATCTTGGACAAACAATATCTTGAAGATGAAATGAAACCACAAGATACAGTGGTTGATGAATTAGATGATATCTCACTTGACGATATTTCATTTGATGATCTATAAGAATTAATGTAATTAAACACGAAGCGACTTGTGAAAGACCGATAAGGACTTCATGAGTTTGCTTCGTTTCATTTTAGGAGGAACATTATGAGAGTATTACTATTTTTTGATCAAACACAAGCAGGAGCTGGTGGAAAAGAAAGACCTAATGTTGAATTAGCAGTTGAAAAAGGTGGCATTGGTTCTTATCATATGTTTGAAAAGTTTATTAAACAAGAAGGTGGCGTTGTTCTTGCAACAATGTATTGTGGTAACGGCTATTTCTTCGATAATGAGGATGAAGTTAAGCGTAAAGTTGCGGGTCTTGCTACAAAATTAAAAGCAGATGTTGTACTCTGTGGACCTTGTTTTGATTATCCTGACTATTCGAAAATGTCAGCGATTCTTGCACAATATATTGAAGAAAATACAGAAACAAAAGCTGTAGCGATGTTCTCGAAAGAGAATGCTGAAGTGATTGAACAATACAAAGATACAGTGAAAATAATTAAGATGCCACGTAAAGGTGGAACAGGGTTAAATGACTCATTAGAAAATATGTCAAAAGTACTGAAAGCAGTTGTTGAGAACGAACCAAAATCAACTTACGAATCGTTCTTATATTAAGGAGTAACTATGAATCGTTTGCAGGAGTTATGTGCATTACCAGCTGTTTCTGGTGATGAGAAAGAAATTCGTGATTATCTTTATGATTTATATAAAAGTAAAGGTTTAGGAATTATTGAGGATCGTCTGGGATCTGTTTTTGGCGTTAAAAAAGGAAATTCTGACTACAATGTTATGATTAGTTCAAATATGGATGAAAGTGGCATGATGATTTCTAAAATTAATGATGACGGAAGCCTAGAGTTCATTATTGTTGGTCTCTATAAGAAATCATGGTTAAATGATCAGTTTATAACACTTCTTGATAGACATCATAATAAAAGATCGGGAATCGTTTTGAGAAAAGGTGATGACTTTGTTATTGATGCTGGCTTTAAAACAAAAGTGGAAGCAGAAGAAGCGGGAATTCTCGTTGGAAACTTTGTGGTAGTTACACCACGATTTGAATCCTTAAATGAGAGTGTAGCAGCTAATAACTTATCAAATAGAGCCGGTATTGAAGTTGGTTTAAAATTACTTGAATCTCTAGAAGTAAATGAGCTTGATTTCAACTTAAATGTAGGTGGTATTTCTCATTCGGTGGTTGGACAACGTGGTGCGATTACTGCCACAACAGCGGTAACCCCTGATATCGCAATCGTCATTGATGTAGCATATGTGGAAGCTTGGGAAGACAAGGATATTTTTATAAGAAGCTTTGATAAATCTCTTCTACCAAGTCAAACTCTCAAACATGATCTTTACGAGGCTGCGAGAAGCTGTGGTTTCAACCCACAAGCCCATCTTACAGACCTTCCTACCGATGGGGCATTCATTCATAAATCTTTGTCTGGAACCCCTACAGTGGTTGTGGTGATTCCAGTAAAATATAAAGAAACGATTCATAATGTTATCGATACAAAGTATCTTGATAACATTACCAAAGTCTTAAATCATTATTTGGTATCCCTTGATGCAAATCATATTGTAGAAACTCAAAACTGTAGAGGCACTCGATATGAGTAGCCATGACATCAATTGGGATGATTTGTTAGAACTGTCTGATATTTTTGGTGTTTCGGGAATGGAACATCGAGTTGTGAGATACCTACAAGAAAAAATTAATCTACCCCTTGAGCAAGACGGAATAGGCTCTGCATTATTTACGCAAGAAGGAAATGGATTAAGAATTATGATGGCAACACATATGGATGAAGTTGGATTCTACGTGAAAAAAATTGATTCTAATGGTTATCTTTTCCTACAGCCTGTGGGTGGTATTTGGCCACATGTCATTATGAGTCAAGACGTGGTTGTTATTAACGATAAAGACGAGGAGTTCTTCGGTATAATCGGTAGTAAAGCAATGCATGGAATGACGATGGAAGAGCGCAGTAAAACGATCCCTATGGATCGTGTTTACGTAGATATGGGAGTAAATACTAAAGAAGCAATTCTAAACATGGGTATTAAAGAAGGCGATATGGTCGCATTCGTATCGAAGAGTCGTATCATGAATGATGAAAATTATATCTGTGGTAAGGCCTTTGATGATCGTGCTAGTGTGGCAGTTGGAATGTGGTTAATGCAATCACTTCTTAAAAACCCAACGAATAATGAAGTGACTCTTGCGGCAACTGTCCAAGAAGAAGTCGGACTTCGAGGTGCTCGAACAACGGCAGATTTAATCTATCCCGATCTTGCTATCGCAATTGATACAACTGTGGCCGGTGATACACCCGAAGATCAAAATATTGTTAAATTAGGTGGTGGAGTAACAATTAGTGTGATTGATTCGATGACTATCTTAAATCGAGGACTTCTTAATTATCTTGAAGGAATTTGTAAAGAAAACAAGATTCAATATCAGTTAGGTTGTTTTCTAGATGGAGGAACTGATGCCGGAAACATTCATAAATCACGTGAAGGAATTCCATCAATTATCCTATCAATTCCTATGAGATATATGCATACACATCGTGGCGTGGTTCATAAATTCGATATCCAAGAAACATTACGATTGGTTGAATATATCGTCAGAGATTTAACAACTGAAAAATACGAAAAAATACTAAGTCAGAATTACAATTATAGAGAGTAGAGGTATTAGTATGTGGGGCATAATTGCAACATGGCGCATGGCTAAAGAAGGAATTGACAGTGCTGCAGAAATCCTGAGTGAAAAAGGATGTGCTGGAGATGCTATCGAAACCGCAATTAAAGCAGTGGAGGATTTTCCATTCTACAAATCTGTAGGGTATGGAGGTCTTCCAAATGAGGAAATGGAAGTTGAGTTGGATGCAGCATACATGGATGGAACAACATTCAATATAGGTGCCATAGCAGCCATCAAAGATTTTGCAAATCCAATTTCAATTGCACGTTCCTTAAGTCAATATAAAGTGAATAATTTGTTGGTTGGTGCTGGAGCTGAAGCTTACGCTCACAAAGAAGGATTTGAACGTAAAAACATGCTAACCGATCGCGCAAAGATTCACTATAAAAACCGCGTGAAAGATATGCGCGAAATCGAGATTTCACCATACTCTGGACATGATACAGTAGGAATGGTATCAGTAGATAGCGAACATAATGTCGTTGCAGGTACGTCAACCAGCGGCTTGTTTATGAAGAAAAAAGGCCGTGTTGGGGATTCTCCAATCATTGGTTCAGGACTTTATGCAGACAGTCAAGTCGGTGGTGCTTCCGCAACTGGATTGGGAGAAGACCTCATGAAGGGCGTTGTTTCTTATGAAGTCGTTCGTCTTATGAAAGAAGGATTTTCTCCACAAGAAGCAGTAGAAAAAGTAACATTTGATCTTGATCGTGAATTAATTGCACGTCGTGGCGAAGCTGGAGACATTTCTATTGTTGCGATGAACAAAAATGGTGAGTGGGGTGTTGCGTCAAACATTGAAAACTTCTCATTTGCTGTAGCGACAGAAAAAAAAGAAAATACAGTTTATGTTACGAGACGCGAAGGTGATCATATGATTCATGAAGTTGCGTCTCAAGAATGGTTAGATAAATATTTAAGTGACCGAATGAAACCTTTGGAGGAAAAATAGTATGCTCGATCAAATTTACGCGAAAATGGATGAGTTAATGCCTGATCTCTTAAAATCAATCCAACGTCTTGTGGCAATTGAATCAGTTGAAGGTGTGCATACAGAGGATGCACCTTATGGTGAAATGCCCAAAAAAGCGCTTCTAGAAGTTCTCGCAATTGCTGAAGAACTAGGATTTAAAACAAAAAATATTGATAATATTATTGGTTATGCGCAATACGGTGAAGGAGATGGTGATTATATCGGAATCTTTGGTCACGTTGATGTCGTGCCTTTAGGTGAAGGTTGGTCATATCCTCCGCTAGGTGGAACAATTGATAAAGACCGTATTTGGGGGCGTGGTGTCCTCGATAATAAAGGACCGATTCTTACAAACCTTTATGCGCTCTATGCACTTAAAGAACTTGGTGTAACATTCAATAAACCGGTACGAATTGTATTCGGTACTAACGAAGAATCGGGATTTGGTTGTGTTAAACACTACCTTACAAAAGAAAATCCACCCGTGTTTGGATGGACACCCGATTGTAAATGGCCAGCGGTATATGGTGAAAGAGGTCGTGCATTAATCCAATTTGTAAATCACGGTTCCCAAGAGGTTTTCAACAATTTCGTAAATGAATACATTCTTTCAAGTCCAAATAATGGTGTGAAACTTGGTATTAACGTTAAAGATGAAGACTTTGGTGAGATGATTATGCGTGGGTATAAATTGGGTATGTCAGATGACAACTTATTTTTCCAAATTTCGTTAAGTTACCCAAAAGTGAAAAATGTGGATGAATTGATTGATATGATTCGTAACGTAACTCCAGAAAGTATTGAAGTTGTATGTGCTCATAACTGGGATCCTGTATTCTATGACAAGGAATCAGACGAAATTACATTACTTACAGATGCATATGAAGAAGTAATGGGAGAACGTTTAGCTCCAGTAACCACAACAGGTGGAACTTATGCAAAAATAATTCCAAATATTATTGCATTTGGACCAAGTTTCCCAGGCCAAAAAGACATTGCTCACTTACCAGATGAGTGGATGAATCTTGATGATATTTTGAATAATGGTAAAATATATAGTAGTGCACTCTACAAGTTGAGAAATCTATAAGAGGAGATCAAAATGAGAGACAGCGAATACAGAATTGAACATGATTCACTTGGTGAAGTGAAAGTTCCAAGTCACGCATTGTATGGTGCTCAAACCGTACGTGCGATGCAAAACTTTCAAATTACTGGACGTCATGTGAATGATATGATGTATATTTCTTTAGCACAAGTTAAGAAGGCTTGTGCTCTAGCAAACTTTGAAGTGGACGAACTGGATCAAGTTCGTAAGGATGCTATCGTGATTGCCTGTGATGAAATCATTAGTGGTAAATTCAAAGACGAATTTGTTACGGATGCAATTCAAGGTGGTGCCGGAACTTCAATGAATATGAATGTGAATGAAATCATTGCGAATCGCGCTGCGCAAATTGTGGAGAAACCGATTGGTGTATATGATTTCATCCATCCAAATGATCACGTTAACCGTGCACAATCAACCAATGATATTATTCCTACTGCAGGAAAACTAACAGTCCTAAATCTAGGGGAACTCTTACTTGAAGAAATGGAATTTCTTGCTGAAACATTCCATGCGAAAGCACTCGAGTTTGAGCCTATTATTAAAGTAGGGAGAACTCACCTTCAAGATGCAGTTTTAATTTCTATGGGACAAGTATTCCACAGTTATGAATCCGTTATGCGTCGTGATATATCGCGTGTTCAACGCGCTCTAAGTGAAATGCAAATCGTAAACTTAGGTGCGACCGCTGTTGGTACGGGAATTAACTCAGTACCAGGGTATCGTGAACATGCTGTTACGAATCTTTCTCGAATCACTGGGAAGTCGTTTGTAAGTGCTGAAGATTTAATTGATGCAACCAAGCATATTGACGGATTTGCACATGTTCATGCGTCACTAAAAACCTTTGCGATTGGTCTTTCGAGAATATGTAATGATATTCGAATGATGGCATCCGGTCCAAAAGTTGGTTTTAATGAAATCTTTCTACCGGAAAAACAACCGGGAAGTTCAATTATGCCAGGAAAAGTAAATCCTGTTATCCCAGAGGTTGTTAACCAAGTTTGTTTCCAAGTAATTGGTAACGATGCGACCGTAAGTATGGCGGCAGAGGCAGGCCAAATGGAACTTAATGTATTTGAACCTGTTCTATTCTATAACTTATTTGAGTCATTAGAAATATTAAGACATGCATGTATGACTTTAAGAGTTCATGCAATCCAAGATATTAAAGTGAATGAACATCGTGTTCATGATTATGTGGAACACTCATTAGCTATGGCAACAGCGCTTGTTAAATACTTAGGGTACTCTAAAGTATCGGAAATTACCAAGCAAGCTCTAAAAGAAAACAAATCATTAAGAGCAATCGTATTAGAACAAAAGCTTATGACGGAAGCAGAAGTTGATGAAGCGTTAAGACCAGAAGCAATGATTCATCCAAGATAAGGAGATTTACATGAAATATTGTATTGAGGTATGTGCAGGGTCGGTTCGTGACTGTGAAATAGCACAAGAATGTGGTGCACATCGTATTGAACTAAATAACGGTGTGCATCTTGGTGGATTGACACCAAGTATTGCGACATTGATAAAAGCAAAAGAGGTTACGAGATTACCTATTGTTAGTATGGTTCGTGTTCGTCCAGGAGGGTTTCATTACACACCTCTTGAAATTGAAACAATGTATGAAGATGCGAAACATTTGATTAAACACGGTACGGATGCACTCGTGTTTGGTTTTTTAAACGCAGACAGTTCTGTCGACATTGAGACGACAAAACGATTTGTGGATCTATGTCACGAAAGTAATGTCGAAGCAGTATTCCATCGTGCGTTTGATCGTGTTGATAATCCTTATAGTGCTATTGAGGCGCTCATTGATTGTAAAGTTGATCGAATTCTTACCAGTGGTCTTAAGAGCACTGCACAAGAAGGGTTAGATTTATTGGGAGAACTCCAAAGTAAATATGGCGATAAAATTGAATTGTGTCTCGGTGCTGGAGTTAATGCTGAGAATGCTAAAGAATTAATCGAACGAAGTGGTGTTACACAACTTCACGGCTCGTTTAAAGGTTGGTACCAAGACCCTACTACTAAAGGGAATGATGTATCTTACGGATACAGTGAACTTGGCGATTACGATGGTGTTGATCCTGTAAAACTTAAGAAGATGCTGGATACAGTCAATCAAATCTAAAAGAAACACAGATGTCCTCAGTACATCTGTGTTTTATATTATTAAGAGAGGATATTATGGATAAACAAATAGAATCAATCATTAATAGAGATTATGAGCTGCGAAAGGGTCTTTACGAGCATATTGATATAAAAAAATATGATGGAGAAAGAAGTTTATATGCTAAATATATTCTTGCCTACCTCTCGGAAGCAGATGTTCTAATTACCCAAACAGAACTGAATGATTTCGTAGAAAACACCTATGCGGTGAAAAATGCTTATCACCAAAATATACCGGATCAAGTATTTTTCGATTATGTATTACAACCAAAAGTTAATAATGAAAAACTTGATGCATGTCGACAATATTTTAGAAGTATCACTGAAGCGATTATTGTGGATGATTTGAAAGAAACTATTTTTGCGTTGAATTATTGGATGATAGGTATTGTTCAGTACCGAAGTACAGATGCTCGTACACAGTATGCGTCACTAACTTATAAAAACGGTACAGGGCGTTGTGGAGAAAAATCTACATTTCTAGTTCAAGTTTTGAGAGCCAACGGTATTCCTGCACGCCAAATCTATGCACCGTGGTGGACACATAGTGATGATAGACATGCTTGGGTTGAGGTTTATATTGATGGCGAGTGGCATTATCTTGGAGCGGGTGATGCAGAAGAAACCTTTGATACTGCATGGTTCACACTTGCAGCATCAAGGGCGCTGGTTGTGCAATCGAACCAATTCTCTAACTTACCGACTTCTGAACCAGTTTTAGAAGACCATGGAATTTATAAGAAAATTAATGTGATACAAAGATATAATCGTGCTCATGAGGTAGTGGTGGAAATAGATGTAGAAACAATTAAAGTTGTGAGTGTTTGCGTGGTCAATTATGGAAACTTAAAGAAAGTGGTAACCCAACCCGTACTTAATGGAAAAGCCTTATTTACGTTAGGTGGTGGTGATGCGTTTGTATATGCTCAAGTAGGAGAAAAGCATTATATAGAATCTATCAATGAGAGTACTCAAAGTGTTATTTTGAATAACCATTCTCTCATTAAAGATGAAAATATCGATTTAGTTCAAAAGGCACAGGATCTTCACTTGAAACCGAAGTCGAGCACTGAAATTGAAGCACATCGAAAAGTGAAACGTAAAAATGAAGGCTTGAAGCGTTATCGTGAAAGAATTGCTACACTTGAAGAAAATCGAACTAAGGAAGAACCACAAAATATTCAAGAACTAAGAACAAGAATTGGAAATCTTCGAACAGAAGAAGTGCTCAGCTTGTTGTCAGAAAAAGACCGGTATGATTTTGATGCCAATATGTTGGTTGAACACTGTGATATTGTAGAAAAACATAGAGGAAAATTCCCAATTCGAATTTTTAGAGAAAGCATACTCAATCCACGTGTAGCATATGAAAACATGGTTGCCTATGCCAAAGAATTTGAAACTTATTGCGAAGACAATCCTATAGAAATATATAATAGCGTTATGAATGGTGTGAGCGAAGAATCTGAATATTTTGTTGAAGATACAATCATTCCGTTTACAAAAGTGATTTCTAATAATGTCGGCACTTATTTTGATAAACAACTTACTATCGTTGCCATATGTCGGAGTAAAGGGATTCCTGCACGATTCAATGATGTTAATAATGTTGTGGAAATATATGTCGATGGTAACTATCTGAATATTGAAAGAAAACCGGAGTTTAACGTTAAGCTTACGGAAGATATGGCTAAATATACTGTCAGTTTGACACCGAGCAATCCATTTCAAGATACCGGAGATTTCATTATTCAAAATACTGCGAAAAAAGTAGAAGGTCGTTATTTAGCGATTGCTTCGAATAGACTCCCAAATGGGACAATCATAGGAACGACAGTCATGAAAAGTATTGTGGGCGATTGCAGCTTAGATATCAATGTAAAACATGTGTCTATTGAGGATTTACTTGAAAACATTGAAATCAGCGATTTAATGAAATCCTTAGATATCAATCTTTTAAAAGGCTTTATTGTGATAGGTAATCCGGATGAAGAACCGACACAACATGTCATTAATGAACTTATTATAAAAAAAGAAACCATCCAAAAATCGGGTTCGGAAATTGTCTTTTTCAACGGGGGAGAAATGAATCATCCGATGTTGCAATTACTCTCAAATGCCTTTGATAATGTTCTGTTTGTTGATACCTGGCGTAAGGATATCGAGGAAATGATGGTTCGAAGACATTTTAGAGAACCGAAGGTTTATCCGTTTGTAGTTATTGTTAAGAACGGGAAGACATTACTCAGCAGTTGTGGATATCAAGTTGGATTTGTAGACAACGAAAATCTTGGTGAAATCTTAAAATAGAGAGAAGTCTCTCTATTTTAATTAGGAATAAACAAAATAAGTGTTAATATGTGATGCAATGAAACATTAATATTATCGTAGAAATCGACAATTATTTTTGATATAGTAATATAGGTGATAACAATGATTGACATCATAAGGATAGTAATCTATTTAGTATGCTTTTTATTAGCGGGTTATGCATTGAGTGGCATTGATTTTGAAAAGATTATGAAACGCGGTCATACGGTTCATATTCAAATTCTTTATCTCTTGTTATCAATGGGAATTGGATACCTTGTGGCACAATTGGATACCTTGTGGCACAATTCATTTTAGGATTATCGTTGAATTATATCATGTAGAAAATTGAAATTGGAGGAATAAATATGTTTTCAAAAGCAGTCGGTATTGACTTAGGGACGGCCAATATTCTTATTTATGTACGTGGAGAAGGTGTTGTTCTTGATGAACCATCAGTAGTATCCATTGATGCAGAAACAAAGAAATGTTTAGCAGTTGGACAAGAAGCAAAAGAAATGTTAGGAAGAACACCAGTGAGGGTTTCAGCAATTAGACCTTTACGTGATGGTGTTATTGCGGATTTTGAAGTAACAGAAATGATGCTTCAATATTTTATGCGTAAATTAAAATTAAAAGGTGCATTCTCGAGACCTACAATATTAATCTGTTGTCCATCGAATATCACATCTGTTGAACGCAAGGCTATCAGTGATGCTGCATACCGTGCTGGAGCAAAACGTGTTTATATCGAAGAAGAACCTAAAGTAGCTGCAGTTGGCGCAAACTTGGACATTTCCAAGCCTACAGGTTCAATGGTTCTTGATATAGGTGGTGGTACTACTGACGTTGCTATTCTTTCATTAGGAGAAATCGTTACAAGTACTTCACTAAAAGTAGCGGGTGACCGTTTGGATCAAGATATCATTAAATATGTAAAAGAAACTTATAAACTTTTAATTGGTGATCGTACAGCTGAAGCAATCAAAACAAACATTGGTACTGCAACAGTTGAAGGAATCGCTGACATGGAAGTTACTTCTTACTCAGTAAGTGGTCGTGACCTTGTTACCGGACTTCCTAACACAATTACTTTAAAGGCAGAAGAAACAGCTCATGCAATGCATGAAAGTCTTCAAGATGTTGTTCGTGCCTGTCGTACAGTGCTTGAACAAACACCTCCTGAGTTATCAGCAGATATCGTAACTCGTGGAATTGTCTTAACAGGTGGTGGAGCATTACTTCACGGTCTCGATTCATTAATTTCTAATGAATTAAGCATTCCTGTATACGTTGCTGAAAACGCATTAACATGTGTTGCTGAAGGAACAGGAATCATGTTAGAAAACTTAGAACTTATTGGATAATAAAATGAAACTCAAGAACCGCTCATGTGACTTCTTGAGTTTTTATTAGGAGTTTATGCTTCTAACATGTAGTTAATGTTGGGGGTGTAAAGAATGGGTTATCGTGTTGAAGAAAAATGGTTGTCAGAATATGACCAAGATAAACATCGTGATCTTTTAGAATCTTATTTTGATGACTACAAGAAATACCTATTGTCTTTGTCGAAAGGGCAGCAAAGGAAAGAATGCGTTAGTGGCTACAATAGAATGAAACGGGTAAAATACTGGTCATGTGATGCTTTGAACATTTCTGTTGAAGTCGGCGATATATGCTTTATTGAGTATGGACAAGTTTTTATTAATGAAGCTGGCTATCAACATTTTGGACTTGTGGTATCTCAGTTCAACCATAAGTTACTTGTTGTGCCGATGACATCTAATGATGAGGCAGTCAAGCAGGCTAGAAATGTTATTGATGAAGGCAAAGAACATTTGTATTATATTGGTAAAGTAGAAGGTTTGAATAAACCATCGGTGCTATTTTTGAATGATTGTAAATTTATAAACTCATGCCGAATTATTTCGGTTAATGGACATATCTCGCCACGGTCGAGAATGTTCAAAGAAATTTGTCACTGTTTAAAAGAGGGAATATCTTCAGGAGCTGTGGTAAAATAATTTCAAGGTGATTTAAGTATGGATAACGAAATTTGGATTGTTGGAGTTTCGGGTGGGCCAGATTCGATGGCTTTATTGGATATTTACTCTAAACAAGGGAAAAAATGCATTGCAGCACATGTTAATTATCATCAAAGAGAAACAAGTCAAAGAGATGAAGACATAGTTGTTGCCTTTTGTAAAAAACATAAAATTGAAATTCGTGTAAAAAACTTTGAACAAGAAGTGTTGGGAAGAAATTTTCAAGCTCTTGCTCGAGATTTTCGTTATGAGTTTTTCGAAGAGTTAGTTATGCAATATGGTGCACAAGGGGTTGCAATCGCCCATCATTTAGATGATGACTTAGAAACATATGTTTTTCAAAAACAAAGAGGTATATCGAGTGATACGAAAGGAATTGCCAACCAAACTATCATTAAGAATATTTTAGTTGTTCGACCCTTACTCGACTACACGAAACAAGAACTAATTGATTACTGTCATGATAATAATGTCGCATACGGAGTTGATGAGAGTAATGCGAGTTTGAAATATGCGCGGAATAAAATAAGACATGAACTAAAACAAATGGATCCAAAGGAAAAAGAAATTTTGTTAGAGTCCATGCGTCAAGACAAAAAAGACTTCGCAACTTATCAATATCAAGTTAGAGAAGCCACTAACGAAATGGAGTTGGTGAATTCGTTAGTGGATTATAAAAAACACAGTCCACTTCTTAGAAAAGATGTTCTTAGAAAATGGATGTCGGATAATGGAATTGAAACTCACAAAATATCCGCGCGATTCATTGATCAAATTGATAGTGCAATCTTGAGTGAAAAAGCGTGGTTTGAGTTTGGTAATCTTATTTTGAGTTGTAGCTATGGAGAATTGGCTATATCAAAAAGAAATATAGTAAAAGATACATACAATTCTTTGGCGTATCTAAAAACAGAATATTATGGATTTAAAAAAGAGGGGCGAAAAATTGAAGGAGTTTTCTTAACTGAATCTGATTTTCCAATCACTGTAAGAAATGTTAGAGACGGCGACCAAATAGAAATGAGATTTGGTAAAAAATCGCTGAATCGCTTCTTCATAGATCGAAAAATTCCCAGCCGTAAACGTATAAATTGGCTTGTGATAGAAAATCAAAAAGGTAATGTTGTGTTTGTTGTGGGATTAGGGTGTGATACACATCATTACTCTAACAATATGAATTTATTTATGATAGAATTATAGGTATCGCAGGAGGACTATTTTTGAGTATGCACGCAGATATAAAGGAAATATTGATTTCAGAAGCTGAGATCGTCGAAAAAAGTAAGGAACTCGGTAAAACCTTAACCGAATATTACAAAGATGTAGAGGGACCTATCGTTTTGGTTGCACTACTTAAAGGGTCGGTACCATTCCTTGCAGAATTAATTAAACATATGGATTTAGATATTGAATATGATTTCATGGATGTATCAAGCTATGCAGGTACTGAAACGTCTCGCGATATCAAGATATTAAAAGATTTAGATCGTTCAATTAAAGACACAAATATCCTACTTGTAGAAGATATTGTGGATACAGGGCACACAATTCAAGCAATTATTAAGTTGCTTGCTAACAAAGGTGCAAGTGATGTGAAGGTAGTCTCTCTATTAGATAAACCATCACGTCGCGAGGTTGAGGTTTACGCTGACTTTATAGGATTTGAAATTCCGAATGAATTTGTAGTGGGATTCGGGTTGGATTTTAATGAACGTTATCGTCACTTGCCTTATATTGGAATTTTAAAAGATGAACTATATCAGTAAGGAGTGATTTCAATTGAAAAACAAGAACAGCAAAAAAAATAGTTTAATTCTAACCGTTTTAACACTGTTAATGGCAATTACACTGCTTCAATTACTTACGAATCAACCAAATAACAAATTAACAGTAAATCAGTATAACGAATTAATTGAAACTGAAACAATAACTGAAGCTAAAGTTACTGCAAAAAGTGCGGTGATTGAAGTAGAGGGTACATATGAAAAAGAGGGCCGTAAAAAAGGTTTCTCTGTTCGTATGCCAAAATCAGAACAACTTTTAAATGAAACAATTACAAAGTTAAATGATAAAAATATCCCTTATGAAACGATTGACCCGAATTACGTTAATCCAATCGTCGAAGGACTTATGGTTATCGTCCCTTATGCACTATTGGGTGGACTCATGTTCTTCCTGTTTTCGAAAATGGGCGGAGGCGGAACTAATAAAGCCTTTGAGTTCAGTAAATCCCGTGCTAAGATCCAAGGCGACATTAAAGTTCGCTTTAAGGACGTAGCCGGAGCGGATGAAGAAAAAGAAGAAATGACTGAATTAATTGATTATCTTCGTCATCCTAAAAAATATGAAGAAATGGGAGCTCGTATTCCTAAAGGAATGTTATTAGTTGGGCCTCCGGGAACTGGTAAAACATTACTTGCAAAAGCAGCAGCTGGAGAAGCTGATGTACCATTCTACGCAATTTCTGGTTCGGATTTCGTAGAGATGTTTGTAGGGGTTGGAGCGAGCCGTGTTCGTGATATGTTTAAAGAAGCGAAAGCAACTGCGCCTTGTGTTATTTTCATTGATGAAATTGATGCAGTAGGTCGTCAACGTGGAGCGGGACTAGGTGGTGGTCACGATGAACGTGAACAAACACTTAACCAAATGCTTGTTGAAATGGATGGTATTCAAGAAAACTCAGGTGTTGTTGTATTAGCGGCAACTAACCGTGCAGATGTACTTGACCCTGCATTACTTCGACCAGGTCGTTTCGACCGTACCATTACTGTCGGATTACCTGATGTCAAAGGTAGAACAGCGATTCTTGGTGTTCATGCTCGTAATAAACATATTGCACCAGATGTTGAACTTGAAAACATTGCTCGTCGTACTCCAGGATTCTCGGGTGCTGACTTAGAGAACGTCTTGAATGAAGCTGCTATTCTATCGGTTCGTGAAAAGAAAGATTCAATCAATATGGACCTTCTAGATGAAGCAATTGACCGTGTAATGATGGGACCTGCTAAGAAATCTAAGAAGTATACAGAAAAAGAACGCCACATGGTTGCAGTCCACGAAACTGGACATGCTATTGTTGGTATTCGTCTCGCAGCTGCTGATAAAGTACAAAAAGTTACAATCATACCGCGTGGTGATGCCGGTGGATATAACTTGATGACACCTGAAGTTGAAACATTTACACAAAGTGAAACGGATCTTAAAGCGCGTATTACTGGCTTACTAGGTGGACGTGTCGCTGAAGAAGTTTACTTTAATGAAATTTCAACAGGTGCTTCAAATGATATTCAAAGAGCAACTAAGATTGCGCGTGCTATGGTTACAACATTCGGAATGAGTAACTTAGGTCCAATTCAATATGATGTCGGATCTGACAATGTATTCTTAGGTCGTGATTATTCATCAGGACAAAACTACTCTGGTGAAATTGCATACGAAATTGACAAAGAAGTTCGTCGAATTATTGATGAAGCGAAAGAAGAAGCGCTTCATATCGTTGAACAAAATAAAGAACTTATGGATAAGATTGTGGATGCTCTACTTGAGTATGAAACAATTACTGCCGAACAAATTAATAATATCGTTGAAGGCAGAGACGCAAACGATTTTGGTGTAGACACAGTCACATCAGAATCAGAAAGTACTGAAGCTTAATTTCAAAGCCCCAACACTGTTGGGGCTTTAGTTAAATATTGAAGGAGAATTTAGATGAGCGATAAAGTAGTTAGAGCACTTGCTCTGGGCGGAAATGTCCGCGTTATTGTAGCGAAAACAACCGATATGGTAACAAGAGCTCAAGAAATACATCAAACATTTCCAACATCATCTGCTGCATTGGGACGTGTTATGAGTGTTGTAACAATAATGGGTGCAACTCTAAAAGATGAAAGAGAAAAAATGGTTGTGGAAATCAAAAGTGATGGAGATATTAAACACATTCTCGTTAACGCAGATAATAAAGGTTTTGTGAGAGGTTTAATTGATAATCCAAATGTCTTAATGATAAAAAAAGACAGTCCAAAACTGGATGTTGGTGGTGCTGTTGGAAACGGATATTTACGCGTAACACAAAAATATGATGATACAGCAACTTTCAGTTCCCAAGTGGAATTGCAAACGGGAGAAATAGGTGACGATTTTGCATATTACTATGTTCAATCAGAGCAGATTCCTACGGCATTGTCTGTTGGAGTCCTAGTGAATGAAGACTTAACGATTAAATCTGCTGGTGCAATTTTAATTCAATTGCTACCATCGGCAACGGATGTGGAACTTTCAATGGTTGAAAACGTTGTAAATAACTTAAAACCTGTTTCTGAGTTAATGATAGATTATGAGGCTAAAGATCTTTGTGAGGCACTCTTTGATGATGTGGAGATATTGGGAGAAACGGATGTCGCTTACTTCTGTGGTTGCAATCGTACACAAATGAAGGATGTTCTAAGAACGTTAAATGCTGAAGATTTGAATGATTTAATTAATAACGATCATGGTGCAACACTTGAGTGTCACTACTGTCATACTAAATACACATTTAAGGAAGAAGAGTTGAAAGAGCTGTTGGAAGAACGTTCCAAAAATTAGTCTTGATAAGATTCTTTGAAAGAAATCTCATTCAAAGATTTAAAATGTGTTAGAATTAATAAGTATATTAACGCAAGTGCGCTTTAGGGAAAGTACTTGCAAATAAAAAGCAAGGTAGGTTAAGAATATGAGTCACGAACTAACAGAACAAGAAATTGTTCGTAGAGAGAAAATGGAGGCGCTACGCGAAAAAGGAATCAATCCTTATGCGAGTGGATTTAAGCCTCAAGCACATGCAGAAGAACTAGCAACTACATATGCAGAAAATAGTAAAGAAGAACTAGAGGGACTTGCTGTCGAGACTTCGGTTGCGGGTCGTGTGATGACAAAACGTGTTATGGGGAAAGCTGGTTTTGTTCACTTGCAAGATAAGACCGGTCAAATCCAAGTGTATATCCGTAAGGACACTGTTGGTGATGAACAATTTGAATACTTCAAAGACTTAGATCTTGGAGATATTATTGGTGTTGAAGGACTTGTGTTCCGTACTAATCACGGAGAGCTTTCAGTTAAAGCTACGAATCTTGTTCATTTAACCAAAGCATTAAGACCACTTCCTGATAAATTCCACGGACTACAAGATGTTGAAGAACGTTACCGTCGTCGATATTTAGACTTAATCATGAATGAAGAATCCAGAAACACAGCATTCATGCGTCCTAAAATAATGCGTGCAATCCGTGACTTCTTTGATGATAGAGGCCTTGTGGAAGTTGAAACTCCTGTTTTAACATCAATTCTATCAGGAGCTGCAGCGCGTCCTTTTGTTACACACCATAATACTTTAGATATGGAATTTTACTTACGTATCGCAACTGAGTTGCCATTGAAACGTTTAATTGTTGGTGGAATGGAAGGTGTTTATGAAATTGGTCGTTTATTCCGTAATGAAGGAATGAGTCCAAAACATAATCCTGAATTCACAACTATTGAAGCATATGTAGCGTATTCAGATATGAAAGATATGATGACACTCACAGAAGATTTAGTGGGATATCTAGCAGATAATGTACTGGGTACACGCCAAATCGAATATCAAGGAACACCAATTTCTCTAGAAGCACCATTCAAACGTGTTCATATGGTAGATCTAATTAAAGAAGTTAAAGGTGTAGATTTCTGGAATGTTGCATCTGATGAAGAAGCAGTTGCAATTGCGAAAGAACATGGGGTTGAAGTGGCTAAACATCAAATGTCATTGGGACATGTTGTGAATGAATTCTTCGAAACATTCTGTGAAGAGACGATTGTGCAACCAACATTCGTCTACGGACATCCAGTAGAGGTCTCACCATTGGCTAAGAAAAATGAAGAAGACCCTCGATTTACAGATCGTTTTGAATTCTTTGTTGATGGCCGCGAGTATGCTAATGCATTTAGTGAACTCAATGATCCAATTGATCAACGCGAACGTTTTGAATCACAACTTAAAGAACGTGATCTCGGAAACGATGAAGCGAATGAGATGGATGTAGATTATGTTGAGGCACTTGAATATGGTATGCCACCAACAGGTGGAATCGGGATTGGTCTTGATCGACTTATTATGTTGTTGACAGACAGTGCATCAATTCGTGATGTACTTCTATTCCCACATATGAAGAAAAGAGTCGGAGAATAGTCCGTTTACTTTAATAAAATGCTCCGTAATATCGTATGATATTGCGGAGTTTGTTATATTGCTTTCAAATGATACAATCGGTTGATGATCAAGAGTTAATGCCATTAATGAAGCGGCTTGAAACGTGTTTTGGTATTTATTATAGAATTGGCTTTTAAGTTACATATGATTATGTTAGAATAACTGACAAGAAGAGGTGTATTATGAACTATTCAGTCTTAGTTGTGGCAGCAGGGAAAAAAGCAAGTGAAGGAGCAAGCTATGAAAAAGCGCTTGCGTCCTTTAATGATAAGAAGAGCGTATTAGCGCAAACAATTTCCATATTTTTAAATGATGATGCATGCAAACAAGTTGTTATTGTTGCAAGTTCTGCGGATTTAAGAAAAGTTGTTCTTGCGAACGAAAGTGGAAAAATTGTTTATGTTAAGGGTGGTAAAACTCGTCAGGAAAGTGTGCTCATTGGACTCACAGCAATATCGGAAGATGTTGTGTTGATTCATGATGGTGTGCGTCCGTGGGTAAAACAATCTTTAATAAATCGCATTCTTAGTCGTATGGAAACTGAACAAGCGTGTGTTCTTGCAATCCAACCTAAAGCATCAATTCGCACAGTAAAAGACGGATATCTCGAGACCGTTGTGGAAAAAGAATCCATTGTAATGACACAAACACCTCAAGCATATAACACTTCACTCATTATTGATTGTTACTCAAAAGCTGTTAAGCAAGGATTGACCAATCTTGATGATGCCGAAATAGTATCTCTAGTCTCTGATACTAAAATTGCGGTAGAAAAAGGCGATATTCGAAATACACGATTTATTCTAAAAAATAATTAGGAACTGCGTGCATGAGATCATAGTTTATAAAGATGTTATAGTTTACACTTTTGATTTCATTTGCTATAATGGTTCAGGATACGAAATATTAATATCCTTGCCCTAAAGGGCCATAGACCAGAAGGAGGTGTACAAATGCGTAATTATGAATTAATGTACATCGTAAAACCAACATTGGACGAAGAAAGTCGCAAAGCTTTAATTGAAAAGCTACACGCTATCCTTACAGATAACGGAGCAACTATCGATAAAGTCGATGAATGGGGATTACGTGAGTTAGCATACGAAATTAATGACTTTAAAAAAGGTTATTATGTGGTAACTACATTTACATCAGATGAACAAGCTGTCAACGAATTCAATCGTTTAGCACGAATTAACCATGATGTTATTCGTCATATGATTGTTCGTTTAGACGAAATCAAATAAGGAGTGATGATTAATGATTAATCGCACTATATTAGTGGGTCGTTTGACTCGAGACCCAGAACTTCGTAAAACTAATACTGGAAAATCAGTAGCCTCATTTACGCTTGCATGCAACCGTAGATTTGGACAACAAGAACAAGCAGACTTTATTAATTGTGTTGCTTGGGAAAAAAGTGCTGAATTTCTTGCTAACTACTTATCAAAGGGTGCTTTAATAA
This sequence comes from Erysipelothrix sp., assembly GCA_036637915.1. Classification (GTDB taxonomy): domain Bacteria; phylum Bacillota_I; class Bacilli_A; order Erysipelotrichales; family Erysipelotrichaceae; genus Erysipelothrix. Next base: position 4,511 of record JAVWLP010000005.1, on the reverse strand, counting down.
GTGTTGAAGGACGAATTCAATCGAGATCATATGAAGATGCTACTGGTAAGCGTGTTTATGTTCAAGAAGTTGTTGCGGAAACAATACAATCGCTTGAATCAAAAGCACAAAGTCAAAGAACGCAGGCTTCACAAGATAGTTATCAACCATCTTATCAAGCTGATCCAGAACCATCATTCTCTGTGGATGATGAACCGGTTCTTGATATAACCAGTGACGATCTTCCATTCTAAAAGAAAAGGAGTGCTAGTATGTCATTCAAAAAATTCCGTGGTCCACGTCGTAAAGTATGTTATTTCACAAAAAATAATGTTAAAACGATTGACTACAAAGATGTGGAACTTTTAAAACGTTTCATCTCAGCAAATGGTAAAATTATTCCTAGACGTGTTACAGGTACTAAAGCTAAATACCAACGTCCATTAGCAACAGCTATTAAACGTGCACGCCAAATGGCATTGTTACCATACGTTTCAGACAATTAATTTTTAAAATATCCTCTCCTTGTGAGAGGATTTTACTTTTATAGGAAGGGTCTCAAAATGAAAAATACACGGAGTATTACTTCTGGAGCCATGACAGTGGCGTTAACCGGAATTATCTTATTTTTAGATCGAATAACTGTGGGTTTGTTTATGTCGTTTTTAGGAATTCCATTGATGGTATATGGTTATTTCTTTACATTTAATGAGAGCATTATTGTTTATATAAGTATCGTATTGCTTTCAGTCATTGTGTCGGGGATGTTACCGACGGTGGTGATGATGGCAGGGTATGGGTTAGTCGGCTTGTCTTTTATTTGGGCTAAAGAAAAAGGCCTCAGTACAAAGAAGTTGCTAGCAGTCATGGGAATTGTGCTCGGATTTGTGTATATAATAATGGTTTTATTTTTCGGAGAATATTTCGGCTTCTCGATTGGTGTAGCTACTGAAGCGGTAAGGTCTTTTCTCGAATCATTAGGAATTATTGCGACCTGGGGAGTCGACTTTGTTGCTTATTTACTTTTATTCACAACCTATCTTATGGAGTTATTTGTGATATATATGTGTGGGAATCTTATTATTAATATGCTTTCTAAACATAAGAAGTCATAAAGGATGAAAATAGAAACTCAGTTGATTTTATGGTAAAATTACAGTTGAAAACCATGGAGGCTTACTATGACTAAAAAGTTTGAAACTATGAAGACTCGATTAATGGCTTTAATATTTGTTGAACTCGTATTACTTGTTCTCTTTCACTTCGCATTCAACAAATATTTATACATTGTTCAATATATTCTAATACTTGTAAATGTTGCGGCTATTTGTGTAATGTTCTATTACATTATTAAAACACACAAGAGTCGAGTTCTCGAGGTATCTCAATTACTGGGAACTGAAGCGAGAGATGCATTTGATTACGGTAAAATTGGAATTATTACATTAGATAATGATAATACAATCAGTTGGATGAGTGAAATTTTCGATGAATTGGGTATTGAAGGCATCGGCGAGAAACTTGTAGATGTATTTCCAAGTTCGGAAGGTATCTTAGATGGCAATAAAGATATCGCAAATGTAACCATTAAAGGTAATAATTACGAGATTACATCAATGGGTCATAAGCAAATTATGTTTGTTAAAGATATTACGGAACTTACGGAACTTGAAAGAGTCAACCGATTAAACTCAGTTGTACTTGGAATTGCTAATCTTGATAATTATGAAGAGACGACGCAATATGAGGAAGAACAACAAACAGCGTTAATTGATTCAAATATTCGACAAGCTGTTGTTCGTTGGGCTGATAAACATAATATGTTTATTCGTCGTATTCGACCAGATCGATATTTATTAGTAATGAATGAGGAAATTTATCAAAATATAGTCTCTGAGAGATACTCAATATTACATGAAATTCGAAAGCAATCTCGGGAAATGGATGTCAATATCACATTGTCTTTAGCATTTGCAAGACAGTCTACAAACCTTAAGGAGCTTGAAGATATGTCTAACAAGGCTTTAGAGATGGCACAGGCTCGTGGAGGAGACCAAGTGGCAATCAACACTAAGGGATCAGATATTACCTATTTTGGTGGTAGTTCTGAGGCTGTGGAGAAACGTTCGAAAGTTCGTGTTCGTGTTGTTGCACAGGATTTAGGGAATCGAATCAAACAAGCAGATAATGTTATTATTGTGGGCCATCGCATGACTGATTTTGACTGTTTTGCTTCGGCTTTGGGAGTATCTTCAATAGTAGATGTTTACGGGAAGAAGGCTCATATCGTAGTTAATCTGGAAGACACGGATTCTAACTTGGCGAGTGCCATTGCTGAACACCGCGAAAGCTTTGAATCGAAGCATAGTTTCATCGATAAAAATGAAGCAAAATCAATGTTGGGTGATAACACTTTAGTAATTATGGTGGATCACCATAGTCTCGAACAAACACAGACTCCAGAATTGATTCACAAGGCAAAGCGTATCATTGTAATTGATCACCACAGACGAACAGGAGAATTTAAGTTCAAACCAGAACTTATTTATATTGAATCATCAGCTTCTTCTGCGAGTGAATTGGTTGTTGAGTTGTTCCCTTACCACCGTAAAAATGTTGTGATTTCAAAACAAGAAGCAACGTTTATGTACACTGGTATGATTATCGATACAAACAGATTTAGAAACAGATCGGGAAGTCGTACTTTCCAGGCAGCTGCAGAATTAAGAAAATTTGGTGCTGATTTGGCTCAAGTTGAAAATATGCTTCGTGATGATTATGTAGACTTTGAAATGAGAAACAAAATTTTAAGTCGTTGTGAGCTCTTCGAAGATCACTACGTTATCGCTGCATATAAAGATGAACCGTTACCAAGAACCTTAATGTCGCAGGCTGCTGATGAAATATTGTCAGTACGTGAAGTGGAAGCGTCATTTGTGGTTGCTTCGGTGGATGATGATACAATTGCTATCTCTTCCAGATCTAAAGGGGATCTTAATGTTCAATTAGTTATGGAGAGATTGGGTGGTGGCGGTCACTTTACAGGAGCTGCTACAGTTATCAAAAATAAATCATTTAATGAAATTACAGAAATGTTAAAAGAAGCCATCGTTGATGTGCGAAAGGAAAGTGAATAATATGAAAGTTATCTTACTACAAAATGTTAAAAAAATTGGTAAAAAAGACGAAATTGTTGATGTTGCAGATGGTTATGCACGTAACTTTTTGATTCCTAACAAACTTGCGGTTATGGCAAGTGATAAAAGTCGTGAAATTTTAGAAGATCAAAAAATCGAACGTCAAGAAGAAGTGGCGCTTGAAATTGAAAAAGCAAAAGAAGTTGCTAAACAACTTGAAGGTATTACTTTAGAGTTCTCCATTAAGGCTGGGAAAGATGGCCGTATCTTTGGGTCTGTCTCAACCAAGCAAATCGAACAAGAATTAAAGAAAGAGTATGAAATTACAGTTGATAAACGTAAATTTACACCATCAACTCCAATTTCTCATCTTGGAATGTCACGTATAAAAGTCGTAATTTATGGTGAAGTTGTTGGTGAAATTAAAGTACACGTTAGTGCGAAGGAATAGGTGTCGTAATGCGAAAGTTGCCATATAGTCAAGATGCAGAAATGGCGCTTTTGGGAACCTTAATGGTTTTCCCTGAAAGTGTTCATGCTGTTCAAGAATACAATCTACAAGTAGATGATTTTTATAATACGGAACATCAACGTATTTTTTCTCACATGCTCGAAATTATTGAAACAGGACGTATACTAGATGCAACAACGTTGATTTCGCGAATGAAGGATCATAATGAAATCGATTCAGTTGGTGGGATGGATTATTTATTTAGTCTAACTCAAAACTCTGCAGCACCAGTGAGTCTCAAACATTACATTGAAGTAGTTCAAGAGAAGGCACAGATACGTCGTTTAATCGCGGTGGGGCAAATGATTTCTGAAAAAGGTTTTGATACATCTACAAACTTAGATGCGCTTCTCGACCTTGCGGAATCGTCTGTACTTGAAGTGACACGTGTGCGTCGAACTGAAGATATGCAAAAAAGTAAAGACGTTGTGGCGGAATTTTTAGAAAATCTACGTAGAATTCAAGAAAATAAAGATCGAATTACGGGATTAAAAACAGGTTACAACAGTCTCAACTCGTTGATGAATGGATTACAACGTGGGGACTTAATAATTCTTGCAGCGCGACCATCTGTTGGGAAAACAGCATTTGCACTTAATTTGGGACTGAATGTGGCACGTCATAATGATTCAGGAAAAGCAGGAGTAGCAATATTCTCACTTGAAATGCCTGCAACACATTTGATGAGTCGTATGATTGCTGCTCAATCCTCTGTAAAATCTGAGTTTTTAAAAACAGGATATTTGAATGATGACCAATCTAATCAACTTCATATGGCTGCGGGAGTTTTATCTCAGACAAATATATTTATTGATGATAGCTCCACAGTTACTATCCCTGAAATTTTTTCCAAGTGTCGTAAGTTAAAAGCTGAAGGTACATTA
>JAVWLP010000004.1:51506-102213 GCA_036637915.1 Erysipelothrix sp. | reverse complement strand
CTAAAGCTATAATCGAACCCCCAGACTATCTGGGGGTTTTAAAATGCACAAAAAAACGTGATTGATGAGATCACGTTTTTAGTATATCTTTTAGAAAATAATCATTGATAGTACGAACATAAATACTGTTCCGACAATCATTGGAACCGAAGTTCTCTTAACGATATCGAACGGTTCTTCATGTGTTGATCCAGCTACAATCATAACAACCGCGGACACTGGAGAAACTGCACGAAGTAAGTTACCTGCAAGTCCCATTGGAACTGTAACAGCAAATGGACTGATACCCGCAGCTGCTGCTAGCGGAACCATTAACGGTACCATAGCGTAGAATAGTGCAAGTCCACTACCACTTAATAATACGATAACTGCTGTAAAGAGTACTAAGATTAGTGGAAGTAAGATTCCTGATGCAGAAGTTGTTTGCATTGATGTTTGTAGTGCTTCGATTAGACCAATTGCTTGAAGACCACTTACGAATGTTGATGCTGCAACAAGAAGAACAACGATACCCATTGCATTTCCCATTCCTTTAAAGAATGATTCTGTAGTTCCTAAAACTTCTTTTCCATCACGCTTGCGAATAAGTTCGCAGACAATAGCAATAATGAATGACATGATTGATACAACTTCAACTGATAAGTTGATTTTTGTATGTGCAATTCCGTTGAATGCAAAGACGCCAAGTAGAATTAAAATTGGGAGTAAAGGTAATAATGTATACACTGTTTTGTAGAGTACACCACCGGTAATTTCTTTAATTTCTGCAACTTCGATTTCTTTGTTTTCTTTTACTGGTGCTTTTTTATCACAGCGTTTTTGCCAGAATGTGTGTGTCACTGCCATCACAAGCAAGGTCGGCACTGATACTACTGCATGATAGTTGAATACATATTCTGTTACTGGAATACCAAGTTCAGTTGCGACAGCAACGTTATCCGCACCTAGAGGTGTTGGCATAACAGTAGCTGTAGTTGCAATAACTGCTGCAGCAGTTAAAGTGGACATTCCTGATTTTTTTAATACAGGATAGAGTGTAGCAAGTAAAATAATGGATAAGTTTGATGCACTTGGAATAACAAGTGATAACAAGTTTCCAAGTAAGAATACGATAGGAACTAAGATATATGGTGATTTAATCTTATTCAATGGTTTTGTAAGTGAGTTAACAGTTACTTCGTTAGCACCAATTGAGCTCATATAAGCTGTATAACCACCAAGAATTAAAATAACAAGTCCAGAGGATGGTAGTAATTTTTTAAATTGATCAATTACCGCCTGTAGTGGATCCACGAGTAAGTGTACAGGTTTCTCCACAACTTGATTACCAAATAAAATTGCGACAAACATTAGCATGATACCAACAGCAAATAATGTTACTTTGATATCCATTTTCTTTAATAGCATGTAGGTAACTATAACAATAGCTATAATTCCTGATCCATACATAATTATTGGGTTCATTTTTTCTTCTCCTTAATTATTAAATATTGCATTTAGAAATGGCATCGAGGAACCATTCCTTGAATACATCTGCATCAACATCAACAGTTACTTTTGCGTTAGCTGGTTGATTACAGTATCCTTTTAAATCCACAACCGTTGCCCCTGAAGTGTAAGTACCTTGGGTTTCAATTCCTACAAATGTTTCTTCAACTTCAAACATTTCTGGTTTTAAAAGGTAAGCGACTGCACAGCTGTCATACATTTTAAGTCCGGTTTTAAAGCTTCCTCCACGGTAAGCTTTAAAGAGGCTGTAGAACATATTTCCAACAGGATTCATATCTTTGATGATTTCTGAATCTTCTGGATATACTAAAGCTTTTAATCCAACATCCAAACCACACATCACAATTGGGAGACCGCTTTCGAATACAATTTTAGCTGCTTCGGGATCGACTTTAATATTGAATTCTGAATAAACGCCTGCATTACCACGTCCAACAGAACCACCCATCAAGACGATTTCATCAATTTTATCCACTACTTCTGGATATTCACGAAGTAAAATCGCAATGTTAGTTAGAGGGCCAATCGGAACAAGTGTAATTTTTTCTGTTGATTCTTTAAGTACTCGAGCCATTGCTTGAACTGCTGTTTCTTCAAGAAGTAAGCTATGATCTTCTTCTGGGAAGTCATAACCATCCATACCAGTTTTACCGTGAACGCCACTTGCATCAATTGCTTCTCTAATTAGAGGACGACTTGCACCAATGGCAACTGGTACTTTTTTACCGTAGAATGGTAACAGTTTCAATAAATTCTTTGTTACTTTCTCAATACTTACATTTCCTGCAACTGTCGTGAACAGTTGTACATCCAATTCTTCTGAGAACAATGCAATCGCGATAGCAACTGCATCATCAATTCCAGGATCTGTGTCAATAATAATTTTTCTCTTATTCATTTTCTTTCTCCTTGATAAATGATTCTAATTCTAAGAATGTCGGAATTCCTTCCTGTGCACCGTGCTTTGTACAAGCACATGCTCCTGCACCACTTGCATACTGCATTACTTTTTCCAAATCCCAGCCTTTGGATAAACCATACATCATAGCGCCAATGAACGTATCACCTGCACCTGTTGTATCCACAACATCTACAGAATATGCTTCTGTCTTAAATGCTTTATCTTTAGACATAAATATGGATCCATCACTTCCAAGAGTAAATACGCAATTCTTAACACCATTATCACTAAGAATTTTAAAGGCTTCTTGGCAATCCTCCATGGTATAAGGCATAACCCCCGTTAAGATTTCTGATTCTGATTGATTTACTACGAGGTAATCAATTAATGGATAAAACTTTGAGTCCATGACAACAGCTGGAGCTGGATTCACTACAGTTATCATTTCTCTTGATTTCGATATCTTTAAACCTTCATAGACTGCGTATAAAGGGACTTCGAATTGAGTTAAGAATAAGTCACCTGCTTCACCAGTAATGGATTCATTAATACGTTGAGTTGAGACATTTGAATTTGCCCCTTGATTAATAATGATTCGATTATCATGGCTTGACTTGATGATAAAAGCAGTTCCAGTATGCTCATTATCACTAATCTCAACATGATGAGTATCGACGCCCATTGCTTGTAAAGCATCTAACGATTGTTGTCCGTGATAATCACGGCCAACACTACCAATTAGATATGTTGGTGCTCCAAGACGCGCACTTGATGCTGCTTGATTTCCACCCTTACCTCCAATTGCTTCGAAATAATCATATCCGGCAATCGTCTCCCCTTGTTGAGGCATACGACTGGTTGATATCATTAAGTCGTAATTAATACTCCCTAACACATATATACTACGATTCATAAAACATCACCATACCACTTCCAAATTTTTCATTAGGTCGTCTCATGAAACCATATTTCTCATAGAATGTCTCTTTTCCAGGAGTCGCCATCAAACCAATATATGCATCATGACAAGCTACTGTTCCAATGTATTCTAGGACGTGTTTCATTAATAAGTCACCCAAACCTTGATGTTGATATGAAGGATGAACGATAACATCTTTAATGAAGAACACGATACGGTTATCACCAACTACCCGTGCAATCCCAATAGGGAACGAATCATCATAAACCACAACATCGAACAAATCATGATCAAGTCCTTCTTGTATATCTTCTACTTCGTAGGTTTTAAAACCAACTTGATGATGGAGTTCGAGATATATCTGAGGTGTAAGATGATTTCTTTTAATCTTAAAGTTCGAATTATATTTCATGATTAAGCGCTTTACCTACCTTGCACTTGTAGTGTATACGATATTGAAACCGCTGTCAAGAAAAAAGATTAAGCGTTTAACCCAAATATAAAAAAAATACAGCCTAAGCTGCAATTTTCGGTTTAAGTACTGTATTCTCTTTATAATTCTCATCATCTATTTGTTTAAGAAGTTGTTCACATGCAATATTCCCTAGCAGATTAATGTCTTGTTCAACTGAAGTAAGAGGAAGTCCAAACATCTCAGATTGTTTTAAATTGTCATATCCAACAATCTTAATTTTACTACTTGATGTCTGCGTCTCAAACATTGCTTTAAATAAACCGTAGGCCATTAAATCATTAAAAGCAAAGACTCCATCTATATTGTTTTGCTCTAAAACTGATTTCCCAAACTGATATCCTGTTTCAAAGCGATAATCGCCATCATAAATTGCATTGGTATCAATTTTAAGGTTTGCTTCATTCATTGCCTTTTCGAATCCTCTATAACGCTGATTTCCGCTGTGTGTAGTGAGGCCACCAGTAAAACAAGCAATCTCTTTACACCCCTCTTCAATTAAGTACTGTGTCGCAATGTAACCACCATATTCATGATCAAAAGAAACTTGATTAAAATCAATTCCTTCAAATACCCGGTCCACGAGTACGAAAGGAATTTCAATTTGATGATAAAAACTGCGTACTTGATCGAGATTAGAATAACTTTCAGTTGATGGACAGATTAAAAGCCCATCAATTTGACGATCCATTAATTCTCGAATCAATTCAATATCCTGATGAAAGCTATCATCACTATTTACAATAAAGACTAAGTAGCCTTTTTCTCTCATTATTTCTTCTATTTGCTTAGACAGTGTTGAAAAGAACGGGTTTTCGATATCTGGAATTATCAACCCTACAGTATGAGACTTCTGTGTTGATAAACTTCGAGCCAGATGATTGGGACGATAATTCATTTCCTCAGCAATTTTACGTATCTCATCTTTTTTATTTTGTGATATTCTTGACGGCTTATTATTAAGAACAAGCGATACGGTAGCTTCTGATACCCCTGCAACTTTAGCAATGTCGATAAGTCTTGTTTTTTTCAATGTTGCACCCCTTTTGCGGTAGTTCTTACCTATATCTCTATTATATACAAATTACTCTTAAAAAAGGAAGTTAGTTTACTAATCTAGGATTTTATGTGAAGTCTTTTGGTATCTAAGCGACAGGTAAGCGATAGTCATATTATTCACACTAATATAATTAATATATATTTTCTAGCTTAGCTAAAAAAAGCTCCACCTCTACAATTGAGATGGAACAAGATTGTTATTCAATGAGTCCTTTTCGCTGCTGTGATTCACGGATAATATCGATGATATGTTTGATATTTCCTTGCCCTGCAAAGCGCGTGTCTTCAGCAAAATTCTCTGTGACACTAATCCAAAGAAGTGGATTTTTTTCTTCGATCAACGTGACATCGTGATCTAGTTTTCCGTAAAATACCTGCAACTCAATACCATCTAGGTGATAACGCGTTGAAAAGAGATAGGTAATATCAAGATCATCCCTTGAAATACCCGTCTCCTCAAACAACTCCCGATATGCACCTTCGACGGCTGTTTCGTTTTCATTTTTCTTACCACCCACAAAATTATAGAGTCCCTTATATGGATTCTTTTGACGGTGGCACATTAATACAGATTTTCCTGTCTTATCAAAGACAGCTATAACGTTAACTTCTTTATACATTAGTCATTGAAGAGATCAAATAATGTACTTACAGGTTTGTGAGTTTCAATCGCTTCGATTGCTTTCGCTAACATGTAACCTACAGATATTTGTTTAATTTTTGGTTCTTGGCGTGCTTCTTCTTTTAGAGGAATCGTATTGGTAACTAAGAGTTCCTTTAAAGATGATGAAGCGATGCGTTCGACTGCAGGGCCTGAAAGAATTCCGTGTGTACATGCTGCATACACTTCTTTGGCTCCCTTTTCATATAGCATATCAATACCACCCATTAAAGAGCCAGCTGTATCAACCATGTCATCAATAACAATTGCGATTTTACCATCAACATCACCAATTAAGTTCATTGCTTCCGCAACATTTGGTTTAGTACGACGTTTATCGATGATTGCGATTGTTGATCCTGGAATAACATCTGATAATTTACGAGCACGAGTTGCTCCACCATGATCAGGTGAAACAATAACAATCTCGTGTTCGAAATTCTTATTACGGTAATATTGTCCAATCATCGATACCGCTGTAAGGTCATCTGTTGGAATATCAAAGAATCCTTGAATTTGCGGTGCATGAAGATCAATCATTACAACACGATCTGCTCCAGCTGTTGTTAAAAGGTTTGCCATCAATTTTGATGAAATTGGTTGACGTGCTCGTGCTTTACGATCTTGACGTGCATAACCATAGTATGGCATTACTACTGTAATCTCATCTGCTGATGCTCTGCGGCATGCATCAAGTGCGATTAGCACTTCCATGTATGTCTCACTTACAGGTGAACATGTTGATTGGATAATGAAAACAGATTTTCCCCGAACTGATTCCAATGGTTCAACTAAAATTTCTCCGTCAGCAAAATGTTTAACATCAATCTTACCGCGGTCTAAATTCAAATGCTCACAAATCTCGTCTGCTAATTCTACGTTCGACGACAACGCAAAAATAACTGTATCTTCTCTCTTCATTTCTATTTGCCCTCTTTACTAATATATTTGGTACCGTAGCCAGGTTTATTTTCTTGACGGGAACGTGCAATGGCCAATGCCCCGTTTTCAACGTTTTGATTTACAGTTGAGCCCGCAGCGATCACTGCATCGTTTCCAATAGTAATCGGTGCAATCAGATTACTATTACTTCCAATAAACGCATTATTACCTATAGAAGTTTGGTATTTATGCTTACCATCATAATTAACCGTTACAACACCACAACCTATATTAACATTTTTACCCACTTTTGTATCGCCTAAATAGACAAGATGTGAACATTTCGAGCCTTCTGAGAAGAAAGTATTCTTAAACTCGACAAAATTACCAATTCTACAGCCATCTTCAACTACAGAATTCATTCGTAAATGAGAGTTTGGTCCGACAACGACATTGTTATGAATTGTTGTGTTCATAATTTTACTGCTTTCAATGACATTCTTCTTACCTATCGTTGCATTTTCAATCCAACAGTTTGGTAAAATTTCTGATTCTGATCCGATTGAAGTCTTTCCGTAGATATGATTATTCGGATAAATTATAGCATCCGCATCAATTGTGACTTCCGTTGCAATATAGGTAGTATTGGGATCCATGATTGTTACCCCATTTACCATATGCTTAAGATTAACTTTTTGTTGCAACCATTGCGATGCTTTTAATAGTTGCATACGATCATTCACACCATAGTACTCTTCTGGTTCATCAACACGAAGAGACTGAATCTTGTGTCCATTCTTCTTCATGACCTCTGCAAGCTTAATAATATTTACTTCATCCGTTGCTGGATCATCTTTGATTTCATCTAAGTACTTGAATAATAATTTGTTATTGACACAGTAAATTCCCAAGCTAATTTCATTAATAGCTTGTTCTGCTTCTGTTAGAGTTCTGTAATCAACGATACGTTCGATGTATCCTTGATTATCACGAACGATACGGCGATAGTTCGCAGGTTGTGCTACCTTCGCTGAAAGTACCGTCAAATCATTACCTTGGTGTTTCTCAAATATGTTTGCAAGTGATTCTGGTTGAATAAGTGCACAGTCTCCTAAAACAATTAAAGTTGATCCTTCAAGACCTCTTAACTGATTCACACGGGATACTGCATCTCCAGTTCCATATTGTTCTTCTTGATACGCAATCTCAACACGTCCATTAAGGTATGCTTCTACCTCTTCATGTTGATGTCCTGTAACGACAACAACCTTATCAGTATCAATCATCTCTAAATGATCTACAAGATGACCTATCATTGGTTTATGAAGAATTTCATGCATTACTTTACTTTTATTGGATTGCATCCGGGTACCTTTACCCCCAGCTAGTACAATAGCATATTTCATTTTGATCGCCTCCGTTTTTATTTTATCATATAATTGTGAAAATCACTTTTTAATTCGCCCATATTTTACGAACGGATAATCAAAAACAATTTTCTCATAGATACGAATGGCCTCGTCACGACTTTCAGTCAATCCGAAAATAGTTGTTCCTGTTCCACTCATACAAACGCCTTGAAGGCCCTCATCTTTAAGCATTTTCGCAACTTTCTTTAGCTTCGAATTTTTCTTGGATATTGCCCGTTGAAAATCATTGTGCATATGATCACTCATGAGTTCAAAGTTTTGACTTATAAGTCCTTCATGACATAAGTCAAAGTTATGGTCATAGTGAAAGTGTTGGTATTTCTTCAAGAATGATTTCGTACTTACACCAAACCCCGGTTTTACCATTACGTAGTATAAATCCATATTATAATCTAGAATTTCAATTTCATCCCCAATACCCTCAACAATAGCTGGTTTATTAAAGAGACAGAAAGGTGTATCCTCATCAATCTCACGAGCCACATCAATTAGTTCTTGCACAGTTAGCTTTAAATCGTATAAATCGTTAAGCATATTAATGACGGCAGCAGCATCTGCACTACCACCACCTAGTCCTGATTGAGCAGGGATGTTTTTTACAATTCGAACTTTAAAGTTATCTTTAATGTCATATCGCTTCTTCATAATCATAATCGATTTATAGACTGTATTTCGTTTATCATTGGGAAGATACTCTTTATCTGTCTCCAAGACCATCTCAGGACTCTTATCAAGGTAGACCATATCAAATAAATCAATTGGCATAATAATGTTCTTAAATCGTAACATGCTATCCTTACGCTCTTGAGCATGCAAAAAGAACGTTAATTTTGCATACGCCTTCCTACGCATAAAGAGCTCCGTATAACTTAAGATAATCATCATAAGTTAAATAATCCGCACGAATGGATGGATTCAAGCCTATACTTTCTAGAATTGTATTGTAATTACGTTCTTTATCTATTGTTTTTAAATTGTTAACAAGGGTTTTACGTCTAAATTGGAAACACTTTTTAACGAAATCAAAAAACTTACGTTCATCATAAGGCATTGATTGGTTCTTAGGTTTTAACTGGATTACGATACTATCAACATTAGGACGTGGATGAAATGTTTCTTTAGAAACTTTTATTATCGTCTTAATATCAAAGTAGTATTGCATTTGAATGCTCAGCGCTGCATAGTCCTTTGTCTCAGGTTTTGCGGTTAAGCGATCTGATATTTCTTTTTGGACCATCACTGTCATTTGTTTAACATTCAATTCCATCAATTTAAACAATATCGGTGTCGTAATATAGTATGGCAAGTTTGCACATACTGTAAGAGGTTCTTTATATTCTGATAAATCCGCTTTAAGAAAATCTTGATGGATTACCGAAACATTCTCACATTCCTCAAGACTCTCTGATAATATCTCTACCATATTCGGATCAATTTCATATGCAATAACTTCTTCATAACGTTTAGAGAGTTGTTGTGTTAAAGCCCCGAGTCCGGGTCCTATTTCCAAACACAATCCACCTTCTCCACTTTGCCTTGCAATATTTTCAACTACTGAAGGATCTATAATGAAGTTTTGACCAAAATGTTTCTTGGCTCTACGTTCGTATTTTTGTAAAAGCTCCATACTCACGGAATAATTAGCGATCGTTTTCATTTTCTTTATCTCCTAGTATTTTTGTACATTGCTCAAAAGTACATTGCATCATGTTCAGATATTTATATAGTGTTTTCGCATTTGATTTTGGAATCGATAGTGATTCTGACATGAAATCACGTCTCTGTTGGCTGTTTGGCTTTCCAGCAAGATCTAAATCGATAAATTCATGCCATGACAAAGTATCTTCCCGTTTCTCAAAGACAACAGCTTGCGCAAGTGCTTCAAGAATATCTTCACAGTCTGCATGTTCGATTCCAACTTTTTGTTTCTTCTTAGATTGTATAACATTCAAGGATGCGTGCTTACATGGTCCAACATAATTCATAATAGTTCGACGAATGTACTCACCAGGACCATCTGGATCGGTAAAAATAAGAATCCCTTGGTTTTCATTTAGACGTTTGCATAAGTCTAGAAATTCTCTTGAGATGTGAGTGCCATTGGAATATATTACTTTAGCATCCACACATTGTTCAAGTTTCTCAAGATCGTGCTTCCCCTCAACAATAATTACTTCTTTAACAAATTGTTTTTTCATGGAAACATTATATCATGATTAGACAATTAAAAAAACTGGCTTTCAAAGAGAATAAAAGACTGGAATCGAAATTTAAAATTTCGCCAGTCTTATCTATTTCATCATGGTCATTAATGATACTAAATGCCACAGTCCCATTGACCGCTATTTCGAACACGAGAATTCGTACTCAAAATCTTTACTTTAGCATCTTGTCGTCTTCCTTGGCTTAAAAGCATATCCGTTTCCGAACCTGCAAACAAGTCAATTTTAGACCCTTGTATTGCGCCACCTCTGTCTAAGACGATCGCTTGGAAAGGTACTCCTGGAGTAATTCCTTGTCCACTGACAGTATGATCTGATATCTCAACAATTGAGCATAATGGTACATCTGATGAAGTCGCAATGATGTAGTAACCTTCATAAGTTACTCCTGGTTTCCAGCTTCCATCACGTTGACGAACAGAATCAAGTCCTAATGCAATTCCTGCAGAAGTCCCGCCAGTTCCTCCTTCAGACATATTACATCCAGCACAGTTTACACCATAACGGGTAATACGACTCGCATTATAGTATGCATCCGCTTGTGCTCTTTGACCACTTTCATAGATTGTTGGTGTTGATTCAACAACCTCTGCTGCATTTGGTATTTCTACTCTTGATAACAAATCACCCTGTGAATTATACATTCGTTTGTATTTCGTAGTTTTTGTCCCACGAATCCCATCTTGAGTTTTCGCATAAATCCAAGACGTTCCATCCGAAACAACTGAGGATTCACGTTCAATAACGCCGGCCTCTTCAAGCGGTTCAACAACTTCTTCGATGTCAAACCTATAAGGTTCCTCTTTTTCTTCATTCAATTCATTCAGTTTTGGGTATGTAATTTCGATATCGGCGTCCGCATTAACGGCACAGCCACTAATGATTGTTACCATGACCATCATGTAGATAATCAACATGTATTTCTTCATTAAAATGTCTCCTTTCAAAAAAGACCAAGAGAATATAGCACACGATTTATGACTGGTCAACTTTTAATAGACTTTTTGCAGACTTAATTTTTTACGAAATTAAAAATATCCACTCGTAAGTGGATATGTAAATAAATCGATAAATTATGGGAAATTATGTGACTATCCGAAATATTCTTTAATTTTCGGATTATTAACCACCGGTTTCATCAGGATAAAACCAGGTATAAATGTTGCTACAAACTCACCAATAAATACTGAAGAAATGTTCATTATGAGGGTTAATTCACCATATACTGCATAGGTCAATATAATCCCTACAATTATCCCGTTAATAATTGATGGCCATAAGAGTGCTACATACTTATTTTTAGTATATGCCATCGCAACACAGGTTAAAGTGGTTGCTAATGTCCCAAAGATAATATCAATTAGACCAAGTGGACTTCCTAAATTGGTTATAAAACATCCGATAATAATTCCAATTGAATGTTTCGGACTAATTAACACCAAAATTAATAGTGCTTCTGCCACCCGAATCTGGATGGGTCCATATGTAAATGGGGCCAACATGTATGAGAGTGCTACATACAACGCGGCAATAAATGCTTGTAATACTAAATCTTTCGTTTTCATTCTAACTCCTTAAGTCTATAGTAATCGTGTTGATTTATAACGTGCTTTTTTGCTTGTCTTGGAGTCTAAGTTCCAGAGCGCTTTAAAAATTCCGCTGGCTGACCAATATGTAAGACCCAGTCCAATAGCCAGATCTAATAAAAATCTCATCAGCGAGGATTGAGTACTAAAGGTAATTTGCATAATTAATCTTAAAAACCCTAAGTTTCCTACTAAACTTGCATCACCAAGAGCGATTGCGGCAGCTAACGCAATATTTAATATTTGTGCTAAAAAGATTGCGAAAACTGTCATACCAATGATTATTTTTCCATTTCGACGGTTCAACTCACCACCTAGTTTTTCAAAACCTTGAATTGCAAACTTAATCATAAAGTAACCAGCAAATCCGGCAATAAACCCAACATAGCCCAGTGCAATCCATACCATCATCCCTAGGATAAGTCCTCCAACCGCTCCAACATAGCCAAGAAACGAACCACCGTTTATTTTATCACTCGGTTTTCGATTGATTGTCGCAATCTTAGATTGAGATTCGAAGGTTTCTTCGTCAAGGATTGCAAGACGTCTACCAACACGGAAGATACCGATGTTATTGTCACTTCCGTGAACTGAACAGATATTACGACAGTCATGGTATCCTAGGATTAGCGCAATTTCCTTAATTATCTCTGTCGGTTCATCAGTGTTTGCAAGCATTGTTTGATTCACTTCAATTAAAAGTTTTAACCCATCTTTATAGACTCCACCAAAAGCAATTGCGGGATGATCTGTACGAAGTTCTGTAATTTCATCAATTGTTTCATCAGCATTAGATACCGAAAATGCTATGACCATTAAATTCTTAAGCGATGATGCCTCCATCGTAAAATAATAATTATTTTCTAATCCATATACAGCATCAATATCATTTTGTGACTTATACGGTCCTTTATATTTACTGATTTTTTCCATGTATGCCTCCTACTTAAGTAACTTTCTAATAATTTTGTTTTTCTTTTCTGTGTACGGTGGATAAAAATACTTTAATGGCGACCAATTTTTAATCGTCATCACCGATTTTCTATGACTAAATGTCGTAAAGCTATCATAACCGTGATAACTGCCAATTCCTGAATTTCGAATCCCACCAAACGGAATATTATTATTAGCAAGATGGAAAATTGTTCCATTCACCATCCCACCTCCAAAAGAAATTGAATTTAATATTTTATCTTTTTCTTCCTTATTATATGTATAGAGATAAAGCGCAAGCGGATTCGGATTTTTTGAGACAATTTTCTCAATTTCATCAAAGTCATCATATACTATCATTGGTAAGATAGGACCAAATATTTCATCTTCCATTATCTTATTATCAAGGTGCTCAATTTTGATTAAAGTGGGTTCAATTTTAGTATCATTATACATTCCTCCGCAAACGATGTTTGCGTCATTATCAGACAAGTATCCAACAAGTCTCTGATGATGGCTTGCATTAATTATCTTACCATAATCTTGCGCTTGTAGTGGTGATTCGCCATAAAATTTCAAAAGGGTTTCACGAAAGAGTCGTTCAAATTCAGAAACTTTACTTTGATGGATTATTAGATAGTCAGGAGCAACACAGGTTTGTCCTGCATTTACAAATTTCCCCCATACCAAACTCTCTATAGTCTGTTCTAAATTCGCGTACTCTGTAATGATTGCGGGACTTTTTCCACCTAGTTCTAGGATAACTGGAGTGAGATGGACTGAAGCAGCTTTCATCACAATTTTCCCTACCCGAGAGCTTCCTGTAAAGAAGATTAAGTCAAAGGATTTTCGAGTAACTGAGTTACTACATCTACTTCACCTTCAATTGCACAAACATACGATTCTTCAAAAGTTTCTGTAATTATTTTTTGGATAACGGTGGAAACATGAGGTGTTAATTCAGAGAGTTTCACAACTGCAGTATTTCCAGCCATTATTGCACCTATTAAAGGAATAAAAGCAAGTTGAACTGGATAATTAAAGGGAACAATAATAAGAACTGTTCCAACTGGTTCATAATATACTTTGCTTGCGGTTCCAAATAGGAACAATGGTGTCTTTGCGCGTCTTTTTTTCGACCACTTCTTAGTGTTTCGAATGGCCGTATCAATTTCATGGTATACCATACCCAATTCAGTAAGATACGCCTCTGATTCACTTTTATTAAGATCTATCATGAAAGCATGATACATTTCTTTTTCATACTTTTTTAGTGTCTCTTTCAGAGATTTAAGTTGGCAAATACGAAACGAAATATTTCGTGTTTCTCCAGTCTGATAATAGGCTTTTTGTTTTTCAGTAATTTTCATAAATTCACCTGCTTGTTCTAACTATATCACAGATTTTTCATTTAATATATTTTGTTAATGGGTGTTTTTAAATTTTAGATTGAGTGCTTTCAAAATTTTTTTATATTCTATATTTTTTCCTATATATAATATAGAAAGAGAAATCTTAAAAACATACCCCGTATTTAGTGTCACGAATCAATATTTTAGTAATTATGTTGACAATTACAAAAATGTAAGCAATAATAATGAAAAGCGATGAAAAGGAAAGTAATTTCTCGAAAGTTTTTCAGAGAGTCTGGGTTGGTGAGAACAGGCAAACGGAAGAGTTATGAAAATGGCCTTGGAGCTATGAAGCTGAGACTCAAGTTTAGGTTTCATCGGGTTCGCCCGTTAACGCGACAGAGTATGATAGTACTCGATAAGATTTATATCGTGAGGTATAGATAAATTAAGGTGGTAACATGAGCACGCTCATCCTTAGGGATGGGCGTTTTTTTATTAGGAGGAGTAAGTTATGACTTATAACATTGACCAATACGTAGATAAACAACATGAAATATATAAAGATATCGCATTACAAATTCATTCTAAACCAGAAGTAAGTAACTATGAGTTCTTTGCATGTGAAATATTATCCAATCAACTCATAAAAGAGGGGTTTGAAGTCACCGTTGATGTCGCAGGACATCGTACAGGATTTGATGCCCGCTATAAAAGTAGCAAACCTGGACCAGTAGTTGCATTCTTAGCAGAATACGATGCACTTGAAGGAATCGGTCATGCATGTGGTCACAATATATTCGGTGCAACATCATCACTTTCTGCAGCAGCACTTAAACAAGTTATCGACGAAGTCGGTGGCGAAATACGAGTTTATGGAACTCCTGGCGAAGAAGGTGGCGAAAATGGATCGGCAAAAGGTAGTTTTGTGAGAGAAGGTTTTCTCGATGATGTAGACTTCGCACTATGTGTTCATCCTGGACACTTACACGGACTCACAACTTCATCCCTTGCTAATGATCCCGTTGATGTAGAGTTCTTTGGTAAAGCCAGTCATGCAGCTGCATCTCCTGAAAGTGGAATCAATGCACTGGATGCTATCATCCAAGTTTATAACTCAGTTAATGCACTACGACAACACTTACCGAGTGATGTCCGAATTCATGGTGTAATCACACATGGCGGAGAAGCAGCGAATGTTGTTCCTGAATATGCAAAAGCTCGCTTCTATCTTCGTGCTCAATCTCGAGTCACTCTCAATGAAGTGTACGAAAAATTTGAAAATATTGTTAAAGGAGCAGCGCTCGCAACCGGGTGCACCTATAAATTTGGACTTTTCCAAAACTCAGTGGACAACACCGTAGTCACTTTGAAATTTGATCGTGTATATGAAGAAGTACTAAATCGATACGGAGAAGTTATTACTGATGGAGATGGCCTTGCAAAAGGCTCCACAGATGTAGGAAACATCTCACATCGCGTCCCTACCATTCAGCCGCATATCAACATTTCAAATGAACCGATGGCAGGACACAGCATTGAATTTAAAGCTGCAGCTTGTAGTGAACTTGGTTTGGATTCAATTGCGTTGGGAGCAAAAGTACTGGCTCACACAGCATATGAACTTATATCCAATCCAGAACTACTTAAATCAATCAAAGAAGAGCACCAACAACAACTTGCTCTCAATGAATAGGAGAATATCATGATAGAATTTCAAAACATATCGAAAACATTCGAATCTAAAAGTAATACCGTCCATGCAGTAAGGGATGTCTCTTTCTCAATTAAAGACTCAGAGATATTTGGAGTCATTGGATTCAGTGGTGCGGGTAAAAGTACTCTTGTACGATGCATAAACATGCTCGAAAGACCTACATCTGGCAATGTTGTCATCAACGGTGTTGTCATGAACGAACTCTCTGAAAAAAATCTCCGTATCCAACGACGTAAAATCGGAATGATTTTCCAACAATTTAACCTCCTTGGATCACGTACCGTTTATGAGAATGTCGCATTCCCTTTGAGAAATCAAAAGCTTCCTAAAGATCAAATTCATGAGAAAGTAATCTCTCTACTCGAATTAGTAGGGATACTTGATAAAAAGAATGTTTATCCTTCACAGTTATCTGGTGGTCAAAAGCAACGTGTCGCTATAGCACGTGCGCTCGCTAACGATCCTGATATTCTTCTGTGTGATGAAGCAACCAGTGCACTTGATCCTCAAACAACTTCAAATATTCTTAAACTTCTCAAACAAGTTAACGAACAGTTGGGAATCACGATTGTGATTATCACTCATGAAATGTCAGTTATTAAAGAAATTTGTGACCGTGTTGCGGTCATGGAAGACGGTTATGTTAAAGAGCTGGATTCAGTCATTAATATCTTCTCTAATCCAAAAGCAAATATTACTAAAGACTTTGTCGCTAGCACAACTAATTATGATCAATTGAATGATCTCATTCAGAATAGACCAGAAGTATTAAATCTTAATATCGACCAATCTCTTATTAAGATTGACTTTGTGGGTTCCAATACAAAGGAATCTGTAATTGCACATCTTACAAAAACTTATGATGTTGATGCAAGTATTATTTTTGCAAACATCGAAATTATTCAGGATGAGATTATTGGTTCGATGGTTATTATTTTATCAGGAACACAAAAACAAGATGCTATTAATTAT
This sequence comes from Erysipelothrix sp., assembly GCA_036637915.1. GTDB lineage: Bacteria > Bacillota_I > Bacilli_A > Erysipelotrichales > Erysipelotrichaceae > Erysipelothrix. The sequence goes on along the minus strand of JAVWLP010000004.1, from coordinate 85,598 downwards.
CTTGAATCTCTCAATCTTAATGTGGAGGTACTAAAACATGCTTAATTTTTTAATCGATATCGCACCTAACTTAGTTAAGTACCAAGATGAGTTCTTTCTAAGTATAAATGAAACAGTCCAAATGATGGTAATTGCAGGATTCTTCTCATTTGTAGTTGGATTGCTCCTTGGTGTCATTCTAGTTGTGACTCGTAAAGGGGGCATCATGGAACAACCTCTGGTTTATCAGATTCTCGATAAATCAACAAACCTATTTCGCTCCATTCCATTTGTTATTCTACTGACTGCATTAATTCCCCTAACACGTATTATCGCCGGAACTCCCATTGGAGTACGTGGAGCCATCTTCCCACTTGTTGTAGGATGTACGCCATTCTTCATGAGACAAGTAGATATGGCTTTATCTGATCTTGATCCCGGTCTGATTGAAGCAGCTCAATCCATGGGTTTATCACCACTTCAAATCTTAGTTAAAGTTTACCTAAGAGAGAGTATTCCTGCTTTAACCCGTTCCACAAGTATTACCCTCATCAGCTTACTTGGTTTAACGGCTATGGGTGGCGCAGTTGGTGCTGGCGGGATTGGTGCCTTTGTTATTCGTTATGGTCACGGACGATTCATGGCAGACATCACCTATGCGTCAATTATTGTTATTCTCTTGATGGTTTCCATCATTCAAGCTATTGCAAATATTATTATTAAGAAAACAACACACTAAAGGAGAAACACATGAAAAAAATATTATTAACATTACTTATTACACTTCTCATCCTTACAGGATGTTCAAACAAACCCGCATCATCAGATGCCACCAAAGATGTTGTAATAGGCATGATTGGATCTGATTCAGTTGTTTGGGGTCATGTTGCGAAAGAAGCAGCCAAAGAAGGCATCAACATTACTTTTAAATCATTCACTGACTATACACAACCTAATAGAGCACTCAACGATAAAGATGTAGACTTAAATGTTTTCCAACACCACGTCTATCTTGAAAAAGAAATTGAATCACACGGCTATAAAATTACACCAATTGCAAATACAGCTATCGCACCAATGGGAATCTACTCAAAGAAAATTAATACACTTGATGAAATACAAAAAGGTTCTCAAGTAAGTATTCCAGACGATATTACAAACGGTGGTCGCGCTCTTCAACTTCTCCAAGCAGAAGGAATCATTAAACTTAATGATGAGAAGTTCCCAACAATTAAAGATATTGTTGATAACCCCCTTGAATTAAAATTCTTAGAACTCTCTGCGGCAAACATTCCAGGAACTCTTGGTGATGTGGATTTCGCAATCATCAACTCAGGGATTGCTGTCGATGCAGGACTCATTCCTACTGAAACTGCAATTGTCCTCGAAAACGTCACAACCGACCCTAACAATCCTTATGTCAACCTTATCGCAGCACGTACAGAAGAAAAAGATAATCCAGTATTCAAACGTATTATCGAACTCTATCAAACAGATGAAGTTCGCCAACTCATTGTTGAAGACAGTAAAGGATCAAGTTTTCCAGTTTGGTAATTAAAAAGTGATGATACCGTTATATGCGAGTATCATCACTTTTTTTCTTATACACATGACTGTATTCTTCTTGATAGCTTCTTATAAAACCATTAGCCTCATAAAACTTAGAAGCAGCATTTTCATATCCTTCATACGGTGTTTTAAGTCTCACTTCATCAAAGTGGTGCCTTGAAAAATCCAACAGCCTCTCTAAAATTAACTTACCAACTTTATGTCTTCTATAGTCTGGGTGAACATAGAGATGACGAACTCTGCCAATCCTTTCATTTCTTACGTACGGATCGGCTTGTATCCCACCAATCGCAACAATCTCTCCATCACTACTCTTAGCACAAAGTAGTAATTCATGAGCACTTTCAAAAGTATTCGTTCCCTCTTTAAGACCTTTCTCAAGGCGCTTTAGAAAATTATAATGCTCCTCACTGGATGCATTAATTAGCATTTTAATATTATCAGTTTTATCTACGGGTTCTAAAGTTATTTCTATCATAACTATTGCCAACTCTCTTTACGAGTTGATTTTTTAGCTCGTTTTTCTTCATGAATAAAATTGTCATTTTTACTTATATATGAATATCTTGCCTTTATAAGTTCTTTTCGTCCTTCTTTACTTCTTGTATAACAGTAACCATATTTAATCTTATCTCTGCTTAAGTTTCTAACAAACTTCTCAACACTCTTTTGGTTAGTAGAAATAATGGTTGGGCAGGTATAACTCATATAATAGTTTCGTCTTTTGAATACCTTCTTCTTATATATCAGATAGCGGGGATTTTCAATAGCAGTAAAAAATTCCTCGACAGAGCGTGCGTACAGGGCACTCTCTTTATCATTAGCATTCTCTAAATAGAAGTTTGTTGTTATTTTATCATCACTTGCCGTAACCACGGAATTAGCCCATCTGTTAATATGTTTCATTTCTACAAGTGTATCGCAGATTGCTTTGCCAAACGTTTCCATCCGTTTTTTACGCCCACCAAAATACCATATAAATTTACTAACTAAGACTGCAATGAAAGTAAACAAATATTGAACTACGTATGTATTTATTCTAACTTTAGTATTCTTAGTTAATATCGAGTATGCAATGATAATGACTACAGTAATAATTCCACTAATCGTAAGACTTGATAAAACATTCATGAATACAAAATGTTTATTCATTTTTATATTTTCGGGAACTTTCACTGATACTTCATGCGTTACATTAACTTGAACATCCTCATCCACTCCGACCAGTTCATACCACTGAGTGCGTGTCTCAGCACGATTGTTGGAGCGTTCTAACATTTCTTTATTTATATGTTCAACTTGGCCTCGATTGAGGATGTTTCTTGAAATACCGAGTCTATTTAAACCGCCCGCCAACCGTAAACCATCATAACTGGGACCTATAAAGTTTTGGAAGCGACGTTCCAGCATTTCGTAGTCCCCTCCTACTTCATCTACTTGATTTTTAGAAAAAGAACTGCCTGAAGGAGCAGGAAGTGTAACAAGATGCCATATATTGGATACCTTCTGCGGATTATTAGGATCGATTCGGATTGCTCTTCCTCGCATTTGATTACTTAACATATAACTTCCTACAAAACTTGCGAGAATAAGTGTATTGATCGAAGGCGAGTCCCAACCTTCTCCAAGTAATGATTTAGTGCCTACTAAGATTTGCACATGCCCTTCTTCAAATAAGTAAGTCGCAATCTTCACAATATTCTTATTACCACCTGATATACGATATTCACTATAGTTCGTATCCGTTAAAGATGTCATTGTAAATTGAAAATTGAAATCTTCCTTCTTTTCTTCAATAACTTCTTTAAGTTCTGTTGGAAGTAAAAGCAACGATCCAGAAACCGCCCCAATACGTTCTCCTTCGCTTTCTTCCCTTCGAAGAAGTTCAAAGATTGGCACTGTTCCTAATGCATTAATAGATTCTTGTGTTCCTATATTAGTTATATACTCTTTATGAATATAATCTGTTAGTATTAACATTCGTAGTGACTTTCGACGACTTCCATACTCATGCTTCACTATTTGCTTAATACTTTCGAGTTTTCCTAATGAAGATATTAACGTTTTTGTAACTTTAGGATTCGCTTCAAGATAGAGTTTATTCCCCTGCATCAACCCATATCTTTTAAAAGTACTTATTAATTCCTTACAGTTATCTTCCCCAAACTTGTCTGGATTGTTGATTATAAATTGAAAAGCGACTTGAATATACATTGCTTTATAAGGTGGCAATGTCCCTTTAGGTGAAACAGTTCGAACTAGACCCCGAGGGCATGTAAGATTATTGTGTTTCATTACCGCCAATAGCGAGCTAAATTCTAGAGGAAATTCGAGAATTTCATCAACTTTTAGTTCATAATGAGTCAATAACTGATACGTATCAATACACTTCAGTAAGTAACCATTTTCAATAATATCTGTCACAGCTTCTTTACTCTGTGTTTCATAACTCTTTATAAACTTATTTTCAGATTCTGTTGGAAAATTGAAGTATACAAAATCCTGATGCGGACAGAGTGTTTTTTGTTGAACAAGTTCTGGGATACTAATCTCTTCGTCGATTTCTCCACTGATTGACGTATAGTGGTCCCATTCTGTTTGTGTGCTATCAAAGGGTGGTGTTGCCGTTAATGAGATTACAGTAACATCTTTATTAACTGTTGAAATAAACTGCGTTAACGACTGTTTCCATTCTGCCTTAAGATGATGGGCTTCATCAAGACAGATAACACCGATATTTGCATCTTTTATTTTTGTGTACAGATTAAATCCCTCATATGCAAGATCCTCAGAGATATCTTCAAATTCATCTTCATAATTAATGTCAGCTTGGAGATTTAACTTTTTATTCGCCGCATGTAAAGCTTGGTAGGTAATTGAAGTGACAAGCGACGGACTTTTTAGTGAATAGGATATATCTGATCCGCAACCTTCTTCTGTAAAATTATCACTCAGACGCATTCCCCATTGGTGCTGAATTGTAACTGTGGGTGAAATAATCAGAGCAGGTTTATTAATTCTACGAATAAGTTCAAGACCTAAGATTGTTTTTCCACTTCCAGGAGCAGCAACGATATTAATTTTATTATCTTCGAGATATGTTTCTGCATGATCAAGGACACGTTTTTGATAAGGTCTAAAATCCCCTTTAAATCTATATTTTGAATACATACTATGCCCTCCATGTTTCTTCCTTATATTTTACCCTTTATATCAACTAAAAAGAGCTATGTGAAGCTTATTTCATCATAATTCATACGAAAAACCCATGAAACATTCTTCCATGGGTCATTTACTCCTTAATATATGTCTGTGGAGATTTTTAATGACTTCTCTATAGTCATCTTCATTAATTTTGGGTTCAATTCCTTGTTCATAAGTTTTCACTGCTTCTAAGATAATATCTTGATATTCTGGAAACTTTTCGACAGCCTTGATACCTGATACTGCTTTTGAATGTATTTGTTTACTTTCTAAGGTGTCTATCATTCGACAGAGTGTAAGAATACAATTAATCTCATCACCTTTTGCCCCACTAACGAGTTCTTCTAAGGAATCCAGTATTGCTTTTTCAACATCTGTAAATGGTAGATCGGGTAGCCAAAAGTCTAGTGGGTTGTCTCCCCATAGTGTATCGCAGTGTTGACGAGCCTGATAGAGTTGAATGGTTAGGTCGGGGTTTATTTCACTTTGCGGTACATAGCCATCTAGATACGCATCTCGCAACCACTCTCCGTAAATTAAATCCATCCATGTTGGATGATTCCAATGTTTTAGAGAACTTTCAGTGACGATAGTTACTTCGACATATCTTAAATCACTATTCTCCCCAATCTTTCGAGAGTGTGGAAGAATACTTTTAATAAGTTGCTCTCTTTGAGAGCTCTCTAAAGACGAACTCACAACAACAAGAAAATCTAAATCACTGTTCACTTTCAGACCTCCTAGAACAGCAGATCCGCAAAGGTAAATTCCTTTAATTTTTTGATCCAACTGTTCTACGAGAACATCCAAAATTGTTTTAATTTGTGGATTCATAATATCTTTTTGTACATTGCTTTATAGTTATTCGTAACTTGTTCTTGAAGTGCTTCCACACTCATGTTTAAATGATTTGCAATATATTCTCCAGTAAACGAAACATATGCTGGTTCATTTCGTTTCCCTCGTTTTGGCATCGGTGCTAAATAAGGCGAATCAGTTTCTGTTAGAATTCTATCTAAAGGAATGATATCTAATACATTGCGAACATTTCCACCATTCTTAAATGTAGTGATACCTCCAAATCCAAGATAGTATCCCATATCTAGTAGTATCTTAGCATTCTCGACAGTATCGCTATAACAATGAATTACACCTTTTTTATCCACAGGATGTTTCTTCAACACCTCAATAATCGTATCGATTGCTGTTGTCCCATCTTTTTCATTTCTCACATGTACCGCAATAGGTAGCTGATATTGATTGGCAAGATTGATTTGCTCAATCAATATTTCGATTTGTTTTTGGAGCTGTGTTTGATCCCAGTACATATCAATTCCAATCTCCCCAACACAGACAACTTGAGGATGGGTTAGGAACGTTTCGAATGTTTTTATATCTTCATAATTATCTAGTTCAGTAGGATGAACTCCCAGTGATATATGAAACTGAGGGTTTCCTTCAATCTTACTTAGTGCATGTTCCATTTCTTCTAATGAACCACAGATGATATTGATTAATTGTACATTTAACTCACGTGCATTCTTAACAATCTCATCCCATGATTCGAATAATTCACCATATGCAATATGAGCATGAGAATCAATCCAATATTTTTCCATTATTTCACTACTTTCCTAAACAGAAGCGTGAGAATATTTCATCTAAAACATTCACATCTTCTCGTGGCATTATTACGGATGCTAATTCAATATATGATTCGTTTAAATCAATCGTCACCAAGTCTAATTCCATACCAAATTCAAGTGCTTGAAGCGCTCTTTGCATCGCTAAGTAACTTTTTTGTACTTGGGCAATATGGCGTTGATTTGAAAGTGTTGGTTTCGTAAGTGCTTTTGTGTGAGTAACATAACGACTGTTAATTTCGTTTGTTAGTGCAGTAACATCTTGATTGAGTGCTGAAACATAAATATTCTCAGGGTCTCCCGATTTAAGGAGATCTTCTTTGTTATAAACGATGATTCGTTCTTTATCTTTAGTTGCGTCAAGAAGTTCCAAGTCATCTTGATCTCTTTTTTGAGTTGCGTCGAAAACAATAATGACAAGTTCTGCTTCATCAAGGGCTTTACGACTTTTCTCAATTCCAATTTGTTCAATGCGGTCTCCTGTATCACGTAATCCTGCAGTATCAATTAAATGAAGTGCAACATTATCCAGTTTAATCCAACCTTCAACAAGATCACGAGTGGTTCCTGCAATATCTGTCACGATTGCTTTATCTTCATTAAGCAATACATTGAGGATACTTGATTTTCCTACGTTAGGCTTTCCAAGAATTACAGTTTTAACGCCTTCTTTCATGATACGTCCTGATTTTGATTCTTGAAGAATTTTCTCTAAATCTTTCATAAAGTCTTTGGCTAACGGTAAGATAATATCTTCAGTTAACACTTGAACGTCATCGTACTCAGGATAATCAATATTTACTTCTATGTTTGCGATAATCTGGATTAGTTTTTCAAGGAGTGGTTCAATAAGATTTTTTACATTTCCTTTTACACCTGAAATGGCTAATTCTTGAGCAAATTCATTCGGAGCTTGAATAAGTTCCATGACTGATTCAGCTTGAGATAAATCAATACGGCCATTTAAGAATGCACGTTGTGTATATTCTCCAGGTAATGCTTCACGTGCGCCTACAGATAAGCATAATTCTAATACTTTCTTTGTAACAAGGACACCTCCGTGACAACTAATTTCCACAACATCTTCTCGAGTGTATGTTTTTGGTGCTTTAAAGACAGACAAAAGAACCTCATCTACAGTTTGATGTGTAACGGGGTCAATGATGTGTCCATAGCTTATGGTATGTGAATCAACCTTTGTCAAATCACGAGAAAATATCATGTTTGCATAAGAAATTGATTCTGGACCACTAAGCCGTATTACGGATATAGCACTCTCTTGAAGTGCTGTTATAATTGCTACTATTGTATCTGTTATCATACTATCCATTATAAGTAATTAAGCCTGCTTATTCAAATGATACACGCTTTAATAATGTCCTTTTAAACAAAACGTTCTATAAAATCCGGAACAGTTTTGGAAGCATCTTCTTGAATTTCCATTATCTCTGCACCATTCATATATGCAATGTCTCGAAGTTGTATTGCAATCTGAGTATAACGTGAAGCCCCAATCACTAGAAATATGTCATTTTCGGCCAACTGGCTTACTTTTTGAATTGCTTTGGAGTAGTTTGGAGCAAGATCACCATAGAGTACAGGCTTGTTATAAAGTTCATGAGCATATGACAATTCTTCATCTGTTGGCAAACTACCGTGTAGATGCAGAACACGCTTACTACCTGCTTTTTCATGAAGTGAGTCAACATTCATCGTAATTATATCAACGTTCGCCTTAGCAAGAGCAATATGGGCTGCGTTAGGTTTAGCATCATCAATATCTTTTTTCATTGCTGCTACAACTTCACAATACTTCTTAGGATGTTTGATGGCAAACTCTCTATGAAGACAATCTCGAACATCAGGACGATCCATAAATGTTTCAATTCCTGATTCTTTACTTATTCCAGCTCCTGTAAATGCTAATATCATTCAATCACTCCTAATCCATAAAATGCACTTTTCTTTGAATTACTTCATAATCATTATTCAGTTTGTATTCAACAATAACTTCATACGGATCAGACTTAGCGTCTAGAAATTCAAGCCGAGACTCAACTAGAACTTCATCATCTTTATTTTGCACAAAAACACTCTGATTTGATAGTGGTAGAGTACTTTTTAATATCCAAGTTGCACCGTAAAGTTTTGCTTTTATCACAGCATCTTCCGTCTCAGCCGCTAAGGTAATCCAACCATTATCAGTTTTCCTTATATTAAGACGCTGTTCTACCGTGACACAGGTTCTAAATTTCGGAATATAAATAGCATCTTTAAACTTAAGAATAGAGTCAGTGAGATCTGTATCCTCAATTGTAGCTTTAACCTTTTTCTCTGCAACTGCAGCATCAACATTACATCTTCCAATACTTTCATTCAGTGTTCGTTGTGTCCGATAACTGTCATAAACTGGTAAAGAAAGAATTGTTATGATTGCAATGATTACCAGTCCATCTCTAAATTTATTAAAGTTTCTTTTTAATTGTTCAACCTCGTAACGATCATTAACAATAATCATTACAAGATATACCGATAGTGTGATCAATAATATTAATAGTATTTTCATATTGCTCTCCTATCTATCCTATAATCAGTTTATCTTGATTTATAACACATTGCAACTTTCAAGATTCTATAAACAAGTATATAAAAACTCTACCTATTCGATCAGTTTATAGCACGAATATGTATTCCCGGTTACTACAGAGATACGGTAGAGTTTAAATATATTTAGGTTTCTTTTCTGATATTTATTACAAGTTATTTATATTTAGTCGAACCAAAGTCGTTCAATTGAATCTTTGACAGACTCTTGTTCATCAAAATTCAAGAGTCTTGATGATACTGAAACTCCCTCAAATACTGGTGACACCGTATTGATATTGCCTTTCTTAACGACATATACGATAGGGTAAACATTGCGATGATTCGCATCATCTATATAACTATTCGAAAGTTTACTTACCCTTTCATCAATATTACTACTGTACGACTTACTTGAAATATCTACATAGATGATGTCAATCTCTTTTTCTTTAGCAATTTCTTCTAAGTTTTCCACAAAGCTTAAGCTTGTAGGATTCTCAGGACTCGCAAAAAGATAAATTCCATCTTCTTTGTTATCAATCATATCCAAGACATCTGAATATTTAGATGTCTTGAAATGATTGTTTTCATTAAATCCTTCATAAGCCGTCATATCAGCTTTACTTATTTTCACGCCACATGACGCTAATACAGGCAATGCAACGAGTGTCATCAACATGATTAGAATACGTCTATTCGTTTTCATGCTTCTTCTTTCGTTCAATTAAGATTAAGGCAATTCCGAGAAGTGATATCATTGCTCCACCTAAGATAATTGTGTCAGAAGCATCGACTCCTGTCTTAGGTAATTTACCACCATTTCCATTTCCGTTTCCATTGCCATTTCCTCCATCAGTTCCTGAATCTTTAATATTCAATGTGATTTCTTTCGAAACTACTGATATTGGTTTAACGTCTTCATTGCCTGCGAACATTTCTCTTAGTCCTGTTGTTTTTGTAGTAAAGAGTGTTTCAATGTTTCTATCAAGTGAAATCTTAAATGAATTACCATTCACAACGTTTGAAGGTAGTCCTTCTGAGAAACGAATGGTTAACCCATCAAGTTTTTGACCTGTCTCAACAACAATAACTTCTGCATTAGAACGTTTGATAATTTCTTTTTCAAGTGTTCCATTTTGTCTAGCTTCGTTAAATTCTTTACTTGTAATTGTGACGTCATTTCCGTTCACACGGTATGTTGCAGTAACAATCATCGTTACTTCTACTGAAGTTCCTGATTTGAGTGAGAATTTCACAGTATGTTTACCTGGTTTTGTAGGAAGTTCTCCAACAGTAATCTCCTCCATAGGAATTTCTTTATTTGGTGTTATTGATAAGTCTAATCCAGATACACCTGCTAATTTCTTAACGTTGTCTGCATTCACTTTATCAATTGCGATTGTAAGATCATTTGCAAAGATAGCATCTTTACCAGGAACTACTGTTCCATTGTTATAGATTGTTGCTTTGACAGTAACTTTAGTACCTGCTGCTGTAGTGAATGTAATATCATGTACACCAATTGTTGTAGGTAATGTAGATACTGTAATATCTTTTAGTTCAAGTGCTGTTTCGCTATGATCAGCATTAATCTTGAATCCTTGAACACCAGCTGCTGCTTTAACATTAGATTCATTTACATCAGATAACTTCATTGAGAAGGCATTTGCATTAAGTGCTTCTTTTGTTTCTGGATTAATAATCGTATGTACATTTGCCTTCACTGAGTAATCGAGTGAACGATCACCAGTAGTAGCCTTGTAAGTCACTTTATGAGTTCCTGTTGTCGTTGGTAACTCTGTAGTTAGAACTGGTGTGATTGTTACCATTCCATTATTCACTACATCACTTACATCGTATGCTTTAACTTCTGATAGTTCTGCGAACTTCTCTGTTGATACTTTATTTAGTTCAATTGAGAAGTCATGACCTGAGAATGCAATCTTGCTTGCTGGATCAAGTTTGTCCACAACATATGCTTTTACTGTAATTGTTGTATCTGCTTCAGTTGCGAATGTAATTTCATGAGTTCCTACTGTTGTAGGTAATGTAGATACTGTAATATCATCAAGATCAATGGTTGATTGTGTATGATCTGCGTTAAGTTTGAATCCTTCAAGTTCAGAAAGTTCTTTAACTTTAGCTTCATCCATATCACTTAAAGCAATCACGAAATCATGTGCATTAAGAGCTTCTTTAGTACTTGGATCGATATGGTTGAACACATTTGCTTTAACTGTGTAATCAAGTGAACGATCACCAACTACTGCTTGATACGTTGCATCGAATGTTCCAACTTCTGTTGGTAGTTCTGTAGTTAAGACTGGTGTAATTGCTACCATTCCATTATTTGCTACATCACTCACGTCATAAGCTTTCACTTCTGATAGTTCTGCGAACTTCTCTGTTGATACTTTATTTAGTTCAATTGAGAAGTCATGACCTGAGAATGCAATCTTGCTTGCTGGATCAAGTTTGTCCACAACGTTTGCTGTAACTATAATCTTAGTTCCTGCTTCAGTTGTGAATGTCACACTGTGCGCACCGGTTGTTGTTGGTACTGGTGTAACACTAATATCATCAAGATCTATTGCTGTACGTTTTCCATTTCCAAGAAGTTTGTATGCTTCAAGTTTTGCTTCAGTCTTCAAGTTGTCTGCATTTACATTTTCTAACTCAATGACAAAGTCTTCAGCACTCATTGCTTCTTGTGTTGTAGGATCAATTTCATCATATACATAAGCTTGTACGGTTCTGCTTGATGTACGTTCACCAACAGTTGCTTTGTATGTTACATCATGAGTTCCTGTTGTTGTAGGTAGTTCTGTAGTTAAGACTGGTGTAATTGCTACCATTCCGTTATTTGCTACATCACTCACGTTGTAAGCTTTCACTTCTGAACGTGTTAGGAATTCTGCGGCACTGACTTCAGATAATTTGATATCAAAGTCGTGACCTTCAAATGCGATTTTGTTTACAGGATCAATCTTGTCTACAACGTTTGCTGTAACTATAATCTTAGTTCCTGCTTCAGTTGTGAATGTCACACTGTGCGCACCGGTTGTTGTTGGTACTGGTGTAACACTAATATCATCAAGATCTATTGCTGTACGTTTTCCATTTCCAAGAAGTTTGTATGCTTCAAGTTTTGCTTCAGTCTTCAAGTTGTCTGCATTTACATTTTCTAACTCAATGACAAAGTCTTCAGCACTCATTGCTTCTTGTGTTGTAGGATCAATTTCATCATATACATAAGCTTGTACGGTTCTGCTTGATGTACGTTCACCAACAGTTGCTTTGTATGTTACATCATGAGTTCCTGTTGTTGTAGGTAGTTCTGTAGTTAAGACTGGTGTAATTGCTACCATTCCGTTATTTGCTACATCACTCACGTTGTAAGCTTTCACTTCTGAACGTGTTAGGAATTCTGCGGCACTGACTTCAGATAATTTGATATCAAAGTCGTGACCTTCAAATGCGATTTTGTTTACAGGATCAATCTTGTCTACAACGTTTGCAACTCGAGTCACACTGACACCATTTGGTGTTGTAAATGTAACGTTATGAGCTCCAACAGTTGTTGGAAGTGTTGAAACTGTAATATCTTCATCTAAGATTGGTGTTTCTGTTAAGTCTTCATTAATCTTAAATGCTGAAACTTTAGCAGCTTTCTTAACATTGACTTCATTTACTTGTTCAAGTTCAATAACGAAGTCATATGCATTAATTGCTTCTTCCTTGTCTGGTTCATATTCTGAGTAAATTGTAGCTTTACTTGTTGTTTTAAGTTTTTCATGAGTATAAGTTACAGTTTTCTTTCCTTCAGTTAACGGATAATTTGTTGTATTAACCGTTAGATCAGGTCGTTGTGATGCTGTTGCTGCATCAAATACCATTGCTTTACCTTGAGCCACAACTTGAGCTTCAGTTTTGACATCGTCAATCTTAGCCACAAATGGTTTCGATGATAGTGCTAGACCTGTTTCAGGATTGTATGAGTCATAGACATTTGCATTAACTGTATATTGAATATAGTCATATCCGGTACCAAGAATGGTAACTTGTTGATTTATTCCCTTTTCAAGTTGTTCTACTGATGATCCGTCTACACTAAATATAATATTATTTGGTACTACTGGTAATTTTTCTCCAGTTGATAGGCGATAGAGTGCTAATTCAGATTTTTTAATAATTTTTTCTTTTTTGTTCACTCCTGCCGTATCCGAGATAATGTCAGTGGCATTGAGTCCGTATTGTCCCTCAATCGCTGAGTAGACACGAACCGAAACTGTCTCTGTTCGAGTATCTGGATGTGCCGTTATTTCATCGCTTGTTGCCACTACAGAAATATTGATTTGTTGTTCCGTTGGACCAGTTAGACTAGTCAATTCATCAAGATTTAAATCTAGAATTACATTAAATTCAGGATGGTTTGCACTGATGTTTGCTTTCGAAATAAACTCTTCTTTTGTCATTGTTTTTGCTTCTGACAAGAGAATATTAATTTTTCTATCCAAATTCATTTCAATTTTCGTATTAACTACAGTCATTTGTACAAGATGGCTAACCCCATTTGATGTTTCAAATACTACTGGATAAATTCCACTTGTAGTTGGAAGCGTTTCAGGACTTTGAACTTTAATTCCGTTAGTAACAACGGACGAGTCACCAGGAGCTGTAATTAAAATTTGTTCAGCATTAGCTTTTTCTATCATTCTATCGGTTGATAATTCACTTAACGCGATACTAAATGAATCTGCATTAATTCCTTCATCACCGATAAAATCATCAACTACAGTTACTCCAGCAGACATATTCGTTGAACGAGTTGATGTTGCCATCGCAAGTACTTGAACAATTCTATCGCCTTTTTCTTTGCTTGAAGCATCTCCAGCTTTAATCGTAATTACTGAATTATCTAGTTTTTGTGGTGCACTTCCTGGTAAATCAGTCAAGTCATAGGCGACAGCTCCGGATTCTTCCATTATTTTTGCATCAGTCAACTCAGATGTTCGCACTGTAAATCCATGCATATTCATTCCAATTTTTGAAGTCTGATCAACTTTATCATAGATATACACTGTAGATGTTGTTGTTATCTCATCATCAGAGTTATCTGCTAGGGCTTTAATCAACACTTGAATTCCAGTCGGATTTGGAGTCGAAGTATTCTTTATTTCGTCTACATCCGCGGTATCAACTGTAATTGTTACAGTATCCCCAAGCAACGTGGATGATGCATTTAGGAAATCAGATCCTATTAATTTTTCCGCAGTCATTGCTTTAGCTTCTTCGAGCGTTACTGCAATATGTTTGTTCGCATTTATTTGAATTTGAGATGATACGACATCTACTTTTGCTTTCGTTGTTTCAGTTACACCCTTATATGTTACCGAGAATTCAACATCTTGTTGTTGTCCAGAAGAAGTTGGAGCAGAGGTTACTGTAATGGCTTCATTTGGAATTTGTTCAATATTTTCTAAATCCTCAATGTACCACGCTGTGATTCCTGCTTCAGATTTGAGATTCTCGTTATTCAAGTTTGCAAGAGCAATTTCAAAAGTTTCTTTATGATTAAACGCAATATCCCCCTTCACAACATCAAACACATGTCCAGTAACATTTTTCTCAGCTTTCAATCCGGAATAGTTTGAAGTAACTGTGAATTTAACCGATCTTGATCCTGGAGTTTTATTCAATGATGGGTTATTTACTTTAATGTTTTGTGGAGTTGATGGAATCACTTTTGGATCGTTGATGTCTGTGAAATCTGTAGCAACTATTTCGGATTTTTCAATATAACTTTCAAGACTTACATCTTTCACTTGAATCTTGAAGTCTTTTGCGGATACTCCTATTTTTGTTGATGGATTGTAGTCTTCAACAATATATATAGTAACTTCCGATTCTATTTTATCTCCTTTTGATTCACCTTTGAATTCCTCTGCAAGAAGTTTAATTTTCACTGTACTTGGTGCAATGGCATCATTTACACTTGTCATGTAATTATCGTTGATACCTAGTTCAATTGTAGATCCGTTTAGAGTTGCAGTAGCCCATAATCTTGTCAATAATTCAGATTCTGTAATTTCTTTAGATTCTGATTCTTTAAGTATCAACACTTTATCGTGGTTAATTGTTATTCGTGAATCAACAACGTTAATAGTTTTTCCAACTAATTGTGTTCCATTTGCAGAATATGTTACAGGAATTTCATTTCCTACAGCTGTCGGTACTGGTGATACATCGATATCTTCTCGGCTAATTTCTTTAATTTCGCCATCAACATATTTGAATGCTTTTACATTGGCTGCCTCTTTAATTGATTCTTTTGAAATACCATTTAAAGCGACATCTACACCTGTGTCTGCAGTGATTCCTGTTTTTGTTTCTGGGTTATATATGTCATAAATATCTGCTATGACAGTTTTAGATGTTCCCATAGATCCATATCCGATAGCTTTTATTACTACAGATTGGCTATTTCCAACATTTAAACTTCCCGGTGTTGCAGTAAAACTTGTTCCTGGAACAATTTCTCCAGAGAATGTTTTATAAAGAGTAGCATTGGACTGATTAACTATTTGCTGTTCAGTTTTTACATCACTGACATTTGCTCTAAATGACTCTGCTGTCATAGAGTAAGTTGGTCCCATCACATCATAGATGTGTGCAGTTGATGATTTTTTTACTGTTGGTTGGTCATCAAATATGAATTCAACCGTTTGATTGACTCCCGAATGTAATTTTGTTACTTCGCTTCCTTGAACTTTAACTGTAATATTAGGATTTGATATTTTCTTAAAATCACCGTCATTGTTTTCTTTAAATACCTCTACGCCTGCTGCAAGTATGATATTTTCTTTAGTTTGAACTTGATCTATCTGTTTACTAAATGAACTTGACACTCTCATCGCATAACCATTCTTGATTACATCGAAAATTTGAGCATTAACTTCTCTAGTCAGTGTTGTCAGCAATTTCCCATCTGATTTACGCGTCACCTCAAAAGTGACTTTGTAATCGCCAGTTCTAAGTGATGTAACTGCGTTATCGTTCACTTTTGCTGAAATTGTATATTGACTCTTCGGAATTTCGTTTCCTGTTTTAACGTCAATAACTTTAACTCCTGCAGCTGAGTTTATTTTTTCAGCTGTATTTACGTCAGATTGTTCAGCTACAATGTCTTTTGCTTCAAATGACCAACCATCCTCTATAACATCATGTAACATTACCTTAACCGTTACTTGAATTTTAGATGACTGATTCGCTGATTTATCTTTGATATATACTTCAAATGTCTTATTTCCTTCGACCGTAAAGTCTTGATTCTCAAAATCTACAGATTCCAATGGCATATTCTCTGATGTAGAAATTTTATCATTATCATCTTTAGTAATCGTTCCAAAAATTCCGGATTGTTCGAGATCTCTTAATGTAGGTCTTTTCGGATTAGTCATTGAGTTTGCGAAAACAACATTCTTCTTTTCAATATTAAGAGTTGGTGCATTCGTGTCGCTAACAGCATATTTCACGATTTTTTCCTCTGACCAAACACCCGCAAGATCTTTGACTTTTATTTTTACATCATAATTATCTTTTATTGTGGTAAAATCTACGTTTTCTAAACCAATGACAACATAGTTTGCTTCTTCTGTGATGGTATTACCTAGTGCGTCAGTAGCTTCTATATCGAAATCGCTTATAAGATCGGTGAAAGAAGGCTTATCTGTTTTATCTTTTCCCACTTCAACGATTTTCTTACTTGGCGACTTAACTTCGATGACTGGTTTGGCGCCGTTTTTGGCTAATACTTTAAAGCCCACCTCATCACTTAATGTTGAGTTACCCGCAGCATCCTCAATGATTACTTTAAATTTAAATACACCATCTATTGTACCGTTAGTAATTTTATTGAGTTCAGCCCCAATTTTTTCTTCAGAAGTACCTCTTATTTCTGTAAATCCACTTGGGCCTTCAATTGTCCATATTTGTTTTACAACATCTGTCTCATTATCTACGAATGTATATTCAATATTTGTCGGATTTCCTGATGTCGTATCTTTGATAATGTATGGCTGCTTCACAAATGAAGGAACAACTTTATCAGTTACTGTAAAATCAACTCCAGTCGTTTCGACTGCTGGTTCTAATGCTTTTGAAATTGAGGTCTCTCCTACAAATTCGAGTTTTGACCCATTCTTTTTACTAATTTTGATATCATAATCTTTTGCTGAAGCTATTTTCGAGTTAATTGTATAACTTCCATCTTCTAATACAGGTGCTGGATTACTAATTTTAGTCGATCCATCGTAAAGTTGAACTTGGAAGTCAGCAGCATATTTGTTGTATTCTTGAAGTATATCTCCATCTTTATTTTGAAAACTTACAACACCCGATATAGGAGTTACTGCTTCAACAGCAATATCAACATCGGTAATTTTCATTGTTCCGCCAACTTGGTCTGTCAACTTGAACTTACGAGGTGTTGTACCATCTTCAGTGATCCATGTTCCTGTGCTATTGGTTATAGTGCCGAATATTCCTTTATCAATTGAGGATACAAATGGAGATCCAAAATCAGCAATTCGAATCATATAGTAGTCTTGAAAATCGGCTTCTGCATTGTTAGGCAAGTCTACAATAGTGTATAACCCTTTTGTATTTCCATCTGTTGAAGAAGTTGTTTGAACTTTTTTATTGAAATCAGAATTTTTGTTGCTAACAATTTCAAGTTCTACTCCATTTTGTCCTATTGTATTCACAGGTTTATTATCACCAGTACCCGTTGGATCTATAAATATTTGACCTGAAACCTCACCATCATTCGTAGGTTTAGTACTTCTTACAGTCGTAGCATTTGGCTCAAGAGTCACAAATACAGGAGATCCATTTTCATAGTAAGTTCCTTTAAATGCAATTGAGTTATTTGCTACTTCATTATTTCGAGGAGTACCAGCAGGTAACAATCCAGTAAATGAAATTTCCAGTTTGTCCCTTGGATTAAACTTCACACCATTTCCCAAAGTAATTCTTACTGCTCGTATTAGAGCTCGATCGTCTTGATTTACTGATGCTACCCAATCTCCCTCCCCTGTAACTGGGTTACCACCTGCATCAAATCGCGGGGGATTTTGACTAAGAGAATATTCAACATTTATTGAAGTTGGTTTACCGTTAAGAGTTGCGCGTACCGCCGAGTTTCCATAGTTAACCTTAAATTGCGAATTACGTGGATTTCCACTTATTATATACTGGTCATTAACATTTGGTAGCGTAGTTATTACTTCGATTGCGTCAAATCTTGTTTGAGACGGATTACTTACAACATAGTTGTACTCTACATTACCACCGATAATACTGTTACTTACTTCTGCTCCTTCAGCCCATTCAGTATCAACACTACCTTTTGATCTTGATGTTATGCCAATATTGGTGGTTCTCTCGATAATAACGTTATTAGTTGTTTCATAAACAACATTTGATGTCGCTCCCAAGATGTTTTTTACCTTTGGATCAATGTTCTTCTTTGTAAACTCATCAGTTGAGTATCCACCGGTCAGGTTTAGGTCTTCTAATGTTAAACTTCCCGTTCCGTATTTTATCTCATGCGTTCCGGACAGCATTGAGTTTGACTGAAAATTAACCATAAACTGGAATACTTCTGAGAAATACCTATTGCTCAGATTTCCACTGTTAATTGATCCATTCGCGATTGAGTAGTAGATATCATGATCATCATCATAGGATTCTTTTTGCAAATTAATAGTTTCTTTAAAGTCAATCCAATCATATTGGGATGTACCCGATGGTCTAAATGTAGTATCTAATTGTCCTACTGTTCGGCCAATTCCGCTCCTATAACTCGGTTCTTGTATAACTGAAATTTCTTTAGGAACAATAACGTATGCATATGGTTTGTTTATCACAGGTGTATTCGGTGTACTGTAAAGTGCTATTCGAGGTGAAAAATTCACATTGGTAACTGGTATTGTCGGAAATGCGTTAGCAAATCCATGAGATCTTTCTAATACAGCGGTTGCCTCAGGAACATCACGTTTATCATTTGACTGCACCCCAATAAATTTAGGTCCTACATACCTAAATGGTGTAATTTTATCACCATTACTATTCGAATAATCAGATGTAACGTTTAGAGAATACTCTTCGCCCTCACCCAATCCAACATTTTCAAAAACGAATACATGATTTCCATAACCTGGATTATAGTTACTCATGTTCCTGCTTAACTCTAGCTTTATCGAATCTATTTCTGTTTCGGATTCAAAATCAATATCTTCGTATTTTCGATAGTATCCGTTAATACCTACATAAATGTTAGTAAAACGCATCTCACCAACGTTATGAACCTCCATTAATCTAACTTTCGACTTATCAAATTTAATTTCTGTATAGCCTCCCTTCTTTATATATTGAGTTGAGGGAGCTGATTCAAATTTTTGACTTAACGACATTGCGGCAATACCATCCGTCGGTATTTTAACGGTAGTATTTAGTCCGTATGTTTCGCTAATATTCGTCCCGTGAGTAATAATTATAGATTGTTCATATTTGTATATTAAGGTATCTCCATTATAAACTTCATAATCAAACAAGTTTAATCCCGCTTCTGTATTATCTTGATATAAAAAATCAGTCTTAAAAGCTACAGAGTTTACTACTATCTCTCCGAAGTATGATACAAAATCTCCATTTTCATTAATCACCGTTTTTTGTAAAGCTTGACGTCCCGAAATGCCACCATTTAAGTTATTTGAGTAGTATTTATCTGGATGTGAACCTTCCTTGACCCTTCTTACCAATTTAAAATCTTCAAAATATAGCGGTAGAATACTGTCACTATTTGCTGTTAAAGAGACACCTTGCATCCAATAGTATGGGGTTCCAGGTTTAAGCGAAACAGATTGTTTAGGAGTAATTGTATAATTACCAACTAATGCTTCAGGAGTTGCCCTAACATATTCATTACTTTTTTCCCCAATCGATGAAATTTGAGGAGAATTTACAGTAACTTGACTATAGGGATTATTATCTTTATCTAATCCTGAAAAAGTAGCTTTCATGCTGCTGCTTCGACCTGCATCAATTAACTTTGTGAATCGAACACTCAAATTAACCGTTGCTGTACCATCTAAAATATTATCTTTAATTGGCACTTCGATTATTTTGTTTTCGTAATCATTCTTACTATTTGCGAAGTCGACGTTACCTGATCCACTTATTCCATTATCTACTATGACAAAATCAGTCCCTGAATAATCAATGATTAATTTAGGACTCCGAACAATATTCTCTTGAATACCCACTGTAAATGATATTTTAGCAATTGGATTAGTGTCTTTTTTAGGAATTTCAAGATTAATTGGCTCATTTTGATTATTTACTTGAGAAGAAATAGAAAGTTTACTGCTTGAAGTGCTACTGAGATTTTCATTATTTATGCTTCTATCTCCGTTTTTATCTGATTCTTCTTTTAAATTTTTTTGCACCCCTTCTTTTTGGCTATTAGAAATTTCTTTCTTTTGATCAGGAAGTTCAATCCTACTAACTTCATACTTAAAACGAACCTCTTCTTCACGAACTATAGGATCATTTTTTTTCTCTGAAGTAACAACGTCTGTTTCTTTATCTTTGGATTTTTCGATTTTATTTTGATCTTCCACAGTTTCTATTACTTTTCCTGATTCATCTTTAGATTCAATCTTTTTTTCTTTGGTTACATCTTCGATAACTGTTTCAACCTTATATTTAACCAAGAACTCATACTCCCCATTTTCATTAACTTCATATGAGTATTTATGATCTTTAGTTACCTTTTCAGGTTTAGGTTGTAGTTTTTTGTCTTTATCTATAGTTTTGGATTCATCTGGATATGTAATCGAATCTATAGATACTCTCTTATCTTTTGGAACAAGATCTATATCGAGTTTTCCCTCGGTATTATCTTGAGAATATGTTTCCTTTACATTTATCTTTAAAAATTCATTACCATAGTCTTTGATTTCAGTACTAGCATATGATGCAGTAATTGTACCCATACCTATAGCAATCGATAATGCAAGGCTAAGAAACTTTTTCGATAGCTTTTTCATTCATTTCCCTCTTTCTTTCATAACAGACATTACTTATAGACAATTCTTTGAAAGGAATTAATAATTCTTTCTATAGAATTGTCCCTAATAAGACCTGTGTGTACGTGGGTTACTTTTTGTTAAGAATATTCACTATCCAGATTCAACAAAAATAATTAAATATCTTTATTGAAAAGTTGATCTTAACTGGAGTAATCTATGATACAAATCAGAATAATATTGATCTCGTCCATACTAGTTTTTCTTATAAAGCCTTATAAATACGCAATAAATAATGTGCTAGTTATTTGATGAAAATCAGTAAAATACATAATTTTCCCACTTGTCTCCATCTCTAATCTATCACAAACATTTTTTTGTTTAAGCGTTTGAAGCGTTATTTCACTTAAGTTTCAACTATCTGAAGAAATGTGTAAATATCCATTGTTTAAAGGGTTTAACGTATCTTTACATTTCAACGAATAAAAATTCACAATTAATTTATAATAATCCCATCAAGATGAAATTCACAAACCCTTTACTCAGTTACTGTTTAAGATCTTATTACAGGTTTGATTATCCTAGCTATAAATTAATACAAAAAAAAGCTCACACTTTTTGTGTAAGCTATCTTTACATTTGAATTGACTATTTCCAGTCATATTAGTCTATTAAGTTAAAAATCTCTAAAATACGATTTAGATCATCATCATCGTTAAATGAAATGGTGACTTTGTGGTTATCAATCCCTACTCGAGTTTGTAACTTTGTCTCGAAGAGTTTACGAGCATATTCATAATCTCTGTTAGTTTTTGCAGTTTCTGTCTTTGGCTTCTCTTCTTGATTTACGAGTTTCTCAGCTTCACGTACTGATAGTTTTCGTTCATACATTTCTTGAGCTAATCTTTCAATTTCTTTTGGATTGTCAAGCGTTACAAGAGGGCGAACATGTCCCATTGTTAATTGATTGGAACTTACCATTTCTTGAACTGAACGTGGAAGCTTTAATAAACGAAGTAAATTAGTAATATGACTTCTTGATTTGCTGACTCGTTTGGAAACTTCTTCTTGAGTTAAGCCAAGCTTATCAATGAGTGACGCATACGCCATTGCTTCTTCAATAACATTCAAATCTTCACGTTGCACGTTTTCAATGACCGCAATTTCCATCATTTGAGCATCATCAAAGTCTACGACGATACTTGCTATCTCTTTAAGATTAGCTTTCTTTGAAGCTCTTAAACGACGTTCTCCTGCGATGAGTTCATATCCTTTTGAGGTTTCCCTTACAAGGATGGGTGTGAAAAGACCGTGAGTAGCAATTGATTGCGCAAGTTCATCCAACTTATCATCATCAAAATGACGACGTGGTTGGTATGGATTAGTACGAATATCCTTGATCTTTAAGGTAGTCTTCATGCCACCATATTGTTGATTCTCACCTTGTTGAATATCTTCAAGAACATTAGAAACATCTTCACCAAAAATAGCACCTAAGCCTCTGCCTAAACGGTTATTATCAGCCATGATTATTCACTCTCTTTCTTATACTTCGCTAAAACTTCTTTTGCAAGTGATGCATAAGCTTTAGCCCCTTCAGATTTTAAATCATACTCAAATATTGTATTACCTCGAGATGGTGCTTCAGAAAGTTTAATGTTTCGAGGTATATTGCTCTTATAAACTCTCTCTTTGAAGTATTTACGCACTTCTTGTTGGACTTCAACACTGAGTCGTGTTCTAACATCAAACATTGTAAGTAAAACACCTTCAATTTTCAAATCAGGATTGAATAGTTTTTGAACTAAACGAATCGTTGAAAGCAACTGAGTTAATCCTTCTAATGCATAGTACTCACATTGAACCGGAATAATAACCGAATCAGCTGCAGTTAGTGCATTGGTATTGAGGAGTCCTAGAGAAGGTGGACAGTCGATAATGATGAAATCATACTGATCCTTTACTTTTGAGAGTTTGTTCTTTAATAATCTCTCACGACCGATTTTAAACTCTACCATTTCTAAATCTGCACCGGCTAATTCAATTGTAGCTGGGATAAGATCCATTGGTGGTGTTGAAAGACTTAACTTAACATCATCGACTTCTTTATCAGTCAGAATTAAGTCATAAGTACTTTCTTTAATTGCCATTCGATTTGCTCCGACACCTTGTGAAGCATTACCTTGCGGATCTAAGTCAATTAAGAGTACTTTTTGGCCCAAATATGCCAAACCTGCAGATAAGTTAATACTTGTAGTGGTCTTACCTACACCACCTTTTTGATTTGCAACAGCAATTATCTTCCCCATTGACTCACATCCTTTTACTTTGGAAAGCGGATAGTAATGACTACTTCATCCTCTGTTTCTTCTATACTATGGTTAACTTGTATGCCTGTTTTTTCAATCATTCCGATTGATTGTTTTATGGTGTTAATCCCAATTTTAATATGTTGAGAAATTCCTCGAACCATAGTTTTCTTTTTCTTTGGTTTATTTACCAAAGTTTCTGTTTGTTGAACATTCAGCTTTTTATCTAATATTTCATCAAGAAGTTCTTCTGTCTTTTCGTTTTCGAGACCAATTAGTGCTCGAGCATGGCGTTCTGTAATTTTACGTTCGCCCAATGCGCTCAAAACAGGTTCAGGCAACTCCAACAATCTTATTTTATTTGCAATACCTGATTGGGATTTACCCACACGTTTTGCAAGTTCCTTTTGTGTAATTCCTTGGATACGTAAAATATCGCGGTAAGCTTTAGCTTCTTCCACAACGGAAAGATCTTCACGTTGAATGTTTTCTATCAACGCGACCGTAGCACTTTTCTCATCATCAATATCGCTTAGAATACATGGTATTTCTAAGTATCCAGACATCATCATTGCTCGGTAACGTCTTTCACCTGCAATAATTTCATAATAGTCCTCAACCTCGCGTACTACGACAGGTTGAATAAGACCGTTTTCTTGAATTGATTGAGCCAGTTCTAAGAGGTTTTCTTCATCAAACACGGTCCGTGGTTGATATCGATTTGGTTTAATCTTTTCAATTGGTATATTTATACGTTCAATCATGATTCCTCCCAGATAATGGCGCCTTCTTTATTTTAGCATAATTACGCGGAAATTTCTGTGGCGTCTTCTTTATTTTACGGATTTCTAGATTATATCTTTCACCCATCTCATCATCATAAAAACGATGTGATGTTTCGAGTTTTCCACCAAGGATATTTAGAGCCTTTTGTGAGATTTCAATCTCTTCAAGTGCTTTAGCGCCTTTCATCGCGATGAATGTACCATTCAGACGTACAAATGGTAAGCAAAGCTCGCTCAGAATGTCAAGATACGCCACTGCTCGTGCTGTGGCATAGTCATAACCTTCGCGATGCTCATCAATAATATTCTCAGCACGATCATTAATTATTGTTACATTAGTTAATCCACATGTTACCACAACTTGTGCTAAAAAATTGGTTCTCTTGGTTGTTGGCTCAACGCATGTAATATGAATATCAGGACGAGCAATAGCAAGTACAAGTCCCGGGAATCCTGCACCACTGCCAATATCAATTAAAGTACTATTGTCTTTAATTAATGGAGCAATCAATAACGAGTCATAAAAATGTTTTAAATAGATTCCATGATCATCGTCAATTGCTGTTAGGTTTAATACCTTATTTACTTCTTGAATCAAATTTTTATACGACAAAAATTGTTGTTTCATGTGATCTGAAACAACAATATTTAATGATTCCACACTTTGAATAAAACTTTCAAAATCCATACTTCACCTCATTAAAACTCAAAATTTAAATTAATATCTTGTCGCGCTTTTTCCGCAACTTTTACGACGTTGAGACTGTGCTCTAAGAGCTCATCGCATCTTGCTCTATCTTTTGTCATGATGATGTCTCTAAATGCCTCAACTTGATAACTAAGTCGATCACGATCTTGTACATTATGGTTTTCAGTTAAACCGGTTGTATCAATCTCTACACGTTTCAACCCATTTACACCGCCAGGGATCATAATATATCCTGTTTCACCCTGAATCTGGGCAAAATTACTTGAGTAACTATCTTTTGCGCCTACACATTCTACTACATAATCAGGATATTTTAAAATAACAACACCCGATGTATCAATTCCATTCTCATGGCAGTTTGCAATATACGATACTTTGTCAGGCATTCCGCATAATGCTATAACGAAATGTAAATTATAAATATTTATGTCTGCTAATGCACCGCCTGAAAAATTAGGATCAAATACGTTTGTAATTGTTCCTTGTAGAAGTTGGCTATATCGACTTGAGTATTGACTGTAATTACATTGAATCAACTTAATTTTTCCAACTTTATCGATTTTTTCTTTAATGTATTCAAAATGGGGCATGTGAATATTACATATTGCTTCAAATAGGTATAAATTTAAATCTTTGGAAAGTGTAACGAGTTCAAGTGCTTTTTCGTAGTTTCCTGTAAAAGGTTTTTCCACAATAACATTCTTTCCCGATAAAAGTGCTAATTTAGTTTGCTCATAATGAAGACTGTTGGGAGATGCAATATAAATTGTATCAATCTCATTATCAGAAAACATCTCCGTCAGCGAAGTATATACTTTATCGATACTTACCTTCTCTGCAAACTCATGGCCACGGACTAAATTTCTAGAATATACAGCAACAAAATCTATATCATCAACAGTTCTTGCTGCTCGAATAAAATGCTCAACTATAATACCTGTTCCAATTGTAGCTATTTTCATTTTGTTCACCTTTTCCATAGATGTATTATACCATGATTAAAGTTAACCGTTTGTACTATTACATGACATTTTGTGCGAGATAGCACAGTTTATACCTATCCTCAAAGGCCATATTCGCTCTATCACAGCATACAATTACATATTTCATGATTATTTCACATTTACTGCCTTTTCTTCATAAAGTCCTGCTGTATTTTATTTTTTTATGCTGAATTCTTTAGATAGTTCCTATTTAATTAACTTTTGAGGACTTTTATGGATTTTTCATGTGTTATATGTGAAAAGAAATTAATCAATTAAGTCTATTTTGTAAATTTATAGACTTACAAAAGAGAGGAGACATTGCGGTGAATAGCTTTTTTTTGTATTATCTAAGTACATATACTATCAACAGTATTACAGTGAATTATCTATTTCCCAAATGAAATTAGTAGGAGAAAATCATGTATAAAATATTAATTGTAGATGACAATGCAGAATTTGCTAAATTTTTACAATCTGCTTTAACGAATGAAACAATGGAAGCAGATATCGTTTTTGAACCAATATCTGCTTTGCAAGCCATTGCTAATAATAATTATGACCTAATGATATCAGATCTTCATCTCCCTGATATCAATGGTGTGAAGCTTGCGAAAAGCATTCGTACGATGAAACCAAAAATAAAGGTTATCATCTTGACCGGACAACCAACCGAAAACTCGGAGCTTGAATCAATATACTATAATGTTGATCATTATATCGAAAAGTCAAAAAGTATCAATATTATTTACAACTATGTCGAAAACTTACTTAATAAAGATATAAGTAACGAAGATCAGACTACACTATACTCTAAAGTTGAAAATATTATAATTAATCTCACCGAACACTCAGTTTTAAAGGATAATGAAGTATACGACTTAACTCCAAGTGAGTTTAAGCTTCTAGCCTTATTCCTCAAGAACAAATCTGTAACACTATCGCGGGAAACCATTAGTCAGGAATTGTTTGGGTACTACGACCCCAAATCTCGTAGTATCGACGTTCACTTGAAAAATCTTCGTTCGAAAATGAGTATTACTTCAATTTCTACCATACACGCTGTTGGATTTAAATGGAATGAAGAATAAATATTCTCGCACCATAAATATTGTAAGTATTTGCAATATCATCTTATATATCATTTTATGTTCTTTTTATCTGTTCAATCTTAAGAAATTTCCTGTTGAGTATCAAAAAATAGAACAAGACCAAATTGATAAGATACAGATTGCTGTTAAGAGCTCTCTTGACGGAGAGTCGAGTCAAATAGAATCACTCTTGGCAGCAGTAACTCAGGAAAACCCTGTCGATTTACTTATCTACAATGGGAAGACACAAGTATATAATTCATCCAGTTCGTTTAATCGCGATAACTTTTCTGGTGCAACGAACAATCAATCCATCCTCTTTGAAAGTCGCGGTACTTATACCAACTTAAAACTCGATAACTTTGATGTTTTTATTAGAATTTACAGACTTCCATATACCGAAACACTCGTTCCATTTATAATGGATCAATTTGTTTTGCTGGCTCTTTGCTTCCTAATATTAATAATTTGTCTCTTCGTTGTGATTCGTCTTATTCTATCGTCAATAATTCAAGCAAAAAACTCGCTGGAACTCATGCTTGAGAATGAGTTCAAAGAAGTTGCACTGACCAATAAAGCTAATGATACTATCAATGAAAGCTTAAGAGATGTTTCGACTAAAATCAACCATAATCTTGATGATATTTCACGAGAGTATTCTCAATATGAACAAGAGCTAGAAAAATCACGCCTCTATCTTGATAGCGTCCTTCTTGTATCCAGATCTTTCATCCACGATTTAAAAACTCCTATCGTTCATCAGATTTACGAAAATGAAATTTTTTCGACTACAATTATGAATGAAGAGTCCAAAGAAATCACAGAAATGAACATTTCTCATGGTAAGTCCTTGATTACCCAGATTAATGATATTCTCAAGTTTATGAATCAACCCGATATTGTTGAAAAATTGAATACTGACTTAAAGGATATTGATATTAATGCATTAATGATCCAAATCTTCAGGCAATTTAAAAATCAAATTTCTGGAAAACATCTTGATATGGACTTCATTTCCGATGAATCAGTTAACCTACACAAGAATGAAGTACTGATTAAATTGTTGTTACATAATATTATCTCTAATATGACTCAATATGCTTCTAACGACTCAACAATTACAGTTTCTGCTCTTCACACAGACAATGATGGAATCGAGCTTTCTTTTACAAATACTACAGATCCAGATAATATCCGAAGAATGTTACAGTCGCAAAATCTCTTTAATATTCTTGAGAGCAATCGCAGCCACGAATTTAGCAGTGGTCAAGGACTCTTCTTGATTAAAACAATAACAGAAATGTCGGGTGGAATTTATACTGTAAGTAGTGATGAAGATACAATCACTGTTTCACTGCTTTTTTCTAATAATGGAGAGATATTATGAAAAATAAGTTCCTAAGATCTTCTCTAGCATTTTTTCTCTTTTTGATGTTTCTGTACCCTGTTCAAGCGGACGAAAAGAAAAGTAGTGATCCAGGCACCTATGAAGTTGTTCTTACATATATAGATGATAATGGTTCAAGTTCCTCAAAGACTATTCAAATTAGTGTCACTAAAGATGACAGTGAGAACGAAACTATTGATGAGAATGACGGAAATGAAGAACTGGAAATTCGCAAAATTTCCGATTACATTTTAGAGTCAACAAATTTTACAGTTAAAAATCGCTCCTTAGATTCTCTTAGCAACGAGGAAATTATCAATTTTTCTCAGGCTAGGGCTTATAATCCTATGACTGATGAGTCGATCCCTGTAACTGTTATTAACAGGCATCCTATCGACAAAAATCGCGTTGAGTACACACTCATTGCTGATGAAGTCCTCATCACTACAGTCATCGGAAGTTCTGTCATTGATGAATCTGTTGGTAAGGATATTCAATGGGAGAACAACAAAGTTGAATATGATCAATTTACCACTTTAAACAAAATATTTTTTGGCTCTTCAATTCTTATTCTTATAGTTTTACCACTCTTAATTATCAGTATCTTATTTATAATTTATCACCGCTATAAGAATAAAACCCAAGATCTTCTCTATCGTGCAAATAATAAAAAGAAAAACCAGCAGTAATTGGAATTATCCAAAATTTTGCTGGTTTTCATATTTACTTAGCTTGTTGTTTTAATACAATAGCAAGAATTGCGATATCAGCAGGATTAACCCCTGAAATACGTGATGCTTGTCCTACAGTTAATGGTCGGATAGCACTCAACTTTTGCTTTCCTTCAATTGATAAATTCTTTATTTCATCATAATTGATGGATTCAGGAAGTTTAATATCTTCCATAGCACGAAGCTTTTCAGCATCCTTAAGTGCTTTTTTGATATACCCTTCATATTTAATTTCTACTTGAATTTGGAATGCTAAATCATTTCGAACTTCCATTTGAAGAAGATTAAGCAGTTCCATCAGTTCAATGCCTGGTCTTTTGACTGCATCATAGAGTGATAAATCATGTGCTTCAAAAGGAGATTGTTTTGCTTCGAAATAAGTCTCGAACTCAGGCGTATGCGGAATCTTCACTGTTTTTGCATGTCCAATAAATTCATCGATTTCTTGAATATCATTTTGAATTTGCAAGTGATGATCTTCCAACAACAATCCAATTTCGTGACCAAATCCTGATAAGCGACGGTATGCATTATCATGTCTTAGTAGTAAACGATATTCTGCACGTGAGGTAAGAAGACGATATGGCTCAAGTGTCCCTTTTGTCACTAAGTCATCAATCATAACGCCAATATATGCTTCATCTCGTTTTAGGATTAATGGATCTTTACCTTGATTTTTTAAAGCTGCATTTATTCCGGCCATCAGACCTTGACCCGCTGCTTCTTCATATCCCGATGTTCCATTGATTTGTCCAGCTGTGAAGAGTCCATCTACTGTCATAATTTCTAATGACGGTTTTAATTGAATAGGATCTATCGCATCATATTCAATCGCATATCCATATTTTTGAACACGACAATTCTCAAGTCCCGGTATTGTTCGTAAGGCTTGGTCTTGGACTTCTTCAGGTAGTGAAGAACTCAATCCTTGCACATATGTTGTATCTAATGAAGCAGCTTCTGGTTCTAAGAAGATTTGATGGCGATCTTTATCTGCAAATCTTACGATTTTATCTTCAATAGATGGACAGTAACGTGCTCCAACACCTTCTACAACACCAGAATACATACTCGATTTATCAAGGTTTTGCTTAATAATATCGTGTGTTTTCTCATTTGTATACGTGAGGTAACAAGAATATTGTTCTTGAATAACGTCTTCTTTACGTGTACTATTTGAAAAATAATACGGTTTATCATCTCCAGGCTGAATTGTTGTTTTACTGAAGTCAATGCTATCAGTATAGACACGAGCTGGTGTTCCTGTTTTTAATCTAAACGTCTTAAGACCAAGATTTCTAAGTGATTCTGACAATGCATTGGTTGTCGGTTCTCCATCAGGTCCGCTTACAGTTACATTTGAGGAAAGTAAAATCTTAGAGCTCATATACGTTCCTGAAGTAATAATAACTGTTTTAGATTCGATGAGTTCGCCCTCTTTTGTTCTAATACCGATTACTTTATTATTTTCTGTGACGATCTCTTCAACCATTTTTTGAACAATTTCAATACCTGGTTCGCTAAGCACTGCATCTCGCATTGCTTTACTATATTCAATTTTATCAGATTGGACTCTTAAGCACTGAACACCTGGTCCCTTACTTGAGTTTAATATTCTAAATTGTAACGCTGTTTTATCAGCGATTTTACCCATTACTCCGCCTAATGCTTCAATTTCTCTTACTACAATTCCCTTAGCAGGTCCCCCAATTGAGGGATTACATGGCATTGAAGCAATTCGATCAACATTAAGCGTAAATAATGCAGTTTTTTGACCCATACGTGCTGCAGCAACTGAAGCTTCTACACCTGCATGGCCCCCTCCAACTACGATTACATCATACATATTCAACGCCTCCACAATGATTTTATCACAAATGCACTTAAATCATGATTAAATTGCATAAAGTCTTGACATAAAAGGTCAATAAGCATACTGTATTAGTGTAAGTGGTACAGATGGGAGGTTTTATGTTTAATATCAATACTAAAGATACGACAACACCAATATTTGAACAAATCATTCAACAAGTTGCGAAGAATATTGCACTTGGTATCTTAAAACCTAATGAACAAATACCTACTATCAGGACCTTAGCAAAAGAATTAGGGGTTAATCCGAATACTGTTTCAAAAGCCTATCACGAATGTGAAGCGGCTGGTCTTATCTACTCAATACCTGGAAAAGGGTCCTTCGTCTCTAAACAAGATGATGGTATTATGACCCTTGTTGACTCAACCTATCGTACACTCGACATGACTCTCAACAACTTGAAAGATCTTGGCGAAGAACCTAATGAAATACTTAAATATATAAGGAGCTATTTCAATGATTAGTTTTGTAAACGTGAATAAAAAATTTGATGATGATCCTGTATTAGAAGATTTATCTTTACGCATCCCTAAAGGTTCCATTGTAGGACTTGTGGGGAAAAACGGTTCAGGTAAATCGACATTTCTCAGACTTGTCGCAGGAATCTATCACGCCGATGCAGGAGTTATTAATATTGATAATGTTAATATTTTTGATAACCCTGAATTAAAAAAACAAATATTCTTTGTTAGCGATGAACCGTATTTCTTTAATCAATCAACACTTAAAGAGATGAAGACATTTTACTCTATCTTTTATGACAGCTTTGATGAAGAGCTTTACCAAGAGCTGATTCATCATTTTGATATTGCAGAGGATAAACCCATTGCATCATTTTCGAAAGGTGCACGTTGCCAATATGCTCTTATTTTAGGGGTTGCAGCTTCAACTCCTATCCTGCTTTTAGATGAATCCTTTGATGGTTTAGACCCACTCGTTCGACTTTACTTTAGAAAACTAATCCAAAGTCGTTTTTTCAATGTAGAACGATGTGTTATTTTATCTTCACATAACCTTGATGACCTAGAGGCAGTATGTGATCACTTTGCAGTTATCAAGAACGGTTCAATTGAAGAAATTCAAACTAAAGATTCACTCTTAAAATCTTATCATAAGTTTCACCTGTCTTTAGAGTCAGAAATTGACCCTTCATACTTCGATATATATGATTTTCTACATTTAACCAGATATGAAAATAAATACACTGTTATTCTAAAAGGCGATGAATCAATGCTTGAGAAACAACTCAATGATTTATCACCCAAATCGATTTATCACTCAAACTTAACTTTAGATGAAATATTTATCTACCAACTGGGGGACGAAAAATATGGCGAAATTCTTTGATGCGAAATTAAATATGCCGCTCTTTAAGTACAACCTAAATAAGCACAAGTCGATGATTCTGATACTTGGTTTATTACTATTTGTAGTGTTTCCTTTACCTGTTTTTATGTATCACTTTACCCAATCTGGAAATTACATTTTCTCATATACCTTTGATTTCCAAAAATCTCGTCTTCTATTAATATTTGTGACAACTGCTTTGCTTATTGTAATTCCTTTTATGTTTTATCGGTTCTTATTCGATAAGAATGCTACAGATATGTACCACAGTGTTCCGATTAAGAGATGCGATTTATTTTTCACTCTCTATATGTGTTCATTTCTCTTTGTAATAATCCCATTTATTATTAACTATTTTATCGGAAATATTCTTGCAGGTATTGCACTTGGCTCATTTAATTGGAACTATACGATTTTACTTTTAGTACGATTACTTGCTATCTATTTCGCAATCCTATCTATTCCAGTTATCGTCATCATTAACACAGGCACAATAACAGATGCTGCCCT
Source organism: Erysipelothrix sp. (assembly GCA_036637915.1). GTDB lineage: Bacteria > Bacillota_I > Bacilli_A > Erysipelotrichales > Erysipelotrichaceae > Erysipelothrix. The sequence continues at coordinate 52,800 of JAVWLP010000004.1, read as the reverse complement.
CTATACCGCAATACTATTTGTTGCACCATTCTTAGCTTTTGATTCTGTTGGTTCCTTCTATTCTGGAATGGTTCCAGGATTCCCTTCTGTCAAAGAATATGAAATACTGGGATTTCTATCACCACTCTCTGGACTGTTCTATGCGCAACAAGATAATCTAATGCGCTACGACGGTAACCTCTTTGCATCGTATTGGCTTATATTTTCATTTATTATTACATGTCTTTCTATTAATATATATTCTAAACGTCTTTCTGAGTCGTCTGGATCTCCATTCTCCAATCAACTCTTTTTCCCAATAATAGCATCTATTCTCACAATTATTGTATTTATATATTTCATTGCATTTAGACACGATGTGTACAGTCACTACGAGAAGTTTATTTCATTCAAAAATCTGACAATTCCATTCTTAAGTGCCTTCATATTCTATCTCGTTCTTAATATTATCAAGGACCGTTCAACCAAGAATTTTTCCAAGTCCATTATAAATTTTGGTTCAATCACTGTAATTGTTCTCGTTATTTGTTCCTTAATATACTTCACAAAAGGTTTTGGATACAGCAATCGCTTTCCAGATACCGCATCAGTTGACCGTGTAGAAATTACGCTGAACGGTTTTGACCCTTATGCACCAGCTGAATTTAGAAAAACTACAACTATTACTGACAAGGAAAGCGTAGAAAAATTCATCAGTTTTCACCAAGATGTAATTTACGAACTCGCAGTTTATGAAACACCTCAAGCTCTCCTGCAATCTAATCTTGTAAGTTTTACTTACTATAATGAAAGTAATAAAAAAATGTCCCGTACGTTCTATGTTAGTTCTAAGTTATTCAATGAAATTAACTTCATACGTGGTGATTCAAATGTCATTAATCAATTTAATGAGTTACTAAAGAATGAATTTAATACTGTTTCAATATATAATGATGTCTTTACTGAAAAAGTTAATGCAGACTCCATACGCATTCCACTTGTGGATGCCTATCGAAAAGATCTCCTTAGTCTTTCATCGTCTGACCGCTACAGTAATGGTACTACTGTTAAATATAATATAATAACTAGCACTTTTAAGAACTCGTACACTGATTTTACCGGTGAACAAGTAATTGAGTACACAGAACCCAGTCCATCGCAAATCGTGATTGATGATCGTTTTACGAACACCATCACACTTATCGAAGCATACCTGGAAAAAGTTCCTGCAAAGCCTACAGAATCCGAGTTTAAAATAATTGATTCTCAATCAGAATCCGAATTCCTAACGACTGATGGTACTGTAAAACGTGCT
>JAVWLP010000004.1:0-51496 GCA_036637915.1 Erysipelothrix sp. | reverse complement strand
TGCTCAAGATATATTTGTTGATCATAATAATATTCCTGTTATTGATGATCCTACATTTAATGTGAATGAGTATAAAGGCAAACTCCTAAATACTAACTTTAATGATAAGTCTTATAAGAAAGCATTCATTCGAGTAAAAGATGGCGACATGGAGATTAAATCCATCTTCCCAATTGATATCGAATAATTATCTTAAGAAGCTCACAGCGTTGAGCTTCTTTTTTTTAACACGTTGATGATTCTTGATTATACGTATCTAATATAAAAAAAAACGAACCCAAGGACTCACTCTAATGACCCTTGGATTCAGTTTTCTATATTTTTTTAATTGGAGTAACGCTCTTACATTCAATGAATTTATACTTTTCATCATATTCAATTTCGAGAACAAATCCCAATCCATTAGGAGCCTCGAGTGTTTTAAAATCTGAGAACGGAAGATTTTGAAGTTGAATTAAAAGACATTTAATAACACCAGAATGACATACGAGTGTTGCTGAATCCAACCCCTGATCTTTTAAATCGCCAACAATGCGATTCAGCTCAGACATAATGCGATATGAGAAGGATGAGAAGGTTTCACCACCCGTTGAGGACTCATTAAGAAAGAATTCATCCATAAATGGTACTGGAACTTCTGATGCTACCTGATCTTCATATGAACCAAAATATATTTCACGTAAACGTGGTGAAATTTCGTCTAATTCTACTTTTCCACCAAATAGATATTTAAAAGTATCCTGACAACGCATCAAATCTGATGAATAATAACGGTCTGTTCTCGGATAATCATAACTATCACGATATTCTTTTAATTCTTCGATTCCTTTTTCAGATAGTGCTACATCTGACCACCCACTATAGATATTTTTTCCATTTGCTACTGAAAATCCATGTCTAACTAATACTAATTTCATTTATAATCTCCTTTATCATATCTAACCTTAACTATGAGAAAACACATGCGAAGCATGTGTTAACTAATTAATGTTCCATTTTCCACATCACCTGCAGATACAAGTGTCATTGTGTTTTTATCCTTAGCTGCCAGTATCATACCTTCTGATACGACACCTCTAAGGTTTGCTGGTTTCAAGTTAACGACAACTATAACTTTTTTCCCCACCAATTCATCAATTGTAAAGAAATCAACCAATCCACTTACAACTTGAACAACGTGAGTCCCTAAATCAACTTTAACTAGGTAGAGTTTATCCGCCTTAGGATGTTTTTCAACATCAATAACTGTTCCGGTTCTCATTTCTGTTTCTTTAAATTGTTCAATCGAAATTGGATTTTCAACTTCTACTTTTTCAGATTCGTTTTGCTTCTCTATTTTTTCAAGTGTTTCTTTCATATCTAAACGTGAGAAGATAATCTCAGGTTTTTCAACGACTGGATTGTTTAATTCATACAATCCAACTGTGCGAGCACTTTCAAATGATGTTTCGTTTGTATTAATTTGCGCAAGAATTCTATCAGAAGTTTCCGGTACAAATGAATGAAGTGCGATTGCACCAATTCGAATAAGTTCTAGTAAATTATAAAGAACTGTTTGTAGACGATCATGGTTTGCTTCATCTTTAGCAAGAACCCATGGTTGTGTTTCGTCAATATATTTGTTTCCACGTCTAAACAGATTTACGATTTCAGAAATCGCATCTGCAACATGAAGTGTATCCATTTTTGATTCTACATTTGGAATTAAGTTTTTACATGCTTCAATAAGAGCATCATCAAGAGGATCATGGACGTTATTTACTGTCAGTGATCCACCAAAGTATTTATTAGTCATTGAAATTGTACGGTTTACAAGGTTTCCAATGATATTAGCAAGATCAGTATTAATGCGTTCAACCATAAGCTCTGGAGTAATGTGACCATCACGTTCAAAAGGCATTTCATGAAGCATTATATAGCGAACAGCATCCACACCAAAGACTTCAGCATAGTCATCAACATAAACAGCATTTCCTTTTGACTTACTCATCTTACTATCACCTGTCAACAACCATGGATGACCGAAGATTTGTTTTGGTAATGGAAGATCAAGAGCCATGAGTAAAATTGGCCAATAAATAGTATGGAAGCGTAGAATATCTTTTCCGATTAAGTGGACATCGGCTGGCCACCACTCATTAAAGAGTTCGGAGTGATTACCATCAACATCATAACCTAACCCTGTTATATAGTTCATCAATGCATCAATCCAAACATAAACGACATGTTTGTCATCGAAGTCTACCGGAATTCCCCATTTAAAACTTGTTCTTGAAACTGCAAGATCAATGAGTGGTTCTGATAAGAAGTTTTTCATCATTTCATTTTTACGTGATTCTGGTTGGATGAATTGAGGATGTTCATTAATGTATTGAACAAGACGATCTTGGTAGTTACCAAGTCTAAAGAAATAGCATTCTTCTTGTTGTCGATCGAGATGACCTCCACAATCCGGACAGATTCCTTCTTCAACTTGTGAATCGGTATAGAATGACTCATCCGATTTACAATACCATCCTTCATAAGTTCCCTTGTAAAGATCTCCTTGATCTACAAGTTTCTTAAATACTTTTTGTACTTCTTCTTTATGATAATCATCTGTAGTTCGAATGAAGTAATCATAGTCAATGTTCATAAGTTCAAAGAGGCCTTTTATTACCGAGGAAATATTATCAACATGTTCCTTTGGTGTAATGCCTGCTTTGATAGCATAATCTTCAATTTTTTGTCCGTGTTCATCAGTTCCTGTTTGGAATCTGACATTATAACCTTGAGCTCTCTTAAAACGTGCAATACTATCAGCTAATACAATTTCGTAGATATTACCAATGTGAGGTTTTGCTGATGTATAGGCAATGGCTGTTGTTATATAGTAGTTTTTTTTATCTTTCATACTTTTGCCTCCGCTATGTATCTGTATAATTATAGCCTATTTAGAGACTCTTAACAAGAAACCCCTCAATGTATTTTGACGAGTACTTACCTAATTTTAAGTTTATTAAATTACTGATTTATTAGAGATATTCTGTTTCATCATAGATAAATTCGCCATTGCCATATTTGTTTGCTAGATACTTATAATAATCAATTTCAAATTCTCTAATTCTTTTAATATAGATATCATGGTTATGATCTTGATACTGTTTAAACCCAAAAACGATTCCCAAATTTATTATTATGATTACAATGATTATATTCATAGTATGTCACCACCTTGATATAATTTTACCAACTCTCAATCGTCAATAAGTATGACATATGTCATGTACTTGACTCGTTTTTAGGATATAATTAAAAAAAGAGGTGAGTTCATGAAAACAGTTAAACTCGATCAACATCATCATAATATCCTAGAGTATTACAACTTAAACCATCTTTCTAAGGAGTTTATTCATGCTGTTCATTTTAGTCCTAAGGAATTAGTAGTTGAAGAAACTTATTCTTTATCGCAACTTTATATTATTGTAACCGGTCGCGCGCGTGTCTATCGTTCAACTCAAGATGGACAAAGTCATTTTCTCTGGAATTATATCTATGACGGTATCATCGGGGAAGTAGAACTTATGAATGGATCTCATACAATAGAGTCATCTGTAGTAGCAATTACAGAATTTGAATGTATCGCAATTCCCTATGATATTTGTATAAATGAAATAAAAACAAATCATCAGTTTCTTTTAACCATCAGTGAATCACTGGCGCAAAAAGTTCGTGATAATGCTGATAATCTAGTTTCATTGGCTTTCAATACAGGAGTACAACGACTCTGTCGTTACATTCTTAATAACTCGGATAATGATTATTTTACCGATACCCTTACAGAGGTATCAAAACTGGTAGCACTTAGTTATCGTCATGTACTAAGAATTCTCACTCAGTTATGCGATGATCACATCCTCATCAAACAGAAATCCGGCTATCAAATCATGAATCGTAAATCTTTGATTACACTCTCGGGCTATTAGTCAACAAAAAAGGAGGACTACAATCCTCCTTTAACTTATTATGACTTCTTATCTTTTCTAGCTTGCAAACAATCTTTGCAAATTCCTTCAAATGACATGTCATGTTCTAAAACAAGACATCCTAATTCTTTTTCAACCATCTCATGAAGGTTATCTTGGTATGGAATTTCCACATCTAAAATACGATTACATTCTTTACATCTAAAGTGATAATGGTCGTGTAAGTTTTTATCATAGATAAATCCTAGTTCTGGATGGCGAACACGGTTAATCATTTTCTCTGCAAAAAGAACATTAAGATTTCGGTATATTGTTGCGATACCTACTGTCTTACCGTTTTCTTTCAATTTAGTATGAATTTCATCCGCAGTCATATGACCTTCAGATGCTTGAATTAAATCAAGAATTTCTTGTCTTTGTTTTGTAAGTTTGATACTCATTATCATCACCATATTAATTATAGCACAATTTTAACGATCACCATTAAAAATTGAATTCTTAACAATGACGTAGTCAACTTTACGAATTGCTTCGAGATCTTTTCCACCAGCATATGAGATTGATGATTGAAGATCTTGCTTCATTTCATTAAGTGTATCAGCGATTTTTCCTTTATGTTCGATTAAGATTTTTTTTCCTTCAACGTTTTTGTGCTCACCCTTTTGAAATTGCGATGCACTCCCGTAGTATTCTTTATAAACAACACCATCTACTTCAACTGTTTCTCCAGGTGATTCTTCATGACCTGCGAAAAGTGATCCTACCATGCACATCGTTGCTCCAAAGCGAATTGACTTTGCAATATCCCCATGGTCACGGATACCACCATCAGCGATTAGTGGCTTACGTGCAGCTTTAGCGCACCAGTGAAGTGCAGCAAGTTGCCATCCACCTGTACCAAATCCTGTCTTAAGTTTTGTGATACATACTTTCCCTGGACCGATTCCAACTTTTGTTGCATCAGCTCCAGCATTTTCTAAATCACGAACTGCTGTAGGTGTTCCCACGTTTCCGGCAATAACAAAGCTTTCTGGAAGTGTTGCTTTAATATGACGAATCATATTAATAACTTGTTCAGAATGTCCGTGAGCAATATCAATCGTGATATATTCTGGATAAACTTTATCTTCAGCTAATTTTTTAATAAAATCATATTCACTGTCTTTAACACCTACACTAATAGATGCATAAAGACCTCGAGAAATCATGTCTTTAATGAAGTCGTAACGTCCTTCTTCATCGAAACGGTGCATTACATAGAAATAGTTATTTTCAGCAAACCATATTGCTAAACTCTCATCAATAATTGTTTGCATATTTGCAGCAACGATTGGCATATCAAACGTACGGTTCCCTAATGTGACACGTGTATCACACTCAGAACGACTCTTCACAATGCACTTATTTGGAATTAATTGAATGTCTTCGTAATCAAATATTTTCATGTTATCTCTCCTATTTTATGTCATGATATTGCGCATAAAGTTCATTTTTAGATACTTTATTGCGTTTAGCAACCGCATTGATAGCTCGTGATACCGAAGTTCCCGAGGCAATCTCTGAATCAATCTCTTCAATCAATGTATTCAAGGATATTTCTTCCTCTTCTTCTGATTTTCCAATAAGAAGAACAAATTCACCCTTAATAACATCAACTGCTTCAATGACATCTAAAACTGGACCCCTCAAGAATTCTTCATGAACTTTTGTAAGCTCACGAACTAAACATATTTCTCGATTACCTAATTCATCATACACGATTTCAAGTGTCTTTGCTAATTTATGCACTGATAAATAATAGATAGTAGTCATGGGGAAATCTTTGTATTCTTGAAGTTGTTTTCTTAAGGCATTTTCCTTATGTTCTAAAAATCCAATGAATGCAAAAGGTTGTGCAATAAGGCCAGATGCGACCAATCCATTTAGAAAGGCACTGCTTCCCGAAATAGGTACTACATTAAAATCTGCTTCAATTACTTTTTTAACTAAAAATTGCCCTGGATCAGAGATTACAGGGTAGCCTGCATCACTAATTAAAGCAACATTTTTTCCTTGTTCGAGAAGATCAATGATACCTTGAGCACTTTCGTTCTCATTAAATAAATGATGACTAATCATTTTTGTATGAATATCGAAGTGTGAACATAATTTATGTGCATTTCGTGTATCTTCCGCTGCAATGATATCTACTGTCTTCAATATTTCAATAGCACGTGGTGTCATTTCTTGTAGATTTCCGATTGGAGTCGCTACAAGATATAAAGTTGCTTGGCCATTTTTAAAGCTTTGTTGTTTAATCATAAGTCCTCCGTTTAACGATGATAACGTGTAATTTCATAACACAGTTGATCAATCACAAGATTGGTATTCACACCTGGACGAATCCGATCTTTAATATCAACGAAGATTTGTACATAATTGAGTGCATCTTCATCGGATACGTTTTGTTTTAACTTCAACATTGATTCATGCTCACGATGGTGATATATCGCAATTAGAATATCCATAAATGTTGGTAATGTTTCTTTAGTCACAATTTTTTCTTTGATTGCTCGACTTTGCATCGTAACAAGAGCAGGCTGTATTGAACCCTTATTGACATCGTTTGCAAAATCAACACAGAGATTCATGAGGGAGTTGAATGATTTATCCTCCACCATCACGTTTAAATCTGCTTCACTACTACATATTTCTGATAGGATTACGGATGTTAATGGATCACAATTTTGCTCAATAGCCGCTTTGTACAGTGAATCTTTGCCTGTTTCTTGTAAAGAAATTGTCAGACATCGTGATTGGATTGTCTCTAATACACGTCCTGGATAAGCCGTCGTAAGAATTGCTACAATATCAGACTCTGGTTCTTCTAAGAACTTGAGGATACTATTCATTGCAGCAGAACTTGCTGTTTCCACATCTTCGAGGATATATACTTTTTTTCCTTCAATTTCAAAGGATGTTTGCGAGAAGTATTCTTTCAACGAAAGGATATCTTCTTTTTTTATTGTTCCTTCAGTATTTTCAAGGATACGAACATCAGAATGTTGATTATTCATGACACGTTCGCATGTTGTACAGTGTTCACAAGGACCATTATCTTTATGTGGACACAATAAAGACATTGCCATATATTTTGCAAATGACAATGTATCTGTTTTACCCGTTACAAGATATGCGTGCGAAACTTTATTCTTCTCAATTTGTTTTAGAAAGAAGGATAAAGCCTGCGGTTGACTAGTCTTGAAGTTCATGGTTAATAATTGCAATGACATCAATAAAGACATCTTCTTCTGATTGGTCAGCATTCACAACTTGAATACGATTTGGGAATTGTTTTAGCACTTCCTGATATCCTTCATATACTTTTGTATGGAAAGAATCACCTGCTAATTCCAAACGATCCATTTTATCACGACCGTGAATTCTTTGTAGTCCTTTTAAAGGATCAATATCTAGGAATATTGTAAGATCTGGCATATAGTTTTCAATTGCGAAACGATTGATTTCAAAAACATCCTCCATACCAATACCCCGAGCATACCCTTGATACGCAAGAGAGCTATCAATAAAACGATCACATACTACGATCTTATTATCTTCGAGAGCTGGTATAATTTTTTGTGTAAGATGCTGTCTACGACTGGCTGCGTACAACAAAGCCTCTGTTCGATCATCCATTTCACTATGGTTTGGATCTAAAATAATATCACGAATTTTTTCTGATATTTCAATACCACCTGGTTCACGTGTATAAATCACATCATAATTCTCTGCTAAATAATCCGCAACTTTTTGCGTTACAGTAGTTTTGCCACTACCATCTGGACCTTCGAACGAAATAAAATAACCCATTTCAACACCTCTTTTTAATTATTATATCATCATGAAGTGTTTAAAGTAAGTTATAATAAAAGAGAACTATTAAAGGAGTCCAAAATGTCCAAAAATATTAAAGATACTTTTCGAAACGTTGGAAATGATAAATTTTATATCATCGTTACTGCATTACTATTTTTAGTTTTAGTTCTTAACTATTTCTGGCCTGCTGTGTTCTTTGTTTATATCAGTATGGTCTTATTGATTCTTGATTTTGTTATCATCGGATCATTTTTCTTTAAACGAAAGAAGGATAAAAATAATGGCTAAATCACTTACTATTCCAAAAAAGTCTAATGAAAGAAAAATTAAAGATGGCATCGTTGTCGATACCTATGAAGCAGACTTTGAAACACAAGCTGGAACAATGACTGCACAACTTCTTCGCCATGACGGCGCTGTGTGTATCGCAGCCACTCACAACAACCAAGATTTCTACATTGTTGACCAATTTCGGTTCGGAATCGAAGAAATTATGACTGAATTCCCTGCAGGTAAGATTGATGAGGGTGAGACCCCACTTGAAGCAGCACACCGTGAACTTGCTGAAGAAATTGGCTATTCTACACAAACAATCGTTCCTCTTGGAAAAGTGTACTCGTCTCCTGCTTATATTGATGAAGTAATCTATCTCTACTATGCCACTGATTTATCTTTTGTTGGGCAACATCTCGATGAACACGAAGAACTCAATATTTATACATTATCGTTAGATGAGATTAATGAAAAAATAATGAACGGTTCTATTGATGATTCAAAATCTCTTGCCATGGCATACCGTCTTGAAAACTATCTGAAAAAAGTGTAAAAAAAGACCATCCTCATTATAATTGAGGATGGTCTCTTTCTATTCACCTTTTGGTAAAATAAAGACTTGCTCTTCTGACATTGATAACAGGTAAGTTCCTCGTGCATAATTTTCAAAATATACTGGATCCTCAAGTTTTGCTTTTTCTGAAGTAAGATTTTTGTTCTTATCCTTCACAATATCAAGTTCAGATTTTACACTCGTTAATTGCTTGTTGAGCTTTACAGTTAAAATAACTTCGTTAACAGATTTTGTTAACATTAGAATTGAAATAGCGAGAACTACCACACCAAAAATAATCGATGCCCCTCGAACTATTGGCGATTTCACTCTTCTTCTTGTTACTTTTTTTGTCATTGTGTTACGTCTTCCTTTATAGTATTTATCATCTCTATTATACTGACATTCTCGCCTTTTGCAAGGGTTGTCAGGATTCGTCAGACTCGCGGCTTATCTTAGTATCCGAGATTAATTCATACATTGGTGGATTATTTCGCATGATTTTCTCACTTAAAAATGTGACTTCAAACTTAATATGACGGTGTTCGAAGCGAATTTCAACGACATCTCCTACTAAGACATCGGTCGAAGGTTTCGCAAGTTTATCATTAACGAATACACGCTCGTCATCAGCAAGCTCTTTTGCTACTGTACGTCTTTTAATGATTCGCGATACTTTTAAATATTTATCCAGTCTCATTCTGATTTCTCCTTCATATTTTCTAGTATATAAATTAAGTCTTCCACCCATTCATCATACATTGGCATGGATATCTTAATGGATTGAGAAACATATTTTACATTTATTTCTGAGGATTTTTCACTGATTAGTTCGAAGAGTTTAATACCATCGATGCGACTGCTGTATTCCTCAGTAAAACTAACTTCGACTTTATTCATTCGTTCCTTAAATGATTTAATGCGTTCATCATTTAGGAATAATTCTAAACGTTTCTTTTCTAAGAGCATCGTTACAGCATTTGGTAATTGCCCGTAGCGATCTACAACCATTTCATTGAATGAACTCAACTCATCTAAAGTTTCTATTTGATAAATTTGTTGATAAAGGTCTAATTTTTCACCATCATCGCTTGTAAATTTATCAGGAAGATAGGCATCTATCTTTAAGTTGTATGATTCTGTATCTTTAAGCGGTTGGGTTTTAGTTCCTTGTCGCTCATCAATAGCTTCTTTTAAAAGCTCGATATAAAGATCAATACCTACCGTGTCAATGAAGCCAGATTGATTACCACCCAATAGTTCTCCAGCTCCACGAATCGTAAGGTCACGCATTGCAATTTTATAGCCACTACCAAGTTGCGTAAACTCTTTAATCGCTTGGAGACGTTTCTGTGCGACTTCTGAGAGTCCCTTTTTCTCAGGCACGACAAAGTATGCATAAGCGAGACGATCAGATCTTCCAACACGACCTTTTATTTGATACAACTGTGATAAGCCAAAGCGATGTGCATTTTCTACAATAATTGTATTTGCATTTGGAATATCAATCCCAGTCTCAATAATCGTTGTACATACCAGCACATTTACTTCCTTCGCAATAAATTGCATCATCACATCTTCAATTTCATATCGATCCATTTGACCATGAACAACCGCAACTTTTGATTGCGGAATTGCTCTAGCAATACTGTTTGCTACTTCATAAATTTGTTCAACGTTATTAAAAAGGTAGAAAACCTGTCCATCACGATTTAATTCCTTAATCATAATGTCATGAAGTGTTTTCTTATTCTTTTCAATCACATATGTCATAACAGGAAGTCTGTTTGATGGCGGTGTATTTAATTGCGAGAGTGAACGTAAGCCAATTAATGACATTTGCAGTGTTCGAGGAATCGGTGTTGCACTCAATGAAAGTACATCAACTGAAACCTTGAACTCTTTAATGCGCTCTTTATGTTCCACACCAAAGCGTTGTTCTTCGTCAATTATTAATAATCCTAAATCATGAAATTTAATATCCTTTGATAAGAGACGATGTGTTCCTACCAAAATATCTACTTTGCCTGCTTTTACATCAGCAACGATTATTTTTGCTTCTTTATCTGATACGAAGCGATTTAAAACTTCAACTCGGATTGGATAATTTTCGAACCGTTTCCTGAGTGTACGGGTATGTTGTGCCGAAAGAATTGTCGTAGGACATAAGAATGCAACTTGCTTACCATCTACAAAGGCTTTAAATGCTGCACGAATAGCAACTTCAGTCTTACCGAATCCAACATCTCCACACAGCAAACGATCCATGGGAAGTTCGCTTTCCATGTCTGCTTTGATTTCTTGAATCGCAACTTCTTGATCTTTTGTCAGATCATATTTAAATTCTGATTCAAACTGTCTTTGATAGTCATTATCCGGACTGAATGAATGACCTTTGCTTTTCATTCTCGTAGCATATAAAGCAACGAGACGATCTGCAACTTCAGCCACGTCTTTCTGAATTTTTTCTTTACTTTTCTCCCAACTTTTACTGCCAAGTTTACTTAAACGTACAGCAGTAGCATGTGAAGAGAGATACTTACGAACAAGTGTAAACTGTTCAAGGGGTACAAAGAGTTCATCACCATCACGATACATGATGCGCATGAAGTCTTTTTGTATCCCATCAATTTCTTTAGTTTCAATTCCCATGTATTTTCCAATACCGTATTGGCGGTGAACAACATAGTCAAAGGTATCCAAATCTTGGAGTTGATTGAGTGTTTCCGCCTTAGAGAACTTATTATCGTATTTAAATCGTTTACGAGCATATTGGAAAAGTTCTGTTTTGGTGAGAACCATGGTTTGAATATCATCAAGGATGAACCCTGTTTCAATTTCTGAATATACGATATAAATGCCATTCTTCTGAGGTTGTTGTGTTTCAAGTTGGTAGGACACATTCATTGAAATCAATGTGTTAATCATCGTTTCCATGCTTTCTGAATCAAGTGCAAGGATTACTTTCTGAGTGATTGCCTCTTTTTTTAGCCAAAGTACCGTATCGTTTAGATTATCTGAAATTATATTTGCTTGATGCCATGGAATCACAACATCATCAGTACTTTGATATTCATGAGTATACTGAATTGAATTTTGCTCGAGATAAGGATTCATTGAAGCATATATCTTTGCCGATTCAATGTATACAACATCATTATAGTGATCTTCCACAAATTGAAAGACATCGTCCTCATTTTGACGTAAAGTACGCTTAAATCCCTCAATGGTACTGATTGATTTCTTTGCAGTATCACAGTATTCAAAGATTGTTTCATACTGATCCCAGTGATATAGAAGTGGATACATATTAATATCATAGTTACCCATTTTCAACATCTCTAAAATTACTTCTAAATCGTATCTCGATTCATCATCTGTTTCTTTAATAATTAGTTTTGATGCAAGTTTTTGACACGTTTCTTCATCAAGAATAATATCTTGAGCAAATATTATTTCTGCTTGCTGAACTGTTTCGATAGACTGTTGGGTAGCACTATCAAAGGTACGCATACTATCGATTTCTGTATCAAAAAATTCGATTCGAAGAGGATTTTCCATCTGCACAGAATAAACATCACAAACACCTCCACGCAATGCATATGTAAAAGGTTGTTCCACATATTTTGCACGAGTATATCCCATTTGATCTAAACTCTTCGTGAGGTGTTCAAGAGGTAAGTCTTGACCTACTTCTAGCGGGATAATAGTCTCTTTTAAAACATCATGTGGAGAAATTTTACGAACGCTTGCGACAGCATGGGTAACACAAATATCATAATTGTTCGTTATGATTTGATAGAGTGCCTGAATACGTTGAGCTCGAAGCACTTCAGATTGTGTAATGGCTTCAACGCGTAATGATTCTTCTTGTGAGTAATAAACAACTTTAAGTTCATGGTTCATTCTAATAATTTCTTGAATCAATTCTGAGGCTTGTTGCTCATTCTCTTTCACGATCATCAATGGTTTCTTATAACTTTCAACATAACCAATTGCTAGTAATGCTTCCTGAGTTTTCGTGAGATGCGAAAAAGAGTGACTATTCTTTGAATACTCACTCATGATTGGATGTTTTTTTAGATAACTATTAATCCATTCCATCGTCTAATCTTTCCTATTAAATTCATTCATTATCTTCATAATATCAGTTCCAATTGCAAATGAATAGGCACATGCAATTCCCTTATCAATCGCAACATCATCATCCATCTTACCTAAAACATAGTCCACAGTCTTAATAATGGAACTTTTTCCAATTCCAATTTTAAGACGATTAAATTCTTGTGTTCCTAAGTGATTGATAATACTTTTAATTCCATTTTGTCCGCCTGAACTTCCCTTTAAGCGAATGCGAATGACTCCTATTTCGGAATCTAAGTCGTCACTCACAATTAATAGATCATCCAAATCAAGATCATAGTAACGAACAATCTCTCCCACTGTTTCTCCTGACAAGTTCATGTAAGTTTGTGGTTTTACAAGCATAATCTTTTGACCTTGGTAGTGTCCTACTCCAACCAATGCTTTATGCTTCTTTGTATTAATATCTATATTTAGTTTGTCGGCTAAACCATCCACAACCATAAATCCAGCATTGTGGCGTGTTTTTTCATATTCTTTGCCAGGATTACCCAATCCAACGATAACTTTCATCGTATCCTCCTCAAAAATTAAAAAGAATAAGGGGATTCCCCTTACTCTTTATTTGCATCATATACAATTCTTAAATGACGATCGCGCCCTTTTCCTTCACTTTCAGTACGAACATTTGGGAAATTTGTGAGTTCTTTATGAATGACACGGCGTTCATCATTTGGCATAGGATCTAACGAAGCATCGATTTTAGTTCTTTGAACTGTCTTCGCAATTCGTGTTGCCATTGCTTTTAATTTAACATAGCGTTCTGTCTTATAGTTATTAATATCTACCATAACATAGAAGCGACGTTTGAATTTAGCATTAATTGCACTTCTTAATAGTGTATTGATACCCTCTAGAGATTTTCCAGATTTACCAATTAAGATAGCATTATTCTCAGCATTGAGTGTTACCTTAATATTTTGATTATTTTGTTCAACATCTACTTCAACCTCTAAACCAAATCCATCAAAGAATGCTTTAAGATAATCTTCTGTAAATGTTTTAACTTCAGATAAAGCGTAGACCTCAGCAGTAACACTCGCTCCAATACCTAGAAAACCTGTTTTTTCTTCGATCACATAATAAACCAGTTCACTTTGATCCACATGTTTCTCTTGAGCGACTTGAGTAAGTAACGCATCTAACGATTTTGCAGTATATTGTTTCACGAGTAGTCCTCCTCTTATTTATCTCCGAATTTCCAATTAATGAATAATGTTTGTAATAATTGTGCTAGAGCTGAAATCATCCAGTAAAGACTCATACCAACATTCCATTGTAAAGCAATGAATACAATCATGATTAATGATGTATACATCATTCCGTTTGCATTGTTCTTTGGTTTTGGATCGTATGGACGTAAACGCATTTTCTTCTTAGCAAGATATTGTGGTAAGAACATAGATAGCGCTTGACAGATTGCCATTAAGATATAAATTGTGATAATAACAACATTACCTGTTTTGAATCCATCCATTGGTGTTTCAATTAATGATTGACCTAGAATTGATCCGTTAATAATATTTGCGGAACGCCCCACAGCTTGATACATTGCAAGCATGATAGGAATTTGTAAGAATGCACCACCCAATGCTGCCATTGGTTTGATTTCATGTTTTTCAAATAGTTTTTGAATTTCAGTAGCTTTTTGTAATTTAGCTTGTTCATCAGTACGGTTACGGTATTTCTCTTCTATCTTGGCTTGTTCAGGTCCAATCAATTGCATTTTTTGTTGTTGAATTGTTGATTGAATTGTTCCTTTTAAAGTTAATAGTTTAATTAATAGTGTAACAACTAAGATTGCTCCAAATGCTCCAACATACTGAGCAAAGAAGTTAAGTAACTGCGCAATCGGCCATACGAATAATGCGCTAAACCATCCTTGTGATCCAAAATCCCATGCATCACCAAGGGTAATGATCATTTCTGGTTTAACTTGTTTAGTTGCCGGATCAATATAGTTTGTACATCCCGTAAGAGCAATTAACAAGATACCAAGAAACAATATCTTTTTATATTTTTTCATTTAAATCTCCTAACATACGTTTCCTTTACATTTTAACCGTTTTCATAAGTTTTTCCAAGTCTTTTTCATTATCATCATAAGACTTCGAAAAATATCCTTTTCTGACGATAATTATCACATCATATTTCCCATCATAAGGAGCTAGATGTTGTAACATAGAACGAACTTGTCGTTTGGTTTTATTTCTAAGTACTGCATTTCCTAATTTTTTAGGAACTGATATTCCGAATCGTGCATGATCTTCTTTTCGCTCTTCAATATACAGTGAATAAGATTTCGAATTATGAAATCTTCGGCCACGCATTATTTTTTGAAATTCATCCGATTCTTTGACGCGATATTCTTTTTTCATATTTGACAAAAAAGTCACCCAAGTGGGTGACCATTATGCAGATAACACTTTTCTTCCTTTTGATCTACGACGTGACAATACGCGACGACCGCCTACTGTTTTCATACGTGCTCTAAAACCGTGGACCTTCTGGTGTTTCCGTTTGCTCGGTTGATAAGTTCTCTTCATTGAAAACCACCTCCAGTTCTTGTATATACTACGAAGAGCAAATGCTTTAAAATTATATATAATTCCGCTTAGTTTGTCAATGAAGTTGAGGATACTCCTTAACTTTTTTTTATTTATCCTACTTTTACTCGTTAAAAATGCGTCCTGCTAACTATATATAAGGATTGCTTTTATCATTATTTCCTACCTCTTTTCGTTAGATTTCATCACAGTTATCCACAATTTTAGGTCTCCTTTTTAAGTTCGTTGATATCTTGGGGTATTGATGTTAATAAGTCATGTTAGATATTTCTCTTATTTTTCCCATAAATTTTAATCAACACCATTTGGGAACGTTTTGATAACAGTGTTTATCCACATGTTGTGGAAAGTGTTGATAACTACATTTCATCAACTCTTCAGTGGATTATATCATGTTCTTAACTTGTTGGTTAATTTTATTTTTCTCCACATATCTTGCACTATGAACATACCTGTTGATATTTTATAACATTCCCCAAAGTATCCACATTAACAATTTTGTTAACAATTGTGGAAAACTGTTGATAACATACTCTTTATGCACTCTTTTTAGGTTATTCATTGTGGATAACATGTGGGGAAGAAAATTACCACTTTTTTATGATTTATATTTTGGTATTATAGTACGTACAAGGAGAGCTGCTATGACTACCATGAAATTTTATTTGGACGATATTTGGGCCAAAACAAAAAGTCTCATCAAAGAAAGTAACTATTTCGATGAGCCAATATTCAATACTTATATTCAAGACACGACCTTAGCTCTATTAACAGATACTAAGGCTACGATTATAGTTCCTACTTACCTCCAGAAGGTAATTCTTACCGAAGAACTCAACTTCTTCAATGAAACAATTCAAAGAACTCTCGATAAAGAGACCATCCAGTGTGAAATTCTTCTCGAAAATGAGTTTAAAAAACCTCAAGAGCTTCGCCAGGAGGAGACACCACTCGTTGTTGCACCCCGTCAAGTTCAAAATGATGGTATTGCATCCAATCAAACTTTCGATAATTTTGTGGTTGGACCTAGTAATAAAGAAAGCCACTCTGCTGCATTAGGATGTGCGTATCGTCCCGGACAATTTTATACTCCTCTCTTTATCTACGGTAATTCAGGATTGGGTAAAACTCACTTACTGAATGCAATCGGAAACTATATTAAGAAACTAAATCCAGATGCTAAAGTACTTTATACTTCAAGCTCTGATTTTGTTAGAAAAGTCGCAACATGTATTCAAAATAGAACGATTGAAGATTTTAAGGATCAAATGTACGCTCTCGATGTTCTTCTTATTGATGACATCCAGTTTCTTGCAGGGAAAGAAAAGTCTCATGAGATCTTCTTCCACATTTTTAATGAACTTATTTATAATAAAAAGCAAATTGTCATTACCAGTGATCGACTACCCACCGATATTAAAGGTCTTGAAGATCGTCTAATCAGCCGCTTCTCATCGGGTTTATCGGTAGGTGTTGATTCACCTGAGTTTGAGACTTCTTTAGCTATCTTGGAAATGAAAATTAAGAATAAATCTGTTGATCCTTCAATCTTTGATGAAGATGTCCTCAGTTACATTGCTTCAAATTTCTCTAAGGATGTCAGAATGTTAGAAGGTGCTTTAAATCGTCTTCTCTTCTATTCCATTGAATTCTCTCAAAATGACCACATTAATCTGGAAACAGCCATGAATGCATTCAAAACAAATGGCGAACAAATCTATACTAATGAACTTGATACAAAAACAATCAAGAGAATTGTTGCTGACTACTATGGCTTAACGCAAACACAACTTGTTTCCAAAGCTCGTACCAAAGCTATTTCTAATGCACGACATATTGCAATCTACCTCTGTCGTAAACATCTTGATCTTCCTTACAATAAGATTGGTGAAGATTTTGGAAAGCGAGACCATTCAACGATTATAAGTGCCTGCGATAAGATTGATAAAAAGATAAAAACTGATCCATTACTCGCTCGAGCTATTTTCGAGATTGAAGAGAAGTTTAAATAAGTTATCAACAGTTATCCCCAATGTTTAAACACCGTTTTCAAGCTAAATATCCAATGCTGAGTGGCTTCTTATGAGTTTCTCAACATATCCACACACCCTAATAGTATTAATTAACTTATTTAATCTATAATAATGCTTTTCATTGATAACTCATTTGTCATTTGGATGCTTAAATATTTAAGATTATTCAAAGCTGTTATGGGATTGAATGTGTTATAATTTATATAATTGTTTGGAGGAATTTATATCTATGAAATTTACAATAAAAAAACAACCGTTTTATAAATCATTGTATTCAGTTGGTCGTGCTGCATCGAATCATTCACCATTACCAATTCTTTCAGGAATTCATATTACTTTGGAAAATGATACGTTAACGTTTATCGCTAGTGACTCAAACATTTCTATTAAAGAAGTATTACATGCTACAGAAGATAATAAGCTCACTGTATTCGAAGAGGGAAGCGTTGTATTAGAATCACGATATATCTTAGAAGCTGTTCGTAAACTTGATGATGAAGTTATCAGTTTTGAAATTATTGACGGAGCATTAACACGAATCAGTGGAAATTCTGCTGAATACAATATTAATGGCAGTAAAGCAGATGCATATCCTGCAATTGATTTTAGAAAACCAGAAGTATCTTTTGATATTCTGGGTAAAGAACTTGCAGAAATTATTTCACAGACTGCCTTTGCTTGTGCAACAAGTGAAGAACGCCCTATCCTTACAGGGGTAAACTTTAAAGCTGAAGGAACTACTTTAAATTGTGTCGCATCGGACAGTTATCGTCTTGCTAAGAAAACAATTGAATTAAAAGAACCCATGAACTTTAATATTGCAGTACCTGCATCTAACTTGATGGAAGTTATGAAATCAATTGCTGAAGATCAAGATGTTACTGTTGCAGTTTCTGATAAACTTGTTCAATTTTATGTTCAAGAAACATTAATTCAATCTCGTCTCATTGATGGTATCTTCCCTGATGTCAATCGTTTGATTCCGAATGAGTATGGTTTCGAACTTACAGTGAATGCTCATGATATGGTAAATGCCATTGATCGTTCTTCATTCTTAAAGAGTGAAGGATATTGGACTGTAAAACTTGATTTAACGCCATCTACAGCGATTGTAAGCTCTCATTCACAAGAAATAGGATCTTCAGAAGAGACGTTATCTCCCGTTGATTACAAGGGTGGAAACCTCAAGATATCATTCAGTGGCCGTTATATGATTGAAGCATTGAAGTCTTTTAGAACAGATATTGTGAAGATCCTGTTCGTAGGTGAAATGCAGGCATTTATCCTGAAAAATCCGCAGGATGATTCAATCGTTCAATTGGTTTTACCAGTTCGTACATTTGATTAATAAATAATATCAAGAAGCACACTCGCAAGTGCTTCTTTTTAGTTTCTTTCGTTGTGGATAAATAGTGAAATTTATTCCTAAATGTAGTATAATAAGATGGTATTGAAAAGGATGGATTCTATGAAAAAAGAAGTTCCGTATATCACTTTAGGACAATTTCTTAAAGTGAATGATTATGTAAGTTCCGGTGGCGAAGCAAAGCACCTGATTCATACATTTTCTATCCAAGTAAACGGTGAAGATGATAACCGTCGTGGACGAAAATTGTATCCAGGTGATGTTGTTGTAGTGAATGGCAATTCACATATTATTGAATAAAATGAGAATTGACGCTGTTGAACTTAAAACTTTTAGAAATATAGCACATCTTAAATTAAGCTTTGATGATAATCTAATTATCTTTGTAGGGGATAATGGACAGGGAAAGACCAATATTATTGAATCCTTCGTCTATCTTGCCTCAGGGCGTTCTTTCAGAACCGCAAAGGATCATCATCTCATTCAGAGAAACGCTGAATTTTCTAAGATAGATGCTCATGTGCTGAAAGACAATAAAGTGAATCAATTACAAGTAGTTTTAAGTGAATTCGGGAAATACATGACTGTAAACCAAAGACCGCTTAAAAAAGCATCTGAGTTTTTAGGTCATTGTAATATTGTGTTGTTTGCTCCCGATGACTTGAATTTTTTTATTGACTCACCCAAGAATCGTCGTAAGAACATTGATTATGAATTGGGAAAGTTATCTCGTCATTATTTGGATTACTTATCAAAAGTAAATCATATAATTAGTGAGAGAAATTCATATTTGAAAACTAATTCTGTCGATGAGGATTTTCTTGAAATTCTCACTGATAATTTAATTCTTAATTCGATTCCTATTATTGAACAGCGCAAGCGATTTTGTGAAAGTTTGAATCCTTTAATTGCGAAGTATTATAAATTGTTTAGCGAATCAGATGATATGATTCGTCTAAACTATGAATCGCAATTTAACAAAGGGGAGTTACTTGATGCAACGCATCTTAAACGAAAATATAACGATTCAATTCGAAGAGATCGTCAATTTGGGTTAACCCATGTTGGGGTTCATCGTGATGATTTTATTTTTGAAATTAATGATGTCGTGGTTTCGCAAGTTGCTTCTCAAGGTCAAAAGCGAATGATTATGCTTGCATATAAGTTCGCAATCATTGAACTTGTTAAGGATTTAATCGGAGAATATCCAATTTTATGTTTGGATGATTTGTTTTCTGAGTTAGATATGACTCGAAGAAGATTAGTTTTAGATACATTACCGGATGAGATGCAAGTGTTTATTACGACGACGGATACAAGTTTTGTACAAACGCGTAAGAAACATGTCATTTATAGAATCAAAGATGGTAATGGTATGAAGGAGGTTAGTCATGACGAATAGTAATAAAAAAGTAGAGCATTCTTATACATCTGAAGATATTCAGGTATTAGAAGGTCTTGAAGCAGTTCGTAAGCGTCCGGGGATGTATATCGGCTCCACATCGGCACGTGGGTTGCATCATTTAGTATGGGAAATCGTCGATAATGGTATTGATGAGGCTCTCGCGGGTTTTGCAACAGAAATTGTAGTTACAGTTGAAAAAGATAATATTGTTTCTGTTAAAGATAATGGTCGTGGGGTTCCGGTAGGAATTCACGAGAAGACAGGTGTCTCTACAGCAGAAACAATTTATACTGTTTTACATGCTGGTGGTAAGTTTGGTGGTGGTGCATATAAGGTTTCAGGAGGACTCCATGGGGTTGGTGCTTCTGTTGTTAATGCGCTCTCTGAATTCTTAGAAGTTGTCATTGCTATTGATGGCACTGAATACTATCTGAAGTTTGAAAATGGTGGTAATGTAACAGTTCCACTTAGAGAAAATGGTAAAACGGACGAAAAGGGAACGAAAGTTCGCTTTAAACCTGATGCAACTATCTTTAAAGAAACAACTGAATTTTCTCATGATGTCTTAAGAGATCGTCTTCGTCAAATGGCATTTCTTAATAAGGGAATCCGTATTGTCTTTATTGATGAACGTGAACCTGAAGCATCACGTACTCAAATCTTTGAGTATGAAGATGGTCTTCTAGAATACGTTAAATTTGTTAATAAAAATAAAACACCTATTCACCAACAAATTGTTTATTGCGAAGGTGAAGAAGATAATATTATGGTGGAAGTTTCCATGCAGTATAATGATGGTTTCGTCCCTAATATTTATACTTTCTGTAATAACATTAATACACAAGAAGGGGGAACTCATGAAGATGGTTTCCGTCTTGCTTTAACGCGTGTTATTAATAATTATGCTAAAGATAAAAATCTTGTGAAGAAGGATGATGAAGGATTTGTGGGTGATGATGTTCGTGAAGGACTCACTGCCATTATTTCTGTAAAACATCCTGATCCTCAATATGAAGGACAAACAAAAACAAAGTTGGGTAACAGTGAAGTTCGTAAAATCGTTTCTAGCGTCTTTGGAGCACAATTTGAACGTTACCTAATGGAAAACCCAGATGATGCGAAAATCATCGTTGAAAAGGCTATTATTGCTTCTAAAGCTCGAGTAGCTGCTAAGAAGGCACGTGAATTAACACGTCGTAAGGGTGCGCTTGAAGTTTCATCACTTCCAGGTAAACTTGCTGACTGTTCAAATCGTAATCCAGCTGAAAGTGAAATTTACCTTGTTGAGGGTGATTCCGCTGGCGGATCTGCAAAACAAGGTCGTGATAGTAAATTCCAAGCGATTTTACCATTACGAGGTAAAGTTATTAACGTTGAAAAAGCGCGTCTCCACCGAATTTTCGAAAATAATGAAATTCGAATGATGCTTACAGCGTTTGGTACAGGAATTGGTGAAGAATTGAATTTAGAGAAACTCCGTTATCATAAAATCATCATTATGACCGATGCTGACGTTGATGGGGCTCACATTAGAACTTTACTTCTTACATTCTTCTATCGTTTTTTAAGACCTGTTATTGAGGGAGGGTATGTGTATATTGCGCAACCACCACTCTACAAAATTTCTCGAGGAAATAAATTAGCTTATGCTTACTCCGATGAAGAACTTGAAGCTTTAAAACCAGATTTTGGTGATCGTTTCAATGTTCAACGATACAAAGGTCTTGGGGAAATGAACCCAGAACAACTTTGGGAAACTACCATGGATCCTCAAACTCGTACTTTGATTCAAGTTCATATTGAAGACGCAATGGAAGCAGATATGATTTTTGAAACCTTAATGGGTGATGAAGTTGGTCCACGTCGTGAATTCATTCAAGATAACGCACAATATGCTGATTTAGATATATAGGAGGATACTATGGAAGAAACAAACTTTGATAAAATTAAGCAACGTAATATCGCTGAGGAAATGAAGAAATCTTTTGTATCATATGCGATGTCTGTTATTGTTGCACGTGCACTTCCAGATGTACGAGATGGACTTAAACCTGTTCACCGTCGTATTCTCTATGCGATGAATGATTTAGGAATGACAAGTGACAAACCTTATAAGAAATCTGCTCGTATTGTTGGGGAAGTTATCGGTAAGTATCACCCTCATGGTGATACAGCTGTTTATGACTCAATGGTACGTATGTCTCAAGATTTCTCTTATCGTTACATGCTTATTGATGGTCATGGTAACTTTGGTTCAATTGATGGTGATGGTGCTGCTGCGATGCGTTATACTGAAGCACGTATGTCAAAAATATCGATGGAACTTGTTCGCGATATCAATAAAAATACTGTTAATTTTGTAGATAACTATGATGGCGAGGAAAGTGAACCATCGGTTATGCCATCTCGATTCCCTAATATATTAGTGAATGGTGGTACTGGGATTGCGGTCGGTATGGCAACAAACATTCCACCTCATAACCTTGGTGAAGTGATTGATGGTACAATTGCATTAATCGATAATCCTGACATCACAATCAAAGAACTTATGGAAAACTACATCTATGGACCAGACTTCCCTACTGGAGCTTATATTCTTGGTCGTTACGGAATCAAATCTGCTTTTGAGACAGGACGTGGTTCTGTTGTAATGCGTGCTAAGGTTGATGTGAAAGAGATGCCAAATGGTAAACATCAACTTACTGTAACTGAAATTCCATACCAAGTTAATAAAGCAAATCTTGTTGAAAAAATTGCGAACTTAGTTCGTGAAAAAGAAGTTGAAGGTATCACAGATTTACGTGATGAATCAAACCGTGATGGTATTAAGATTATCATTGAACTTAAAAAAGAAGTTCAACCTGAGGTTGTATTAAACCAACTGTACCGTCTTACTGCACTCCAATCTTCGTTTGGTGTTAACTTGTTAGCTCTTGTTGATGGAAGGCCACAATTGTTAAATGTTCTAGAGGTTCTTAAGAATTATCGTGATCATCAAATTGAGATTATTACACGTCGTACACAATTCGAGCTTAAAAAAGCTGAAGAACGTGCTCATATTTTAGAGGGATTGATTATTGCCCTTGATCATATTGATGAAGTTATTTCAATCATTAGAACATCTAAAGATGATCCTGAAGCAAGTGCAAAACTTAACGAACGATTTGAGTTAACAGAAGTTCAAGCAAAAGCTATTCTTGATATGCAATTACGTCGTCTCACAGGATTGCAACGTGATCGGATTGAAAATGAGTACCAAGAGCTTCAAGCATTGATTATTGATTTAAGAGATATTCTCGCAAATCATGAACGTTTATTAGGTATTATTAAAACAGAACTTACAGAAATCAAAGATAAATTTGGTGATGATCGTCGTTCAGAAATTATTGATGCGGATATCGACATGCTTGATGAAGATTTGATTCCTGTTGAAGATATCGCGGTCACATTAACAATGAATGGTTATATTAAACGTACAACTGTTGATTCCTTTAATGTTCAAAACCGTGGTGGTAAAGGGGTTAAAGGAATCAGTACTTATGATGAAGATGTTGTTGATCAGTTCCTCGTCATGTCTACTCATGATTCTCTCATGCTCTTTACAAACTTTGGTAAAGTTTATCGTATTCGTGGCTTTAACGTACCAGGATCAAGCCGTACTTCAAAAGGAATTCCAATTGTAAACCTCTTGGACCTTCAAGAAGGCGAACAAGTTAAGACACTAGTACGTGTTAAACAAGATGATGAAGAATCTAAGTTCTTATTCTTTGTTACCAAGCTAGGTATTGTGAAGCGTGTTGCTATTGATGAATTTAGTTCAATTCGTCAGAATGGTAAGATTGCTATTAGCCTTCGTGAAGATGATGAGCTTATTGGTGTTCGTATGACTGATGGTGATAATGAAATTATCATTGGTGGAAACAACGGCAAGGCTGTTCGATTCAAAGAGGATGAAGTAAGACCAATGGGACGTACCGCATCGGGTGTTCGAGGATTCGATGTTGATGGTGGTTATGTTGTGGGTGTTGCTACAGATCGTGAAGGGCAATATATCTTAGCCATTACTGAAAAAGGATACGGCAAACGTACTGATATCCAAGAGTACCGACTCACAAAACGAGGTGCTAAGGGTGTTAAAACTGTTAATATCACTGATAAAAATGGTGCACTAGTCGCGCTTCGTGCTGTTGATGGACCTGAAGAGCTATTTGTTATTTCAAGTGAAGGTATTGTTATCCGAACTGAAGTTGATAACATTGGAATCTATGGTCGTTCTACGATTGGTGTTCGTATTATTAATGTTGGTGAAACTGATTCAGTATCATCCATTGCTATCTTAAAAAATGATAACGAAGCTGAAGAAGGCGAAGAAGTCATAGAAACAACTGAAGAATAATCTATTAAGTAGGAACAAATTTGTTCCTACTTTTTATTATCTGTGAGTAGTGAACATTTTATCTTATAAAGGCATTTACGGACCCTTTAAACGACTTTATAACCTATCATAAGTAAATGTTCATCAAATATTTATTACGCTTTAAATCAGCTTTATAACACAGTTTGTTTCATTCTCGCATTTAACTTGTGAATTACTTGATTTATTACACTATTGTTTTGTATTAAGGGGGTTTTCTACGATATTTACTTAATAAATAAGCAAAAATAGTTCAATAATGATACTTATTAATAATCAAGAATGCTAGGATTAAATAAAGAGAGGTACTGCTATGAAAATTGATTTGAATGAATCTTTTTACTCGAGTACAGTGAATTATCCAGAATTAAGAGATGCACTCATAGAATTTGGTTTTAAACCTATGAAGAATGATTTAACCTACAATACTGTCGGAAAATCAATCAAACTCAAACAAGCAATTCAACATATTAGTAAGACTGAAAAAGAACTGGTTCTTTTCTTAAATGAAAAAGGGATAGAGGTAGACATATATGAATCATAATAAAATAGAACAACTTGCTGATATGATTCTTCGACTTCATGAAGGTGAAAATCAAGAAACTGTCAAAGAAACTTTTCGTGAGGAATTTGGAAGTGTTGCCTCATCAGAAATCATTGCCATGGAACAACAACTGGTAAATCAAGGTATGCCTATCGCGGAGATTCAACGTTTATGTGATATTCATGCGGATATTTTTGATGGTTCAATTGAAGAAATTCATAATGTGACATCAGAGATGGAACGAGAAGGACATCCTGTTAAAGTACTCAAAAATGAAAATGAAGCACTTTCTAAGCTCTTAGAAGAAATGTTTCCAAATGTTTTGGACTATGAAGCAGGAGAAGATATGCGTGTAGACATTCTGAGTCAATGTAATGTCCTCCAAGATTTAAATAAACATTATAAAAGAAAAGAAGAACTTTACTTCCCACTTCTCGAGAAACATGGATATGATGCACCACCAAAGGTCATGTGGGGTGTTGATGATGAGATACGTGCGGATCTAAATACATTTCATGATTGTATTATTAATAATAAAACTGAAGGCATTGTAGAGCGTTTTGAAGCACTACGAAAGCGAATTGAAGATATGATTTTTAAAGAAGAAATGATTTTATTGCCAATGATTCAAGATGAAGTGTCTGAAGATGATTGGCTCCAAGTTGCGGAGGATTCCCACGAGATCGGCTACTGTATTGTAGCTCCCAATGAACGCTGGATACCCTATAGAAAGAGCTTCTATGATAAAGTTAAAGATGATTTAAGAGTTAAAGAAAACTCAATCCACTTTGAAGTAGGTAGCTTAAAATTTGAAGAACTAGAAGCAGTTATGAACGTTTTACCTTTTGATGTTACTTTTATTGATAAAGATGATATTTTCAAATATTTCAACCAAACTTCAGAAAGAACCTTCTTTAGATCAAAAGCTCAAATAGGAAGAAAAGTTCAACATTGTCATCCACCACGTTCCGTTGCGATGGTTGAAGCCATTCTTAATGATTTAAAATCGGGAGTTAAAGATAAAGAAAGTTTCTGGATTGAAATGGGCCCTAAGCTTATCTATATTACTTATCTTGCAGTTAGAGACGCTTCTGGGCGCTACCTAGGAACTGTGGAAGTAACTCAAGATATTAAACCACTTCAAGGCATAGAAGGTCAAAAAAGACTTAGATAAATAATCTTTACTTTATTACGATTATCATGATTTAATAGAATTAATCATGAAAGTGAGGTAATTTTATGAAATCAACGTTCTGGGATAAATTTGCGAAAAGTTATGATAAGAATTCGAAACTTAATAATTAACTTCTTAATCTAATTCGTTCCTACTGTAAATCCGATTTTACAGTGTTAGAAATTGGAACTACAACGGGAGAGATGCTTCTAAACCTTTCGCTTAACTGCAATGAAGGTGTTGGTATTGATTATTCAACCATGATGATTGAAGAAGCGAAAAAGAAGAATGCACCAAGTAATATCACATTTAAAGTGGATGATGCAACGAATCTATCATTTCCGAATGAATCATTCGATTTAATATTTACGATTAGTACGCTCCAAGTTGTTACCCCACTAGAAGATGTTCTATCTGAAATATTTCGTGTATTAAAGCCAGAAGGTATCTTCATCGCTATTGTTCCTATCGTAAATAAAAATTGGTTTAAAGCTGGATTTGAAAAAGTGTAATGAAAACTTTGAAATTCAATAATTTCGATGTAAATAAGTATGTGTTCTATTTTGAGAGCTGTAATTTCGATGTTCTTAATCATTTCACATCTCTTGATAAGAAAAGTGAAATATTTATAATTAAACGCTAAGATAGTACAGAAATGTACTGTTTTTTCATTTAATGCTTTACATTATACCTACTATATACTGTAATATTTGCTTACTTGGAGGTTAAATACATATGAAAACAAACGATGTAGAACAAAAAATTGGCGTGTCTAAACAAACGCTCTTCTATTATGAGAATGAAAGATTAATCGATGTAAATCGAGATGAGAATGGTTACCGTAATTACTCTCATGATAATGTTGATCAACTCAAAATGATAAAGTACTTACGTGACTTGGGAATTTCTATCGATGATATTCGATTAGTTCTGTCAGGAGATATTAGTTTTAATGAAGTTCTAAAAATTCAGAAAAGTCATTTAGAAATGAACTTAGATGAAAAAAAACAAACTTTTGATAAATTGAAAGATCTTGTAAGCAAAGAAAGTCCTTTAATTCCTGATATCGATAAATTAGAAATCGACTCGAAGAAATATCCTTTAAGCTATTGGAAAAGTACTGATAATCCATCATTAGGTAGGAAAATAACATCCGGATATCTTTTTAGAAGTTTTTTATCGATATCATTTCCAATATTGATCTTATTCATTCTTGCCTATTTTGGTGCAACGGACAGATTTTCTCTTGGAATGTTTTCACTTGTTATCCTTGGAGGACTGACTTTAGCCTATATTCTTTTAGCATCTGACTTAATTCCTAATGGAAAGCCTATGCAAACATCACGTTTAAATTTTGTAGAGTTTGGTGAACATGGTATCGAATACTATTCGAGTCAGGGATTATTTAAGAATATGATTGCGATTAAAAAGATAATAAGAGGAACATATACATTTAAATCTATCCGTTATGAGGAAATTAGAGAATTGAGAGTACTACCTAGAGTTCGCTATATGAATCCATCGAGTTACTCGATTGCTGTGAATCTTGTATCCTTAGATTTTAATTTCCTATTTCCTGACGGAACTGATGTTTTTATGTATTCACCTATGATGTTAAATAAAGATTCTCAATGGATAGCCGCAATCCTTCTTGAAAAAGTAGATAATATTATGGATAAGAAGGGAATTCTTACGAAAATAAGAAACGGAGAACAGCTTGATCCTACAACTTTATCATAGTCTGTTTGACTTCAACCGTTAAGATTGACACCGTATTAAGAGAACGATATAATCTATATAACTCAGTGATAGGGACTAATATATCAAATAATGTTTCAGAGAGGTGACGGAGGTGTGAGTCACTACATTGTGATATAATTCCACCCTTGAGAGAATCGGGTGGCTCCGTTATAAGTATCAAGAAATGTTTCACGTGAAACATTTGAAGTAGGGTGGCACCACGACGCAAATCGTCCCTTATAGGTGTTTTTTTTATTTTAAAGGAGAATGAATATGCTAGACATTAATTTATTTCGTACCAATCCAGACTTAATCAAACAAAATTTGGATAAGAAGTTTCAATCTGAAAAGTATGAATTGGTTGATAAGATTATAGAACTTGATATTGAATACCGCGGAATTAAAACACGTGCAGATGAGTTACGCGGAGAAAGAAACGCATTAAGTAAGCAAATTGGAATCCTCATGGGGAAAAAGGAACTCGAAGAAGCTGAAGCAGTTAAGGCTAAAGTTAAAGATTTTGCGATTGAGTTAGAGAACATCGAAGAACGCGAAGAACCACTTTTCGAAGAAATTCAAAACTTAATGATGCAAATTCCTAATATAATTGCAGAAGATGTACCTATCGGGAAAGATGACAGTGAGAATGTTGAACTTTATCGTGAGGGTGAACTTGTTGATAAAGGATTTGATGTTCCTTATCATACAGAAATCATGGAAACATTTGATGGAATTGATTTAGATGCCGCTCGAAAGGTCAGTGGTACAGGATTCTATTACCTTCAAAAAGACATTGCTCGTCTTCATTCAGCGATGACTTCTTACGCTCGTGATTTTATGATTGATCGTGATTATGATTACGTAATCCCACCATTCATGATTCGTGGAAGTGTAGTAACAGGAGTTATGAGTTTTGAAGAAATGGAAAATATGATGTACAAAATTGAAGGGGAAGACTTATACCTTATCGGTACGAGTGAGCACTCAATGATTGGTAAATTTATTGATACAATTACTGATAGTACGAAATTACCACAAAAACTTACAAGTTATTCACCATGCTTCCGAAAAGAAGTTGGTGCGCACGGAATTGAAGAACGTGGTGTCTATCGTATTCATCAATTTGAAAAACAGGAAATGGTTATCGTATGTCATCCTGATGATAGTACTCGACTATTTGAAGAGTTATATCACTATACAGTAGACTTCTTCCGTAGTTTAGATGTTCCTGTTCGTGTTATTGAATGCTGTTCAGGTGATCTTGCTGATCTTAAACATAAGTCAGTCGATGTTGAAGCATGGAGTCCACGACAAGAAAAATACTTTGAAGTTGGAAGTTGTTCAAATCTAACTGATGCTCAAGCACGACGATTAAAAATTAGAATTGATACACCAGAAGGTCGTATGTTCGCTCATACACTTAATAATACAGTTGTTGCGCCACCACGTATGTTGATTGCATTCCTTGAAAACAATCTCCAAGAAGATGGTACAGTACTGATTCCGGAAGCATTACGTCCTTACATGGGTTTCAAAGAAAAACTTGTTCCACAAAAGTAAAAAGACTCTTACGAGTCTTTTTACTTGGTATTTAGCACTTTATTAATAGTTGATAGCACCGCTTCTTCATCGTTTGTTCCAATAACTTGTGATGCGGCTTCTTTTATAACATTTACGGCATTTCCCATTGCATATGAATGTTCTACAGATTTTAACATTTCTAAATCATTATTATAATCTCCAAAAGCCATAGCTTCAGATGGATTTACTCCAAGTGAATCCCTAAGTATAGATAGGGCTTTGCCTTTATTAATACCTTGATTCATAACATCTATCCATATTTTTCCTGCGACAACAGTATTAAAATCATCACCAAGAACAGGATAAGCTTGTTCATGAAATATTTGCTGTGCATCTGTGAGATTCATTAGTGTAACTTTCACAATATCATCTTCAACAGAACGTAGGTCATCAACAAAGACACTAACAGGATAGTATTCATAGAGCATTGCTTTGTGTTCATCCGAATAGCATTTTACGTAACAAGTGTTGATACCACAAAGAACAACTGAACTTTGGTCTGCTTGCTCAAGCACTGAAATAATACGATTAAGATTTTCTTTTGATATTGAATCGAAGTGAATAATTTCATTGTTATGCTCTATAATAGCACCATTATCTGATATAAATGAAAACGGTAAGTTAATGTCCTGTACTTTTTTCTTAATACTGAATAGAGTTCTACCGCTCGCAAGTACGAATTGGATGTTCTCATGGAAGACTCTAGAGACTGTTTCTTCGAATGAATTTGGTAGAGAAGAATCGCTCTTGAGAAGAGTATGATCCATGTCTGTTGCAATTAATTTAATCATAAGTACCTCCGTCAAAATTATAGCATAATGTTTCACGTGAAACATTGATTTATACCTTATATCTGTTATAATAATACTGCTACTACAACATTATCTAATGAACCAGGTCAGGGTAGGAATACAGCAGCCTTAATTTAGCTCTAGTGTGTGTAGTGGCTTTTTTATATCCAAAAGTAAAAGGAGAGATCCTCATGAAAAATGTATATATGAAAGAAGCAATCGAAGAAGCAAAGAAAGCATTTAATCTTGACGAAGTACCAGTGGGTGCCGTTGTCGTCAAAGATGGTATCATCATTTCGAGAGCCCATAATATGAGAGAAACATTAAAAAAGCCAAGTGCCCATGCTGAAATTATTGCGATAGATAAAGCGGCAGAAGGCATCGGAAGTTGGAATTTATCGGAATGCGACCTTTATGTCACTTTAGAACCCTGTCCAATGTGTGCGGGCGCTTTATTACAATCGAGAATACGAAAAATTTATTTTGGTGCTCAGGAACCTAAAAGTGGATGTTTTGGATCTGTTGCTGATTTCCGAGAAATTCAAGGATTTACACACTATCCAGAAATTGAAGGAGGCATCCTCCAAGAAGAGTGTCAGGAAATTATTCAAAATTATTTTAAAGAAAAGCGTAAAGATGCAGTTCAAGTGAAAAGAGTAACGTCGCAAGAACAACTCCAACAATGTTTAAACATTAGAAAAAAAGTGTTTGTACAAGAGCAACATGTGGATATTTCTATTGAGGTAGATCAATACGATGTTATCGACTCAGAAGAAGTTAAACATGTCATTGCAGTTTATCAAGGAAACGCTGTAGGGACCTTACGCTATTTCAGAGAAGGAAAGCGGTACAAAGTAGGTCGTGTAGCGGTATTGCAAACATATAGAGGACTCGATATTGGTACAAAGATGCTTATCTATGTAGAGAGACAAGCACTCAATAATGGTATTGAAGAGATATATTTAGGAGCGCAATGTAGAAGCATGAAGTTCTATCTAAGAAATGGATACGAAGCTTATGGTGATGTTTATGAGGAAGCTAACATTGATCATCAATATATGAAAAAAAATCTAATAGAAAAGGGACTCAAATGAGTCCCTTTAATGTTTAAGTGAGTGGTATAACTTCAACCAGTTCTGCTTTCACAATCGTTCGCCAAGGATTGACAGTTGATTGTTCGGTACAGGTTACAAGTGTTAATGTTGTTTTACCAGGAGTATCTTCGAGTACGGAAGTATCAGTATAGTGAACATGATCATCAATATTATATATCTTATATACGAATGTGTTCTCTTTGTTACTGATTTTAACTTCGTCACCATTTTCGAGTTTGTCAAAGTTTCTAAAGACACAGCTTGCACATCGTCCATTATGACCAGCTATTGAAAAGTTACCTTCCAATGGTGGTTCAACAGAACGTTCCCAGGCTACAACATAACGATTAAGATAGGACCAATCATCTGATTTCATAATGAGATGATTCACATCTAATTTCTCAATCTCGATAGTACCCCAAACAGTTCCGGTGGTTGCTTCTTCTGGTAGTTCTTCATCATCACTAAGTTGTGGTGCGTTCATAAAGTTTTGAAGATCACGTTTTTGTTGTTCTCGTTCAATATAGTTCACGACAAAATCCTTGCCGATGAGTGTTAACCCAGCGACAATCATGATTACACCTAGAACTCCGAGGAAGCTCACTTTTCTTTTCTTTTTCTTATTGTTTTCCATAGTTTAATTATAGGATATTAATTGTTGGAATACAATAGAACCGACCTATGATATAATGTTAGAAAGGTGATGAAAATGGCATATCAATCGTTATATAGAAAGTATCGTCCTGCTTCAATGGATGAAGTTGTTGGACAGGAACATATCTTAAATATTCTTAGAAATTCAATCATAAAAGAAAAGGTATCGCATGCATACCTCTTTTGTGGTCCGAGAGGTACTGGAAAGACATCGATTGCGAAAGTCTTTGCCAATGCCATTAATTGTGAAGAACAAGGACAATTTGCTTGTGGCAAATGTCCAAACTGTCTTGCAAGTCAAGAGGGTAATCATCCAGACCTCATAGAGATTGATGCAGCAAGTAATAATGGTGTCGATGAAATACGAAGTGTTATTGATCGTGTGAAGTTTACACCAATTTTAGGTAAGTATAAGGTTTATATTATTGATGAGGTTCATATGTTATCTCAAGGTGCTTTTAATGCACTCTTGAAGACTCTTGAAGAACCGCCAAGTCATGTGGTATTTATTCTTGCGACAACTGAAATTCATAAAGTTATTCCAACCATTATTTCACGTTGTCAGCGATTCGACTTTATGAGAATCCCAGATCGTCAAATTGAAGATCGATTGGATTATGTACTCCAGCAAGAGCATGTTGAAGCTGAATCAGGAGCAACTGCGTTAATTGCCTCACTTTCTGGGGGAGGACTTCGTAATGCTCTCACAATCCTAGAAAAAGCAATCATTCTTGCGGACAATCGTATTACAGTAAGTGAAATTTATGAATCAAACAGTATGTTAACTGTTGATGGAAAAATAAAATTATTTGATTCGATAAGAACAAAAGATATGAAGAAATTGGTTCAAGAAATTGAAGTAATCCAGAAGAAGTCCGTTCAGCATGATCGTGTTCTTACTGATTTTGTTCGTTCACTGAAAGATAGTATCGTTTTTGAAAAAACTGGATCTGCAACTAATGATATGGAGTTTGATCTTGATTTTATAAAATTCTTAGTATCATCATTTAGAATGGATTACCGTTTTAAAATGATTACAAAGCTGTTGGAGTATGCAGATAAAATGCGCTTCTCACAAAATCCGGAAATATACTTTGAGGTGGCACTGATTGATTTATTTAATCTCTATAATCCAGAAGTAATCCGAGATGCTATAAGACAGGAATCTATCGTTCGAGAAATTAAATCTGAAACTGCGAAAGAAACTGTCGCAGAGTCTCAATTTAATGAACCAACCATTAACGAAGAACCAACTGAACCTATTGTTGAAGTTCAAGAAGAATCTGGAATTGAAGAAGTAGAAGCAAATCATGAAGTAATAGAAGATGAACCGTTATCCGAAGAATTCGAAGAAGACCTCGAAGAATTCTTTGAAGAAGAAGTCATAAATCCGACTCTTGGATATGCAACTACGAATACAAAAATTATTAATGACACGATGGACCTTGTTCGTTTAATGGTAGGCGCAGACAAGGAACTTAGATTTGAAGATGAAAAAAAATTCACAAAGTTGGACGACTATCGTACTCATTTGACATGGGCTAAATGTGCACGCCTTTTAGGTGGTGGAAAAATAGCACTCAGTAGCCATGATTATGTTCTTGTTATGATGAATCATGAAATTGAAGTGAATGAGATTTCAGAAGAACGTAACCTTGAAGAATTGAATAGTTTTGCGAAAGTTATTTTTGGGAAAGAAAAACGAATTCTTGCAACGCAACCTGACTCATTCAAGGATGCAGTTGAATCTTTTGTTTCTTTATCACAATCAGGGAACTTACCAGATCCATTTGATGATTCTTGTTTTAAAGTGGTATCTCAAGTAGTGTCATCTGAACAACCAAAAGATGATAAAATTGACAAATTAAATGAGCTCTTTGGAGAGCGTTTAAACATAATTGAATAGAGGTGTAGACAATGTATCCAAGTTCGTTAGAAAAGTTAATAGAGAGCTTTAAAATGCTTCCTGGGGTCGGACAGAAGACTGCGGAGAGATATGCTTTGCATATGTTGGAGCAAAACGTTGAGAAAGTGGATGAATTTTCTAAATCAATGGTTGATGCTCATGAAAAAATCAAGCCATGCCATGTATGTCATAATTTTACTGAACACGACGTGTGTTCGATATGTGAAGATGGTACTCGTGATAAATCAGTCATCTGTGTCGTAGCAAGCGCACGTGAGGTGATTGCAATCGAAAAAATGAATCAATTTCATGGTGTGTATCATGTATTAGATGGATTGATTTCGACACAAAAAGGCATTCTACCCGATGATTTGAATATTGATAATCTCATCAATCGCATTGATGAATCTGTTACTGAAGTAATTTTAGGGCTAAATGCAACTGTTGAAGGAGAAATGACATCTCTTTACCTTGCAAAAAAACTTGAAAATAAGACAACTGTAACGCGTCTTGCCTTTGGTCTCCCTATCGGGGGTCACCTTGATTATGCTGATGACATGACCTTAATGAAAGCATTTGAAGGAAGAAACAAACTATAGGAGGAAATTATGAGCTCAATCGCGTATATATCAGATGAAAAAATGCTTGAATATCACCGAAGTTGCGGCAATCGCCGTATCAATTTCTGGCGTTTGAGTATCAAAAAATTTGAACGATTTGGTGATGGAGACCTCCTCTTCTTTATTGATAAAAGACACGTTCATCCCCAAACCAAAGAAAAGGGTATTATTGGTTATGGAAGGGCGCGTAAAATTCGAACAATGAGTGTGAAACGTACCTGGACTGAATACGAAGAGATGAATGGTTACCAATCATATCAACTCTATAAAGAAGCTATTTTGAATATCAGTAAAGATAATGTTATTCCAAAGCAAATTCAGTCAATTGAATTAGATCATGTTGTATTTTTTAAAGGACCAATTTACTTAAGTGAAGTAGACTTTGAACTTACCAGAAACCTTGAATCGTTTACGTATTTACGAAATAATGTAGCACAAGAATTTTTAGAAAAATCAGATAGAATTGGCATTGATTCATGGTTTGCATTAATGAATCAAAATATAGAGATCAATCTAATCTACGAAGATATTCAGGAACAAAAAATTAGGAATGTGCTTTCCAAGATCAATATTGATTGGACATATCAACAAGAAATGTTATTAAACAACATTGAATCTATTCAAAAAATTGGGCCTCTTGGATACCGTTATAACGAGATGATAAGTGATATCTATATCCCGTGTTCATCACTCAAAAATCAATATTATGAAATCCTGGGTATTGCGACATGGATAAAAAAAGAACTTGAAGATTTCAAGTTCAATGTATATGTGGTCATGAAAAATACAGGTTCTCATGATGATCAAGAAAAATATCTTAAATCTTCGAATTTAATGCCCTTATATATTTAGGATTCGACTCGTGATATTCAATATTATAACTTTGTAGTTTTTCTTTATAGTGATCATATGCGAGAGGATGATCTTCAAAGAGCTCATACTCAAGTTCATAATCAGTATGATGCTTAAATTCCGTTTTGTCTAAACACCAGACACCGTATTGGTCTTCCATAAGGTGTCTTTTTGTTTTGCTTAGTGCAACTTCACGCATATCATTAGGGTCAATGTCATATTCACGCAAAAACTTTTCAATATCAGGATCATTAAGATCTTTATCCTCTAGAATTTTTTCGAGTTCTAATACGCCTTTCTCTTGAGGAATTTTTATAGTAAGTTCGAAGGTATTGTCGTATTCTCGGATACGGCACATAATTGAATGCAAGAATAAATCACGATTTAAAGTATCATAATAGGTGTTAATTTGTAATGCACCTTGATCGAAAGGTAGAGCTTTTCGAAGTGAGTCATAAATGGATTCATTGAGCATTGTTTTGTATTCAATTTCAATATTCTGTTTCATATAACTATGTTACAATAAGTTAAGAAGAAAGGGAAGTGGCGATGAAACGATTTACTTTAGTTAACCGTGGTGATGATGAGTCGAAGCGTGTCTGTGAATATATTCGAGAATCATTAACCTCTAACGGAAAGATATACGATCCCGTTGATCCTGACTTAGTGATTAGTGTCGGAGGGGACGGAACATTATTAAAAGCGTTACATGATTGGATTCATAAAATTGATCGTGTGGCATTTGTAGGGATTCATACAGGAACTTTAGGTTTTTCTACAGACTATGTTGCTGACGAAGTTGATGATTTTATTCAGGATTGTTTACGAGGACCGTTTGAAATTGAAGAGAAAAGGCTTTTGGAAGCAGTTTGTACCAATTCAGTGAAAGAAAGCAAAATAATTGCTTTGAATGAAATTAGGGTTGAAAATATCGTTAAAACTCAAGAGATGGAGATCTACCTTGATGGAGTTTATTTTGAAACATTTCGAGGAAACGGTGTTTGCATTTCAGGTCAATATGGCTCAACAGCATACAATCGTTCAATCGGTGGAGCTGTAATTTTCCCAGGACTTGATTTACTGCAGCTTTCGGAAATATCGGGAATTCATCACCGACATGCTCGAAGCATGGGCTCACCCTTAATCATGAATCCCGAGTCTGAAATTGTATTGAAGCATGAATCGTTTGATCATGCACTCCTCTGTTATGATCATCTTCATATGCATTTAGATGGAATTCATGAGATTAAAATATCGAGTTACCCTTTACCAATGAGATTTGCAAGATACAAGGCAGTACCTCATATTCAAAGACTAAATGCACTATTCTAAAAAAAAGATGCCTCGGCATCTTTTTTAGTGTTTATGTAGGTTTTGCGTATCACTGTACATTTGATAAGCAACTGCAATTGGAACCATATATGAAATTAATGATGATCCCCCATAAGATATGAAAGGAAGCGTAATTCCAGTAATCGGAAGTACAGAGAGAATCATTCCCATATTTTGGAAACCTTGGAAGATTAACATTCCAAGGATACCCATCATAAAGTAGCGTTCTTTCTGTAGATTCGATTTTAATGTATTCCATGCAAGTTTAAAGTAGAGTGCAAATGAAGTGAAGATTACGGTACATCCACCAATAAACCCAAAGTTTTGATTAATAACTGCAAAGATAAAATCTGTTTGGGCTTCTGGGAAGTGAGCAATGACTTGGAAGAAAGGACGATGGCCTGTTAATCCGGCAGTTCCAATTGATAGAAGTGCTTGGAAAACTTGGTACCCATCAGTTAAGGCATATTTCTCATAATCGAGCCATCCATTAAATCGATTCAGTCGATACCCTGTGGCACCACCGCCAAGTAGTGAGTTAAGAATATCTGGATAATTATAGTATAAGAATACAATGCCAAATAACGCTCCAAACGCAATTCCAAATACAATAAAGAACCATTCTTTTCGAACGCCTGAGATGAGGAACATGGTTGCTAAGCTAAAGAGAATAACAATTGGAACTCCAGTATCAGGTTGTAAGAAAATAAGGATAAACGGAGGTAGAGCCCACGTTGCCATTTTAAGAAAGAGTTGCCAATCACTTCGGAATGAATACTCAGTTTTGTTAGCGTTATGTTCTTGGATAATATTAGCCGATTTGATACAGAGAACTATTTTCACAAACTCGGAGGGTTGAAAAGATCCAATACCAGGAATAATATACCAAGCGTAGGTTCCGTTAATTTGCGGCATTAATTTTGGAAATATGTGTGTAAATCGTGCGACGAGAAGGCCAGCTAGAAATACCATTAAAATCCAGTACATAATATCAACGAAGGTAAAGATTCTATCTACGCCTATTTTAAGAAGTGCGATGACAGTAACAATACCAATTGAATACCACAT
The DNA here is from genome assembly GCA_036637915.1 of Erysipelothrix sp. Lineage (GTDB taxonomy): Bacteria > Bacillota_I > Bacilli_A > Erysipelotrichales > Erysipelotrichaceae > Erysipelothrix. Next base: position 13,563 of record JAVWLP010000004.1, on the reverse strand, counting down.
AATTTGTTTTTGTACGATAGTTTTTGCTTCGTGTACGTTCATGAGTGGCCTTGCCATATATATTGAAACAAAACTGATCAGTGCTAGAGCAATGAGTAGCACTGTTAGAACACGATCGACTGTAAACTGACGTTTGCTTTCATTTATAAATTTGTTCATAAAGCCTCCTTTTGCGAATGCTTGTTATGGTGTATAATAGAAAAGAAAAGTAAAGTAAGAGGTGTTCCAGATGAATCGTCTTCAAACCTATTATGAACAATTGCAATTACCTGTGAAATCCTTATTTCTAGGAAGTTTTCTTATTGCTATTGGTTCTATTATATCAAATCCAAACGTTAATGAAATCATTAAATTACAAGGCCCATTAATTACCACAATTGCGAATGTATTGTTGTATAGTGGCGGAATTATCTTAGCGTACTTCCCAGTCTATGTATTTATTAAACTCTTATCGTTTAGAAATGATGAAAGTAACATTGTTGTTACAGGCATTATTGCGTATTTCGTATTCTTAGTTGTAATGGTGTTAGTTTCACCTAAAACATCACCAATCGCATCTTATTCGCCAATACTAAAACTAATGATTAACAATCAAGAATACAAAATGTACCAGACTGGTGCAGTGGGTATTTTCTTTGTTTATCTGGTTGTACGTAGAGCATATCGACCTAGCAAAGATACTCGTGTTGGATCGTCGATTTCTTATTTTGATAAAGATACGATGAAACTTGTGAATGCACTCATTGGAGCTGCAATCCTTGGTGTCGCATTTGGGTATATTTGGCCGATGTTTGTGGAGTTCCTTTATAGTGTCATGCAATTTATTTCAAATGATGTAAATAATCCAATGAGTATGTTTGCTTATGGAGCTTTAGACAGAATCACTTCATTGCTAGGACTTCAAAATGTTGTGCGTCAAGAATTCTGGCTTAGTGACATGGGGGGTTCATGGATTAACCTTGCAGGGAAGACCTTTGTAGGTGATGTTAATATTTGGGGTGCTCAACTCTTAGAAAATGTAAATATTCTAGGTGGTGGTCGTTACACAAGTGCTTACTATGTTATTAATATATTTGCTATTCCTGGGTACTTATTGGGTCTGTTCTCAATTATGTCTAACAAAAAAATATTAAATCATAACATTCCGTTATTTATTGTAGTTCTTCTTGTATCGATGATATCAGGTATTACATTACCTATAGAAATTCTAATGTTGTTGACAAGTCCTACCTTATACTTCTTCCATCTCTTTATGACAAGTTTCGTCTTTGCGATATTAAGTGGGTTCTCAGCATCATTGGGATTCTCATATCTAGGAAGTTTAAACACAGCAACACCTGGAAATATTATTGATTTACTATCGTATTCAAGAAATTATGCACTTTACTCTAAGGTAGCTATTATTGCTTTAATAGGAGTAATCGTATTCTTCGTCTACTTTATGATGACACGTTTCTATTATAGTAAGATGGCAATTGATGTCCTTAATATTGGTAGTAAAAAAGAACGAATTGATGAGTTTGTGGAACGACTCGGTGGGCTTGAAAATATTTCAATCATTTCATCAACTCCGACACGAATTCATGTTGCCCTTGAAAACCGCGAATCACTTAATGTTGCAGGGTTACACAGACAAGGGGTAACGCGTATCGTTGAAACCCGTCAAGGATTCACCCTATCAATTGGATCATCTGCATATATGATACAGAAAGAAATAAATCGTCAAATTGGCGAAACTAAAAAAATTCAAATTGAGGAAGTGAAAGAAGATGAGTCGTAAACTAACACCAATGCTTCAACAATACATGGAGATAAAAGAAAACACCAATGATGCGTTGGTGTTTTATCGCCTTGGGGATTTCTATGAACTGTTCTTTGAAGATGCCATTGTTGCCTCGAAGGTACTTGACCTAGTATTAACAGGAAGATCTGCTGGAGGAGAAGAAAAAGCTCCGATGTGCGGTGTACCACACCATGCGGCAGAAAACTATATTCAAAAACTAGTTGCTGCAGGTTATAAAGTAGCTGTAGTAGAGCAAGTGGAAAATCCTAAAGATGTAAAAGGAATTGTTAAAAGGGAAGTTGTGGAAATTGTAACACCAGGAACATACTTTGAAATGGATGAGAACAGCACTCGAGAGATTGCGTCTATTCATGCAGATTTAGTATATGCTACAGTTGTTAGCTGTAATCTTATGACAGGATCACTCAAAGCAATTCGTATCGTAAATGATCCAATTGAAATTATTAAAGTACTCCAACAATTTCAAGTTAAAGAAATTGTAGTGGATGCTGAGATTAGCCAATCCCTTTTAGAAGAAATTCGAAGCAAAACACAGATATATATTTCTTATGAAGAAACCTTGAATGAAGATGTGAAACATCCTGATCGATCGATTGAAATCGCGCTTAGAAGATTAACTCAGTATTTGATTTACACACATAAGCGTGAATTAACTCATTTATCGAATGTAGTAGTTCTTAATGACCAATCCTTTTTAAGAATGGATTATTCGAGTATGACCAACCTTGAATTGATTGAACATCAAAAAGGTAAGGAATTGACACTGTACTACCATCTCAATCGTACTCAAACGAATATGGGCTCTCGCTTGATGAAGGAAGTCATCATGCAACCACTTGTGAGTGTCGATGCTATTAAACTTCGACATCAACAGATTGATACCCTCATGAATGAGTATATCGTTAGTGATTCCTTAAGAACAAACTTAAAACAAACCTACGACATTCACCGAATTGTAGCACGTCTCTCAACTGGAAAACACTCGGCACAGGATTTTGTTAGATTAAAACAAACACTTGTGCTTTTTGAGAGTATTCAAAAGCTTGTCAGTGATAATGAACTTTTCGAATTTATGGCACAACTGGATCCGCTTGTTCCTCTCTATGAAGAATTGGATCGATCCATTAGAGATGACGCTCCTGTTTTATTAAAAGAGGGTCGAACATTCGAGAAGGGAATTGATGCAGAGTTAGACAGTCTACTTGATCTTTCTCATAACGGGAAACAGTGGCTTTTAGAATATGAAGCTAAGCAAAAAGAGCTTACCGGAATAAAGAATCTAAAAGTTGGATATACGCGAGCATTTGGTTACTATATCGAAATTAGTAAGGGTCAAGTTATGAATGTACGAGATGATTTTGGCTACATTCGAAAGCAGACATTAACCAATGCTGAGCGCTATATCAGTGCAGAACTTCAAGAATATGAAGTTAAGATAAGTCAGGCAAGTGAAAGAATCTTAGAAATAGAACAAAAACTGTTTGATAAATATACGAAGTTTGTAGAAGGTTATTCTGCAGCAATTCATCAAATTGGTGATGCTATCGCATATTTAGATATACTTTTGGCTTTAACAGAAATTTCGTTATTGCCTGGATATCAAAAACCATTAATTACACAAGCCAAGACCGTTAACATTAAAAATGGTAAACATCCCGTTCTTGAACAAACTCTCATCAATCATCAGTACATTGCAAGTGATGTGGATATGAGTGAAGCAAGAAAAACGTTGATTCTTACTGGACCGAATATGGGTGGTAAGAGTACCTATATGCGTATGATTGCACTTAATGTTATCATGGCACAAATCGGATGTTATATTCCTTGTGAATCGGCCGAAATCGGCCTTGTTGATCAGATTTTTACTCGAATGGGAGCAAGTGATGATATTCTTATGGGTCAATCTACATTTATGGTTGAGATGTTAGAAGCACAAGCGGCACTCTCAAAAGCAACAGAGTCATCATTAATTCTCTTCGATGAAATTGGACGTGGAACATCTACCTATGATGGAATGGCGCTAGCACAAGCAATCATCGAGTATATAAATAACTCGGTAAAATGTCGCACTGTTTTCTCAACACACTATCATGAACTCGTCGAACTTGAATCGATGTATTCAGGCATTAAAAATGTTCATGTTGAAGTACACGAAGAAAATGATCATGTCACCTTCTTATATCGTGTCATTGATGGTCGTGCTGATAAGTCATATGGTATTAATGTTGCAAGATTGGCACATTTACCACAAAGTATTTTAGAAAGAGCCACTGCAAATCTCAGAAGGTTAGAACTTTCTAAAGAACATCTAAATATCGGAGCAGAAGTAATCGAAGTTCCTGTAATACCGCAAGAATATCATACCGTAAAATCTAAATTAGATCGTATCAACGTAAATGAACTAACACCCATGGAGGCATTAATCCTTGTGTCTGAACTTAAAAAAGATATAGGAGATGATGCTCATGAATAAAATTAAAGTATTAGATAATCATCTTACCAATATGATTGCTGCAGGGGAAGTTGTTGAAAGACCAGCAGGAATTATCAAAGAACTGATTGAAAACTCAATTGATGCGAAAGCAACACAAATTGAAGTTCGTGTTAAAGAAGGTGGGATGGAGCTCATCGAGATTAGTGATAACGGTGAGGGAATGAGCCGTGATGATTTACAACAAGCCTTTGAACGACACTCAACCAGTAAAATAAGTTCAACCTATGATTTAAATCAGATTCAAACTTTTGGTTTTAGGGGTGAAGCGTTACCTTCGATTGCATCTGTAAGTTATGTAGAAGCAATAAGTAATAATGGTGAAGAAGGAAATCAAATAATTATCAATAACGGTGTCATGGAACATCTTGAACAGCATCCGAGAAATCAAGGAACAACTATTTATGTTCGCAACTTGTTCTTAAAAACACCAGCAAGGCTTAAGCATATTAAAAATATTCACTATGAAAATTCAATTATCAGTGATATTGTTCAGAAATTTGCTATTGGAAATCCCGACATTTCGTTTACTCTAAAAAATGATGAAACAATTACATTTAGAAGTCATGGTCGTAATGACTTAATGGATGTTTTTCATCGCGTTTATGGAAGCGCAATTACCAGTGACTCTGAACTCTTTTCTTATGAAGATTATGATTTTAAAATATCTGGAATCATGGCACTACCGCAACATAATCGATCGAACCGTTATTCAATTTGGTTATACATTAATAATCGAATGATTCGTTTTCCTAAAGTTCAAAAAGCAATTGTCGATGCATACCGACGACATATGCCAACAGACCGATATCCCATAGTTGTGATGAATATTGAAGTTGATCCGCAATTAGTTGATGTTAACGTACATCCAAGTAAGTGGGAAATAAGGCTCTCAAAAGAAAAGGAACTCATTGAGTTGATACTCGCATCTTTTGAGGGGAAACTTAATGCGGATATGAAGCCACAGAAAATTACGTTTAAAGAACCGGTTGTGCAAGCTGATTTTAAAACGGAACTTTTCGAACAACCAATCATTAAAATTGAAGAACCAGCATACTCACCATTTCTTATGGTAGAACCGATAGTTGCAGAACCAATCATTGAAAATATAGAGGTTGAGATGGTGGGAGTCGAACCCAAAGTCCAACCAATCCAAGAGGAAGTCATCGAAGCAGTTATTGAAGAACAACCACAAGTTGAACACAAATCATTAATAGAACCATTAAAAGTTTTATCTCAAATGAGTGGATGCTATATCCTTGCTCAAGGTGATTCTGGATTATATATTATCGATCAGCATGCGGCAATGGAACGTGTGAGATATGAGTACTATCAAGAAAAACTCTTATCCCAGCAAACTCCTGTTCAAGATTTTCTAATTCCGTTAGTAATCGATAACCGCAAGGTATTAATTTCTAGAATTGATGAGATAAATGATGTATTCAAAGATTTTCAGATTAAATTGGAACTGTTTACCGAGGATTCATTCATTATAAGAAGCGTCCCGACATGGATCAAACAAGAAGAAGTTCATGAATTTATTAATGATATTCTTGATCAGTTTGAGGCTGAAGACGTGATTCGAGAAGAAGATACGAGACGTATGACGCTTGCAACACTTGCATGTCACTCGTCAGTCAGATTTAATGAGTATATGTCTATGGTGGAAATGGAAACATTAGTCGCACAATTGAGAAGTTGTAAACAACCGTTTAACTGTCCGCATGGACGTCCAACGTTTATCACTGTGGAACATAAACAATTGATTAAGGAATTCAAGCGATGAAAAGAATAGTGGTGATAGCTGGAGTAACTGGAGCAGGAAAGACAAAGCTTGGAGTCTCTTTAGCAAAAGAATTGGGCGGCGAAATAATAAGTGCCGATTCAGTAGCAATATATCGTGAACTCAATATTGGAAGCGCAAAACCTTCATTCGAGGAACAGAGTGGGGTACCTCATCATCTCATTGATATCAAAGATGTAACTGAAAAATATGATGTCATGCAATTTCAAAGAGATTCAAGAAAACTTATCGATGAAATTATTGATAGAGGAAATCTTCCAATTATTGTTGGTGGCACTGGATTATATTCAAATGCGCTACTTTATGATTATCAATTTAAAGAGCAAGAAACCTCTAAAGAATATGCAGATTCCATATCAAATGAAGAACTATATGACATGTTAAAAGAACAAAGCTTAGAAGAAGCTGAAAAAATACATCCTAATAATCGAAAGAGAGTTATTCGCTCCCTAAACAGGCTTGAACTGGGACAGGCATCGGAAAACGCAAGAGACAAACCGTACTACAATGCGAAAGTATATTTTTTACAAGGAGATCGAGAGTATCTTTATGATAGAATGAACAGACGTGTAGACATAATGTTTGAGGCGGGATTAGAAAAAGAAGTAACATCACTGTATCAAAAGTATTCTAACTTATTCTCATTTCAGGGATTAAACTCAATTGGTTACCGTGAATTCGAAGCATATTTCCTGGGAAATCAAACTCTAGAAGAAACTAACGAATTAATTAAAAGAAACACACGGCGCTTTTCGAAACGGCAAAGAACCTGGTTTAAACATCAAACCCCGTCTGAGTGGATCGATGTCGAACAAGATGATTTCGAAGCAAAGATACTTTCAGATATAAAAATTTGGCTAAAAGAATGACAATCGTCATTCTTTTTTTACAAAGAAAAAGTAAGAACAATTTATTCTTACTTAAACGCTTGGTAATTTTATGTATTGAAGTGCAATGGCACCAACACCAACATGAACGCCTACTGTAGAAATGAGTTGAGTTTTAGAAAACTCAGCATCTGGGAATTCAGATTTAAGTTTTGACATCGTAACTTCAAGTTCAGCAGGGTTGTTGACATCTGTGACGGTGATAAAGTAACCTTTACCAACACCTTTTTTTCTCATGTCCGCAATTACAGTATCCACTGCTTTGGACATGGTGCGTACTTTACCGAAAGGTTCGATGACACCTTTCGTGCTTTTATCAAGATGTAAGATAGGTTTAATTTTTAAGAATCCACCAAGCTTCGCAGCTAATGGTGACAAACGACCACCCCGTGAGAGATGAGATAAATCATCAGGGATAATATAGGTATTTGAATCAGAGATTGAGATATCTAATATTTCTTTAACTTCAGGAATATCTTTACCTTGATCAAAGAGTTTTCGTGCGCCCAGTGCAATTTCTAACTCGTTGTGGGCAGCAGTGAAACAGTCGATGTAATCGAAATTGATATCAGCAAACTGTGCTGCGGTAACCATTGCATTAATCGTACCAGAAATTCCACTTGTAATTGGGACACCAAAGATTCGATCATAACCTTGGTTTTTAATTTCAATAAATAGTTCTTCGATTTTACCTAATGATGGTAAGGATGTTTTAAGCATTTCGCCTTGTCCCATAAGTTTGTTAACTTCTGAAACCGAAATCTCAACGCTTTCTAAATAAGCTTTGTCTCCATGAATAATTTGGAGTGGGATCGCGAAAATACCCTCTACTTCGAGCCCTTCATTATAGTAATTACTTCCACTATCAATAACTATTGCAGTTTTCATAAATAGACCTCCACACAAAACTATTATATACCATTTTTAACTTAATAGCGATTATCTCTTGAACTTAAGGCTCCATTGTAATGCAATGGTTCCAAGTCCTGCATGAGTAGCTAATGCAGCAGGTAAATTACAGATTTTATGTTCAAAATCACCTAGTTTTTCGGAAATTAGTTGGTTGAGGCGATCAACAGTATCACGTCCCTCACTGTGTAAGAAGTAAAGCACATAATCTTTTGCGTTGACGTTCTTTGCCTGCATTTCTTTAATCATCGATTCAAAGATTTTTGCTTCAGTACGTGCAGTAGCAAATTTTTCAATAGTCTTTCCATGATTCTCTAAAAAAAGTAGTGGTTTAACTTTAAGTAATGAAGCAAGGAGTGCAGCAGAATTTGAAATTCGTCCACTTACTTTAAGTTGATCGAGTGTTTGTGGATATACAAATGACTCTGTGAATTTGAATTCATATTGAAGACGTTTCACAATCTCTTCTACTGATGAATCCAACTCATTCATCGCTTGAATCGATTCCGCAGCATTTTGCACGGGTCCGGCTAATGTATAAGTGTCAATCAAAGTGACATTATCCAGCTTTACTTCACTGAGTGCTTGGTTAAAGGACATATAAGTTCCTGATAAGCTTGAAGTTAAACTTAGTACAAAGATATGATCAAAGTCTTGAGATTTTAGATCTTCAAAGAAGTTAATAAGATATCCGACGTTTGGTTGGGAAGTCTTTAGAACTTCCTTTTCTCTTAAGAGATCGTTAACTTGTTCAGTTGTTAAATCAACTTGATCATAATAGTCTTTATTGTTGTGAATAATTGTTAGGGGTGCGACTTTTACGTTGAGTCTTTTCGCGTCTTCAGCAGATATCGAAACAGAAGAGTCGCATACAATTGCATAATTTTTCATATAATTCCTCCGTAAAAGCATTATATTCAATAATACTTTGAATGTCAAACTAATTGTCCTCTTAACGGAAATATGAAAATAAGTTATAATAGGAACATGACCTATAAAGAGACAATTACAATTAAAGATGAAGTGGTAACACAACAAGAAATTAAGAAGTCAAAGTTTATAACTTACTTAATGCCAGTGGATAATGAAGATGAAGCGAAGAACTATCTGAAACTGGTAAAAAAGACGCATCCTAAAGCAACGCACCACTGTTCTGCTTATATCGTAAAAGGAATAGAACGTTCTAATGATGATGGAGAACCAGCGTCCAGTGCAGGTCTTCCAATGCTTGAAGTCTTAAGAGGCAACCGTATGGAAGGTGTCATCGCAGTTGTAGTTCGATACTTTGGAGGAACTGAACTGGGTGTTGGTGGCCTCATCCGAGCATACGGATCATCAGTAACATTAGGCATTCAAGAAGCAGAGATTTTGAGGCCTCAGATTATTTATATCTATGTTCTTAAATTTGATTACCAATACACCAATGATGTCGAGAATTTTCTCGTTCCAATTGGAAAAGTAGAAAATCGTGAGTACACAGATAGAGCAGAATATACAGTTTATCTTCAAGATGAGTCTACAATCAAAGAGCTTGAAGATATCACACGAGGTACTATAATAATTAATAAAGAAGGGGAACGAATTGAGTTAGTAGGAGGAAAATATGGAAATTAAAGAAGAATTAAAAGCGTATGGGATTAAATCAACAAAACAAAGAGAAGCAATTCTTGAAATTTTAAAGTCGAGTCATCTTCCTTTAACTATTAATCAAATTCGTGATCGCCTTGATATCGAAATGGACTTATCTACAATATATCGAGTTCTTGACGTTTTTGAGGCCAAAGGAATTATTACAAAAACCGTACCACTTGAACCTGCACAATCAGTATATGACTACCAACGTCATATTCATAAGCACCATTTGATTTGTACACAGTGTGGAAAAATCCTTATTATTGAAGGATGTCCGCTCCATGACTATGAGGAAAAGGTTGAGAAAAGTACAAAATATATTATTCAACGTCATCAGTTAGAAATATATGGAATTTGTCCAGAGTGCCAAAGTAAACTATAAAATAGAGATAATCTCTATTTTTTTTTGAGCATACGAAATGAACCTATTAACATAGTGTGTTACCATGTTAATAGAAATGAGGAAATACTATGAAACTTAGCGACAATACAAGAATTAAAACAGTAGTTCTTAAAGTAAGTGATTTAAGAACAATGGTAGACTTTTATTCCAACATCATGGGACTTGAAGTTTATAAAGTATCAGAAAGTAATGCTTCACTGGGAGTGGATGAGAATATAATCTTAGAACTAGAGTATGATAAGAAATATGAAGTATCTTCAACTCAAAAAACGGGATTATATCACATTGCGTTCTTAGTTCCAGATGAAAAGTACTTAGGACAATTTATTTATCACCTTCATGATAAAAATTATCCACTCCAAGGAGCGGGAGATCATATATTCAGTCAAGCACTATATTTTTCTGACCCTGAGGGCAATGGAATCGAGTTCTACGCTGATAGACCAAAATCAGAATGGGTAATTCATGATGATGGATCCATCGAATCAGGGACCTATGAAGTGGATGTCCAACATCTTTTTGAAGTGATGGTAAGAGAATCTTACACAAAGATGCCAAGTGGCTCTCGGATTGGACATGTTCATCTTCAAGTCAATGATATTGAAGCTGCACGACAATTTTATATCAATACACTTGGATATGATCTGAAGACTGAAATGTTCTCAGCTTTATTTATTTCGAAGAATGGATATCACCATGACTTTGGTATCAATGCGTGGGCTGGAAATAAAATTCGTCAGTTAAATGATACGGATACAGGTTTAAAAACTGTTGTTATAGAAACAACACAAGTACCAGAGCTTGTTGAAACATTTTCTAACCAAAGTGAATATCAAGTTTTAGTTGATAATGAATCTATTAAAATTACTGATAAAGCAGGAATTGAATTAGAGTTTACTATGCTATAATAATGACATGGAAAATACAAACTTAACACAAAGAAATAATGAAGGTATTAAGGCGGGAGTTGTAGGAATATTTGCAAACTTCTCGCTTTTTGCTGCGAAGATGATTATTGGTACGTTAGCGTCAAGTCACTCAATTGTGGCAGATGCAATTAATAACTTATCAGACTTTTTATCATCGTTGATAACTGTAATTGGATTCCGAATTGCCGCTAAACCAGCAGATAAAGAACATCCCTACGGACATGAGAGATTTGAATATATTAGTGGCTTTATCATTTCAATAATCATGTTATACTTGGGACTCGATGTGATTCAATCGGCGATTGGTGGAATTCTTTCCCCAACTTCATTGGATACTTCAATGTGGACGACTATCGTTTTATCTTTATCGATTGTTGTAAAACTAGCAATGAGTTTTTACTACAAAGCTAAAGCCAATAAAATTCAATCGGAGGTACTACTAGCCAATCAAAAAGATAGTTTAAATGATGTAATTATTACCAGTTCAATTTTATTAGGTATCTTTGTAGATAATCATTTTGGTATCCGCCTGGATTCATATATAGGAGTGGGATTATCTATCTTTATCATGTATTCAGCTCTAATGATGATTCGTGATTTTATTAATGATCTCATGGGGACACGTCCCGACGAAGAAACTTTAAAAATTGTGCAAGAGGAGCTCAAGGCTTGTCCAGAAATCTTAGGATATCATGACCTTCTAATTCATAATTATGGCAAATATCATACCTTTGGAAGTGTTCATGTCGAAATTGATGATCGACTTGAACTCGCTAAGGCTCATGACATCATTGATTCAATAGAGCGATCAATAAATGAAAAAACTAAAATTGATTTTCTAATTCATCTAGATCCACTAGATATGACAGATCCAGAGATAAAAGAAATTCAAAAAATTATTAAACATATTCTAGTTGAAAACTATGAGGGTCTTAAATTTCATGACTTACGATTGATTCATGGTCGACTGATGTTTGATATTGTTCATGATGAGATTACGAAATATGATGAAGATGAAATAATTAAAAAAATTGAAGAAACATTAACTCTTTCTGGTTATACCTATAAGTTAGAGATTCGATTTGATCTAAATCAATTGATTTAGACTAACGAGTCTTTTTCTGTAATTCGACGTATATTTATTGACAGAAAATGGAGATAGATGTACTATGTTTGAGGAAACACTTTAATTTTGTCCTGTGAGACAGAAAAGGCACAATATATAAAATATTAGACCTTTTTTGTATACAGAAAGGTCTTTTTTAAGACTTTCTGATATAGATAGCGAGGTAAGAGCATGGATCAAGTAATTATTGCATTAGACTTTTCCACTTTTGATGAGGTAAAAACCTTCTTAAGTAAATTTGATGAGCCTTTATTTGTAAAGGTTGGAATGGAACTCTTCTACCAAGAAGGAATCCAAATAATTGAATACATTAAGAATATGAATCATAAGATATTCTTAGATTTAAAACTTCATGATATTCCCAATACAGTTGAGCGTGCGATGCGCGGCTTACGTAATATTGGTGTTGATATGACTAATGTACACGCAGCTGGAGGCAGCGAGATGATGAAAGCAGCTCGTAGAGGCCTTGGTGGAGATCGTGTGCTAATTGCTGTAACACAACTAACATCTACAAGTGAAGAGCAAATGCATAAAGAACAGCTTATTAACGCATCATTAAATGAGTCTGTTATAAACTATGCGAAAATAACTTATGAATCAGGATTGGATGGTGTAGTTTGTTCACCACTAGAAGTCGAAGCAATTAAAAAAGAAATTTCAAATAACGTATTATGTGTCACTCCTGGAGTAAGACCTACTGGTTCTAGTGTTGGTGACCAAAAAAGAATCACAACACCAGGTCAAGCGCGAAAAAATGGATCGGACTATATTGTAGTAGGAAGACCCATTACTCAAGCTGAAGATCCTGTGGATGCTTATCATCGAATTGTAGAAGAATGGGAGGCAAGTCATGTCTAAAATAGCACAAGAAGTAGCAAAAAATTTACTCGAAATTAAAGCAGTGACACTCAGTCCTAAAGATCCATATACATGGGCAAGTGGAATAAAAAGTCCAATTTACTGTGATAACCGTGTAACTATGAGTTACCCACAAATAAGAAAAGAAATTGCGATTGGACTTAAAAACATAATTGAAGCAAAGTATCCAGAAGTAGAATATATTGTAGGAACTGCAACTGCTGGAATTCCTCAAGCGTGTTGGATTGCAGACTTGATGGAACTTCCAATGATTTATGTTCGACCTGAAGCTAAGCAACATGGTCGTGGAAAACAAATTGAAGGATACATCCCTGAAGGTACAAAAGTTGTGGTTATCGAAGATTTAATTTCTACAGGTGGTAGTAGCATTAAGGCAATTGAAGCTCTTAAAGACAATAAAATTGAATGTCTTGGTGTTGTCGCAATCTTTACATACGAACTTCAACAAGCAACAGAAAATTTTGCAAAAGCAAGTGTCGCATTCGATACATTATCAAACTACTCAACACTTTTAGAAGTTGCGGAGTCTCTAAACTATATCTCTGAGGGTGATTTAGAAAGCCTAAATTTATGGAAACAAGATCCAGCATCTTACACAAAACAAAATTCATAACAAAAAAGTGGATAGAATCCACTTTTTATTGTGCATTTTAAAACCCCCAGATAGTCTGGGGGTTCGATTATAGCTTTAGCGAT
>JAVWLP010000003.1:48961-129414 GCA_036637915.1 Erysipelothrix sp. | reverse complement strand
ATTAATAAAATCATAGTCCCCTCTTTCTATCACAGTAACGTAACCGGAGTTTTTATAAAAATTCCTAACTAATACATTATGAATTGATTTAATCATACAGTCAAATACAAATTTAACTTTTGATTTTAACTTTCTATTTATAATAATCTAAACACCTAAAAAACACCTCTCTTTAATTAAAAAACAGTATGTAATTTATAATGTATCTATAAGGAGAATCTACCATGCATAAAAACAAGAAAAAGAAGTACGACCACGACACGACAACTTTTGGTATTTGTTTTATATTGGGAATTATTGGAGCAAATTTTATCGAGTACGGCATCATTAGTATTATTCTTGGATTTGTAGTTGGGGCTATTTTAGCAAGAAAACCTATTGATTAGGAAAACAAGAATAAAGATTATTAACCTTTAATTTGATTTAATTATATTTCTTCTATTTAATTATATTCATTTTATATAGGTTATCTTATCTTAAACAAATCCTTGGATTTTTTTTAAAGAGTAAACTGAAAAAATACGTGTTTATAAGATTCAAACCGATTCTTTTTCATTTATAATTTGTTTAGATTATCTTTACAAATTACAGTAACGATAGACTCGAACAATTGGTGAAATATATGTTCTTTCGAAGATATCGATAAAGAAGTGGTAGGATTTTAATCGTCTTTATATAAAATACAATAAAAAACCCACTCAAGAGTGGGTTTGATGTCTATATGGCGTCCTCGGAGGGATTCGAACCCCCGACCACACGCTTAGAAGGCGCGTGCTCTATCCACTGAGCTACGAAGACCTGTGCGACGATTATTATAATACCAAATTGTCGCAACGATTACAACGGTTATTGTAAATCTTCCGCATATAATTTTTCTACAGTTGTATTTCCTTCATCATCGATGGTTAATCTCGCGAAACTAGGTTGTGATCCATCACGATTATAATAGAGTGAACCTGGATTAATAATATGAATGCCTTCGACAATTTGATCATCAAAAATATGGGTATGTCCATAGCATGCAAATTCGCATTGATTCTTCTTTGCAAGCATCACGAGGTCATCAACACGCTTCCCATATCTTAAAGTATGGCTGTGTGTAATGAAGAAACGATGCCCCTTTACATCCACTACCAATTGTTCTGGGTATGTATAAAAGTAATCATTATTTCCTGTTACTGCATGGTAGGGTTCCATATCACTATTTCTTAGTTCATTATCACCACAATGAAGGTATGCATCAACATTAGGGTATGCTTCCCTAATCTGATCCATTATCTTCACTTTGCCATGATTATCACTCAGTATAATTACTTCAATCGCCATAATGAACTACCTCCTCTTGAATATTAAATAAATCAGATATTTGTTGAGACATAATTTCCGCATCCCCAGTAGTATATACACAATGATATCCATTTTCGCCTACAGCTAGTGTTCCAACAAACTGACGAATTGGCTTACGACTATCAAGTGTTTCAATTTCAAAGACTTCTTTGAATAAATGAGCCACCAGTGGATAGTGTGTACACCCTAGAATAATTTTATCACATGTACTTATCGGTTGTTTAAAATTACCGAGATAGTTTTTTATGATTTGCTCATCGTCTAAAGACTCAATGTGCTTCACGAGTTCTGGAAGTGCCAGTTCCGTGACTTCATTTTCATGCAATGCTTTAGCATAAGCATGCGACTGATAGGTTGCTTGCGTAGAGACTATGGCGATGTGCTTATCTTGGTTGTGTATTTGTGAAGCGGTTAAATCAATAATTCCATATATGTTCAAACTTGGATATTCTTTTTTTAGAATTGATAACGATACAGCAGATACAGTGTTACAAGCAATAAGTACATTCTCAATGTCATTATTTACAAACCATTGCATGGCAGCTCTTGCAAGATTGTTGATTGCTTCATCTGACTGATTACCATATGGGGCATTCTTTTGATCTGCATAGAGAACCATATTATACTTTGGATACGCGACTCTTAAGTCTTGATACACACTGTATCCTCCAAGACCTGAATCATAAATTCCAAGTGTTTTATTGTTAGGCATTTTTATTCCCCCAATCAATGTTTAAAATGTCATACAGTTCTTCCGCAACTTCTTTGGGAATAACACGACTTAATTCCTCTACGGATGCTTCTTTTATATTTTTAAGATTTCCAAACTCTTTGAAGAGTTTCTTTTGACGGGTGGGACCAAGTCCAGCTACTTCATCTAAAATTGATTTCGTCATTGCTTTTTTACGTAATAATTTATGATAGCTGATAACAAATCGGTGAACTTCGTCTTGCATTTGAACGAGTAAACCAAAAAGTGGTGAACGCTCATCAACGCTCATTATTTCCATGTTTTCATTCATCAATGCATGGGTACGGTGGCGGTCATCTTTCACAAGACCACAAATGGTAACATCAAGATCCAACATTTCCTTAATCTCTAGGGCTGCACCCAATTGACCTTTACCACCATCGACGCATATTAAATCCGGCATTACTTTTCCTTCTTTTAATATTCTAAAATAGCGACGGTAGAGTACTTCTTTCATAGAAGCCACATCATCGTTTCCTTGGTGGAGGCGATAGCGTCTGTATTGACTCTTATTGGGCTCACCATCATCAAATACAACACAGGCTGATACTGCGTAGCTGCCTGAAATATGTGAGTTATCAAAAATTTCAATGCGATGAATAGAATCTTTGAATCCAAGCACATTTTGAAGTTCAAGAAGCGCGTCATCACGGAAATCTTGACGTTTTTTAAGCAATGTGAATTGCTCCGTAATTTGTTGTTTCGCATTTCGTTGTGTAATATCGAGTAATGTTCTTTTCTTACCCCGCAAAGCATGTTTAACTTCAGTACCTAAAATATCTTGAAGATCTTCAGCATTTAATGCTTCTGGCACATAAATAATTTTTGGAACGGGTTGATTTTCATAGAATTGAGCAATAAATGAGAAGAGAGCCTCATCAGGTTCTTCCATACAAGGCTCGATCGCCATCGTTCTTTCTAAAAGACGTCCGGCTCTAACAAACAAACCTACAATCGCAATATATCCTTGATAATAAGCATAATGGAATAGATCAAAGTTCTCATTTTTAGCAAATTGAACTTGCTGTTTATCACTAATGTAACGCAGTGCATCCAAACGATCTTTATAAGTTTGTGCCAATTCAAATTCTAAATTTTCACTAGCTTGAATCATTTTCTTCTCAAGAACATCCGTGAACTCTTTTATATTCCCATTAAGAACACTAACGACATTTTGTCTCCATGTCTCAAGTTCCGCTTCAGTATACTCTTTTTGAGTTCGGTTAAATTGAGAATAAATTGCGTCTCTATTCGGTAGGAGAACTGATCCTTGGGGTGCTGATTCATTGAGAAGACGTGCCATTTCTCGAGCGGCAGTTGCATCAGGATACGGTCCAAAATACGTAAACTTCGGAGATTGTTTTCGATCTCTTGCAACCATGACTTCAGGCTTTCCAGTTTTGGAAATCTTCAAATACGGATATGATTTATCGTCCATGAATAGAATATTAAATCGAGGACGATGTTCTTTGATTAAATTAATTTCTAAAATCAGAGATTCTTTTTCTGTACTCGTAATAATAAACTCAAAGTCGTGAATATTGCTCACCATCTTTGTTGTTTTATGATCATGTGCCCCAGTAAAATAGGAGCTAACACGATTCTTAAGATTCTTTGCTTTTCCTACATAAATAATCTCATTTTGCTTATTTTTCATGAGGTAGCACCCTGGATCTGTAGGAAGCATCTCTAATTTCTCTGCAACAGTTTTATTCATTATTTGAGCTTAACGACCGTTGCACCCGCCCCACCCTCACTAATGGACGCAAGTTCAAAGCTTTTAACATTTCGATTTCTTCGTAGAGAATCATGAACAGCAGTTCGTAGCGTCCCTGTTCCATGTCCGTGAACTACCCGACACACCTGAACATTATGAACTAGACACTCATCTATAAATTTGTCAACAATGGGAAGAGCTTCCGCAACACGAAGACCAATTACATTGACCTCTGTCTTAAATGAAGAGAGTGTTTTGACTGAATGTGATTTCGTATATTTTTTCTTAACAGGTTGGGCAGGTCCTGCAATTTTTGTAAGCTTATTAAGATTCACACTCATGACAAGCCCACCAATCGTTACAAGGGCTGAATTCTTTTCAACCTTGTCGACAACGCCAACTTGACCTGTCGCTTTAAGTTGAACACGATCTCCAGATGAAATGGTTTCATCAATGACTTCTTTTTGCATTTTCGCAATATTTTTCACTGCCTTTTGACGTAAATCTGGACGGTTTGTCTTGTTGAGTGTTTCCATTTGCTTTTCAGCTTCCCGGATCATATCCTCTAACAAGACATCATTTTCTTCACGTAACTTCTCACGTTCTACTTCAAGCTGTTTTTTACTTTCTTCAAGTTCTTTTTGAAGGGTTGCTTGTTGTTGGTGGAGTTCTGTTTCTTTTTCTTTGAGAGACTCATTAAGTTTTTCTTGTTCCGCAATCTTTCCTTCAAGAATTTCCATCATATGGTCTGTTTCATATTGGCTTTCTTGCTTATATTTGAATGCGCGATCTATAATATCCAGATCCAGTCCCAAACGTTTAGCAATGGCAAAAGCATTTGACTCTCCCATAATGTTCTCGCGGTATCGATAGGTAGGTTTCAAGTTATTCAAATCAAACTCAACACTAGCAATGAGAATATCATCATACTGTGTTCCGTATTGTTTCAAACGCGAAAAGTGTGTTGTAGCTACAACCCAACATCCAACTTCTCTAAAGTGGTCCAGAATGGCCATAGAGAGGCTCTCTCCTTCAAGAGGATCTGTTTGCGACCCTAGCTCATCTAAGAGAACAAGCGACTTACGAGTCGCTTTCTGGCTCACTGTTGTCATCGTTTGCATATGTGCAGAAAATGATGATAATGACTTCTCTATCGATTGTTGGTCACCAATATCAACAAATATTTGATCTACAAACATCACGGTTGCAGATTCGGCACAGATTGGAAAACCTGCGTGTGTCATTGCAACTGCAAGACCCATAGTTTTAAGCGACACAGACTTACCACCCGTGTTCGGACCACTTATAAGAATCATCTTGTGAGGTGGTGTTAATTGGTATGTATTCGCAACAACTTCCTTGGGATTAATTAGTGGATGACGTGCATTCACAATCTTTAATGTATCCTGACTCATCGTCGCTACCACAGCATCATGCTTGTATCCCCACTCTGCTTTAGCGAAAAGCGCATCAATCACAGTAACAGTATCAAGGTTTGCATCTAATTGTTGTGCATCCTCAGCTATTTCAGCAGATGTTCTGGCACATATCTTTTCAATTTCATTAAGTTCGCGATGACGATACTGAAGCAAATCATTCTGCATTTTCCCTAAGAAAGCAGGTTCAAAATAAATGGACTGACCGGATGCTGATTCACCGTAAATTGTTCCTTCCATTTTATATTTTTCAGAAGACTTAATAAGAAAAGTACGACGTCCTTGTTGAAGCGATACAACTGCTTCACTTAACATCTCACGATTTTTATTTAAAAACTCCTGAGTCTTGCGATCAATAGTTTGTTCAAGTTGACGCATTTCACGTCGGACTGTCCCCAATTCAGCACTGGCTCTATCCAATACTTCCCCTTGTTCACCAAAACAGTGATCAATATTATTAAGTAGGGTTTGATTAATTTCCAAACTTGCGAAAAGATCATCCATAGCCTCATAATCATCTTCTAAAGCATCAAATTGTTTTTTTAGACGATTAATTCCTTGCATAAATCTTCCGACTTTCACAATTTCATCGACAGAAAGAACGCCTCCTTTTTCAGTAAAGCGAAGCTCTCTGGATACATCACTAATCCCCCCAAAGGATAACGAGCCAAAAGACACCACGCATCGCAGTGCCTCACTCATCCGATTTAAGTCACGTTTAACGATCAGTGGTGAATAAGACGGCTCACTTGCAAGAATAGCTTCTTTCCCCAAAGAGAAAGAAGCATACTGTGCAACCTGAGTCAAAACTTTATCAAACTCCAATCGCGACGATATATTATTCATAACTATTTATATACTCCTTAATTTCTTTTTCATTAAATCCTTTTTCATAGAGCCATTTTGACATAGCCTCCTCTTGTTCAGGAGTTAATCTTTGATTCAAGATAATCGACTGAATTGCATCATTTCGCTGAATAAATTGATCAACGGATGACGAAATAGGTGCCGTAACACTCTCAATTTTATTGAGCCATGTTCTTTCGACTATCTGATTTCCATTTTTTACAATAGGTGTAGAAAGTAAAATACATACTACAACCATTTTAAAGACAAATAGTAAAACAGCAAAGACACCACCAATTGCTGAATTCACTTGTTTAATCAAAGGCATCTTTGAAATAAACGATGCTAGCGGTGTTACTAACAGTAATAATAAACGAATGGCAGCAAATAAAATTACAAACCAAACCAAACGATTAATTTGCTGTGATACAACTTGATTTACCGTAATAAAACCATTACCTTCGATTGCGACGAAGGCATATACTTTTTCAAACACAGGCGAAATGACCCATGCAATAAATAATGATACAAAAGTTCCTACGAAATCAACGAGTTGTAAAAGTAAGCCGCGCTTATACCCTTGATATATTTCAATCAACAACCATATGATTAGCACCCCATTTAAATAAACAATCCAATCAGTTGGAAAAACAAACACAATGATCACTCCTTTTCGTTGAACTAACACTTATTATAGTCTATATTATTAGTATGAAAACAATTACGGTAAAACTCACACAAAATCAAATCAAAGAACTTAAAGAACGCTATGCAAAGTTACCAATGCGTTTTGATATTCAATATACTCATTATCAAATCAAAGGTTCAGACTTCACAATCACAGCTTATACCAGCGGTAAAGTTGTGTTTTCTGGTGAAGGTGCTGAATACCATGCATCACCTTACACAAATGGTATAGCTGAAAGTAAATCTTCATCTTCCCAAACAGCTTCATTTCCCCAAGCAGTATTCCATGCTGGAAGTGATGAAGTAGGAACCGGCGATTACTTTGGTCCCATCACGGTATGTGCTGCACTTGTTACTGAAGAGAACATGAAACATCTTCCCATTCATGAAATCATGGATACTAAACAAATGAAGGATGAAGTCATACTTCAAATTGCGCCAAAAATCATGGATGAGATTACATACAGTTTATTAGTTCTCCAGAACCAACGCTACAATGTTATTCATCAAACGATGAATCTTAATGTCATCAAAGCTAAACTTCATAACCAAGCCTATCTTCATCTTGCTAAAAAAGTTAAGGTAATGCCGGACTTGTCTGTTGTTGACCAATTCATGCCTGAAAATCGTTATTATGAAGCTTTAGTCAATGAAGAAACAGTCTATCGCAAGCTTCATTTTGAAACAAAAGCTGAGAATAAATATCTTGCTGTTGCATGCGGTGCCATCATTGCTCGTTACGCCTTCTTAAAAGCATATGAACAGTTAGAAGAAACATATGGAGTTGCATTCCCCAAGGGAGCTGGCGCACATGTTGACACCTTTGGACAGTCACTTGTTAAAAAGCACGGTCCTGAAATATTGGAAAAAGTGGCAAAATACCACTTTAGTAATACACAGCGAATTATTCACCATGATTAAGAGTAACATGTACACTTTGTGGAAGCTGACGAAGGTTAATACCCGCAGCTTTCAGCATTCGTTTTGATGCAATTACAGAATCAGTTTCTGCATATTTATCATCTTCATAAACAATTTCTTTAATACCTGCTTGAACGATGGCTTTCGCACATTCATTGCAAGGGAATAATGAAACATAGATACTACATCCATTTAATGATAATGTTGCATTTAGGATTGCATTCAATTCAGCATGGACAACGTAAGGATATTTTGTTTCCAAAACTTCACCTTCACGTCCCCATGGAAATTCATCATCTGACAAACCAGTTGGAAGGCCATTATAGCCAATTCCAACTATTTTTTTTGATGTATCAACAATTACCGCTCCAACCTGTGTGGAAGGATCTTTAGATCTCATTGCTGAAAGATGGGCTAAACCCATAAAATATTCATCCCAAGTAATGGCATTCTTACGTTTGCTCATGATAGCCTCCTAAAATAGTAATCGTAATAAACGATCTGCATAACTCTTTAAACCAATCTGTGACCAAGCATCAATGACTCTATTATCAAGTGCCAAATCGACAGTTGTATAAGGTTTTTGAATCATAATATATACAATAGCAAGAGCGAAAATACCTCCCAGTACTGCTACTTGTTTACGCAGTGTTGACCAACTGCTCCGTTTGGAGAATACGAAACCAAGGACTACTCCCGCTTGAAATCCCCCAATATGCGCTGCCATACTTACGCCAGGCATTAAACTAATAAACAAATTAATCATTAAAATAGAAACCACTTGACGCAGAACTTTTGGATTCTTAATCGCTTGAGTTTCAATCAGATATACAACCAATGCACCAAGTAATGCAAAGAGTCCTCCTGACAATCCTAAACCAACTACTCCAGAATCAACAATATAGACGAATGCATTCCCACCAATAATTCCTGCAAGTAAAATTACCAAGAATTTTTTATGGCCATAGACGGGTTCTAACATGCTTCCCAAACTTCGTAGTGCGAAGAGATTCATCATGATATGAACAAAATCAACATGAAGGAATCCTGCAGTAATAAATCTCCAAAATTCATGTGCATCAAGAATGAAACGTTTGTAGAACGCTCCCAGCATTACAGCTGTTGTCGTTGAATCAATACCCGTCATTCTGAGATACACTGCAATCGAAAAAATAACGATACAAATTGTGGAAATTGCATTCGTAACGGGAAACGCTTTAACAAAGGATTTCTTTTGGCTTTGTTGCACAGTACGTTTTAGGTTAAGGACTGCTTTTGATAATGCACGATCTGGGTTATTACTCTCTTTAAGCACTGTTTCAATATTCTTGAATTGACTTAACGCTAAAGAACTAGACTTATAGAGCGGACCAACTACAACATTTTTTTCGGTAATATAATCTTTTTCAGGATAAACACTGATGTTTATGCCTTCAGCCATTGTTTTAAACACAATAGCGAGTGACTCTCGATGTTTTCCTATAGCCTCAGCATTAAAACGAGAAATAGGCAATGAGGAAAGCATAACAATTGGATTCACCTTATTTAAAGGATTTACCATCCAGATTTCAGTATTATCTTTTGACATTGTTATCATCTGATATCCATACTCTTTAATGAAGTAATTGGATAACTCGATAAGCCATGAATCATACTGGGTCTGTTTATACACTAATCCAACCTCCTAATTTCTTCGATAACATCTTTCATTTCTTGCGGAAGTTCACATTCAAAAGTCAACTTCTCGCGCGTAATCGGGTGCTCTAGAGAAAGTTTATAGGCATGAAGACATTGTCCATTTGTATCAGGTGTGTTTTTATAACTATATGTTTGATCCCCAACGATAGGATGCTTGATATATTGACAGTGAACACGAATTTGGTGTGTTCGTCCTGTATCAAGTTTACATCTTAAAATGCTGTACTCTCTAAAGTTTTCTACGAGATAAAGATGGGTCACTGCATGTTTACTGTTTTGATCAGTAACACACATTCTTTGACGATTTTTAGGATCACGACCAATTGGTGCATCAACGGTAGCAGATTGATGCTCAAAAGGATGATGCGCTAGTGCTAAATATTCACGAGAAATCTTACGATCTTTTAAATCTTGTACTAAAATCTCATGCGCTTCGTTTGTTTTCGCAACTACCAATAATCCTGAAGTATCTTTATCAATACGGTGGACAATTCCTGGACGGTATTCTCCATTTATATCACTTAATTGATTAGTATGTGCTAATAATCCATGCACAAGAGTTGCCTGATTAAGGCTTGATGCTGATGGGTGAACAATTAATCCTTTTGGTTTATTCACTACAATAATTGCATCATCTTCATAGACAATATCTAAATCCATGGGTACTGCTACAAGCTCAATATCTTCGGTAAGTATTTCATAACGAATGACATCATCCGTTTTTACCCGATAGTTACGTTTCACAATTTCATCATTCACAATAATTTTCTTTTGATCAATCCATGATTGAATGGTTGATCGGGAGTAATCCTGAAGGGCAAGTGCTAAAAACTGATCCACACGAATCCCTGCGAATTCCTCATTTACTATAATTTCTTCCATTATACAGACCTCTTTTCCTCAATAAACATTTGTACTACCAATATCAATACACCAATAACAAGTGCAGAGTCTGCAACATTAAATACTGGGAAATGATACCCGAACAGATTAAATGCAAGCATGTCACGAACATATCCCAATACCATACGGTCATAGAGGTTCCCAACTGTTCCAGCAAGCATTAATGCAATACCTAACGAATACCAAGGTTTTTCTTCTTTCAAGAAATAGTACAATAATACCAAAGTAACGATGCAACCCAAGATAATGAAAAACCAGCGTTTTCCATCCAACATACTCCAAGCTGCACCTGTATTTCGAAGATAATGCAAATCAAAAAAACCAGGAATTATTGTTATTGAAGAGCCAAGATTCAATGTTTGTTCAATCCAATATTTTGTATATAAATCTATCGCAATTACTAATGCCGATAAAAGTCCAAACTTCTTTTTCATAATTTCCTCATTTCATGGAATTATTATATCATGTTGATAAACGACATGCACTTGGTTGAAACATAAAGTTCGCTCTAAAATGCGATAATATTTGCGAATACTGGTTGAAATCAAAAAATATGAATGCTATAATATCAAAGCAGTTGCACCAGTGGCGGAATTGGTAGACGCGCACGCTTGAGGGGCGTGTGACGCAAGTCGTGTAAGTTCAAATCTTATTTGGTGCACCATGAATAAACTCACAACCAACAATTTGTTGGTTTTTTTGTGCTTTCGATGTACCGAGCATTTTAAACCTTCCCATTATTTTATTATGTTAGACTAAAATAAACTCGCACATATTAGGAGGTTTTATGAATTCAGATAATTATGATATTTTGGCAAACTATGAAGAACCCTACCATTCTTACTTAGTTCAAATTAGAGAATTACTCTATACTATTGCATCTGAAAGCAAAGATATTGGTGAAATTACAGAAAGCCTAAAATGGGGCCAGCCTACATACTCTACTCTCAAAAGCAAATCAGGAACTCCCATTCGAATGGATCGCCTCGGTGATCAAGTTGCAATCTATTTCCATTGTCAAACATCACTCATTGAAAATTTTCGTGATCTATTCGCCAATGATTTTCAATTCTTAAATAATCGTGCTATACTTTTAAATCCTTTTGAGTCCTTACCACAAAATGAAATACGGTTCTGCCTTTCATCAGCTTTGTTATACCATAAACAAAATATTAAAAAGCATGGCCTCTAGACCATGCTTAAGAGAAAGAAGGATAACCTTCTTTTTTTATAATTCCATGGAATCAGCATGCTTTCCCATTGATATAGCGATGCGATTCCATGCATTCATTTGATTGATACAAAATACTAAGTAAACATACTCTTGATCTGTAAAGTATTTAGATATTTCTTGATAAACATCATCTGGAATACGTTTATCTGCAACTTCCACTATATGCTCTACAAGGTTTAATGCCGCTTGTTCTTGACGTGAATAGAACGTACACTCTTTCCAAACAACAAGACTAATAACTCTTTGAATTGTTTCTCCCATTTCAAGAGCTTCTTTTGAGTGTTCATTGACACAATAAGCACACCCATTAATTTGTGAAGTTCTTATTTTTACCAGTTCCTTTAGCTTTGAATCTAACGGAATCTCTTTAATAAATTTTTCCATTTCAAACATTGCTTTAAATGCATCTGGTGCTTCCTTATAATAATCAATTTGTTTTTTCATAGATTCTCCTCTTGACCTGTATCCATAACAATTATACACTTTAACTGGACCCTTGTAAGTACCACCAAACCATTTTTTTATAGGTCCAGTAGAGGTGAATATGTTTATCGATAAAAAAAGTAAAACCCCCATTTTCCAACAAATATATAAACACTTGATTCAAAATATGATTGACGGCAGCCTTAAAAAAGGTGCTTTATTACCTGGTACACGAACGTTAGCCCAAGAGCTTTCTGTGAGTAGAAATAGTGTTGATCGCGCCTATCAACAATTAGAAATTGAAGGATATCTTAATTCTATTCCCAATATCGGGTTTCAAGTTAGAGATGATTTCACAACACTCAAAAATAAATCAATCTCAGAGCAGTCTCTTGTGTTTGAAACTAAATCTCGGTATATAGCAGACTTTAGCTATGGTAGCACAAACTTTGTAGACTTCCCTATTTCTAAATGGCAAAAGTACAGTTTAGAAGTTCTCGAAGCCCAAATAGAAGATCATCTTGATGCTAAAGGCAGTTTAGAACTAAGAACCGCCTTAAATCATTATCTTTCGCGGCATCGAGGTATTGATGCACATGTGGATCAGATTGTAATAACAAATGGCCATAACTTTAGTTTAAATATAATTTGTGAAATTTTAAAAAACAAATTAGACTCTGTCACGATTGCAATGGAAGACCCAGGGTTCCCCGTTTCAAGAAATATTCTCAAAAAATATACGAACGTTGTAGCTCTTGACTACGAAAATGGCATTATTAATCTTCCAAATAATTCGGATACTCGAATTCACGCACTGCTTGTCACCCCCTCACATCACTTCCCAACGGGAGGATTAATGCAAATGCCGATGCGTTTGGAACTTCTTGACTGGGCACAAAAACATAGTGCTTTCATCATTGAAGATGATTATGATAGTGAATTCCGCTATGTCGGCGATCCGGTTCCCTCTCTACAGTCAATTGCAACCGATGATAACGTCATTTATTTAGGAACTTTCTCAAAACCTCTTTCATCTTCTTTAAGAATGAGCTATCTTGTTTTACCAAAACAACTGGTTCCTCTCTATGATTTATATTTTGGTAACCAGACTTCAATGGTATCTACACTTCAACAAGCCATTCTTACAAAATTTCTTGATAATCACGATTACGAAAAACATATTCGTATCATGAATAAAGAGTATAAAAAGCGCTATCATTTCCTTGTCTCACAATGTAAAGATATTTTTGGAAATCAGGTAACGGTTCGGGACAATCAAGGTGGTTTATTTGTAATCTTAGACCTGAATTCTCACCAAACGTCAGATGAACTCGTTGAATTAGCAAAATTAAAGAATGTCAGAGTTTATCCTACAACGGATTTCTATCAAGATAACCGGCATTGCTCAACAGTTTTTTTAGGGTTATCACAATCAAGCGAGGCTACAGTCCTTAAAGGGTTATTGGCATTAAAAGATGCATGGAACATTCCTTAATATCTTAAGGAACTATCATTCAGTTCTCACTCATTCATTCATAGGGTAAGCATGATAAGATAATATCAGTTAGGAGTGCTATTATGAGTCTGAAATTTATGAATACAACGTTTGCTTTAAATACAAAAACGAGGAATACTGCCTTTTTCGTCCATGACAGTGACGATGGAAATTTAGAGTATTCCTTCGATTGTTCTTTCGAAAAAAGTACAGTTGGAGAAATAAGCTTTAGTCCTTATCTTTGCATTAATCAAATTGAAACATCTTCTAAACAAATTGACGAATTATTAGGACATTGCTTCGAAGTGGAGAATATAGAGAATGCAGATGAACGTGAAGATACTTTTTATATTTTTGAACATGAACCACTTGTACGCTATACTTCTGTAATTAAGGAGATTAAAGATAATTGGGTACTTATTCATTGTGAAGGCGTCGCAATAATTGATGGTTACGTAAGACCCTATACGAAGGACTCTTTTGAATTAGAATGCTGGCTTCCTATTATAACCAGTGTCAATGACTGGGAAGAATTCGGATTGTAATGCATCAATCAAATGAAAAAAGTGACTTTCAGGAGAAAGTCACTTTGACATAAACTGTTTGGCGCCCCCGACCAGAATTGAACTGATAATTAACCCTTAGGAGGGGTTTGTTATATCCATTTAACTACAGGGGCTTGATTAAAAAGAATATCATACGATATTCTCTTTTTATTTTATTATTTTCGATACTTTTCTTCAAGACGACGAGCAACATTTTTGGTAACAAAACCATCCATTGCTCCACCGTACTTCGCAATTTCTTTTGCTACTGATGAAGATATGTAAGAATACTTCGGATTCGCAACTAAAAATAACGTTTCAATATGTGGACATAAAATACGATTAGCAGTTGCTTGTTGTAATTCATATTCGTAGTCCATAACGGCACGAATTCCTCTGACTAAAACATCACATTCTAGTTTTTGAGCAAATTCAATGGTTAGTCCTTCCCCTACCTCAACTTTTACATTTGGCATATGTTGAATAGACTCCTGAACCATTTCCAATCGTTCTTCTAGTGTGAAAGTACCACTCTTACTTCCGTTAATCATAATTGCGACAATCACTTCTTCAAATTTTGCTGAACATCGTTCTATCAAATCCAAATGACCGATTGTGATAGGATCAAAGGATCCTGGATACATAACTTTCATAGCGCACCTCACTACTAAAAGTATAGCGTATTTACGCATTTAATGAAAGAAAAAAAGCACATGTTTTCATGTGCTAGTTTCGGAGACATAATCATCTATAAATCAATGGAGGAAACACTATAGATTAAATAGTAAATAACGAGGAAAGAGATTACTATATGGCTCCTGAGGACAAGTATTATTAGATAGTTATGCTATCTATAATACTATTATACCCACCCAATGAAAAATGTCAACATCTTTTCTGAAAATATATAGAATATATTTCATACGATGTAAATTATTTCATTATTTCTTGTGTTTTACCGTAAATTTCTTTCAATTGATCATCATTAGGTTCCCATTGGACAACAAATGTATCCATAATTTGAGCGCCAACATCATTCATTTCTTGTTTCCAATTTTCCATCCATTCAGCTTCCCCCCAGTCGTATGATCCAAACATAACGACCTTCTTCCCTGATAAATGTGGGTTTAATTCATCTTGAAATGGTCTAAACTCATACTCTTCTACGTTCTCATCATTCATAGCTGGCGAGCCTAAGAAGAAAATATCAGCATCCTTCACATCTTCCGCACTTGTTTCAGATACTTGATAGTATTCACATTCTAAATCCATGTCCTCAATTGCTTCTTGAATTGAGTCTGCCATAATTTGCGTATTACCTGATCCTGTCCAATATACAATAACTGCTTTCATAACTTTACCTCCTGTACACATTATAATTCATTATCTACAAATAAAAAATGCTAGTTTTCACTAACATTTCTATTTAACATTTGTTTGACTAATTAAGCGTCGCCTAATGTTTTCTTAACTTCAGCAATAACTGCTTCACCGTTCATTGTACCGTATGCACGCATATCGATAACTTGAATTGGTTTTTCAGGTAATTGTTTTTGTACTGTGCTTAAGTTAAAACGAACTTGTGGGCCTAATAACACGATATCTGCGTTAGCTCCCACACGTGCAGCTTCACTTACTGAGTGAGCTGAAATTTCAACCTCATAACCTTGAGTTGCTGCTGCTTCTTGCATTTTTGTAACTAAAATACTAGTTGACATCCCTGCTGAGCAAAGTAGTACAATTTTTCTCATAGTATAAAATCCTCCTTGAATACAACTTCATTATAACAATAAAACTTTATATAGTCTAGATGAAACCGTTAACAAATAACGGCTATTTAACGACTTTTGCGAAAATACTTTCCAGACAGTCTTTCTTCTATTTTTTCTTTGTTACCAATTGGGTAACGAACCTTAAATGATTGACCCTTAATTGATATATGCATAACCCCTTTGTGGTATTTTAGATTACTCAATGATTTCACATCAAAGGGATGTTCCATCATAAATACGACTTTCTTACCAACGACAACAAAACGTCTTAAATGCAAGAAAGAGATAATTAACATAGCATAACCTAGTGCTAACATAAATCCCACGTTAGTTTGAGTAACCGGAATAAACATCAAGCAAAGATTCCCTATAATTACAGCAGCAATTTCAATCCAAGATCTAACATCAAACGAAAACGCTAGTGCTCCATCCATTCGCTTTGCTTTATTATAGCGAACTATCCACAGTAAATAAATTGCGATAATGATACAACGAATTAAAATAATTACGATATTATTGATTCCCATTTGTTCCACCTCGAGCAAATTGTATCATGAACGCATAGAATGTAAAAGATAGAATAACATATAAAAAAATCCCTAGGTTCTATACTTTATAGTTCCTAGGAATTAACGATAAAATTCTTATTGAATTTTTTTGTGAATATCAATAAGTTCAGCAGCAATAATCTTTAAGACTTCTGCGCTCATCATTTGATCTTCAGCATGGATTAAAAGAAGATTAACTTCTGTATTACCATTTTGTGCTTCTTGTTGAATCAATTGACCGTGGACACGGTGTCCTTCGATGAATTGTTCTTCCCCTTCAGCCATCAATTGTTCTGCGCGATCAAAGTCGCCTTCTTTTGCAGCAGCGATTGCTTCTACAAAGCATGAACGTGCTGAACCATTAAATGAAATCATTTGAAAACTTAGTAATTCGATACCTTCCATGTATAAATACACTCCTTTTACTTCATAGGTATTATAGCAAAAAGATTTGAGGTTTCATAGTATTATAATGTTTTCCTTAAATCTCTTATACTTTCACATTTTTATTATGTTAGAAATCTAATATTTCAACTTAACTATATTGAATGATGGAACTTTTTTATAAATATCTTACTTTTACACATGATCATTTCACTACAAATATCTGGAATTGGTTCAATTTCAGTACCAAAAATAGTATAATAACTTTACATACATATGTTATTAGAAGGGGTATGAGTAATTTATGTCAAAATGTTCAAATTGTGGCGCACCAATGGAAAATGGTATTTGCACTTATTGTAATAACACCTCAATTCAAGAGGAAAAATTTAAAGAAAGTATTAATGTTGAAAAGCAAATCAACTATCAAGGACAAGGCTATTCTAAAGGAAATTCAGTTTCACCTAAGAGTAAATGGACTGCATTCTTTCTTTGTTTAATTTTCGGAATTTTTGGATTTCATAAGTTTTACGCTGGAAAAATTGGTATGGGAGTTCTATATTTCTTTACCGCAGGCTTACTAGGATTTGGTTGGATAATTGATTTAGTATTAATACTAACTGGTACTTTTAAAGATGAAAACGGATTACCATTAGTACGATAGGAGGCGTTTTATGGCGTGGGTTAAAGATCAATTTTTAGATGTTATTGAATACGTAGATGAAAGTGATTTAATATTAGTAAAAAAATATACTGATAGAGAAAGTAACGAAATCAAACAAGGGGCTAAAGCTATTGTTAGAGAAGGTCAATATGGAGTTTTCGTAACAGGTGGTAAACTTGCAGATATTTTACCTCCCGGAACGCATGTTCTTGACACTGGGAACCTCCCTATTTTGTCATCACTTATGGCATTTCCTCATAATTTTAATTCCCCTATTAAAAGTGATTTTTACTTTGTAAGTACTAACCAATTTATAAATAATAAATGGTCAACTAAAAATCCAATCATGATGCGTGATGCTGACTTTGGAGTTCTCAGATTAAGAGCCTTTGGTATGTTCAGTTTTAGAGTTACTGATGTGGAAAAGTTTATGAAAGAAATCTTTGGCTCCCAAAAATTAACATTAACATGGGATATCATAACTTATCTAAGTTCACTCATCTCGTCAGGATTTGCAGAAGCAATTGCTGAATTAAATATTCCTGCCCTCGATTTGGGTGCGAAATACAAAATCATTGGCCAATCGGTAAGAGATAAAGTAAATGTAGAATGTCAACAACTCGGATTAGAATTTGTGAATATCAATGTTGAAAATATTTCTTTACCTGAAGAAGTAGAAAAATTAATTGATGAACAATCTGGTATTGGACTTGCTTCTAAAGATATGGCTACCTTTACTCAGTATCAATCTGTAAGAGCAATGCGCGATGCATCAAATCAAGAAGGCGGACTCGCAGGTCTTGGTGCGGGTGTAGCATTTGGAAATCAAATAGCGAACACCATTAACCAAAGTCAACCACAAAATCAAACACCAAAAGCTGATGTAGATCCTGTGGATGAATTATTGAGATATAAAAAATTACTGGATGCAGATGTCATTACTCAAGAAGAGTTTGATAAAATTAAAGAGAAGTTACTAGCACTATAAATAGCTTATCAACATTTTCACCTAGATATTACAATATCTGGGTGTTTTTTTGTGTTGTATAGACATAAAAAAACCACTAAGAGTAGCTCTTTGTGGGTAAAATGAATAATGGTGCCGACTAGAGGACTTGAACCCCCAACCTACTGATTACGATTCAGTTGCTCTACCAATTGAGCTAAGTCGGCGCATTCCAATTGTACAAAACATTGGAATACAAATCAAGGTTATTTTAAGATTTCACGAATTCTAAGATAAAACTTATAGCGTTTCAATTGATGCGAAACTATAATGAAGTTAAGCAGTTTTTGGTTATATCAAAACTTCGTCACACATCGATACTTACCTAAGAATTGACTCCTCATTTTTATGATTGTAAACTTTGCACCAAAATACTTGTTAATCTTGTTTATTCAAGCTTACGTTAAAAACAAATTAACGTTAGATTAGGCCGTCAAAATTCAAAATTCTTACTTTATCTAACGATAAGAAGATCTTTTTAATTTCAGCAACTGATGGAACTTCAAGAGAGCGGTCCTTTTTCTTATATTATGAATAAAGTGCTTATCATTCTGTTAATTTCATTAAACGTGCACGTAATACTGTTATGACAACTTTGGAGTATATAACTCCAATCGAATAAGAATCCCATAAATATTAAATAACGATAATTTATAAAAATATAAGAAGCACTCTTGACTCTCCCCTTTGCGGAGGGTGGACAATAGTGTTGAAAGGAGGAACAATGAACACATTTTATACAGTAAGTCAGGTTGCAAAGGAAACAGGTGTAACAGTGAAAACACTTCACCACTATCAAAAAATAAAATTATTATCCCCTTCAAAAATAGGGGAAAACGGATATCGTTACTATTCAGAAAGTGATATCAAATTCCTTCAAGAAATACTCTTATATAGGAATATGGGATTCTCGTTAAAGGAAATAAAATCATTGCTTTCTACTGACGAATACGCAACGAGAATACAAAGATTAGAACACCAACTTGCAATCCTTAACAATTCAATTGAAGATACAAAGATAATGATTAATACTATTAATAAATCACTCATAGCAGAAAGGAAGGAATTAAACATGAAACATAATGAAATGTTTGAAGGAGTTGACAAACAAGACGATTCAATTTATAGAACAATGCAAAACCTTACGATTATTTTCAGTAAACCGTTTACTCTTGTTTTTTTTATTTTAGGTATCGCACTGATCATTGCATATACGAAAGCTCTCATTGTTTCTGAACCAATCCTTGGAACTGGAACTTCAGGAAATATTATTAGTATTTTATTTATAATTATTGGAGTCGTGTGTTTCTTAATTTCATCATACAATCTCTTCTTTGTACGAACAAAAGATATGCTAGATGTAGTTAACAAGAAGTATATCAAGAAAAAAGATAAGTAATTCTAAAGAAAAGCAGTATACCTAGCATACTGCTTTTCCTCACTCTAATCCTACTTCATTGCCCAGCCTTCATTTATAAGAATTCAAAGATAAAACTGCGACAAGTTCATCATCGCAAATTTCGCCTGTTTCTTCAAATCCAAACGAAGCATAAAATTTCTTAGCAAATGTGTTTTCAGGTTCATATGAAAGCCAACATGATTTTGCTTCTCCATTTGGAAAACTTTTGATAAATTTAATGGCTTCATGTAGTGCTTGTTTTCCATATCCTTTACCTTGATGTTCATGATCAATCATAAATCGCCAAATCAAGTAATTATTCTTTGCAATCTCAGGGTCGCCTTCTTGAGCTCCATATCCTAACATTACAAACCCCACAGGAGTATCACCTTGATTGATAGCAAAGGTATGTACATATCCACCTTTTAATACCGTAACATAGGCTTCTATTAGACTTTGGTCATTTGGAGCCACAAAATCTTCTTGATGCTTCGCTACCGACATTTTATAGACGTCCCAAACATTATCATTGGTAATGGGTACTAATTTTATATCCATTTCTACATCCTCACTAATTTTCGTTACAACTCTTTTGCACTGAAGAAATTACAAGTTCTTTATAGCCCGACATTTCTCCTTTAGAACGGGTTAGTTCATGGTTCTCTAGTTCAATAATCACAACCTCGCACGTAGATTGAATAGTACATCCCCCAATTAGGTGGCCTCCATAGACGCGAAATTCGCGGTCACTTACTGATCCATGGATATGCATTCCCGTTTTGGATAGTGTACCCACACATGAGACAATTTCGTAAGGACCATCAAGTTTTAATAATGACTTGTCATATCCTTTACGCAGCATCACTTTCGATAAACTACCGACGCATGTTCCTATGTATGCAGCACTGATATCAAACTTTTTGCAATAGTTATCAAGAGCCGCCAAAAAGTCTTCTCCTGGCATTAATTTTAATATGTGTTCTTTCATAACATCACATCCTTATAGTCTCATTGTACATGAAATCATTTTTCTTATCTAGAATAAAAGAAGCGATTCATAGTCTCGCCTCTTCATTAAATTATGAATTCAATTCGAGAACTTCACCGATCTTTTCAATCATGGTTGATTCGTTATCAACGAGTTCACCCGCAAGTTTACATAAACCAACAGTGTAAAGATTAACATATGAGAATTGGGACTCACCCAGGTTGCCGATTGCTTCTAGTTTTTGTTTGTTATTAGCACCTTGTTGACGTGAATCAGTATACAATCCAAGAATTGGTAAACCAGCTTGATAAGCTACACCAATTTCCGAAGCAACTCCAGCATCAATAGAGATCCCATCAAGTACTGCAATGAGTAGATCTGAACTCAACAATGCATCCGTATCTGCCTTCGCAATCATGGTTGAGTCAGCATAAGAATTCTTATCATTAATATCAACTTGCTCCTGAGGTAAATAAATATCTAAATTTGGATAGTATTCACGAATCTTCGCTACTATTCGCGCATTGTATTCAAATTCCATATTTGAAAATAATGGACTTGCAAAATATATTTTCTTTGTCATCTTCATTCTCCTTTATTATGCCCATTTTAACCGAGAACCTCATCTTAATTCAAGTAAAAAGGAAACAATCTTAATAGACTGCTTCCTTTTTTGCTTTAACATACTTCACAACATTGATACCATGATCACCCATTCGTTCAAGAGATGACAAGATATCTACAAAGAGACTGGATGTAATTTTTCCATCACAAATATCATCAGACATTCTCCTAAAATGTTTTTCTCGATATTTAATATCAATGGCATCAAGATATTCTTCATCTTTGAGGAGTTCTTCTAATCCCTCGAGATTTTCATCCTTAAAGATTTCAAAGCTTCTTTCAAGCATACTTGTTAAATGTTTATACATTAAATCTAAATCTTGTAACGCTTCTTCTGAGAATGATTCTCTATTCTCAAAGATACGACTATAAAATTCAGCGATATTCGTTGCGATATCTCCAATTCTCTCAATATTTTTACATATTTCTAAATTAGCTGCATAATTCTCAGCCATAACACCTTGCTCATTATTCTGTTTTGCAATAGCGAGTAAGTAACGTGTGAGATTGCTATCCATCTCATTTACCATTTCTTCCAATTGCATAACCACATCATAGTCCTCAACATCACGTGAATGTAAATAGTCACGCGTTGTATTTAACGATTCCATAACAAGGTCGGCCATTTGCGAAATTTGTTTTTGAGCTAATTGTAGTGCCCCTTCTGGAAAGGTTGTTACCAATCCATAATCAAGAGGTTCAATTTTTTCACGTTCTTTAATACGATCTTCACCGGGTATTAAAATCTCCAACAATCGAATGCATGCTGGAATAAATGGAATAATCCCAACAACCCATACGAGATTGAACACGAAGTGGTTGATTCCGACCGCCATTTCAGGTGAGCCACCCACTACTTCATGAATTTTCAGTATCATCGCCGAGTAAGGTTGAATCACAATCATCGTAATCAGTGCACCAATGATGTTGTAGAGCGCATGGAACCATCCAGCGCGACGAGTCGATACCGAACCACCCACCGAAGCTAAGACAGCAGTAAGAGTTGTTCCTACGTTAGATCCAAAGACAAAGGCTGATGCGGCTACCATCGTCATGTTTCCACCTGCATAAATTTTTTGAACTAATGCAATGACTGCCATCGATGAGTTGATGACTGCCGTAGCCACAGTTCCCGCTAACAATGCAAGCCATGGATTATCTGACATTTTTAATAGGAATGCTTCAAATTGAGGTAAATCTTGAAGAATAATTAGTTGATCGCTCATTAATTGGAGCCCTACAAAAGTAATTCCGAGCCCAAATATGATTTGACCATAATTCTTATACTTCTTACGTTGTAAAAACATCAACATTAGAGCACCAATAAATACAAAATAGTACCCCATATCTTCAATATTGAGACCAATCATTAATGCTGTAACCGTTGTCCCCAAGTTAGCACCTACAGATATACCAATTGCTTGGTCTAGACGCATCAATCCTGCACGAACTAAACTGATTGAAATAACAGTAGCTGCAGTACTTGATTGCATTAGTGCAGTAATTACGGTTCCCACTAGAATTGCAGAAAGTAAATTACCCGTATAGCGTTCAATATAGTCACGAATTTTCGGACCCGCTGCGTCCTTAAATCCATCCCCTAAAAACTTAATCCCCAATAGGAATAAACCAAAACCACCTAAGATTACATTAAACTGTATATCACCGAGTTGTGGTGTATTTGTTAAAAAAATCATAATTTCCTCCAAAGATTTTCTTTTCAAATGAATCTATAAATATAATGAGGAGCTTAATATGCACAAAAGAGCGGTTCGACATTCATCACCACTCTGAGTATATTATTTTAATGTCTTGCATTAATATTTAAATTGTATTCCCTAATCACAACTAATATTGACATTTAAAACTCCATCATATTCGACCAAATCCATCATAACATTGGAAGAATAAGAGTTTTGTTAACAAAAGTTAATATAAATATTACAATATCATTACAATTCATACTCCATATGAAGTATCGGATAGTTTCTTCCTTCATCATCAGTTTCTGATCGAGTGATGACCTTAAATCCAAGATGCTTATAAAAACCTACTGCTTGAAAGTTTTGTTCATTAACATCGACATACTTAATTTTATAGGTTTGAAGTGCTTCTTCGATTAACTGTTTACCAATTCCACCTTTACGATAGATAGGATCTAAGAATAACATTTCTATTTTATGATCTTTAATTCCCATAAAACCAGCAACAGATTCGTAATCTTCATAAATCAAGACGGTATCCATTGCTGCGAAAGCTGTTATTACTGATGGTTTCATTTCATCAATAGCATCTCTATTAATAAAATTATGTGTTGCTAAAACTGATGCTTCCCAAATATCGAGAAGGCGGTTGAGATCATATTCATGGACATTAATTTGTTGAATCATGCGTATCACTCCTTTCATTTATTATACATCAATTAAGCATCTATAATAAAATTACATTTTACTCGTTTTTCATGTTGACTTCTTTTAGGCATAGTGATATATTATTAAAGCAGTCATGTTATGGGCCTGTAGCTCAGTTGGTTAGAGCGCACCCCTGATAAGGGTGAGGTCGCTGGTTCGAATCCATTCAGGCCCACCATTCTTATTAACTGTATCTTCTAAATTTGGGGTTTTAGCTCAGCTGGGAGAGCGCCTGCCTTGCACGCAGGAGGTCATCGGTTCGATCCCGATAAGCTCCACCATATTTTAAATAACATCTAATCTAGTTTCTCTAGGTTAGATTTTTTTATTTAAGTATTACTATATTAATTATATAATGTAAATGTCACACAAATGCCATATTACTATGATTAAATAAGTGAGGTGATATCATGAAGAATATATTAATCGTTGATGATGAATCAGATATTCGTAATCTGATAAAAAAATACGCCGAGTTCGAAGGCTATTATGTTGATGAGGCTTCTAATGGTTTAGAAGCCATTGATAGAGTTCGATCTTTTACTTATGACTTAATTATTTTAGATGTCATGATGGATGGTCTTAACGGATTTGAAACCTGTCGGGCTATTCGAAAAGAATTTGATACTCCAATCATTATGTTAACTGCAAAAACACAAAACCAAGATAAATATCAGGGATTTGATTTGGGTGTTGATGATTACGTCACAAAACCATTTTCACCGAAAGAATTGATGTATCGAGTTCAAGCTGTTTTGAAAAGGTCATTAAACGAAAGTACCCTTACTCAATATAAATGGCAACAACTATGTATTAATAAACAGGCACATACTGTTACCATTAATGATGAACCTGTGGAACTCACTCCTAAAGAATACGAACTATTACTCCTCTTTGTTGAAAATAGAGGAATCGTATTGCAACGTGAACAGATGTTAAACAATGTTTGGGGATATGATTTCAATGGTGATGATCGCACACTCGATACACACATAAAAAGACTACGAAGAAAATTAAAACAATACAGTTCCTGGATTGTGACTGTTAGAAGTGTGGGGTACCGTTTTGAACCCAAAGAGCATTAAATGGAAAATTCAAAATTCACTGATTCTATTCAGTGTTTCACTACTCATAATTTTGTGGGTATTTCAAGTTGTACTTTTAGAACCTTTCTATCGAAATATTAAGACCAGAGAAGTAGAGAAATTAGCCTATACTGTCAAAGAACAGTATAATAATCCTTCGCGAAAAAACCCTGTTACTATCAATCGTGAAACGTATGTGTTGATTGCTGATGCAAATGGGAATATACTTGATGATTCTTCTTTTGGTGTTTCACTAAAAAACCCTGTTTTTTCTTCTTTTGAACTCCAATATATTTTCAATCAACTTGGAGCTTCTGGTAAATCCATAAGTTTCGACTATTCTAACGCTACTCGAAGCGCTTCAGACATCACCTACGCACTCAAACTAGATGATAGCAGTATGGTTCTGGTCCAAACACAAGTCGTTCCTGTGAACGCTACAGTCAACACGATAAAGGTTCAGCTTGTACTCGTAAGTGTCATTCTCATATTTATTTCCTATTTACTCACGAAATATCTCTACAAAAAAATATCCAAGCCGATTATCGAAATTAACGATGGTGCTAAAGTATTAGCTAACGGTAATTATATCGAACCGTTCCAAGGTAAAGGCTACACTGAGATTGAAGAGCTGAGTGATACACTTAATAAAATGAGAATAGAACTTAGCAATATTGAAAAATTAAGAAATGAACTACTCGCTAATGTCGGACATGATTTAAAGACACCATTGACAATGATTGGCGGCTATGCAGAAATGATGAAAGATCTGCCTGATGAAATGACTGAAGATAATCTTCAGATCATTATCAAAGAAACAAACAAGCTAAGTAAACTTGTTGAAGATATGCTTGATTTATCTAAAATTCAATCTGGGATGATGCAACTTGATATCAAGAAAATTAACCTATCACAACAAATTGCATCAATTACGAGCAGACTTCAACAAACGTATACAAATCGATTCATTGAACTGAATATTTCAGACGAAATTATCATTAGTGTAGATGAATTAAAATTTGAACAAGTTCTTTATAACCTCATGAATAATGCCCTTGTCCACACCGATAGTAATCTACGTATTAAAACTTCTACTGATGGAGGCTATATCCTATTAGAAGTCATTGATTATGGTGAAGGAATTCCTGAATCAGAGTTTGAATCAATTTGGCATCGTTATTATCAAAGTAACAACGATCATCAAAGAGATCATTATGGTAGTGGTCTTGGTTTATCAATTGTTAAGAATATTTTAGATCTTCATCAATTTGAATATGGTGTAAAAGCCAGCAATCCACACGGCACCACATTTTGGATACGAATACCGATTTAAGATGATGTATCACATATAATAAATATATCTTTGTGAAGATAATAAAAAGGATTGAATCCACAAATTGTGGAGACAATCCTTTTTCGAATACTTAAGTAAATTATTTAAATAATAATGGTAACATTTTGTTCTGGAACATCATAGAATGGATCTTTTTTCTTCTTCAAGAAAGGTGTCGCAATTTGAGGGAATAATGCATAAGATAATACATCTTCCATACTTGTTGCGAATTCTTTTGATTCAATTTCAAATTGTTCAAGGGATGGTTTTAAAAGATCTGCTGGGCGTACTGTAATAACATCCGTGTCATTTCCAATCACTTTTTGACGAACTTCTTCCGAAATAGGTCCCGGTGATTTTCCATAATATCCTTTTACATAGTCTTTGATTTCATTTGGAATTAGTTTATAACGTTCCCCACTTAAAACATTCATAACAGCCTGTGTTCCTACCATCTGAGAAAGAGGCGTTACTAGAGGTGGATATCCCATCTCTTCTCTAACTTTAGGCACTTCTGCGAGTACTTGTTCGAACTTATCGAGTTGTTTCGCATCTTTCAATTGTGATAATAGATTTGAAATCATTCCCCCAGGAACTTGATAAATTAGCGTATTCGGATCTGTTTCAAGAACTTTCGGATTAAAGACACCACTTTCAATAAAGCCTTCCTTCACACCTTTGAAATATTCGGATACTTCTTGGCAATCTTCAAGACTTACATCAACTTGATATCCCAGTTCTTTTAGTACGATAACCATTGCTTCCGTTGAAGGTTGACTAGTTCCTCCAGCAAACGATGAGTTAGCAGTATCAATAACATCTGCTCCCGCTTCGACAGCTTTGAGGTATGTCATCTCCGCAATACCGCTGGTAGCATGAGTATGTACATGAATTGGTAATTTTGTAACTTCCTTGAGCGCTTTAATAAGTGTTGAGGCACGTGCAGGTGTTAAAATACCTGCCATATCTTTAACACAAATAGAATGAGCTCCCATTTTTTCCATTTCTTTGACTAATTCAATATAGTATTCGTCCGTATGAATATCACTGATGGTATAGCAAATTGTCATTTGCGCATGACCACCATATTTATTAATTGAATCTACTGATTGTTTTAGATTTCGCAAATCATTCAATGCATCAAAGCATCGAATGACATCAATCCCATTTTCAATTGATTTTTGAATAAATGCATCGACCACATCATCAGAATAGTGTTTGTATCCTAAGAGATTTTGACCT
Organism: Erysipelothrix sp.; assembly: GCA_036637915.1. Classification (GTDB taxonomy): domain Bacteria; phylum Bacillota_I; class Bacilli_A; order Erysipelotrichales; family Erysipelotrichaceae; genus Erysipelothrix. Next base: position 101,955 of record JAVWLP010000003.1, on the reverse strand, counting down.
CTTAAAAGCATTTGTAATTTTGTATTCTTTACATGTTTTCGAATGGTTCGAAGACGTTCCCATGGATCTTCATTAAGATAACGGAGACACGAATCAAATGTCGCGCCACCCCACACTTCAAGACTTTCAAATCCTGCATGATCAAGTGTTTCAAGAACAGGCAGCATTTGTTCAGTTGTCATTCGTGTAGCAATTTGGCTTTGATGGGCATCTCTAAGAATCGTATCTGTAATTTTAACCTGTTGTGTCATCAAAGGTCACTCTCCCTTCATTGAGTATTATTTTTTTCATTTCTTGATGTAAAGCTTCAACTGAGTGGGTGCGATCACGTCCACATACTTTTGATGGCAAATCACAAACAAGACATTTTCGCACTCCAACGTTTAGATCTTCGCGCGAAATCGCTCCTTTTGTAGTGTAGACATCAAAATCAAATAAACGTCCCAATCCCCAGGATTCTTCAAGATTAATCATCAAATTCTTAAGATCAATTCCTGATATTCCATCAACAACTTGAATCAGTTCGTATCCTGTTTCTAAGTTAATCCATTTTTCATAGACGACGTTCAGTTTGTTTTCGCTCAAAGTATTCATCAACATTTCACTTGCATATTGCATAAGAGTTTGAATAAGTTCATTATTTTTAATCGAACCTGGCATATTAACTTTCGTACAAATTAAGGCAAAACTTGAATACTTCTCAATTATAATATCAAGAAAATTAATTCTATTTTCTCTGTGACGTAAAACCGCTTCCAGTGTTGGAGCAGTTCCACTCACAAAGGCATCATCGATTGTTTGATGAAGATGATAATTAGTCACGTTCTACCTGGCAAACTGCATCAATTAAACTTCCATCTCGATATTCAATTAAGGCTACAACTTTTTCACCATATTGAATCGGTTCAGGATTTCCTACGATTGAATAAGCTTTTTCTTTAAGTTCTTCAATAGTAAATTGAGGAATATCTGAATTTTTGAAGCATTCAATGAGGTCTTTACGAAGCGGATTAATCGCGATACCGACTTCAGTTACAACGACATCAATTGATTGACCTGGTGTAATAACAGTATTAACATCATCTACGATTGTTGGGATACGTCCGCGAACGATTGGTGATAGAATAATGCTTAGTTTTGATGCAGCAGCTGTGTCACTATGTCCACCAGATGCACCACGAATAACACCATCAGATCCTGTCATAACGTTAACATTAAATTTCGTATCTACTTCAAGTGCAGATAGAACAACAATATCTAACAAGTTAACTGAAGCGCCCTTATTGCCTGGGTTTGCATACATTGAAGCACTAATTTCATAGTGTTTGTCATTATTTTTAATAGATTCAATCGCTCCTCTATCAAAAGATTGAGTATCAATAATTGTATCAATAAGACCTTCTTCGTGCATTTCACATAAGTGAGCTGTAAGTCCACCCAATGCAAATCCTGCCTTGATGTCTTTTTCAATCATTGTTTCTTTTAGATAACGAGCAACAGCAAGTGCTGATCCACCCGACCCTGCTTGGAATGAAAATCCTGGTTTAAAGTAAGGTGATTGAACAATAACCTTGCTTGCATACTCAGCAATCAACAATTCTTTAGGGTCTGTTGTGAATCGTGTTGCACCCTTAGCAATCCCATTCGGATCACCAATCGCATCGACCACAACAACAAAATCAACATGATTTTGAGGAATACTGATTGGAGTGTTAGGATATGCTACTAAATTATCTGTTATGATAACAACTTTATCTGCAAATTCTGCATCAACACGTGCGTATCCAAGTGATCCACATGCTGATTTACCATGTGATCCATTGGCATTTCCATATTCATCACAGCTTGATGCTCCTAAGAATGCAACATCAATCTTAATATCTCCCATTTCAATTGCGCGAGCTCGACCACCGTGAGAACGGATAACAACTGGGTTTTCCATAACTCCTGATGAAATAGCTGCACCAACTTTATCACGAAGACCGCTTGATGTAATATTAGTAATGACACCATTTTTAATATGTTCAATAATTGGTTCATGAACATTAGCAATTGAACTTGACGCTAATGTAAGATTTTTAATACCTAATTTTGCAATTTCTTCCATAACCATATTTAAGACATAGTCTCCTTCACGGAAATGGTGGTGGAATGAAACTGTCATGCCATCTTTAAGTCCTGATTCGATAATGACATCTTTAATTGAATCACGGAGTTTTGTTTCCCCTGGTAAAACTGCGGTTACGCTTGCACTATTGCGACGATATGTCGGTTTGCGGTCAAATTGATCTACAAACAAACCGTATTTATCTGCATATTCTTGTGGTATTTTACGACCTAATTTATTTACACTCATGATTATTCCCCTTTCCCTTCTACATCAATTCCTGCCGCACGAGCAAGCATTAAGACTCGTTCTGCTCGTTCAACAATTGGTTTATCAATCATCTTACCGTTTAGAGCAACGACACCTGATCCTTTTGCTTCTGCTTCTCTGATAGCATCAATAACATCTAAAGCATTGCGAATTTCTTTATCGGTTGGTCTAAACACTGAGTTTACAACTGGAATTTGGCGTGGATTGATTACAGATTTTCCATCAAAACCAATTTGACGAATAAACTCTGCTTCACGGCGAAGTGTTTCGGAATCATTAACATCTGAGAAAACAGTATCAACAGCTGCAATACCTGCTGCACGTGCTGCATGAACAATCATTGAACGTGCGAAGAAGATTTCATCACTGTTACGTTCTGGGTAACGACGCGTCTTCATGGCTGTAACATAGTCTTCAGCTCCCAGAGCAATCCCTACAACTCGTGGACTTGATGTCGCAATACTTAATGCATTAAGAACACCTTGAGGTCCCTCAATTGCTGCAAAGATCTTTGTGGATCCAACTTCACGACCACATTTCTTTTCAACTTCTTCAATAACAGCTTCAACAGCGTGAACATCTTCTGCTGATTCAGTTTTAGGAAGACGAATAACATCGATACCGGCACGAACCATAGCATTGATATCATCACGGCCACCTTGCTCTAAATCATTAATTCTTACGAGTGTTTCTGTATCACCAAAATCTAATGTTTTCACTGCTTGATAAACTAAAAATCGTGATGTATCTTTTTCTTTTAATGAGATTGAATCTTCAAGGTCAAACATAATGGAGTCTGCTCCATATAAGTTAGCATCACGCAACATTCCAGGATTGCTTGCTGGAATGAACATCATCGTTCTTCTTAAACGTTCCATGTTTCAATTTCCTCCCAGTTGATGGATTCTACTTGCCCTGCTGCACGGTGAACAACAGCAATTGTACGGGCTTTGATTGTACAATCTAAGGCACCTTTATCAACAATTGATACTTTCGCATCTGTAACACCCATATTCGCAAGTGTTTCTAAAACCACCTTACGAATTTGTTTTCCAAATTGGAATTCAACGCTACTTTGTAAATCAATTTCAATTCCTTTTCCTTCATTACTATCAATCATTATTTGTAAATCAGATGATTCTAATGTTCCTGCAACTGCAGGATTTTTAATTTCAAACTTTGTCATGGTACTTTCCTCCATTTCGTAATTCATGAACAAGGTGTTGACCTTCATCAGATACTAAATACTCTAGTGTTGTTTCAGGAACCAATTTCTTAACGGTTTCTAGGTCATTGATCTTTAAGGCTTGACGTACTCGAGAAGCACTGATTACCTCATGATCAAATTCTTTACGTGGTATAATTTCCAACTCTATTTCCGGATTAAGAATACTTGATAGGGCTTGATTGTAAATGGCAGTTGCTTGTGAGTAAGGTTCTTCGCCAACAAAGCGTTTTGTGATATGCATCACTTGAGCAACTTGTCTGAAGATACTTGCATCCAAAGACGCATGAACGTATGTTACATCTGCTTCTTCTTTGAGGAAGTAGGATGGGAATGTTTGGCTTGATACCATATAGTTTCCTGTTTCTACTATTTCAACATTTTTCAGATGTGCAGTACCTGCTTTCACAAGGTTAAATCGCACAGCGGCTGGAAACTCCGATATGTCTTCCGATAATACAAAGACATACACATGTTCTGAATGTTGTGATGCATATTCAATAAGATATTGATGTCCTTTTGTAAAAGGATTTGCATTCATAACAATCGCAGAAGAATCTGGTTTGTCATGAGCTAACTCTTTTAACTTGTTGAGGTATTCATCAAAACCATGAACTGCTTTTTCTAAAAAGACGAGATCTTTAACCGTGGCGATTTCTTTAAAACCGAGATACTTAAATGAAACTACGGATTCAGGTTTTGTATAGACATAGACTGTGGTATATCCCTGTTCCATAACCTCACTCATTAAAAATGAGATGAGCTGATTTAGAACAGGTCCCCCTGTATGGTCTTTACACACCGCAATACACTTCAAGATATTTCGATATATAGAGCCTGTCGCAATCAAACGATTGTCTTCATAAACACCATATGTGGCATCAACATTATCTTCATGACGTATTGAAGCAGTATTTAAGAATGCTACCCATCGATTATACTCATCTCGATGTCTCTTGGTAGGAATACGACGAATTTCAGACATAGACAATCCTCCTATTTTTCTTCAGGAAATATTTTTAATAAAGCAACACTCGCTAAATAAATAATACCAAGAACAGCAAATATACCTGCCATTCCTTCAACCATAATTTGTAATGCTTCATATATCAGTTTCATATCAACATTCATAGTAATTCTCCTTCTCTATGCAAAGAACATCAAGATCATTCCACCAGCAATAACGGATGCGATTTGTCCGGAGACGTTTGCACCAATTGCATAGTTGAGAACAAAGTTCTGAGGATCTTCTTCAGTTGCTAGTTTTTGAACAACACGTGCCGACATTGGGAATGCTGAGATTCCTGCTGCACCGATCATTGGATTGATTTTTTCTTTTCTAAATAAGTTCAAGAATTTTGCAAATAAGACACCACCAATGGTATCCATAATAAATGCTACAAGACCAAAACCAATAATCATCAATGTTTGCGTATTAAGGAATTGATCTGCTGTCATTTTAACTGCAATCGTGAATCCAAGAAGAATGGATACTAAGTTAACCAACTCATTTTGTGCTGTGGCACTCAAACGATCAAGTACACCACATTCTCTGAGTAAGTTACCAAACATGAGGAATCCTACGAGTGGTAGTGAAACAGGCGAGATAAATCCAGCCACAATTGTGATTACAATTGGGAATAAAATCTTTGTACGTTTCGATACACCACTTGCTTTATATTCCATTTTAATTGCACGTTCTTTTTTAGTTGTAACCAATTTAATAGCACCTGGTTGAATAATAGGTACCAATGCCATATAGGAATATGCTGCAACTGTGATAGGTCCCAATAATTCAGGTGCTAATTTATTAGCAACAAAAATTGAGGTTGGACCATCTGCAGCACCAATAATTCCGATGGATGCAGATTGTGGTAAAGTGAATCCTGCAAGTACAGCTACGATAACTGTAAAGAAAATTCCAAATTGTGCTGCTGCTCCGTAGAGTAACATTGACGGATTTTGAAGTAGTGGCCCAAAATCAATCATCGCTCCAATACCAATGAATATCAGCAAGGGAAACAGTTCAGTTTCAATCCCTGCTTTGAAAAGAATGTTTAGGACTCCTTCTGGTCCTCCAGGTTGTGTAATCAATCCTGAGTTTGGAAAGTTAACGAGTATTGCTCCTAACCCCATAGGAACTAAAAGTGTTGGTTCATACTCTTTCACAATTCCTAGATAAATTAGCACGCAACCAATTCCCATCATAATAAGTTGAGGAATGCTAACCTGTATAAATCCCTGTAGTAAAAATTCCATAATCTTCCCTGCTTTCTATTTAGTTAATGACAACCATTACTTCACCAACATCAACACTTGTTCCTTTAGTTGTGTAGATAGCTGCAACTGTCCCTGCCTTAGGAGCAACAATGTTGTTTTCCATCTTCATAGCTTCTAAAACAAGTAATACATCATTTTCATTGACTGTGTCTCCTACGTTCACAGCAACGGATAAGATGTTTCCTGGCATTGGTGCAATAATTTCTGTACCACCTTCAACGTGTACTGGTGCACTTGCTTGAGGTTGTGGTGTTGGCGCTGGTGCCGCTTCACTTACCGCTTGAACAGGTGCTACTGGTTGAGAAAATGATAATCCTTCAGGATTTCCAATTTCTTCCATTTCCACGACATATTCCTTATCATTTAATTTAACTCTAAATTTTCTAAGCATCTTTACTGCTCCCTTCCTCTGTTATACTTACCAAGCGAAACGTTGATTCTGGCTTATCATGAGCCAAGACTGCCGCCGCTATAATTGCTGCAGCTTCTTTGTCTTGATCAACGCGACGAATCGATTTGACACGAATTTTCGCATCATCATAACTTGTCGATAAAATTGCTGATGCAATCACCGCAACTTCATCATGTTCTTCACGATCAAGGACTTCTTCTGTGAAGTCTATTTTATGTTCCAAAGGTTTCACAAGGTCTGATTTCATAATTGGTTTATTAGTAATTTCCTTCTTACGTTTTACCCAAAACATTGATACACCTGTCCTTTCTACATCTTAATTATAGTCTCTCCCAATTTATCACGATACAAATTGAGTGTTCTTTACGTGTATAAACACTTAAAACACACACTATTGTAAACTACGATTTAGTTATTAGTTTACAATCGATCAGTATCATGATATTCTGTAGAAAATAAATGGAGGAACTAGTATGAAAACCGTTCTTGAATTCTTGGAAGAACATCCTGACCAATTCGTCAGTGGCGAACACATTGCGAATGCATTATCAATGACTCGCGCTAACGTTTGGAAAGAAATCCAAAAACTTAAATCTAAAAATTATTGTATTGAATCTGTTCGAAATCAGGGTTATAAACTTTTATCACGAAATAATAACATTTCCGTTTCCTACATTGAGTCATTACTTAATCCCAATACTTTGAGCGGCATCGAGTATCTTGAATCTGTTGATTCAACGAACACGTATGCTAAAGATCTCGCCAAGGATTCAAATCTGAGTGATGTCTTAATTGTTTCTGATAATCAAACCGCAGGTCGTGGTCGCATGGGAAGAAGTTTCTACTCTCCTTCTCAAAATGGTGTCTATATGAGTTTTATTTTAAGACCGACTACCCATCTTGAAGATACGCAACTTTTAACACTTGCTGCAGCAGTTGCTGTAATCAAGAGTCTCAAGCAATGTCTTGATATTGATGCTCAAATCAAATGGCTCAACGATATTTACATCAATCATCAAAAACTTTCTGGTATCTTAACAGAAGGGGAAATCATTCTTGAATCTCAAAGTTATAAATATTTAGTAATGGGAATTGGCATTAATGTCTTTACCGACAATGATATTCCCAATTCAATTTCAAACATCTATACCGCACTTGACAAACACAGTACCCGCGCCATTGATCGCAATGAATGTGTTGCAGCCATTGTTAATAATTTCTACGAAATTTATAACTCATTACCAGATAGTCGAGAAAAACTATTGGATGAGTATCGTTCATCTTGCTTTATTCTTGGTGAAGAAGTTTGGATTAATAACGATCCAAAACAAGCAGTAACCGCCGTAGATATTAATGATCAAGGACATCTTCTTGTAAAAGATAATCACGGCAATGAAAGACTACTCTACTCTGGAGAAGTCAGTATAGGAGGAAAATTCAAACATGAAAGCTAAAGATTTATCACTTGCAGCGTTGTTCGCGTGCTTTATTGCAATCTCTGCATTTATCAAAATTCCCTTACCAGTTATACCGTTTACTTTGCAGGTATTCGCAATCTGTCTTACCGCTTTATCACTAACATTCAAACAAACATTTTTTGCGATATTAATCTATATTTTACTTGGATTGATTGGCCTTCCTGTATTTGCAGGTGGAATGTCTGGAATTCAAGTCTTTATGTCTCCAACATTTGGATTCATTCTTGGGTTCATTCCAATGGCCCTAACACTTAACACCCTGTACAATCGTTTACCTAAGAAACAAAAGTGGCTCGCTTTCATTGCAAGTGAAATTGTTCTTTATGCTATTGCACTTCCAATTTTGTATTTCAATGTAAAGATGAATAGTGGTGTCTCAATCCCTCTTAGCAAATTATTGATTGCTTATTGGTTTACTTTTATTCCTACCGATACAATTTCAATGATACTGAGTGTATGGGTGAAGGAACGATTTTTATCAGGCATTACCCGTAAATAACAAAGATAGCTGGTAGTGATACCAGCTATACTTTTATTTATAGAATGGTACAACTCCTGTTAAGCCAGCTGTGACAACGAAGATAATAAAGATACCACATGCCCATTTAGCTGATTCTTTTTGCCATTCTCCCATATCGAGTCCTGTCATTTGTAACAAGAGATAGATAAAGGCAACAAGTGGACTGAGTAAGTGGAATGCTTGTCCAAGTAAGGAAGCAACACCCAATTCCATTTGTGTCCAACCATAGCTTTCTCCAGCAGTAGTTAATACTGGAAGAACACCATAGTAGAATGCATCGTTTGATAAGAAGAATGTTCCAGGTGCTGATAAGAATGCAACCACAAGTCCCCAGAAACGTCCGAAGCTTGTAGGAATCATCTTAGTTAAGCTTAATGCAAGACCATCTGACATTCCTGTACTTGTAAAGAGACCTGTAAAGACCCCTGCACCAAGTACTAAGATAACAACAGCAACTGCGTCGCCAGAGTTTTCATGTAATCGAACTTTTTGATCTTTAAGTTTTGGATAGTTCATCATTAATGCTAAAACAGTACCTACTAAGAATAGGAACACTGATGGGAATGTATTTTCCATCATTAACAATGTAATAATTGTGAGTGTAAGAACTAAGTTAGGCCAGAACATATGTGGACGGCGCATTTTTAGAACTTCTTCATCAGTAATTGTTGTAAGTTCCGCTAATTCCTTTTCATCAAGAACTTTGATTCCAAGACGTTTACGTTCTTGAAGACCAAGATATACAGAAACACCCATCATATAGATAACTGATAAGATCATACCAGGTGCTACTGCACGAAGAACTTGCGAATCCATACCATTTAGTTGTGGTAACACTGAGATAACACGTGCTGTAGGTCCACCCCATGGTAGTAGGTTCATAATAGTATTCATTAAAATTACCATGACACCTAAGTTCATCATTTTCATATTTAGTTTCTTATAAAGCGGTATAAATGCGGTACAGGTTATCAGAGTCGTTGTGGTTCCATCACCATTAAGCGATACACACGCTGCGACAATTCCCGTAGCCACCAATACTCGAAGTGGATCCCCATTCGCAAATTTAATCATCAACTTCGTAATTGGGTCAAACATCCCTGCATCCAACATCAATGCAAAGTAGAATATTGCGAAGAGTAACATAATTCCTGTTGTTGAGGTTTTCTTAATACCTCCAAGAACAAAGTCACCCAAAATCCAAATTTGATCCATAAATCCAATTGTAGACGCATCAGTTAATTTTTTCACTTCCATAATCTGATCTGTATACAATCCCATAAATGAACCAATCAATGCAAATACCAAAGGTACTATAATTAGAGCTGTAAATGGCGATAGTTTCTTTTTCATAATTAAGAATAAGAATACTACAATCATTGTCCAAGCTAGAACAGTTATTGCATTAAACATATTTCCTTCTCCTCCCTTTCGGATATCCTCGTTTGAGAATGTATTCACATCATAATATTGGAAAGCGTTTACATCAATGGGTTTCTCTTTTAAAAAACACCTAATAAACACTGTGAACACTTCGTGAACAATCAGTAACATTTTTTTCATAAACTTAGTTATTCAATTAACAACAAAGAGAAGTGACATGCACTTCTCTTTTACAAACCGCTTAAAATAGCCTTAATACTCTCATGAGCTTCTTGCGGCAGCCAAGTCCATGCGCTCGCATTTGCCAAGAAATTGTGGCGAAGTTCAAATGTTTTTTTAATCTTTTCTAGATAACTTTGTGAAATCATATCCGGAATAAAGTTTTCTTGGACTAGATACTTCATCGAGTTTGCTGATCCAAATGTTTCAAATTTACCAGTTTCAGTCAGAATTCGATCAATCGCATTAAATGTCGTTTCAGGTGTTACCTTCTTTCCATCAAAGTGTCCCGTATTTAAAACATAACATTTTACATTCTGTTTCGAAAATAGATTTTTAAATTGTTGATAATCCTCAACCAATGGATATATTCTGAACGGATTCGCATAAGGCTCAATCACAAGCTTTCCAACCTCACTTGTATTCTCGGCATTGCTACGTGTGGTGGTTAATGTTGCTCCCATTACTGCCGCCAGTGCTGGATCTGTAATTTGTACACACGGTGGAAAAGCATCGTCACGCATAATCCAAAAAATACGAGTTAGCGGTGTCTCAATATAATCAACACGGTTTTCTCTAGCGTAACGTGATTTAATACAGCGTCCATTGCCATTTCGGATATCCTCCGTAACCAAAATGATATTGCCATCTTTATCTTTTGTGACGCCATTATTTTGCACACTTACAAAAGAAGCAATATCGGGATGACTCATTGCATAATCTGCCGTCTTATCAAAATAAGAAGGTTCAAGGGCGATCGTACTCAGATTTTCTTCATGGATAATGAAAGCATCGTCATGTAATACCTGAACATCATCAGCATGCTTCGGTTTCGAGAATGTTATCGTTGATTTACCGGATCCAGATAATCCAAAGACACCAATTGTTTCTTTGCGGTCTCCGTGACGAAGATATTTCACGCCACCATGACACGGAATATATCCATATAGCTTTGATGCATTCCATGTTAAAGATAAGAGTGCTTTCTTAATTTCACCAAAATAGTTTAGTCCAAGAACGGCACCCACATGACTCTCTGGATCCAACACTACAAGACCATGCGGATAATTAGGATGTCTCCAGTTTGCATCCACATAAAGAAACAAAGTTTCTTTTGGATTATTGATGGAGCCAAATTCAAAATTGATGACTGTATTATAAAGATTATTGATTTGATTATCTGGAACCATAATATGAGCATTAACCTCAAAGTTCTCATTAAGCCCAATATGCACATCAGCCTTGTAAAAAGTTCTTTGGTGATTTCCATGAATACAGTCTTGAAGAACTTTCAGTTCTGGCGTATTTTTACTCCCAGTTACAATAACACGGGCAGCGGCTGTTCGCCCTACAATAGAACCATTATTTTCAACAAGTACTTTAGCGTCTTGCGGAAGTCCCAATTCTTGGGTATGGTTGACAGAAATATCAGTGATGATACTTGCAGGATCTTGGCATGCCAAGTCATAAATATCAGATCTTGAATTGAGCTTCTTTACGTGATTATGATAAAAAGCAGTCTCAATTGTAGTACGGAATGATTGATGAATACTTAATGGGTTCATAGTATACCTCCTAATTTTATCCTACCACTTTTGAAATGTACTGAGTGTACTTATTAAGTATCTGTTGTTTTTAATATGTTTTTTATATAAATCCTATCCATCTAACATAGCTATAAGAAATAAATTATGCTATCGTAAAGACAACAACATAAAGAAAGGAATGTATTGTTACCAATACTACCCAACGCCCATGATTAATCGCATACGTTTTTTTGATACCCCTCAAGAAATTCAAGATTTTTTACATAACAAGTACACAAAAGGATATACGTTAACCAAGATAAAATATGGCTTCTATTTCTTTAAGAAGAGTGACACCCCTCAAGAGGTAACACTATATATAGAGAAAAACGCACCACAACGTGCCCAAGCTGTTTCTGTAACTGAACACAGTTCTTCACACGTTACCATTTCTTATTCTGCTGGTAAAAAGCAAAATTTTGATGAATTGTCGTCTGATTTACTCGCAATTTTCTATAACCAACAACTTCTTGATTTCAACCATTTTATAACCAGTGCGTCAATTCTCCTGGCGGTTGCTCAAGTTATATTTATATGGACTAATATCTTCTCACGATCACTTTCTGGCTGGTTTCTTGCGGCTTTCATTTCCTTTTTCTTCATTAATTACATGCGTGCACGGAAATTTAAAAAAGAAGTTTACAAACCGCTTCTCCTTACAACAGATGCGATTGATTATCCCGGTACAATTACATTTGTTTTCTTATTAAGTCGCAAGCTTCGAGAAGATGAAATAACGCAACTCAATGAAATTGGAAAACTAGAATACTCGAATCCTAAAAATAACGAACATGTTTATAAGTTTAAAAGCTTAAAGAAATATCGAGATATCGAAACACTCATAAAATCATTCGATAATATAAAATTCAAAATTTACACTGCATCCGTAAAATAACAGGTATCTCTACCTGTTATTTTTTATGACTTCTTTTTGGTAGTAGTAAAGAAAAATTGACACTGCTAGTAAATCTGCGCTTCCACCAGGACTCAAATTATCTTCGATAAACTTTTTATTCATATCAGACAAGTGTTGATTTAGATTAATATATTTTTTTTGTGACCATTCTTTTCCTGTTTGGAGTCCTTCATAGCCACCACGCTTTAGCATATTTGCATCATCATTGGATGCCATGATTGCAAGTAAGGCATGTTTGAGACGTGTATCAAACGAACCCTCTTCGTAGCTTAAAATTGGATAGCCAATATTAAAAGCATGCGGAATTCCGCTTTCTACTTCGCCACGAATGCCAGTATAACCATACTGCTGATACATCTTCTCTCCATGCGTGCGGAATTCGTGTAAATTCTGCAGTTCATTTTCGACAAGTCCTGAAGTCATTGTTTTGATGGTTTCTTGAAGCTCTTCTAATGAAGGGTTATCAAGATATCCAATCGCAGCTAAAATGATTCCAAACATAAAGTTTGCGCCCTTATGTGTATTCACATTTTCGGTCGCAGAAAACATTCGTGATTCATTTTCCATCCCTATTTTACGAATAAGATTAAAGAGTTCTTTTAAGTCACCCTGATGATTCATACCCGTTTCGATGTATATTTTAAACCCTGGCATTAATGCGAAACAACTTTCCATGAATGTAATATAATCCATATCCAGGTGTGCACCCGAATCAACCGGATCTACAAGACCTGGTTTAGGATAAAGACTTACCTCCACAACTAAAGCCTTTGTCGCACACGATACAAGTTTATCAATTTCAATCATTTTTTTGTTTGTCTTTCTAATTCAAGAATAATAAATTCTTCAGAAAGCATTAAATGCTCAGCAATGACTAGTCTCATCTGTTCGATGTCACCATTTTTTAAACATCTAAATATCAGACGATGCTCTGCTAAAGCGCGTTCACGTCTTTTGTCTGCTGTCAATGAAATATCACGAAAACGCATTAGATAATCTCTAAGTCTGTTTTGTATCGATTCGAGACGTGGCATTTCCGCAAATTCATAAATCATTGTATTAAATTCTTTCGACATCTCAATAACGCCCATAACATCATTATTTTTTTGGGCTTCATCAGTTCTATCTAGTAACGTTTCCATCTTAAGTGCTTTTTCTTCTGTCATGAGTTGCATGGCATTGGTAGCAGCTAAGATATCTAACGATGTTCTAATTTGGTATATCTCTTTTACATCATCAATATCAAATGTAGAAACTACAATTCCGTAATTAGGAATGTATTCTACGATTTCCTCATCCTGTATACGTCGTAATGCTTCACGTACTGGTGTTCGACTTACATTTAAAGATTCCGCATAATACTTTTCGTTAATGCGTTCCCCCATTGGAATCACACCCGTAATTATTGCTGTTCGTAATCCATCATAAATAATTTGATTTAAAGGTAAGTTTTGACTTAAATCAATTAACTCAATTACTTTATCGATATAGACACTCATAATCTCCTCCTTATCATCCCCATGTCAAAATACCGTAATGCTAATTATAGTATAGAGCAATTCTACGAAGATAAGAATGCATGTATACACTGTGAACACTAAAAATACACTTTCTCATAAATTTGTCACACTGATTTCATCGAATACACTTGTTTCTATAACAAAAGAGGCTTAAATCCTTAGATTTAAGCCTGTATACTTTCCTTTTTCATTTTTGCTTCAATCATTTTCCAATGGCAAACCTTTGCTTCGACACCATCAATTACCATGAAGATCATAAGTCCCATTACGCCTAATGCCGTTATACCACAGAACATGTTGACATAATTAGCCATAGCCCACGCATTCATAATATAGTAACCAATTCCATAACTCGTTGCAAAGTTTTCAGCAAAAAACAATACAGCAATACTTACACCAACACTACTTCTAAGTGCAGTGAACCATTGTGGAAGAATTGCAGGTAGAATAAGATGTTTTAAAGCATCTTTTTTATTTAACCCTAGTGATTGAAAGGAATCGAACCAGGAAACCGGAATTTCCTTGACGGCATCCTTCGCAGATAAAATAAACTGAAAAACAATTACAACGAAGATTAAGATAATCTTCGGAAGCTCATTCAATCCGAATAAAATCATAAATATTGGTAAGAATGCGATTTTGGGTAATGGATAAAGTATATAAATTATTGGAGATAGTGCCTGATCAAAACGTTGATATAACCCCATCATGATGCCCAGTGTTGTGCCAACCAGCGCTGCTAGAACAATTGCGCAACCAATTCGTTTCAGACTTACCCATAAATGATAAGCGAGTTGATTTGGAAATATTCTTAGTGTTTGCGTAATTGTAGCGATTGGATTGGGTATTGCCGGAGTATCAAGAAGTAAATAGAGTAACCCCCAAAACAACAATACCATTACGAATCCATATAGCATTGAGAATCCCTTCGATTTAAATTGTCTCATTGAGATATCCTCTTACCTTCAAACATTGTTGATGGAATGTATCTGAACTTCGTATATCATCACTTCGGTCTAAATCATTATTTAGGTCATGAGTGATTTTGCCTTGATTCATTACGAGAATTCGATCTCCTAGAAATACAGCTTCCTCAATATTATGTGTAACTACTAATACCGTTAACTTATTTTGAGCAGACAAATCACGAATTTGATCTTGGACCCCTTCTTTTGTAATTGAATCAAGGGCAGAGGTTGCTTCATCCATCAATAATAAATCAGGTTCCATGATAAGACTTCTACCTAAAGCTACACGCTGACGTTGACCCCCACTCAATTCAGTAGGATAGCGATTTCCAAGACCGTTAAGCCCTAGTTTATCTAATATACTCTGAAGTTTATGATTAATTTCATCTTTCGCATATCCTTTAGATTTCAAGGGAAATGATATGTTATCAGTAACTGTTTTCCAAGGAAACAAACCGTAATCTTGAAGAATCAAACTCGAACTTGACCGGACACCCATTAAGGTTTCACCATCAATCTTAATGACTCCATGAGTCCCTTTTTTAAGTCCAGTAATACAATACAAAAGCGTCGTTTTCCCACAACCTGAAGGTCCAATCAGAGTGCAAATTGAACCCTTCTGAATGTATAAATTAAGATTTTTAATTACAAACTGTTCCCCATACTTAACAGTTAACTCATTGATATCAATCATTTGGTAAACTGTGGGTCTACCAAGTCCTTATAGCCAACCTTCACATCAGTATTAAGGGTACGATTATTCCAGTCAATAATTTTATTTACAAACGATTCATCAGGAACACGGGCTTCATGATAGGTTGGTAAAACCATCAGTTTTGAAACTTCTTCTTTTAAATCTAATTTTTGAACTAGTACATTTCGTGCAAGTTCTGGATTCTTATTAATTTCAGTAACGGCCTTATTGTATCCCTCATGGAACTTTTTAATTTCAGTATTTTTTTCTTTGATTGCTTTATCCGTAAAAATCATTACATCTGGAGAAAAGTTATCCTTGGATTCAAACACTGTTTTCTTCAATCCATTGCCCTCTCCTTGAGAAGCAACCGGCTCAGGAACAACAACCATGTCCAAACCACCCTTAGCCACTAATTCTAAGCGTGCTGGAATCTCATTCACATATTCTTTATTAATGGTGTAATTGCTTAAATATTCATCACTTAAATAATTTGTGACACTGACTTCCATCATTCCTACTTTAATATCTGATTTTTCTTCAAATTTTGGTGAGGTTAAAATTGGAAATACACCGTCTGTCGAAAGGGTTACTTTCATTTCAAAGCCATTATCCACATTATTCACTAAGGCAATTACATCAGTCATCGCACCATCAAGTTCCCCACTTTGAAGCGCTGCTTGACGGTTCATCGCATTCGTATAAACATCCGCTTCCAACTTCAATCCCAGTTCCTCAAAGTAACCATTCTCGATTGCAACAAATATGGGTGCCGTATCCACCGCAGGCATCACTCCAATTTTCAAAATTTGAAGTTCTTCTTTTGGTTTACTTTGACACCCTGCAACCAATAATAAAGCAACAATACATCCTAATATTTTTTTCATAAAGCCTCCTGAAATTATTACGCTTATTAATTATATCTTTTTTAAATCCCAATTTAAGTGTTATCGAAAGGATTTGTGCTCTCAATTATTTAAGTTAAAGTTTGGACGTCTGAGAGTTCTATTGCTTGTGAAAAACGCCGAGAAAATCTCATTGATTTGATAGTAATTTGCAAAAACTCATCACAGTGATATAATTATCCTACCAATGCATGTCATGATGTCACGATAATCTACAGAGAACATATTGATGTTCTTTTTTATTAAAACTTTTAATTTTAGGTCTCCGGGTCATGTTCATCATTGCTATTGGAGGGAATAAAATTATGATTGAATTCAAAAATGTATGTAAAACATTCGGAACTAAATCAGCCGTAAATAATGTGAATATTCAGATAGAGACAGGATCTTTCGTTTGCTTCATCGGAACATCTGGAAGTGGTAAAACAACAACCATGCGTATGGTTAACCGAATGATTGATCCAAGTAAGGGGCAAATTCTCATTGATGGTGTTGATATTAAAACAATCAACGAAGTTCAACTTAGACGTCAAATAGGTTATGTTATTCAACAAATCGGTCTAATGCCGCACATGACAATCTATGACAACATTACTTTAGTCCCAAAATTATTAAAATGGGATTCAGAGAAGTCAAAACAAAAAGCTTTAGAGTTGATGGAACGTGCTGATTTACCTGAAACACTTCTCGAAGCCTATCCTTCAGAATTAAGTGGCGGTATGCAGCAACGTGTTGGGGTAATTCGTGCTTTGGCTGCAGATCAAGATATTATTCTTATGGATGAACCATTTGGAGCCTTGGATCCGATTACTCGTGATGCATTGCAACGATTTGTAAAGCAGCTACAGAAAGATATGAATAAAACAATTATCTTTGTAACACATGACATGGATGAAGCTTTAGCAATGGCAGATAAAATTGTGATAATGGATAAAGGTGAAGTCATTCAGCAAGGTACACCAGAAGAAATATTAATTAACCCTGCTAATGATTTTGTACGACACTTAATCGGTGAAGAGCGACTTCAACAGGCAATCTTCGAATATGAATCAGTTGAGAAACTAATGATTGATCCAATTAAAGTAACTGATGATATGACAATTCGAGATACTGCAATTCGTATGAGAGAAACACGTGTTGATGACATCTTAATTGTTGATAAGGATGATGTCTTGATCGGACGTGTTGATATTCGTGCACTGACAAAGGTAAAAAATCGTAATGAAAAAGTAAGTACAATCATGAAGAAAGTAACTTATATTCAAAATGATACGACAATTCGTGATGCTATTTATTATGTTCAAGAATTAGGTCATCGAAATATTTCAGTTGTTGATTCAAAAGGACGACTAGTAGGAATCGTAACCCGTGGTGCGATTGTGCAAGCTGTTTATGATGCTCTATGGAAAGACTATGAACCTCAAGCTGATGAGGATGCAGATATGGAACTTTCTGATAAAGCACTTGCCGCCTCAAATTATGAAGGTGATTTGAATGAATGATTTTATAACACTACTACCCACACTCATAACTAAGATAGGACAACATCTTTTCATTAGTTTATCAGCATTGGGCTTGGGATGTCTTATTGCTATTCCTTTGGGTGTTATTATCAGTCGCAGTAAACGACTCTCATCGGTTGTAATTGCGATTGCTTCAGTTCTTCAAACAATTCCCTCACTAGCATTATTAGCGATGATTGTACCTATTATGGGTGTTGGACGTAAACCCGCTATTGTCGCCTTATGTATATATTCTTTACTCCCAATTTTAAGAAACACTGTTCTTGGGGTGCAGTCCGTGGATTCCAGCATTGTGGATGCGGCAAAAGGTATGGGATTAAATCCATTCCAACAAATTAAAGCTGTCCAAGTCCCACTGGCCTTTCCAGTGATCATGTCAGGAGTTAGACTTTCAACAACTCTTGTTCTTGCATGGACAACATTAGCGTCATATATCGGTGCTGGGGGTCTTGGTGATCTCATCTTTAGTGGACTCAACAATTTTAATATGACACTTATCTTGTCTGGTACCTTGCCAATTATCATTCTTGCATTCGTTATTGATGTCATTCTTGAAAAAATCGAAATTGCTTGGACACCTAAAACTACAAGAAAGGAAGAAGCATTATGAAAAAAATAATAATAACCTTTCTATCATTAACACTGTTATCAGGATGTACACTGCCTGGTTTGGGAGCAAGTGCTCAATCCAACGATATTGTCATTGCTGGAGGTAATACAACGGAACGTCAGATTTTAACTGAAATACTTGTACAAATGACCCAACACTATGTTCCAGAAGTTAAAGTTTCACAAATCAACAATTTGGGTTCTACTTTGCTTATTTACCAAGCATTGACTCGAAATGATGCGAACGTTGCAGGCGCAATGTATACTGGGACATCGTTAACTGGTGAACTTCAAATGGATCCAATTTCCGATCCTAAACTTGCGATGGAAACTGTACAAAAAGAATACTATAATCGCTATGAGATGCTGTGGTTTCCATCCTATGGATTCGAAAACTCGTATGCCTTCATGGTGACGCGAAAGTTTGCTAAGGAAAACAATCTCACTAAAGTTAGTGACTTTGAAAAACTATCATCTACCCTTAAAGTAGGTGTTGATTCATCATGGATTGATCGTCCAGGTGATGGTTATGAATCTTTTAAAGAGCTTTATGGTTTTAGCTTCACCAACCTGTATCCGATGGAAATTGGTTTAGTCTACAATGCCGTTCAAGTTAATGAAATGCAAGCTGTGCTTGGTTATTCAACAGATGGTCGTATTGAGGCTTATGACCTTGTAATCTTAGAAGATGATATGAATCTCTTCCCTCCGTACGATGCAAGTCCGCTACTCTCTTTAAAACTCTTACAAGCACATCCTGAATTAGAAGCCATTTTCTTGAAATTAGAAGACCAAATACCGCAAGATACCATGCAAGGATTAAATCGAAAAGCGGATGAACTCAAAATTGAACCTAAGAAAGTTGCTCAACAATTCTTAGAAGAAAACAACTATTTTGAATCAGTACAACCAACTCCGCTATCACAGCGTGATGGGTATTCTTGGTACCAAGAAAGGAGTGCTCAATGATTTCAGAAATACTACAATATTATGCAACAAATGGAAACCTCGTCTTAGAGCAATTTCTACGACACTTTCTTATATCAATTTATGGAGTCTTATTTGCTTCAATCGTTGCTATTCCATTAGGATTTAAGATTGCACGTCACCGTAAACTTGCACCTTGGGTAATTCGTATTGGTAACATCATTCAAACCATTCCATCTTTGGCTATGCTTTCAATCTTAATGATTGTAATGGGACTTGGACCTAACACTGTTGTTGTGACCGTATTTTTATATTCGTTACTACCAATCGTAAAGAATACCTATACGGCAGTTCTCAATGTTCAGCCCCAACTTCTCGATGTTGCGAAAGGAATGGGAATGACATCACGTCAAATTCTACTTAAAGTTGAACTTCCCTTGTCAATGTCAATTATTATTGGGGGAATCCGTAACGCTCTTGTCCTTGCCATCGGTATCACCGCTATAGGTACCTTTATAGGAGCCGGAGGTCTTGGGGACATAATCACTCGCGGTATTAACGTATCCAACGGGAGCGCCATTGTATGGGCTGGTGCACTGCCTACAGCATTAATGGCAATCCTGGCTGACCTTTCCTTAAGTTACCTTGAGAAAAAATTAGTTAAAATATAATACCAAAAGAACATGTTCAACTTAGAACATGTTCTTTTTCATGAAAGATCTTCACCAGATAAAACTCTTTGAATGATGTTATCTGGATCACTTATTTTAATATGACGATTGCTGAAATAACGTAAAACTTCAATATTGTAATGAAACAATGCCTGATCCCCACGGTAATAGTCGATTTTCAAATCTAAATTAATCACTTCATCCTGTGTTTTCAAAGCAATATATAAAGGTGCTTGCATGATATAGTACATAGCAACAGTCGGATTATTGTATCCTTGAGGAACTGCGATGATATCTTTATCTTGATAAGCACGAAGTTCATAAGTAATAACTCCTGATTCAATATCTCGATAGGGTATAACACTCAAGTAAGTCTCATCAGTATCATGGAATAAGAGACTCAAATTTCTCTTCCAAGATTCTTTATAAGTTAGTGGACCCATGTAGTAGATTCCTTCATCCGCAATCATCCAATAAGGGTAAATTTTACTGCTATAAATACTGAATATGATAAATCCTAATAATAAACCGATAATAATATTTAGTGGCACACGATAAGCAAACGTACTATCATAAGATACTCTGTCAACCGAAGTAAATTTGATAAATCGGGATACGTGTTCCCTTGTTCCCATTTCGAGATAGTTTGACGCGAAACAAAAAGTTGATCAGCAAGATCATCTTGCGTTAAATTTAATTTGAGTCGATTTATTCGAATACCTTCTCCTAATTTCATGCTTTTATACCTCTAATTTATTTTAATCATATCATGTCTTAGGCACTTTCCATAAAAAAAGAGGACAAGTCCTCTTCCTATAAAATTGAATATAAAACAAACATTTAATCGACTTTCATATCGATGACTTCGACAGTTGCATCCACTACATCGATACTTAAGCGAATCGAATCATGAATCGCTTCAATGATATCATCTTCAGTAACTCCCAATTGCGTACTACCTTCATTCTTATCAATAAACATATTGGAAAATTGAAGGTCTGCAAATTTAACCATATTAAGTCCTGAGTCAAGTCCCTTAGAATCAAGTTCTTTTTGTAAAGGTTCAACAGAAGCAACATACTGTTCTTGTGTAGTGTTATAGATTGGTCTTCCTTTCAATCCCATAGCATTGTGTACTTCTCCCATCAAATCATTCCATGTCATATTTGTATATCCAATTGGATAGAAGTTTCCTCCCCGGTTTAACGTTAAGGCGCCAACTATTGACTGCCCAACTTGTTTAACTGTAACCATCGTTGTTCCGCCTGTTGGATAATAGGTAACATCAGGAGTTGATCTTACTGAATCTACTAATAATGTCCAAACAGGTTTACGTCCAGGTTGTGTTCCAAAGATATATGGAAGCTCTAACACTGCAACATCAAAAGATGCGTCTGCCATAGATATGGCTAGTTCTTCTTGATCGACACGACTTCTAATATAAGGGTGTGCTTCATAAAGGTTAAATTCTGGAAACTTACGATTCATATGAACAAAGTAGGATCCCAGTACAACTGCATGCTTTACTTTCTGTTCTTTCGCAATCTTTAAAATACGTTGTAACGCATCAATATTCCATTTTTTGAAGAAATCGTAAACAGGTGACGGGCATTCCACGCGTTCATCAACGCCTGCTGCAAATACAACACCATCCATGTCCTTTAGAAATTCTCCCATTTCCACATCACTACACTCAGCATAGTTACCAAACTTCAGCGTCATTTCTTTAGGAATTGGAGCACCTGTGGGAATTGGCGGAAGTGCTAATCCCGATACTTCATGACCAGCGTCAATTAGTTGACGTGCTGCCTCACTTCCTAATAATCCTGTAGCACCAATAATAAAAACTTTCATTTTTTCACCTCTTAAACATGATTCATGTTTGCTCTCTATTCGAACTATATCACTGGAATAATTACGATTGGGGTTAAACAGGAACATGAAAGGAATCATAATCGAACAAATTTCTTGAACATGTTATAATACTAACAAAGTAACAGTTAAATGTGAAAGAAGTCTCTTCTTTCACTTAGAGAGGTAGAACAATGGATTCCGCGATTAAAACAATTAAAGATATATACCAAGAACTGCGCACGCAATCATCAGATAACTTTCATTATAAATATCATGATAACCACGAGATACTTGCATTAAAAGAAATTTATCGAAACTTCCAAGTAGAGGAAAAACAGTGTGATTCGCTGATTTTCATTCATTGTATTTCTGGGA
This sequence comes from Erysipelothrix sp., assembly GCA_036637915.1. Lineage (GTDB taxonomy): Bacteria > Bacillota_I > Bacilli_A > Erysipelotrichales > Erysipelotrichaceae > Erysipelothrix. Next base: position 79,513 of record JAVWLP010000003.1, on the reverse strand, counting down.
AATTACAAGTTAAAGATAAAGATGGCATCAGAGAAGTATCAGCCCAAGATACCTTACTTATTCCCTATATGGCTCATCACCAAATAAAAGCACTAGATAAAACTGAAATCCTAACTCTTTTTATATCAGGTCGTTATGTCGTACAAAACATTTCTTGGTTTCCTTATGTAAGTAGTTTTTACCAGTTTGATAGTTATAAATTAACGGATTCTATAAATCAAATATATACGCTGATGGATTGTTATTCAAAAATTGATCGCTTTGGTTTCAATGCTGCGTTGGATACTTTCTTCTACGAATACTATCTCAAAATTTCTGAACTTGAAGTGGATAATATACCGAATTGGCAAGGAAACTTTCCTAAAATATTTACCGACATACTACTATATGTTCATAAAAACTATACCCGACCGATTACACTTGCTGATTTAAGTCAACATTATCCGTTATCACCTCAGCACATAAGTCGTTTGTTTAAAAAGTATATGAATCAAACGTTTAAGGAGTATCTCGATTATTTACGTCTTGAACATGCTGTATACCTAATTATCAATACAGATAATCCTCTTATAAGGATTCTCTATGATGCCGGATTCCCCAATAAGAAATCATTCGCACGAATTTTTGAAGCACACTATAACATGCTTCCATCTGAATTCAGAAAACAACATCGTCACAGAATATAAAAAAGCATCTCGAGTGAGATGCTTATAGTTTATAAATTTGGTGGAGCTTATCGGGATCGAACCGATGACCTCCTGCGTGCAAGGCAGGCGCTCTCCCAGCTGAGCTAAAACCCCAAATTTAGAAGATACAGTTAATAAGAATGGTGGGCCTGAATGGATTCGAACCAGCGACCTCACCCTTATCAGGGGTGCGCTCTAACCAACTGAGCTACAGGCCCATTCCCTTGACTGCCTTAATAATATACCATTAAGAAATGACAGTGTCAACATGAATTTGTAAAAAGTTTAAATTAATTTTAAATGTCTTTAAATACGCTTAAAAAGACGCTCTATTCTATTATTACTAGATCGTATTTTTAATAATTCAAAAGAAAATCCCCAACATTTTGGAAACATTGAGGATTCTATAATTATTCTTTCCGTAAACCTACAACCTTACCAACTGGAACTGTAAACATCATTCCTTGGTTGGGCTGATTCATATCAACTATTTTCTCAACAGCATCCATCGCTTTTTGTAGGAGTGTTTCATTTTCAATCACGGTAAAGATAGTTTTGTTATATGGGTGTTCTCTATCAAATTGTGATTTCAAGGAACCAAATAATGCACTCATTTGATTATCATATTCGTAGATTGCAGACCCCATACCTTGAGAGTCCAAGATGGTTGCCCCTCGAACTCCTGCCTGTGTCAACGATGTCAAAACATCTTCTAAAGTATCAACTTGATTTAGTACAATAAATAGAACGTTCATAATGATCCTCCTAAACTGTAATTTCTTTTGCTTTAGTAATCGATATTTTCGCGAGTATCGGTCCAACTATTTCAAATATTAAAACTGAGAATAAGATGAGTCCGACTATTTCTTCGCGATATTCTGGTAATTGAGCACTTACTATCATTGAGAGTCCAATAGAAACCCCTCCTTGAGGTAATAGTGCCCATCCAAGGTATTTTCTTATTGTTTCAGAACTCCCCACACAGACAGCCCCTAAACGCGTTCCAAGAACTTTCCCTGACATTCTACCGATTACATATACAATACCAATTAATCCAATATTTGTCAGTATTGTTAGATCTAATGAAGATCCCGCTAATGCAAAGAATAGAATGTTAAAAGGCGGAACAAAATTATTGATGGCATTAAAAGTTCTCGACGGATTTTGCCCCAAGTTTATATAGGTTGCACCTACCATCATGGCACATAGTAGCGAACTTAAGTTTAATAACATTGAAAGACCCGATGTCAGTAATAACGTAAAAATTATAACCACAACTAACTCTTGCGAGGACTTAATATACTTTGAAATTCTAGATAGAATAAAACCTATTACAAATCCGAGTAATAAGGATGCGGCGATTTCAACGAAAGGTGCCAAGACTAATGATAATGTTGAGCCCGTAACTTTACCCAATACCACTTTTGATAGTGATAGGGCCAGTCCAAATACCATAATACCTAATGCATCATCTAATGCAGCAATAGGCAATATCATATCAGTCATCGGTCCTTTAGCGCGATACTGCTTAATGACTAGCATCGTTCCTGCTGGTGCAGTCGCCGCGGACATTGATGCCACCATAAGACTAAATACAAAATCTTGATTCATAACAAAGTACATTAAAGTAAAGACAATAGCTACGGCACCGATAACTTCAGCTATAGTTATAATAACGACGTCTTTCCCTAATTTCTTTATAGTATCCAACAAGAATTCACCCCCAATGTTAAATGCAATTGCAGATAATGTGAACTCATTGATGAAATTGATAACTTGTGAATCACTTTGGGTAATAACATTAAAAAAGGATGTTCCTAAAAATATCCCTCCAATTAAATATCCCGTAACATTTGGAAGATTCAGCTTACTGGCTATCTTTCCTCCCATAAAACCAAAAATTAACACTAACCCCAGTTTAATAAATATATTCAAAGCTCTACCTCCACCAAGAGTATAGTGACAAAAGACCACATTGTCAAATAATGCAGTCTTTTAGCGGTATTATTAGAAATTTCATCTACGATTGAATGGTTTTTTCTCACAACATATACACTACGAATTAACTAAAAATATCAAAAAAATGGAAATAAAATATTTAAATTCTACGAAGATACTTTCATTTTTCTATTTTTATATAAATTCAACTGAATATTAACAAAATTAAAATATATCAATGAAAATACAAATCCTGTTAAAAAAGGGTTATTCGACTGAACCTTGTTGGAAATTTCAATTATCGAATAAATTAATATCAAGTTTACAATTATCAATGTAAAAATATCTAATACTTTTCTAAGTCTTTTTATTATTATTTTCTTCATGTCATCTCCCACTTTAAAAACACTTGCTTTTATCACATCTAAGTTTCTAGTATCTTAATAAATTCATAATTAGATTGATAAATAATCACTTTCGGCAATAAGAGTTGCAGTTACTATTCTCTTAGTTATGGATAAACCATTCAGCTAACATATTATTGGTAAATAACAGTAAAACTAAATTCAAAAGAACTTTCACTCTATGTGGAAAGCACGATTTATTGTTTTTATCCTCTCATTAACCAACACTTTACATTACTCATCTTACATGAGCGATTATTCAAGTTCGTTTTTATCCGTGACTAAATACAATTTGTTTGAATCAAGAATTAGTTCAGATGATTGGTTATAAATTAAATCTAAAGTTTTTAAATTGTTCACAAAAGGTGATACAACACTATTTTGAACATTCTTCAATTGACTGATTGCATCTATACTACGTTTAGAGTTAAAAGTATCCACTTTCTTAGCAGATTCAATAATGGCTTCATCAATTTTTCTTTCTTCTAGAAAAGGCACTTTAGATACTGTCTTACCTACAATTTTGTTAAAACCTGCAACACCACTTAACAGTACCGATTGAACAGATGAATTTACTTTTTTTTCAATATTATTATATACTTTAGTGTATAAACTCCTATATTCATAAGAGTAGTTTTCGCATCTTTTTATAGAGTCGTTCAAAAATTCAGATTTAAAATTGCCTAGAAGCACTACTTCTAAAAAATCGGCAAAAGAATATAAATAGAGGGCTAACTGGTAGTCTTTCATCTCAGCTACTACTTCATTTAGTTTTTTCTTTACATCTTGATCACTATTAAATAAACTTCCCTTACTAAGTTTATTCTTTACTCGATCTCTGTGAAAAATAATACTTTGTTCTGATTCCTTTTTTATGTTTTGAACAAGATTAATCTTGCTGTTAATAAACTTCTCATTATTCCAATTATGTTTAAAATTGTTCATAATTTCATTTAATGTATAATGATTTGCTTTAAGTTTAGCTTTTTCTTGTAATTGTAGTATCTCTAAAATGTCTTGCTGTACGTCTTTGATTTCATCAAGTTTCTTCTCAATACTTGCAAGCGCTATGGCCATAACTAGAGAAGTTGTATCAAAAGGTATATTTGTAGGCACATAAGCACCCTGTCCGATCACTCCCTCACCGGGTTTAGTTATAGTCGAAAGAAAACCACTACCATCTTTAAATTTTGTCATTTCTCCTACATGGCCTCTATAGTCAAATTTATACAGTTGTTCGGCAGTTGCATGATCCATTACGCTCTTCATTGCATTGGCAATCGGAAGAAAGGATGTCCCCAATGAAGATATATCACTAAGCTCAAATGACGAAACAACAGACAACTCTGTGTCCTCGCTCAATATTGGATGATATTCAACATTCAACAATGACATCATTAGTTGATTTCTATTATTTTCATTCTCCATTTTCAATGTCTCCTTATAACTCTATCTTATAAATATTATCATAAATTAACGAATAAAATAGACTAAACCGCAATAATTCTAGTATCTTAATAAATTCATAATTAGATTGATTAATAATTCCTTCTCATTTGGATTTGACTCAGCCAGTAAGATTGTAAGGGCTACGAGAGTTTTATTATCAATTATTTGTGTATTATTTTTCATTAGTGCATTGTTCATGTTCAAGAAATATACAAATAATGCAGCTGCAATTCTTTTATTTCCATCTATGAAACCGTGATTCTTTACAAGGAAATATAAGAGATGAGCAGCTTTTTCTTCAAGTGATGGGTATAGCTCTTCGCTATCAAAAGTTTGATAAATTGCACCTATACTTGACTTAAATGCCCCTTCTCTTTCAATACCAAAAACATCTGATTCATGATCACGTTTCATTGCATCAACAAACGTCTTGCATTCGTCATATTTTAGTACATAAGTTGATGAAACACCTTTTGGTTTTGTTATTCTTTGATGGTCATAATCATCAAGAAGTTGCAATCCTAGTGTATATTGTTCAAGAATATTCAGAATTTCTTTTGACTCTATTTGGTTGTCAGTTCTTTCTAAAATCTTAATCAACTGAAGTTGTTTTTCATAATGAATTTTGTTTTCATTCAGTACGTACCCTTTAATTGCATACTCTTTAAGCACCGAGGTTGCCCATTTTCTAAACTGGATTCCTCTTTTCGACTTAACCCGATAGCCAACCGAAATAATCATATCGAGATTGTAGAAATCCATCTGATATACTTTCCCGTCAGAAGCAGTTGTCGCAATTTTTGCGACAACTGCTTCACGATCCAATTCTTCCTCTAAAATTTTATTGATATGCTTACCAATTGTCTTTACATCTCTTTCGAAAAGTGATGCAATTTGATTTCTACTTAACCAGACTGTATCTTCTTTTGGACTAACATTAACCTCAACTGTAAAATTTCCATCATTAAAAAATATTAATGAGCTGTCATTAATTTTATTCATATTCCCCACCCTTTTCTTTTATGGAGTTAGTATATCATAGTTCACTGCGATTTCTACTACAGAAAGAAAGCAAAAAAAACTCCCGCAAGAGTGAGAGTTTCCAAATTTGATAATCTTTGAGATTAACGTTTTGAGAATTGTGAAGCTTTACGAGCTTTCTTAAGACCTGGTTTTTTACGTTCTTTAGCACGTGGATCACGTGTTAAGAATCCAGCTGCCTTAAGTGCTGGACGGTAGTCTGCTGATGCTTCTAATAAAGCACGTGAGATACCGTGACGGATTGCTCCGGCTTGACCAGTAAGTCCACCACCAAATACATTAACTTTAACGTCAAATGTGTTTTGTGTAGCAGTTGCTTCAAATGGTGAACGAACAACCATTTGTAACAATTCTGATGGTAAATATTCTTCGATTGATTTGTGATTAATTGTAATCACACCTGTTCCAGGAGTTAGATAAACACGAGCAACAGATGTCTTACGACGTCCTGTACCTAAATATGTTACAGCATTCTTTTTCTTTTGTGTCATATTGTCTCCTATCCCTTAATAACCATTTCAATTGGCTGTTGAGCTGCATGAGGGTGGTTATCTCCCTTGTAAACAAACAAGTGTGTACGTTGTTTGTCTCCTAATTTTGTATGTGGTAACATACCGTGAATTGATTTTTCAACCCATTCTACAGTATATTGTTCACGCATAACGCGAGTTGAACGTGTTCTTAATCCTCCAGGATATGATGAATGGCTGTAGTAGAATTTTTTGTATTCTTGATCTCCACTCACTTTAATCTTGTCGGCATTGATAACGATCACATAATCTCCGCCATCAACGTTTGGTGTAAATGTTGGTTTGTGTTTTCCACGTAATACTGTTGCAACTTCGCTTGATAAACGACCTAAAGTCATATCTGCTCCATCTACAATGTACCATTGGCGCACAACCTCTGCTGGTTTCGTCATAGTTGTTTGACGCATGTTATTTTCCTCCTAAACCAAAAGTAGTTTCCGGGGCTACTATTGGCATAAAGTGCCGGTTATTATTGTATGCTTTTTTTGCAAATATGTCAAGGCAAGTTCCTTAACATTCTTTCAATAATTAACTTTTTTTAAGTAGAGCCCATTTGGTTCTATATTATACTGCATTACATCTTTATCTTTAGCTTCTAACATTTCAGTTATTTTTTCTGGTTTGATCTTTCCTGTACCACATTTTAGACAGGTAGCAATCATCATTCGAACCATATATTTTAAGAATCCACTCCCGCATATTGTGAAGATAATATGATTATCAATCACTTCAAAATCAAAACGATAGATTGTTCTCACCTGATTTTCAATCACTTCAATCTTAGTAGCATTGAAGGATGTAAAATCATGTTCTCCCAAAAACATTTGACAAGCTTCTTCAATCTTTGTTAAATCTAATTTTTCTGGGTAGTAACATTCGTATTCTCTCTTAAACAAATCATATTCCCCGTTATTAACACGGTATTCATAAGTTTTTGTTTTTGCACTATAACGTGCATGGAAAGCGTCATCTACAGGTTCGACATTCACAATACGAATTGTTAGGGGAAGCATTGAATTCAGTGCTTTTATCCAAGCGATACCTTGTATATCAAAAGGTGAATCAAAGTGAAACACTTGACCCAAACCGTGAACGCCAGCATCAGTTCTACCCGAACCAAACACTCGTGTCTTTTCTTTATTTATTAAAGAAACTGCTTTTTCAATTTCTGTTTGAACACTATTGCCATTTGGCTGTTTTTGCCATCCAACAAAGGCAGATCCATCGTAGGCAACTATAGCCTTTAATCTCATATATATCGTCCAATAGAGATGGATAGAACCATGACAGCAATACAGATGGCAAGAATCAACCAGTCCGAGAATTTAATTTTCAATTGTTTGTAACGCGTACGTTCTTTCCCTGGATAATAGCCTCGTGCTTCCATAGCATCTGCCAAATCTTCAGCACGATGATATGAAGAAATGAAGAGCGGAATAATCATAGAAACAACACCACTAATTTTTTCTTTAAGACTTCCTTCATCAAGGTCAACACCACGACTGGCTTGTGCATTCATGATTCGTTGTGTGTCTTCAATTAAAGTTGGAATGAAACGTAAAGCGATGGAAATCATCATTGCAATTTCATGAGCAGGAACTTTGATAACGCGAAGCGGATTTAGTAAATCTTCAATTCCTAGAGTTAATTCTAACGGTGGGGTTGTTGCAGTAAGCAATGTTGTTACCATGACCATAAGAATAAGACGTGTCACGATAAAGAATGTTTGATATAAAGCACCTGAGTAAAGCTTAAAGTTCCAAATTTCAAGAAGAACACGTCCTTCTCGAATCGCAAATATGTTGAGTATAAATAAGAAAATCAACATAAATCCCATTGGCTTCAACGATTTAAGAATAAATTTGAACGTTAGCTTCGATGCTAAAATTGCGCATGCAAGAAAGACAAACATAAATCCATTTGCATAAAAGTTATTTACGGAGAAGATTCCAATCATCAATAAAATCATTGAAACAATTTTGATACGTGGATCGAGTTTATGAACTTTTGAATCTAAAGGAATATACTGACCAAGAGCTATATTTTTCATTTTGTAGCCTCCTTGACCATTTTCGCTATGTTTTCAATATCAAGCTCATCTTTCGTATCGAGTCCTTGTTTTTTTAACATGCGTTTCAGCTGGAGAATTTTTGGTGCCACAAATCCGAGCTCCTCTAATAAGTCTGCTTCTTTAAAGAATGCTTTGGTGTCTCCTGCATAGAAGATTTCGCCATCTTTCAAGACAACAACATCATCACTGTATTTAAGTACATGATCCATATCATGACTTACCATGATTATTGTTTTTTGATATTCCTTATTTAGTTTGATAAATAAATCCATCATATCTTTACTTCCTTGTGGATCAAGGCCAGCTGTAGGCTCGTCAAGGACAATGATTTCAGGATTAGTTGCTAAGACTCCCGCAATCGCAACACGTCGCTTCTGACCGCCTGAAAGGTCTAATGGTGACCGTTCCCAGAGTGATTGATCAATGCCTACAAGATTTAAAGCTGAATGTACTGAGTTATTCAGTGTTTCTTCATCAAAAGCAAAGTTCTTAGGTCCAAAACTTACATCTTTATAGATTGTTTCTTCAAACAATTGCATTTCAGGAAATTGGAATACTAGTCCTACCTTTGAACGCAATGCTTTGAGGTTTTTGGCTTTTTCATTTGCGATAATCGTATGGTCAAGAATTTGAACACTTCCAGATGTTGGACGTAAAAGTCCATTTAAGTGTTGAACTAATGTCGATTTTCCACTTCCAGTTGCACCAATAATCGCAGTCATTTTACCATCACGGATTTCAAGATTAATATCTTTCAAAGCTGCATATGAGAAAGGTGTATTTGGTGCATAATCGTGACAAACATTTTCAAATTTTATTGCCATAATTCTTTAACCATCCCTTCTAAATCATAGGGCGTAGAAAGTGTAATCCCTAAATTATTCATCGCATTATAAAACTTCAAACTGAAAGGAATATCCAATTGCAAGTCAACAAGTTCAGAAGATCGAACTAAGATTTCCTCAGGTGTTCCTTGCATATAGATTTCACCCTCATTCATAACAATAACATAATCACTCATTGTAACTTCTTCAATATCATGAGTAATTGATACAATCGTCATTTCATTTTTATGATGCAATTCGTGAACCAAATCATTAACTTCTTTACGACCTTTAGGGTCGAGCATACTTGTTGCTTCATCTAAAAGAAGGATTTCAGGATGCATTGCAAGTGCACCAGCAATGGCAACACGTTGTTTTTGTCCCCCTGAAAGCTTAGTGGGTTCATGATTAAGATATTCTAGCATTCCTACACGTTCGGAGTAAGATTCAATAATTGCATCCATTTCTCCGGGTTCAACCATTCTATTTTCAAGACCAAATGCAATATCATCTCTCACTGTAGACCCAATGAACTGGTTATCTGGATTTTGGAATACGATAGCTATTTTCTCGCGAACTTCATACACATTGGCCTCAGACAATGTAATGCCATCAATTTGGATTGTACCGCTTTGAGACTCAATTAAACCAATGATAAGTTTTGCAAGTGTGGATTTACCACTACCATTGTGGCCAATAATCGTGACATATTGACCTTTGTTTACATCAAAACTCACATTATTTACAGCCATGTGTTCGTTATCATATGAGAATTTCAGATTGTTTACTTCTAGTTGTTTCAAGTCATTCACTCCAAACTATTTTTCAGCGTTAATTTTAATAATATTTACGATTACCTCAGTTGCTTTTTCCATAGTTTCAACAACTGCGAATTCGTGTTTACCATGGAAGTTTTCCCCACCAGTAAAGAGGTTTGGTGTTGGAAGTCCCATATATGATAAGCGTGAACCATCCGTTCCACCACGAACTGGTTCAATAATTGGTTTAATATCAAGACGCATCATTGCATCCTTTGCAAGTTCTACAATGCTCATATTCTCTTCAATAATATTTCTCATATTATAGTATGAGTCTTTAGTATCAACGATTACTGTATTTGCACCATATTTAGTATTTAAATCACGAGCTATCGTCTCAAATTTTTCTTTTCGTTGGTTAAACTTCGCAGAATCATGATCACGAATAATGAAAGTCATATTCGCATCTTCTATTGTGGATGTCATATCAGTAAGAAGATAGAACCCTTCATAACCTTCTGTATGCTCAGGACGTTCTTGCGTTGGTAAGGCAGCAAAGAATTCATGAGCTACAACTGAAGCATTAATCATCGTATCTTTTGCACTGCCTGGGTGAACACTTACTCCTTTAATTGTAACTGTTGATTCTGCTGCATTAAAGGTTTCATATTCCATTTCCCCCAAGCCTGAACCATCAACGGTATAGGCAAAGTCAGCACCAAATGCTTCAACATTAAATGAATCCGCACCCGTACCAATTTCTTCATCGATTGTGAACGCAACACGAACATTACCATGTTCAATTTCCGGATGACTTATAAGGTATTCCATTGCTGTCATAATTTCCGCAATACCTGCCTTATCATCAGCACCAAGAAGTGTTGTGCCATCTGTTACAACAAGTGTCTTCCCAACGTGTTTTTTTAGACTTGGGAAAACATCAATTTTCGAGACAATCCCCATTTCTTCATTCAAGATAATATCGTTGCCATCATAGTTTTCTATTACGCGTGGATTTACATTATCGGAGTTAAAATCTGCTGTATCCATATGTGATAGAAATCCGATTGTTGGAACTTCTCTATTAATATTAGAAGGGAGTAGTGCTGTCACAATACCATGGTCATCCATTTCAACATTCTGTAAGCCAATGGCTTCACATTCCTTTAGAAGAACATGTGCCAAATCAAACTGAATCTTTGTGGATGGAATTGATTCTGAATTACCATCAGATCTTGTATTAATTTTGGTATAACGAAGTAATCGTTCTATTAGTATATTTTTCATAGTTTCCCTCATTCTATTCATCTTGTCTATTTTATCATATTTCATTAAGAATCGCCTGTCTTTACACCCCAATAAAAAAAGATACCTGAGTATCTTTATTCTTTAGGTGCATCAACAAGGTCTTGAGCTAAGTCTTTCACTGTTGATTCAGCAGTTTCACTAATTTCATCTAAAGCATTTAATGTCTTTTCAACATGTTTCTTATTATTTTGATCAAAGTAGTATGCTGCAGCTCCAACTGCGGCACCGATGATTGCAAGTGGAAATAATTTTTTCATAATGGTTCCTGCCTTTCATAATCTTAGTTTAACACAGCCTATGCTGAAACTAAAGTTTTTCACATTAAACACCATATTTTTCAAAATACGCGATGATTGATTTTGAAAAACCACCCTTTCGATTCGGAAACCCGACAAACTTAGCATAATTTTTTACACGTTCACTGGCATTTTCCATTGCGATAGAGTTCTCAATCACTTTAAACATTGCGATATCGTTAGAATCATCACCAATGACTAAAATTTCATTTAAAGGAATTTCTAGATAACCTGATAAATAAGTTAAAGCACGACCTTTATTGGCGCCTTTTTTTGTGACTTCGAAATAGTTGCTGGAAGACATTGGATACGAGATATCTTTAAATTCATCCAGCTTTCTTTGAAGCTTCATCAGTCTTTTTCTAGATAAAGAGAAGAGTTGGATTTTTTCAACCATTAGCTCATTTTCACGAATAAATGTCGCAAGATCTCTGACGATAGGAGTTTCTTCAAATTCTGAGTGGAAAAGTATTTTTCTTCCAAAACGTTGAAATCTCCCTGTATCATAGCAAACCCCATTAGCATGAACTGTGACTCTAACATTATAAGGCTTTATTAAATCTATTAGCTCTGCTGCTCTTTCTGGACTCAATAAATGTGCAAAAATATCTTCCCCTGTTTTTAAATTAGTAACACGAGCTCCATTGGAAGAAACAGCATAATCCATGATACCTAAATCAAGCATGGATTGCGGTATCCCATCAAGACTTCTTCCTGTGGTTGGAATAAATTGATAACCCTTTTTATGATATTCTTTAAAGAAACTCAAAGTTTCAGGATCGACCTTCCGAAGATGGTTAATTGATGTACCATCAATATCGAAAGCTATAAGTTTAATCACATTAACCACCTCCTATTGATAATCATTATACACTATTTGTTTACGTCATTCTTGATTTGCAATCAGAAAAAAAACTTCTTTTTCAAGAAGTTTTAGTTTAACCGATATTTGATGATTTAGCGCATAAAATAAAGGCAGTATATTCCACTGGTTGCTTGTTATCAACAAGTGTAAAATCTGATTTTAAATTATCGATGAAAGTGTTTCTCACAATTTCATTGTGTTTAAGAACTCCACCACCTACAGCAATATTTGTTTGTGCTTCAAGTTCAAAGTTATTTGCAAGTTCTGCAAGTTCAAGACCTGCTTGTTTAAATACATGATGAACTTCCGGTTCATCAGTAAATTTACTTGCGAGTCCACTTAATTGAGCAACCCAGTTACGATACTCATCTTTTTGCCCATTCGCAATGCCAATAAGATCATAAGGTGAAGTTAGCTCAAAATGTGACATAACTTCTCGATAGAAGCCGCCTTGAGGTAGACGACCATCTGATTGTTTTGTAAAGAGCGCTAAAAGTTGTCGCCCTATCCAGAATGCAGAACCTTCATCTCCTAGTAAGTATCCAAAACCGCCTCGGCGGTCTTCAACACATCCAAGTTTCCTGAAAGCTATCGAACCTGTTCCAGATATTACATAGACTCCATCCTGATTATCAAGTGCTGATATCATCGCAATTTGTGCATCATTCATTAAGATTGCGTGAGGGTATACTGCCCACACTGCCTTCTCAATATTATCACGAATTGTTTGATCCTTACCATATCCTGCCATACCAATTACAACATCAATATGATCAAAATTATAGTTTAAAGATTCAAAATGTTTTTTCACTTGATTTAACTGATTTTGAATTCCATCAAAACCAATTTTCATAAAATGAATGCTGTCGATAACATGACGTTCGACTTGTTTTCCTGATTCATCAAAAAGGACAAATCTTGTAAAGGTACCACCAGCATCAACACCTAAATAATGTCTCATAGTGAGAACTCAAATTTTTGCCATGGTTTGATATTATCGATTAAGAATACTTCATCCTCAGCGATACGACCAACAACATTTGATTTCCCTGTGTTCTTCATATCTTGTGTAGCAATTTGAAGCTCACCAGCATAGTGACCAAAGTCGCTACTTTCGATAATTAAGTCACCACGACGAATCATTTCCGGAGCGTTAAAGATTTTGAAGTCGTGTCCTTTATATTTCACACGGCTCATTGTTGAACGTTTGAAGTATGCAGATACATCTCCACGATTAAAATGTGGCTCTTCTAATACAATCTTACGTTCAATTTCTGGAATTGAATCAACAAGTTCAACTTTTAAGTTAAGCTTTGTTAAATTGATATTTTTGATTTCTGCAAGTTCTTCATCACTTGGATAGAAGTTCGAAATGATGATATCATCAATTTCATTCATAGCAATGTAATCTTTAATTTGAACATGTAATGGTAAATGACGATGTTTCTCTAAAGTAACAAGTCCATCATCTACTGGCCAAGGTCCGTAAGCGCCGTCTGCTTGACTTGAAACGAATGCTGCAGTACGAAGACCATATTTTTTGAATCGCTTAGTAGCAGAGTCAAAAAGTTCTTCTGTCAATCCTGAATATGGATGTGGGTAGAAGTTATGGCATGCAATCAAGTTATATTGATTTGGTTGGTAATCCATAATTGTATCAATATAATGGATATCTTGACTCATGTTAATTTCAATTTTTAAATCGTAAGGATTGAATGTCATTAATGATTCGTGGCTTCCACCAAATCCAGCATCCAAGCGTAATCCATCAGCACCAATTTCATGGAAGAATGATAGATCATCATAGCTAATACCTAAGTCTGCAAAAACTTTAGGACTTACGTCAACGATAATTTCAAAACCATGTTGTTTTGCGAATTGGTTGATTTCGATAAACTCATCTTTGATAACTTCGCGTGGTTTATCTACTGAAAGTAAGCATGAGAAGATTCTTGAGAATCCTGCATCAGCTGCTTTCACAATATAATTTTTCATTTCTTCAATTGAAGATTTATCCGGATAAATGGATATTCCTAATTTTCTCATAATGCCTCCAAAATAATTTCAAATCTATTCTAACTTACAAATATGTGTTTATGATGTTTCTTTTAAATAAAGTAAATTTCGTAAACCCAGTAATAAGATATAATCATGGACAATGCAGCAACTAAGCCAAACACAATCCAAAAACCTCGAGTAGCCCCTCTTTTTGAATCTACAAAATACAGACAGTAACTTACAACAAAGGCTGTTGTAAGTCCGATTAAGATAACACGTAATGGTAAGAGTTGTAGTCCTAAACCATCAAGTAGTAGAGGAATGAGTAAAGACGATAATAAAATACCAAAAAGGATTATTAATGAACTTTTAACTGAGAAACGTACAAACTGGTGTTTCTTTTCTTCAACCGGTTGAATATTTTCAGCTTTTTGCTTTCGAACGACGCTTTTTTTCTCTACTCTTTTTTTGTCTGCTTTTTTCATATTGCACTCCTTTTTAAAAAAGGCCTTGTTTACACAAGACCTTTAAACATTAATTTCCTTGTTCTTCAGCTAATAAACTCTTGTCATAAATCTTGAAGAATGGGATGTAGCAGATTGTTGCGATAACGATCAAGATGATGTTAAGAACAGCTGCTCTCCAGTCAAATCCTGTAGCCATTAATGCACCAATTGGTCCAGGCAATGTCCATGGAGCGATTGTTGACACTTTTGACACAAGTCCCCATGATGTTGCAAACCATGCGATAGTACCTAAGATTAATGGTGTTACAACAAATGGAATCATTAAGATAGGGTTCATAACGATTGGTGTACCGAACATTAATGGTTCGTTAATATTGAACAATGCAGGTACGAATACTGTTTTCCCAAGTTGTTTTGAGAATGATGATTTACCAACAGTAACCATAGCGATTGCAAGACCCAATGTAGCTCCTGATCCACCGATGTAGATAAACCATTGGAAGAATGGTTCTGAAGCGATTGTTTGCAATGGTTGTCCAGCTGCAAGTAATGCTTGGTTTTGTTCAAGAAGAACAACCCAGATTGGACGTGCAATGTTACCAACAATTGAAGCACCGTGGATACCAAATACCCAGAAGAATGAGTTCAAGAATGTTTGTAACATTACTGAACCATAGCTATCTGCTGCAGATACTAATGGTGAAACAAGTTGTGAAATAAATGTATGCCAGTTAAATCCTAACCAGTAAGTAATAGCACCAAATACAATTAAGATAATTGCTGTTGGGAAAATAGCTTCGAATGAACGAGTTACTGAAGTAGGAACTTGTTCAGGCATTTTGATTTTTAAACCAGAACGGTCTGTAAATCTGAAGATTTCAACAGCTAACATAGAAGTAACGATAGCAACGAACATTCCGCCACCACCAAGGTTACCCATTGGAAGTACCCATCCAGCAACGCCAGCTTTTAAATCAGCAGGAACGTTAACAGGTGTGAATGTTAATAAGAATGCTAGAGTAGCAATGATACCACCTGACAATCCGTCAAGGTCATATGATTCTGCTAAACTGTGACCGATACCAAATGTAGCATATAATGCCATAATCCCCATTGATAAACGGTAAGGTAAAACGATAGCTGCTGCGTTTTGTTTTAAGAATATTTGCAATCCCCAGTCAGCTGGTAGAGGTAAGTTACCTCCGATAATTAAAAAGAATGATCCTACAATGATTATTGGCAATGTAGCAACCATACCATCTCTTAGTGCTCGCAAGTGTTTTTGATTTGCAAGCTTAGTCATTGGACCAGCTAATTTCTCGTCCATGAATCTTGTTAGAGCTTCCATTTCTCTCCTCCTTGATACTATGTATCACACCTATAATTTACTTCAAAATGTAACCGATGTCAATACAACTTTTTCATTGTTATTGATTTCTTTTTGAAATAATATTACATGAAAATATTTTCCAAATTTCAAATAGCCACTCTATAGTGACTATTATTTCATTTATATATTTATAATATCGTTTATAACCAAAGATTAGTGAAACAATTATCGTATGAACCTTATTTTTTTCACACAATTGCAAAGAAAAACACCCTATTTAAGGGTGTTTACTATATTATTTATGAATTAAACAAACTCAATGATTGCCATTGGAGCTGCATCTCCACGACGCATTTCAGTTTTGATAACGCGTGTGTAACCACCTTGGCGGTCTGCATATTTTGGTCCAATTTCGTCAAATAGCTTTTGTAAAGCTGTTTGTCCAGTTGCTTCATCAGCTACAACATTATAAACGACTTTAGCTGCTTCACGACGAGCGTGTAAGTCACCACGTTTTGCTAGTGTAACAAGTTTGTCTGCTACAGAACGAAGTTCCATTGCTTTTTTCTCTGTTGTTTCGATGCGACCATTAACGATCAAGCTTGTTGAAAGGTTACGTAATAGTGCTTTACGGTGTGCTGAGTCACGACCTAATTTACGGTTTCTCATTCTATATCCTCCTATTCAAATGATTTAAATCCAAGTCCAAGTTCATGGAGCTTGTCTTTAACTTCTTTAAGTGATTTTTTACCTAGATTTCTTATACGCATCATTTCATCTTCTGTTTTAAGAGTTAACTCTTCTACAGTTTGAATCCCTGCACGTTTTAAGCAATTATATGAACGAACTGACAGATCAAGGTCTTCAATCATCATTGTTGCCATAGGATTTTCTACACCTGAAACATCTGGTTTGATTACTGATTCACTTTCGTAAACTGAATCTTTAATCGCAACGATTTGTTCTAAGTGATCCATTAAGATTTTGGATGCTAATGATAATGCGACTTGAGGTTGAATGGAACCATTTGTCCAAACTTCCATCACGACACGGTCATATTTTGAGTTTTGACCTACGCGTGTCGGTTCAATATGATAATTGACTCTTTCAATTGGAGTATAAATAGAATCAGTAAAAATCGTGCCAATGCCTTGTGATGCATTTTGATAGATAAGTTTATTCTCATCTGAGCTCACGTAGCCACGACCATTACGAGCTTTAAGCTCCATTTCTAAAACTGCACCTTCAGCTAATGTAGCAATAATGTGATCTTTATTCAAGATTTCTACATTAGTAGGACATTCGATATCTCCTGCAGTTACAACTTTAGGTCCTTTTTGTGATAAACGAAGTGTATAAATTTCATCGTCTGCAACATTTAAGACTAAATCTTTAACGTTTAAAACGATTCCTGTAACGTCTTCACCGATACCTGCAATAGATGTAAACTCATGGTATACACCTTCAATTTTGATTGAATAAACTGCAGCACCTGGTAATGAAGACAAGAGAACACGTCTTAAAGCGTTTCCGAGTGTCGTACCAAACCCACGTTCAAGTGGTTCAATAACGAACTTACCATAGTTTGCTGTTTCATCGAATTCTTTAACTTCAAATTTCGCACGTTCAAATTTGTTCATCTATGAATACCTCCTGTTATAGTTTTTTTATCCACGTGGGCGTTTTGGTGGGCGGCATCCATTATGTGGAACTGGCGTTACATCATTAATTACACTAATTTCCAATCCTGCAACTTGTAATGCACGAACTGCTGATTCACGACCTGGTCCAGGTCCTTTTACGCTTACTTCAACTGCTTTCATTCCATGTTCAACTGCTGCTTTTGCTGCTGCTTCAGAAGCCATTTGTGCAGCATAAGGAGTTGACTTACGTGAACCCTTGAAGCCTAATGCTCCAGCACTTGACCAAGCAATAACATTTCCTTGCTCATCGGAAATAGAAACAATTGTATTGTTAAATGTCGAATGAATATGAGCAACACCACGTGCTATATTCTTGCGGACACGTTTTTTACGAGCTACTTTTGCTTTTGCCATTTTACGTTTTCCTCCTATTTAAACTATTTCTTTTTGTTTGCTACTGTACGACGAGGTCCTTTACGTGTACGTGCATTTGTTTTAGTACGTTGTCCACGAACTGGTAATCCACGACGGTGACGAATACCGCGGAAACTACCGATTTCCATAAGACGTTTAATGTTAAGGTTAACTTCACGACGAAGATCCCCTTCAACTTTAATTTGTTCGATTTCACGGCGAATTGCGTTAACTTGATCTTCAGTTAAATCTTTAACTCGGATGTTTTCATCAATTCCTGTTGTTGCCAATACCTTTTGTGATGTTGGCAAACCGATTCCGTAAATATATGTTAATGAGACAACCACGCGTTTATTACGTGGAATGTCAACTCCTGCTATACGTGCCATAAAATGTACGTCCTCCTATCCTTGTCTTTGTTTGTGTTTTGGATTTTCACAAATAATCATTACTTTACCTTTGCGTCGAATAACTCTACATTTTTCACACATTGGTTTTACAGATGGTCTTACTTTCATTAGTATTATCCTCCTAAAACTATCTTATTTATGTCTAAATGTAATGCGCCCACGTGATAAATCGTAAGGCGAAATCTCAACAGTCACGCGGTCTCCCGGTAAAATGCGAATGTAGTGCATACGGATTTTACCAGATACGTGAGCTAAAATTTCATGACCATTACTGAGTTCCACCTTAAACATTGCTCCAGGCAATGTATCAAGAACTACTCCTTCAACTTCTATGACATTTTCTTTGCTCATTAGTGCTTGTAAGCCTCCTTTGTTCTCGTTAGTATTTCAAAGCCATTATCTAAAACTACGACACTGTGTTCAAAATGTGCAGTAAGTGATCGGTCTTCCGATACTACTGTCCACTCATCATCCAGAATTGCGGTTTTATTTGTTCCAATTTGAACCATGGGTTCAATTGCAATTACCATATTTTTGCGTAATAGCACACCTTTTCCAGAGTTTCCAACATTTGGAACAAATGGTGCTTCATGCATTGAGGTTCCTAGCCCGTGGCCAGAATACTCTACAGGAAGTCCATAACCATGAGGTTCTACCACAGACATGACTGCATGCCCTATATCCCCTACACGATTCCCTGCAATAGCAGCTTCAATACCTGCAAATAATGATTCTTCAGCTACTTTTAATAACTGTTTAGCTTCCTCACTTATCTCACCAACGGGATAAGTCCAAGCATGATCACTATAGTAACCTTTATAAATGGCACCAACATCGATTGTAATGATGTCGCCTTCTTTAAGAATTACTTCAGAACTTGGGATTCCATGAACTAAAACATCATTTATTGAAGCACATATTGAACCGGTAAATCCTTCATAACCAAGAAACGCTGGTGTAGCACCTTGAGTTAGTATATACGCTTCTGCTAAGCTATCTAAATATTTTGTAGATACACCAGGTTTGATTGCTTCCTTGACAATTTCTTGTGCTTCGAATGCAATTCGTCCTGCTTCACGCATTAAATCTAATTCACGTTCAGACTTGGTTGATATCATTAAACCGCCTCCAATATGATTCTTATATCGCTCATAACTGCTTCTGCATCTTGAGACGCATTTACATCATGAACTAAACCTTTTTCACGATAATAATCGATTACAGGTTCTGTTAAATTTTTATACTCTTCATAACGTACTGCAAGTTTTTCTTCAGTATCGTCACTTCTTTGATAGAGTTCACCACCACAAATATCACAAACAGATTCTACTTTAGGCGGATTATTATCAATATGATAAATCGCACCACACTCTTTACAGATACGACGACCTGTAATTCGCGAAACGAGTTGTTCATAATCAACAACTAGGTTAATTACTAAATCGATTGGACGATTAATTTCTTTTGTGATTTCATCAAGAGCATTAGCTTGTCCTAAATTTCTTGGGTAGCCATCTAATAAGTACCCTTTAAGACAGTCGTCTTGAGAAATACGTTCTTTTACCATACGATCGGTAACACTGTCTGGTACAAGTTTACCTTGATCAATGAATGATTTTGCTTCAAGTCCAACTGGGGTTTGTTTAGAGATTGCATCTCTAAACATATCTCCCGTTGAAACATGAGTAATTTCAAAGTCTTTCACGATTTGTGCAGACATTGTTCCTTTTCCACTTCCAGCAGGACCCATAATTAATAAATTCATAAGTTCCTCCTATCGGTTGAATAACCCTTTGTATGCTGTATAAGAACGTTGTGTTAAACGTCCTTCGAGCTCTTTCACTGTTTCAAGAGCAACCCCAACAACGATAATGATACCAGTTCCACCTAATGCTGTAGATGATGGAATATTACCAAAGGTAATGATTGGCATAATATGTGGTAGAAGTGCAATGAATGTTAAGAATAATGCTCCTAATACAGTAATACGGTTAAGAATTGTACTGATGTAATTTTTGGTATCTTTTCCAGGACGAACGCCAGGAATATATGAACCATTTTTACCAAAATCTTCAGCTAGTTTTTCAGGATCAACCTGTAAATTAGTGTAGAAGAAGGTAAATGCAATAATGAGTAGTGCATATACTGTCAATGCAACTGGACCACCATTTTGTAAGGATAACCATTTATTCAAGAATTGATAAACAGCGCCTTGGTTAAACCAGCTTAATGCAATGATAGGTGCATTCATGATTGCCCCTGCGAAAATCACAGGAATAACAGATGCTGAGTTGATCATTAATGGTAGATGATTCATTGATTTACCACGACCTGCACCAGCTACATTTGAAGTATACTGAATTGAAATCTTACGAACAGCATTGTTCATGAAGATAACCAACACAATAATTGCAATGTAGGATACAACAAATAGGGCAAACCATAAATATCCAGCAACATCTTTAGCAACAGTCATAGTTGACCATGTATCGATAAATGTCTTAGGTAGACTTGCAACGATACCTGCAAAGATGATTAGCGACAACCCATTACCGACACCCTTTTGAGTAATTTGATCACCAAGCCACAATAGGAACATTGTTCCAGCAGCCATGATGGTACCCATGAAGAAATAATCGGCAGGTGTATTACTTAAAAGTATTGAATATTGATTTTGGAAAATGCCTATCATTCCAATCGCTTGGACATAAGCAAGTACCACACCTAAATAACGTGTAATCTTGTCCAATTGCATTTTTCCCTTTTGACCCGATTTTGATAATTCTGTCAAATAAGGAATAACGTCCATGGATAATAATTGTATGATAATTGATGCAGTGATATATGGACCAACACCCAATGCAAAGATTGATAGGGATTGGAGCATACCTCCACCTAGAATATTCATCATTCCAACTAGAGAATTTGACTCTAAACTAGCAGCCATACCTGCAAGCTTTACACTGTCAACATTAGGAACAGGAATTACTGTTCCTAATCTGAAGACAAGTAGCATTGCGAGTGTGAAAATGATTCTTACTCTGATTTCCTTATTTTTGAATAAATCAGTGAATAATCTCATTAGATCACCTCTGCTTTTCCACCCATTTTTTCAATGCTTTCAATTGCTGATTTTGAGAATGCGTTAACTTTAACAGTTAATTTTTTCTCTAATTCTCCTTGACCAAGTACTTTAACTCCGTCAAGTGTGTTTTTTACGATTCCTTTTGCTTTAAGTTCTGCGATTGTAACTTCAGCACCATCTTCGAACACGTTCAATGATGATAGATTTACGACTGCATACTCAACACGGTTAACGTTTTTAAATCCACGTTTTGGAATACGTTTGAATAAAGGTGTTTGGCCCCCTTCAAATCCAAGTGCTACTCCACCGCCACTACGAGCATTTTGCCCTTTGTGACCTTTACCTGAAGTTTTACCTGTACCTGAACCATGACCACGTCCAAGACGTTTACGATCTTGACGTGCACCTTCATTATATTTTAATTCATGTAATTTCATAAAGGCCTCCTATCGTACGTCTTCGACTTTAATTTCTCTTAATTTCGCAACTTCATCAACAGTTTTCATTGTATCAAGTGCATCAAATGTTGCACGAACCATGTTGATTGGTGTACGGGAACCAATGCATTTTGTAAGAACATCTGTAACACCAGCTAATTCCATAATGTCACGGATTGCACCACCAGCGATAACTCCAGTACCTTCTGATGCAGGACGTACGAATACTTCTCCAGCACCGAAGTTTCCTGTGTTAGCATGTGGTAATGTACCATTTACTAAATCAACAGTAATTAGGTTCTTTTTAGCACTTTCAACTGCTTTACGGATTGCATCTGGAACTTCATTTGCTTTACCTGTTCCAAATCCAACGCGTCCTTTTTTATCACCAACGACAACTAGAGCGGCGAAGCGGAAACGACGTCCACCTTTAACTACCTTAGTTACACGATTGATGACAACAACACGTTCTTCAAATTCTTGTTCACGTTGTTCTCTTTTTGGTTTACGATTCATCATGCGCCTCCTTTAAAACTCTAGTCCAGCTTCACGAGCTGCTTCTGCTAGGGCTTGAACACGTCCGTGGTAGATATAACCTCCACGGTCGAATACAACCTTAGTAATTCCTTTGTCTTTAGCTAATTTAGCTACTTCTGCACCAACTTTAGTTGCTGCTTCAATGTTTCCACCATTTTCGAGTTTCAATTGTACTGATCCTGTTGAAACCAATGTTTCTTTAGCAACATCATCAATGATTTGTACATTAATGTTGTTATTTGATCTGTACACGCTAAGACGTGGGCGTTCTTGCGTTCCACTGACTTTACGACGAACTCGAGCATGACGACGAACTCGTTCTTGATTTCTAGATAATTTCTTTGCCATCGTTCAATTTCTCCTTTCCCACTATTTCTTAGCTGCAGTTTTACCCTCTTTACGACGGATAACTTCATTTTTGTATTTGATACCTTTTCCAAGATATGGTTATGGTTTACGATTTGCACGAATATTTGCTGCGAGCTCTCCTACCATTTGTTTATCAATTCCTGAAACGATAATTGATGTTGCACTTGGTACTTCTACTTCAAGACCATTTTCAACTTCAAACTCGATTGGATGTGAGTATCCAACATTCAAGACTAATGTATTGCCTGACTTAGATGCACGATACCCGATACCAACTAACTCAAGTTCTTTCTTAAATCCTTCAGAAACCCCTTCGATCATATTAGCAACTAATGAGCGAGTTGTTCCATGTAATTGTTTTACTGCTTTTGTATCATTCGGACGTTTTACATTGATTTCGCCTTCAGCGACTTCGATTGTATAAACTTCATTGAACTGACGAGTTAAAGTTCCTTTAGGACCCTTGACTGTCACCTCATTGCCAGCTTTTACATCGACTTCAACGCCAGCCGGAATGGTAATCGTTTTATTTCCGATACGTGACATAGTGTCTCCTCTCTTACCAAACGTAAGCTAACACTTCACCACCGACGTGTTTTGCACGCGCTTGTTTATCTGTTAGCATTCCGTCAGATGTTGTAATAATTGCAATTCCTAATCCGTTCAATACGCGAGGAATTTCGTCCACTTTTGCGTATACACGTTTACCAGGTTTTGAAATACGTTTTAAACCGCTAATTACGCGTTCTCCGTTAGGACCATATTTAAGAACAACAGTAATGCTCTTTTTAGTTCCTTCACCGGAAACAAGGTAGTCACGGATGAAACCTTCTTGTTTCAAAATTCTAGCTATTTCTTCTTTTTCTTTACTTGCTGGGATCTCGACAATATCGTGTTTTGCTTGAATAGCATTACGAACACGAGTAAGGAAATCCGCAATTGGATCTGTTACATACATTTTGAAAAGCTCCTCCTTTAACTACCAGCTTGCCTTGCGTACGCCAGGAATTTGCCCTTTATGAGCTAATTCACGGAAGCGAATACGAGACATTCCATATTTACGTAAATAACCGCGAGGGCGTCCATCAACCTTATCACGGTTGTGAAGACGAACAGGTGAAGCATCACGTGGCAATTTTTGTAATCCAATATAGTCGCCTTCAGCTTTTAACTGAGCGCGTTTATCAGCGTAGCGTGCTACGACTTCTTCACGTTGTTTTTGACGAGCAATTTTTGATTTTTTAGCCATTAGTTACCCTCCTTCTTGAATGGCATGCCTAACTCTTTAAGTAAAGCATAACCTTCTTGATCTGATTTCGCTGTAGTAACAATTGTAATGTCCATACCGCGAACTTTATTTACTTTATCGTAATCAATTTCTGGGAAAATTAATTGTTCCTTGATACCAAGTGTATAGTTTCCACGTCCATCGAATGCTCCACCAGGAATCCCACGGAAGTCACGTACACGAGGAAGTGCAACTTTAATTAATTTTTCTAAGAAATCGTACATTTTTTCACCACGTAGTGTAACTTTTGTACCAATTGGCATTTCTTCACGTAATTTGAAGTTAGCGATTGATTTTTTAGCTTTTGTAACTACTGGTTTTTGACCTGTGATGATTGTTAAATCATTAACAGCATCTTCTAACACTTTAGCATTGCTGATTGCATCACCAACACCCATGTTAACTACAATTTTTTCAAGTTTTGGAACTTGCATTACTGAAGTATAGTTAAATTCTTTAACTAGAGTTTCAATAACTTGAGTTGTATATTGTTCTTTTAAGTTCATTTATCTATACCTCCTTATTTAACGATAGTGCCTGATTTTTTGTAGACACGAACTTTTTTACCTTTTTCATCTTTGTAACCTACACGACTTGGAGCTTTAGCTTTTGGATCGTATAGTGCTACGTTAGAAACATGAATCCATGCTTCTTGTTCAATAATTCCACCATCTGGATTCATTTGGTTAGGTTTCATGTGTTTCTTAACTAAGTTAACACCTTCAACCTTAACTTTGTTTTGTTTAGGTAGGACTTCAATGACCTCACCAATGGTGCCTTTGTAAGATCCAGTAATTATTTGAACTTTATCATTACGTTTGATTTTCATAAAAGCCTCCCTATAACACTTCCGGAGCTAACGATACAATCTTCATGAAGTTTTTCTCACGAAGTTCACGTGCTACCGGTCCAAAAATACGAGTTCCACGAGGTGTCATATCATCTTTAAGGATAACAACTGCGTTGTCATCAAATTTGATGTATGATCCATTCTCACGACGCACACCGTATTTTGTACGAACTACTACCGCTTTAACGACATCACCTTTTTTAACTGTTCCACCAGGAATAGCAACTTTAACCGTTCCAACAACAATGTCTCCAATGTTTGATGAACGGCGAACGCTACCACCTAATGAACGGATAACTAAGATTTCCTTAGCTCCGGTGTTGTCTGCGACTTTACATCTTGATTCATTTGAAATCATTCTGACAACCTCCTACAATACTACGGCTTTTTCGATCAAGCGAGTTACACGGAAATGTTTAGTAGCTGATAATGGACGAGTTTCCATAATTTCTACGATATCTCCAGTTGCAAATTCGTTTGCTTCGTCATGAGCCTTGAATTTTTTCGAATAATTAACACGTTTTCCATATAATGGATGACGTTTTGATGTTTTAACTTCTACTACTACCGTTTTGTCCATTGCATCGGATACAACAGTACCACGGTATACTTTGCGTTTATTTCTTTCCATAGCTTTGTGACCTCCTACTTATTGTCACTAAGCTCACGCTCAGTGATTACTGTTTTGATACGAGCAATCGTTTTACGGATTTCTCTTAATCGAGTAGGATTTTCAAGTTGACCAATTGCTTGTTGTAAACGTAAGTCGAATAATTCTTCTTTTAATGAATCAATCTCAGCTAAGAGCGCTGTGTTTTCTAATTCACGGATTTCTGTAATTTTTGTCATACTTGTTCCTCCTCTCCTTTGCGGACAAATCTTGTTTTAACAGCGAGTTTGTGTGATGCAAGACGGAATGCTTCTATTGCGACTTCTTCTGGAACGCCAGCAATTTCGAACATAACTCGTCCTGGTTTAACAACTGCTACCCATCCTTCTGGAGAACCTTTACCGGATCCCATTCGGACTTCTAATGGTTTTTTAGTTACTGCTAAGTGTGGGAAAATCTTAATCCAAACTTTACCACCACGTTTCATATAACGTGTCATCGCAATACGAGCTGCTTCAATTTGACGGTTACTTACATAGTTACCTGATTCAGCAACTAATCCATATTCGCCAAAGGCAACAGTACGTCCAGCTTTTGAACGACCTTCATATGAAAGACGATGTGGTTTTCTATATTTCGTACGTTTAGGCATTAACATGTCTAGTTACCTCCTTGCTCGTTTTTTGCTTCGCCTGCATTTGCAGCTGGCTTAGCGTTTTGTTGTGGACGTTGACGACGGTCGTTACGACGGCGACGCGGACGGTCAAATTTTCCACCTTTTGGTGCTTCTGGTTCTTGAACTAATTGTCCTGGTAATACTTCTCCACGACAGATCCAAACTTTAACACCTAAGATACCAAATTGTGTATTTGCTTCATAATGAGCATAATCGATATCTGAACGAAGTGTATGAAGAGGAACAATTCCTTCTGCATATCCTTCTGAACGTGCCATATCAGCTCCGCCTAGACGTCCTGAAACAGCAGTTTTGATTCCTTTAGCACCTGAACGCATTGTACGTTGAATTGTACGTTTTTGTGCAGTTCTAAATGAAGCACGTTGTTCTAGTTGCTCAGCAATATTACGAGCTACTAAGTGAGCGTCCAAATCTGGGTTAGCTACTTCAACAACTTTAATATTTACTGTGTTACCTTTTGACATTTTAGCAATGTCTTTTTTTGTTTTTTCAATGTTGGCACCATTAACTCCAATAACAACTCCTGGGCGAGCTGTACGGATGATTACGTCAACACGATTTTTTGATCTTTCGATTTCTACGCGTGATACGTATGCATCTTTAAGATTTTTAAAGATATATTCACGAATTAATACGTCTTCGTGTAATAGTTCTGCAAAATCATTTTCTGCATACCAACGTGATTCCCAATCACGAATAACACCAACGCGCATACCGATCGGATGTACTTTTTGTCCCATGTTTATCCTCCTATTATACGCGTTCCGAAACCACAACAGTAATGTGGCTCGTACGCTTCATGATTGGCGCTGCAGACCCCTTAGCACGTGGTCTGAAACGTTTCATTGTCATTCCTTCATCTGCATAGCATGCTGAAATGTACAATTTTTCTTCTTCTAATTGATGATTGTTTGTAGCGTTAGCAACTGCTGATTTTAAAACCTTTGCAATTACTTCTGAAGCAGCATTAGGTGTGTATTGCAAGATTGCTGCTGCGTGATCTACATCAAGTCCACGAATTTCATCAAGTACTAGACGTGCTTTACGTGGAGTAACACGTACTGTTTTAGCTATTGCTTTAACTTCCATTATTTACGACCCGCCTTCTTATCAGCTGCGTGACCTGTATAACGACGAGTTGGAACAAATTCACCTAACTTATGTCCAACCATGTCTTCTGAAACAAATACAGGAACATGTTCTTTACCATTATGTACCGCAAACGTATGCTCAACGAATTGAGGGAAAATAGTTGAACGGCGTGACCATGTTTTGATTACTTCTTTTTTATTTTCTGCATTAAGTTTTTCAACTTTGTTCAATAAATGAAGGTCACAAAATGGTCCTTTTTTTAAACTACGACTCATATCTCTTTCCTTCCTTTCGTTTATTTTTCATTACGACGACGTACGATTAAGTCTGTCGAAGCTTTTTTCTTATTACGAGTTTTAACACCCATAGCTTTTTTGCCCCATGGTGTCATTGGTGATTTACGTCCAATTGGTGTACGTCCTTCACCACCACCGTGAGGGTGATCAACAGGGTTCATTGCAGAACCACGAACTGTTGGACGAACGCCCATATGGCGCATACGACCTGCTTTACCAACTGTTACTAGTGAATGTTCTGAGTTTCCTACTTCACCGATTGTTGCACGGCAAGTTCCAAGAATCTTACGAACTTCACCAGAAGCAAGTTGAACTGTTACATAACGTTCTTCAATACCAAGAACTTGTGCTGATGTTCCAGCTGAGCGAACTAATTGTGCTCCACGTCCTGGTTTTAATTCGATGTTATGAATAATTGTACCTTCTGGCATTTGATGTAATTCTTTAGCGTTACCAACTTTGATATCTGCTTCTGAACCACTAAATACTACGTCTCCAACTTTAAGTCCTTTAGGAGCTAAGATGTAACGTTTTTCTCCATCAGCATAGTGCAATAATGCAATGTTTGCTGAACGGTTTGGATCATATTCGATAGTTGCAACTTTACCTGCAATATCATCTTTATTTCGTTTGAAGTCAATAATACGGTATTGACGTTTGTGTCCACCACCGATGTGACGTGTAGTAATACGACCTGTATTATTACGTCCACCAGTCTTATCAAGTGGAGCTACTAATGAACGCTCAGGTTTAACATTCTTTGATAACGTTTCGTTAGCAAGAGTAGTCATCCCACGACGTCCAGGAGTAGTTGGCTTATATTTTTTAATTGCCATTAATAAATTTCCTCCCTACGCAAATTGTCCGGAAATAGCGTAATTCTTCCGATAAATTTTACCGACGATCTAATTAAAGAAGATCGATTGTTGAACCTTCAGCAAGTTTAACGATTGCTTTACGGTATCCTTTAGTCTTACCTTCGTAACGTCCAACACGTTTTTTCTTAGGTAATACTGTTACTACGTTGATTTTTGTAACTTTGACATTGAAAATTTCTTCAATTGCTTGACGAATTTCAATTTTGTTTGTACCCTTAGCAACTTCGAAAGTTACTTTGTTATCATCTTGTTGCATTGCAACAGTTTTTTCAGTGATGATTGGGCGAACGATAATATCTCTAGGGTTACGTTTCATTATGCGAACACCTCCCCAGCTTGAGCAGCTGCCTTTTCAGTAAATACAAGACGATCTGCATTAACAATATCGTAAACATTCAAACCTTCAACGTTTAATAACATTGTGTTTGGTAAGTTACGCATTGATAAGTATGCGTTTGTTGCATCTTCTTCATTTGTTACTACAAATAAAGTCTTGTTGTTTAATTCTAATGCGCTCATTACGTTTAAGAAATCTTTTGTTTTGATTGTTGTAAATTCAAGATTTTCAACAACTGTAACATTTGTATCGATAACTTTTTGTGATAATGCTGAACGTAATGCTAAACGGCGAACCTTACGGTTAAGGTTGTATTTATAACTTCTTGGTTTAGGACCGAATACGATTCCACCACCACGCCATTGAGGAGAACGGATTGACCCTTGACGAGCACGACCTGTTCCTTTTTGACGCCATGGTTTACGTCCACCACCGCGAACTTCTGTACGGTTTTTTGTTGAGTGTGTACCTTGACGTGTTGAAGCACGTTGCATAACAACTGCATCAAAGATTGCTTGGTTATTTGGTTCAATACCAAATACTTCATCGCTTAAGTCAAGTGTACGAAGACTCTTGCCTTCAAGGTTTAAGACATCAATCTTAGGCATTTTCAGAATCCTCCTTAGTATAATCTACTAATTCCACTGGAGATGTTGATTTTACTCGTTTAACTGTTGATTTTACAGTTACAAATCCACGACGTGGTCCAGGGATATTTCCCTTGATTAATAGATAGTTGTTTTCTGTATCTACTTTGATAATTTCTAATTTTTGGTTTGTTGTAGTGAATCCGCCGTCTTGTCCTGGCATAACTCCACCTTTTTTAATAACTGCTGGGTTCAATCCACCAGTTGCTAATGATCCGATTCCACGGTGGAATCCTGACCCGTGAGCTTTAGGTCCAAGTTTTTGGTTCCCTCTAACAATAGCTCCTTGGTATCCTTTACCTCGTGAGATTCCGGTAACATCTACAAAGTCGCCTGTGCTGAATAAATCAGCTTTGATTTCATCTCCGACTTCGAAATTCATCATTTCTGAGCCAGCGATTTCGCGCACAAATTTCTTAGGTGCTGTATTAGCCTTAGCAGCGTGAGCAATCTCAGATTTGTTTGCACGTTGTTCTTTCACATCAAATGCGCCCAATTGAACTGCTTCGTAGTTGTCTGATTCGATTGTTTTCTTTTGTAAAACAACGTTTGGCAATACTTCAACAACACTTACAGGAATCAATGAACCGTCAGTTGTGAAAACTTGTGTCATTCCTAATTTACGTCCTAGTAATCCTTTCATGATTTCTCCCTTCTACTAAAGTTTAATCTCGATGTCGACACCACTTGGTAGATCTAAACGACTTAATGCGTCGATTGTCTCTGCTGTAGGTCCTACAATTTCAATCAATCTCTTGTGAGTTCTTGATTCAAATTGTTCACGAGAATCCTTATTAACGTGCACCGATCTTAATACTGTAACAATTTCTCTTTCTGTTGGTAACGGTACGGGACCAACAACTTTTTGAGCACCATGATCATTAGCTGCTTGAACAATCTTTTGTGCAGCAATGTCGATAGTACGTGATTCGTAAGCCTTTAAACGTATACGAATAAAATTTTTCGCCATGGAAATCCTCCTTCTTCCGCCTGTTAA
>JAVWLP010000003.1:38200-48951 GCA_036637915.1 Erysipelothrix sp. | reverse complement strand
AAACAGGCCTGCTCCATGCAAATTCCCCGGCTTCTCACTGGCCATGACAACGTACTCCAGTGTGCCGGCAACCTCGCACTTCTATGCAGTCGCTTTAGTATTATACACTATAACAGAGAGATTTCAAGGGTTTTAGCACAGTTTTTTTCTTTTTTTTATTTTGTTGATTTTTAATGATTTTAATCATTTTTCCGACATCACAATTAGTACCTTCAGAGATAAAAAAAGATATTGGTTTTACCCAATATCTAGATTTTATATGCATCATCAATTTCTTGTAATTCAGCAAATGTATCGATCTCAATAATGTCTGATTCTACACATGGTCTTACAAAGAATGAATACTTATCTTTATGGAAACGAAGCGCTACTTCATCCCAGTATTTTTGTTTTCCACCCTCTTTATTGTAAACTTCCATTACATCAGATTCAAAGTTTGCAGCTTCTTCTGATGACCAGTATGAGATACCAACCATTTGATAGTTATTATCCCCTTTGAATCCAACATGAACATCAAGTACTTCTTTAGTTTCATTATTGACCTCAATACACCAGTCGTCAGATTCCTCCATTTTAATTCCGAGGTAGTTGCTATTATATTCATATTTACGAATAATTTGATGATTGTAAACCATCAAGTCAGCTTCTGCAACGTAAGCATGATCTAACATATCCTTAACCAATACTGATGAAGAAATATTATTCGCTTCATTATATGCATCGTTATCAATAAATTTAAGCATCGGATATTTATACAATAATACATCAAAGTATTCTTTCATATATCCACGTACAAGTGTAATATCTGTGATTCCTACTTCTAGAAGTGAATCTAACATAGATTCGATCATTTTAACACCATTAACTTTAATGAGAGGTTTTGGTGTGTTAAGTGTCACAGGAACAAGACGTGAGCCAAATCCTGCTGCAAGTATAATTGCTTTTTTTACTCTATAAGGTTCTAATGCATCAAGGCCTTTTTGTGTTAGCGAGTATTCGCCATTAACAAGTAAACCTTTCTCAACAAGGTTTTTCAGAGTTTCATCAAGAACCTCATGCGACCATTGATAAGCATTTTTTAATGCGTTTTTAACTTCGTCAAATTGACGATTTTGAACAACTCCTGATAATATTTCAAATTCTATTTTTGTTAACATGTTATCTCCTTATTCTACGACTGTTTTGACTGCATACTTACGATACACATTTATGATTAATTTTGCAATAAGATTTATCACTAAAATGAGTACCGAGATAAATGCTGCTCCCTCAATCAGTGATTGAGAATCAAATTGCGGAATTAATAATGCAATAGGCATTGTTCTTAAGTTTGCAAGGAATGATACAGCCGAGATTGTAACCATCGCGTTCACAAACATATAGGTAAACATTTCGATAATTGTATCTTGCGTACATGGGATATAAACATCCGTCAACATCTTCAAGGAACTAATTCCTAAACTACTTGATACATCCTCTAAGTTAGAGTTAAATTTCTTTAATGAGTTGTAAGCAAGAAGATAGGGTGAAGCAAAGAAGTGCGTGATGTTGACTAACACAAGTATTAAGAGTGTTCGATAGAAGAATGTACCATTAAAGAATAGGACA
This sequence comes from Erysipelothrix sp., assembly GCA_036637915.1. Classification (GTDB taxonomy): domain Bacteria; phylum Bacillota_I; class Bacilli_A; order Erysipelotrichales; family Erysipelotrichaceae; genus Erysipelothrix. The sequence continues at coordinate 47,343 of JAVWLP010000003.1, read as the reverse complement.
TACGCAAGACCTAATACAACTCCAGGGATTGCTAATGTGATAATAGCGATAAGGTGTAGCACCATCTTTGATTTCCCACCTGAATTTCTACTGGTTAAATAAGCCGTAAAGTAGGTAATCACTACACCAAAGATTGCACTCAATAATGCAATAGTAATTGAGTTCAAGAGATAAGACCCTACTCCAAGTTCAAATGAGTGTCGGATGTTGTCGAGGGAAAAACTCATATCAATTGGGAATTTTTTTACGAATGACAAGTAAATGAATGCCATAATAGGTAGTGAAACTAGAAATGCCATAACGAAACTATAAATCGTTGAAATAATATCACGAGGTTTATTCTCTTGGATATTATAAGGTTTCACAACGGTTGATTGATTACTACTTGAGCTTTGTTTTAAATCAACGATAAATGCAATAACTGCAGGTATCAAGAGTACAGTACCGATAAGAGCTCCTTTTGAGAAGTTTAGAAGTCCAATAACTTCACGATACATATAAACAGATAGAGTCATATGTTTACCACCCAATATCAATGGTACTCCATAATCTGTAAAAATCATTGTGAATACAGCAAAGAATGCAGATATTAGAGGTCTTTTAAGGTTTGGTAATGTAATTGAAACAAACTGTTGGAATTTGGTAAGTCCTAGTACTTGAGCAGATTCATAAGTTGTATAATCCTCATAACGATAACTATCTGTAAGAAGTAGGAAAGCAACAGGGAAAGAGTAAAGGATTGATCCCATGATAATTCCAGTATAGCCATATAGTCCAATATTTATTCCTAGCACGTTTGTAAGGATACCATTATCTCCTAATAAAAGGAGGAGTCCCATCGCATGTGAAATGGAAGGAATTAACATTGGTAGAGTAAACCAAACAGAAAAGATATTTTTAGCTTTCATATTCGAACGATTTAGACACCATGCCAATGTCATAGCAAGTGTTACTGATAGTACGGTTGCGATTAAAGTTGTTACGACAGAATTTTTTAGAAGTGTCATAAATTGTTGCGACCCAAATACTTCTTTAAAATCAGCTAAGTTTATGCTCATTAATAAAGTAATAATTGGGAATACAACTGTAACACACAATATCGCTAGAACAAGTATTGTCGATGTTCTTAGCTTGTTATTTTTCATAGAGCTTTACCTGTAGTCTTAACAAGAGAATCATATTTTTGATCAAGATGATCATTTACGAAACGACGAACATAGTCATTTGCTGGATGTTGATAAATATTCACAGGGGTATCAAGTTGTTCAATAACACCTTCACGAAGTATCATTATTCTATCTGAGAGGTAGAATGCTTCTTCTTGTTCGTGAGTAATAAAAATCATTGTTGCATTAAATTTAGATTGTATTGATTTCAGTTCTTTTTTCATTATTTCACGATTTTCAACATCAAGTGCAGAAATTGGTTCATCCAGTAGGATAATGCGTGGATTGGTAGCAAGCGTTCTTGCGATGGCAACACGTTGTTGTTGTCCACCCGACAATTGGTGCGGCTTTTTATTTAACTGATCTGTCATCCCAATCATATCAAGTGTTTTTTTAGCAATCTCGTCAGCTTGTGATTTCATATCTGGACGATTTTTCAGAGCATAAGAAACATTTTCTAAAACAGTCATATTAGGGAACAGCGCATAGTTTTGAAATACAATTCCCATTTCGCGTTCATGGGGTTGAAGTTTCGAAATATCAACACCATCTCTAAGAATTGTTCCGCAATCTTGAGTCTCAAGGCCAATTAAGATTCTTAGTAGAGTCGTTTTACCACAACCACTAGGACCTAAAACACTTAAAAACTCACCTTCTCTAACAGTAAAGTTTAAATCATTTAAAATTAGTTTATCTCCAAATGTTTTATTTAATTCTGATACTTTTAGAATTTCTTTATCTTTTAGTATTTCCATAATTTTAATAAACGTTCCTTTTCTTTAATTGAATCGATTCCTTGCATATCTGCATACTTAAATCCTGTTGGATAATCTTTAATACTATTGATTTGATTATTCATGATTTGTTCAGGAGAGAAATGTTCCTTATCATATTTAATGAAGTCATTAATAATAAAATCGAAGACTCTCATGACATCTTCATTAGTCTCTCTACCTTTTACAATACCAGTTCCTGTCATTGAATAGGGTGATCCTTCCTCAGGGAAGACAATGGATAAAGGCATACCTTTATTTATTTCGTTCATTGCTTGGAATGTTAAAGCCAAACCAATTCCTACTTCTCCTTGTTTGAGAAGTTTAATAGGGCCTGATCCAGACTCAGAGAATTGTTTGACATTTAACGAGAGCTTATCAAAATAAGCAAGTGCTTCTTCTTCTCCCATCGTATTTACGAGGTTTTTATAGAAGAAGTAACCCGTACCACTAGAATTAGGGTCAGGCATCGCAATTAAATCTTTGTACATAGGGTCAAGAAGTTCCTCGTATGAGGTTGGTGTTGGCAAATTATGTTTCTTTAAAACATCTTCATTAATAATAAATGATCCTGCTTGTCGTTCCCAGATGACATATTGATTATCGACAACTTCAGGCTTAAACTCATCGACATAGTCAATGCGCGACAACCCATCAATAGGTGCAAGTGCGTCTTTAATTTTATTCATATAACTCGTTTCGAGAGCTAATATTATGTCAGCATCCGTATTTTCTTTTTCGACAAAGATTTTCGCTGCTGCTTTAGCGGTTGGTGTATACATTACCCGAACACTTAACTCAGGAAATTTTTCGTTGAGTTGTTTTTGTAATTCTTCGTTTCGGAATTGTTCTGCACTTGAATATACAATAATAGTTTGTTGATCTTTATTACTTACAAAGCCTAACAAGACTAGCGATAAGATCATTAATATAATGAATGTTTTTTTCATAAGTACTCCATGTTTTCTTCTAACTTATTAATTATAAGTGATTCGTTCAAATTTATCTACATATTACAAGAAATTGAACAAAAAGAACAAAAAAAAAGAGAGGCAAGCCTCTCTTTAAGTTTAGTTAAATTATTTAACGATTTCTGTAACGTTACCAGCACCAACTGTACGTCCACCTTCACGGATTGAGAAAGTTGTACCTTGCTCAACAGCGATAGGAGCGATAAGTTCTACTGTCATTTCAACGTTGTCACCAGGCATAACCATGTCAACACCTTCTGGTAATTGAATAGTTCCTGTAACGTCTGTTGTACGGAAGTAGAATTGAGGACGGTAGTTGTTAACGAAAGGAGTATGACGTCCACCTTCTTCTTTGCTCAAGATATAAACTTGTGCTTTGAAGACTTTGTGTGGGTGTACTGTTCCTGGTTTAGCAATAACTTGTCCACGTTCGATATCGTCGCGGCTAACTCCACGAAGAAGTGCTCCAACGTTATCTCCAGCCATAGCTGAGTCTAACATCTTGTGGAACATTTCGATACCTGTAACAACAGTTTTTGATGTGTCATGGATACCAACGATTTCAACTTCTTCGTTGATTTTGATTTCTCCACGTTCAACACGTCCTGTAGCAACTGTACCACGACCTGAGATTGTGAATACGTCTTCTACTGACATTAAGAATGGTTTGTCTGTATCACGAACTGGTTCTGGAACGTTTGCATCAACTGCATCCATAAGTTCGATAATTTTTTCTTCCCATTCTGGTTGGCCTTCTAATGCTTTAAGAGCTGAACCACGGATAACTGGGCAGTTATCTCCGTCGTAACCTTGTTCTGATAATGCTTCACGAACTTCCATTTCAACAAGATCGATTAACTCTTCGTCATCAACCATGTCGCATTTGTTCAAGAACACTACGAAGTAAGGAACTCCTAATTGTTTAGCAAGCAAGATGTGCTCACGAGTCTGAGGCATAGGACCATCTGTAGCTGAAACAACTAAGATAGCACCATCCATTTGTGCAGCACCTGTAATCATGTTTTTAACGTAGTCAGCGTGACCTGGGCAGTCAACGTGAGCGTAGTGACGTGCGTCTGTTTCGTATTCAACGTGTGATGTTGAGATTGTGATTCCACGTTCTTTTTCTTCTGGAGCCTTATCGATTTGGTCGTAAGCTGAAGCTTGTCCACCATTTTTCTTAGCTAATACTGTTGTAATAGCAGCTGTTAAAGTAGTTTTACCGTGGTCAACGTGTCCTAATGTACCAACGTTTACGTGTGGTTTAGAACGATCAAATTTTTGTTTTGACATTTGCAATTTTCCTCCTGTATCAAATATTGCCTTTCATCTATATATTAAGATAAACACAATTTAAAATCAATAACTATGTATCAGAATTTATTTTTTTCTTTTTGCAACAGTTTCAGCAATGCTCTTTGGCACTTCTTCGTAGTGATCGAATTGCATTGATGAGTTACCACGTCCTTGTGTAAATGAACGTAAGTCTGTTGTATATCCGGACATTTCTGAAAGTGGAACGAACGCTTTAACAGTAACTGCATTGTTACGTTCTTCTTGATCGCGAATTTGTCCGCGTCGGGATGAAATATCTCCCATAACTGGTCCTAGGTATTCTGCAGGTGCTGTAATTTCAACATCCATAACAGGTTCCAATAGAACTGGGTTACATTTTTTAGCAGCTTCTTTGAATGCTAAGCTTGCAGCAACTTTATAAGCCATTTCACTCGAGTCAACATCGTGAGATGATCCATCGAATAATGTAGCTTTAATGTCAATTGCAGGATATCCAGCAATTAGTCCATTTTGAAGTGAAGCTTCAAGTCCATCATGTGCAGGTTTGATATATTCACGAGGAACAGTACCACCAACAACAGCATCGACCCATTCAAATCCTTTGCCTGGGTTTGGTTCGAATTTAATCCAAACGTGTCCATATTGTCCACGTCCACCGGATTGACGTACGAATTTACCTTCACACTCTGCTGTACCACGAATTGTTTCACGGTAAGCAACTTGAGGTTTACCAACATTAGCTTCAACATGGAATTCACGTTTCAAACGGTCAACAAGAATGTCTAAGTGTAACTCACCCATTCCGGCAATGATTGTTTGTCCTGTTTCTTCGTCTGTATATGTCTTAAATGTTGGATCTTCTTCAGCAAGTTTACCAAGTGCAAGACCCATTTTATCTTGGTCACCTTTAGTTTTTGGTTCTAAGGCAACGTTGATAACTGGTTCTGGGAAAATCATTGATTCGAGAACAACTTCGTTTTTCTCGTCACATAAAGTATCACCAGTACCTGTAACTTTTAAACCGATAGCAGCTGCAATTTCTCCAGCATATACTTCTTCGATTTCTTGACGGTGGTTAGCATGCATTTGCATGATACGACCGAAACGCTCACGTTTTTGTTTAACTGAGTTGTAAACACCAGAGCCAGATTGAGCAACACCTGAGTACACTCTGAAGTAAGTTAGACGTCCAACAAATGGGTCAGTAGCAACTTTAAATGCTAACGCTGAGAATGGTTCATCATCGCTAGCGAGACGAACTGTTTCTTCACCATTTGGTAATGTACCAGCAACTGGTGGGATGTCTAATGGTGATGGCAAGTAATCAATAACGGCATCAAGCATAGCAATAACACCTTTATTCTTATATGCAGCACCACATAGTACAGGGAAGAATTCCCCGCTAATTACAGCTTTACGGATTGTAGATTTTACTTGATCGATTGATGGTGTTTCACCTTCAAGAATCATCATCATAAAGTCTTCATCAAAGTCTGCAATTTGATCGAAAAGAACTTCACGAGCTTGCGCTACTTGTTCTTTAAATTCTTCAGGAACCTCAACGATATCGTCAGATTTTTGAGTAACATCAGCAAAGATGTGTGCTTTTTCCTCAACAATATCAATAAGTCCTGTAAAGTTGTCTTCAACCCCGATAGGTAGTTGGATTGGTGCAGATTTAGCTCCAAGACGGTCAATAATTGTATTAGCCGCCATGTAGAAATCAGCTCCAGTTGCATCCATTTTATTTACAAAAACGATACGAGGTACGTTGTATTTCGTAGCTTGACGCCAAACTGTTTCAGTTTGAGGTTCAACTCCTGATTTAGCATCAAGAACTGTAACCGCACCATCAAGAACACGAAGGGAACGTTCAACTTCAACTGTAAAGTCAACGTGACCAGGAGTATCAATAATATTGATACGGTGGTCCTTCCATGAAGCTGTTGTAGCTGCAGAAGTGATCGTGATTCCACGTTCTTGTTCTTGAGCCATCCAGTCCATAGTAGCTGCTCCATCGTGAGTTTCCCCGATTTTGTGTGTACGTCCTGTATAATAAAGAATACGTTCCGTAGTTGTAGTTTTACCAGCGTCAATATGGGCCATAATCCCGATATTACGCATCATGTTTAAATCAAAGTCACGTGCCATAGTTTAATTCTCTCCTTTCGTTTTATGTTCTTACCAACGGTAATGTGCGAATGCTTTATTAGCTTCAGCCATTTTATGTACATCATCACGTTTCTTAACTGATGCACCAGTTCCGTTTGCTGCATCGATAATCTCTGCTGCTAAACGTTCTTCCATTGTTTTTTCTCCACGTGAACGTGAATATTGAACAATCCAACGAAGTCCTAGAGTTAATCTACGTTCTTGGGTAACTTCAACTGGAATTTGAATGTTTGATCCACCAATACGGCGAGCTTTAAGTTCTAAAACTGGCAATACGTTATCGAGAGCTTCCTCGAAAACTTCCATTGGTTGACGACCTGTTTTTTCCTCGATAATTGCGAATGCATTATACAAAATTGATTGGGCTTTACCTTTTTTACCATCAACCATGATTCTGTTAATTAAGCGTGTTACTAATTTTGAATTGTAAATTGGATCAGCAACTACATCGCGCTTTGGAACATGTCCTTTTCTTGGCATATTAATTCACTCCTCTCATTCTAAATATTAATTAATTTTCTTTTGGTCTTTTTGTACCGTATAATGAACGGCTTTGGCGGCGTTCGTTAACTCCTGCACAGTCCATTGCTCCACGAACGATGTGGTAACGAACCCCAGGTAAGTCTTTAACACGACCTCCACGAATTAATACAACACTATGTTCCTGTAGATTGTGTCCAATTCCAGGAATATAAGCCGTAACTTCCATACCATTACTCAAACGAACACGAGCATACTTACGTAAAGCTGAGTTAGGTTTCTTAGGTGTCATTGTACCAACACGAGTACATACTCCACGTTTTTGTGGGCTGTTAACTTTTGTTGTTTGACGTTTAATCGTATTCAAACTACGACCAAGTGCCGGTGATTTTGATTTATACACACGACGTGTACGACCTTTTTGAATCAACTGATTAATTGTAGGCATTTATTATCTCCTTCCTCTAATAAATTATGCACACATTACCAAGCGTGCCGTGGACTTGATATTATTAGGGCTTCTCCGAAGAGAAACCCTATTTATTCACAAGCTTTTCTATCTTAACATACATATGTCAATTGTCAATATATTTTTGATCATTTTTATATGCGTGAATACTATAACACCGTTGTGCTATATTGTAAAGATTTAGTCTTGTATTTCCTCAAGTTGATTTTTAGATTCATTTCTTGAATCTGAGATGTTTCTAAAGAACTGTATTTTTCCTTCATCATGAAGTGTTTTAACGATTGTTACAGCAATAGGTAACCCAAACAATCCTGCAAAACCAAATAATTTCATCCCTACATATATAAGGATTAAAGTTGCAAGCGGATGAAGTCCAATTTGTTCACCAACAATCTTAGGTTCCAGTACATTTCTTACAACAGTTATTAGGACATAAATTACCGCCAAGGCAATTCCACGGGTAAAGTTTCCTAAGATAAGTTCGATAATAAACCATGGAATCATAACTGTACCCGTTCCGAGAACCGGAAGTATATCAACAATCGCAATAATAAATGCAGTTCCAATAGGATTTGTTATTCCAATTATCCATAAACCCAAAGATAACTCGACAAATGTTAGGCTCATGAGCTTAGCATAGGCCTGAAGATACTTTCCAATTGTTCCCACAAGACCATCTTTTACATCAAGAACGAGTTGACGACGATTCTCTGGAATCACATTGAATATGTTATTAACAATGTTTCGATAATCAGTTGTAAAGAAGAATGAGGAAATAATTGCAATTAAAGTAGAAATCAGTAAACTTGGTACCGAAGAAATAACTCTCGTTATAAAGTTAAGGGCTCCCGTCGAAAGACTTTGAACAATGTTCTTAACATTTGCTGTCAATACTGCCGTAATTTCTTGAACGGTACTTGCGATGTTTGGATCACTTGATGAGAATATACCATCAAATCCATCAAATAAATTGGCAAGAGAAGGTGCAAGGGTATTATTGTAAAATCCTGGTAGTTTTACTGCGAATTTTTCAATTCCGGAAATCGCTGCAACTGAAATCCAGAAAACCGCGAATCCTATTAATATATAGAAAAGAAATATGACAAGAAGTGATATCCATTTTTTATTTCCAAAGTGACGTGTCAATTTATAGATAACCGGTCTTAATATGAACGCGATTAAGAAACCAATGATGAACGGCATAAGATAACTGAACGCGAAGTAAGTCCCTATCCCTGCAATACCCAAAACTAATACAAAATAGATTACATTAATAATAAATGATTTTCTTTTTTCCATGCTACCTCCTAATATTCGGCTTAACGTCGACAAAACAGGTAAATTTTGCGAAGTTATCTCTATTATAACTGATTACGAATTAATTTATAAATAAAAGTGAAAAAGAGTATTGCCTAAGTCTAAAACATATGTTAGTATGTATTAGCACTCAAATAAAGAGTAAATAAATCAACACGGAGATGTACTCAAGTGGCTGAAGAGGTGCCCCTGCTAAGGGTATAGGTCGGGTAACTGGCGCGGGAGTTCAAATCTCCCCATCTCCGCCATTCTAATTGCAAAAATGGTCCAGTGGTGTAGTGGTTAACATGCCTGCCTGTCACGCAGGAGATCGCGGGTTCGAGTCCCGTCTGGACCGCCATTTTGCAGGTGTAGTTCAATGGTAGAACACGACCTTGCCAAGGTTGAGGCGGGGGTTCAATTCCCCTCACCTGCTCCAGAAACGGTTTATACTCTTTATCAGTGTTGCAAAAATGGTCCAGTGGTGTAGTGGTTAACATGCCTGCCTGTCACGCAGGAG
>JAVWLP010000003.1:0-38100 GCA_036637915.1 Erysipelothrix sp. | reverse complement strand
AACACGACCTTGCCAAGGTTGAGGCGGGGGTTCAATTCCCCTCACCTGCTCCAGATATAATGCTAACCCTTTAGGTTTATTCCTAAAGGGTTTTTATTTGTATCTCCTTGTATTATAAATAGTTCTGATTTTATTGTTGCACATAGACTTTTTATTGTAAAACGATAAATATACTGTTATTATAATTATAAGGAGGACTACACAATGAAACAAAAGCACATTGTAGAGTTAAGAATTTTATTAATAATACTTGTAATTGGAGTCGTCTTTCTTTTTTACGGAATCTTTCCGATTACCGGCAATACGATTCGTCAAGATGCAGGGGATCTTGCATTTTGGTTTATCCCTTATGTGATTTGGTCTATTTTTGCTTCTTTACCACTTCTGTATGCAATCATGAAATTATGGAAAATTGTTGATAAAATATCTCTTGGAATCTTTTTCTCTCAGGATATTTACCAATCCATGTACCAAGTAAGTAAACTTATCTTCTGGGATGCAGCAATTTGTCTTATTATACTCTTAACCTCTATTTGGTTTATTGAAACAACTCCTGGGATCGTTTTGATATGTATTGGACTCGCAATATTTGGATTCATCGTCGCAAGTTTTTTTAAACTCCTAGCCTTATGGATTCAAAAAGGTTACGTAATTAAACAAGAACAGGATCTAACCATATGAAAGTAGTCATTAATCTCGATGTTATGCTTGCGATAAGAAAAATGTCCTTAACCGAACTCTCAGATCATGTAGGAATTACACTCGCAAATTTATCTATATTGAAGACTGGTAAAGCAAAAGCCATCCGATTTGAAACATTGGCTAAGATTTGCGAAGTCCTTGATTGTAAACCCGGTGATATATTGGACGTGGAAGAGTAATTCAACCTATTCATTTAAAGGATTCTGAAATTGAGTATGGAGTCTTTAAAAAGCGAGAAATCGCTTTTTAATTTATAAATACTATATATCAACCACCTTTAATAAATCCTCAAAAAAATATATTTATAGTTAAATTCGTTGACATGCACACATCACTCGAGTATTATAAGTATACTTACAATAGGAGGATATGTAATGTATATATATAGTAATAAAGAATTAATCAACAATATCGATGCTAAGACGCTTTGGTCAAAGTACAAGCAAGTGGAGTTATGGAACGAATGGGACCCCTCAATTATTGATTCAAATTTAAATGGTGATTTTTCAGTTGGCACGAAAGGTACATTTAAGAATGAAGGTTTTCCACCTCTTGAGTTCGAACTCACCGAAGTAATTGAAGGTAAAAGTTTTACAAATCAATCTCAAATAGGTCCATTTACGATATCTTTTACGCATTTGATATCAGAAGTAGATAGCAAACTCTCCGTAGAACACGGACTAAGCGTGGCTGGTCCCGATGAAAATCAAGTTAATGAAATTGGATCTAACATTGCTAAAACTATTCCTGTAGCAATGAAGAATTTATTGGGTATAGATCAATGAGTGATTTTTCATCATTTAAACCTAGTGAAGAAAGCTATGGTTTGTTATTTTGGCAAACCTTCAGTTTATGGAATCGAAAAGTAAAAGATGCACTGAAGCCATATAAATTATCACATACTCAGTTTGTAATTCTTAATGTTATTGCATACCTTAAGGAAAAACAGACATATGTATCACAAAAAGACGTCTCATATTTGTCTAAGGTTGATGTTATGACGGTATCAACATGTCTTAAAACACTCATAAAAAATGGTTACGTAGTAAGCGAAGTAAATAAACATGACCCAAGAGCAAATACACTTTCTCTCACATCAGAAGGTTATACTGTTCAGAAAAAAGTTATAAAAGTTGTAGAAGATATAGATCGATCATTTTTCGAAATCAAAGGACTCGATACTCAACAATTCATGAACGCTTTACATAACATCAAGGACCACAATTCTGATCATGAATCGTAGGTATTGGATTGGAGTTGCATCATTTGAGCACGTCAAGTTAGGTGTGGAATCTGGATTTTCACAAGTTTGCCATGGAAAAAAAGCACCTCTCAAAAGAATGAAGCAAAATGATATTATTTTTTATTACAGCCCAACTCTAAAGTTTGGTTCTAAAGAAAAGTATCAATGTTTCACTGCAATGGGCCGATTTATCGATGATGAGGTCTATCAATTCGAAATGCCGAAAAACTTCTTTCCTTATCGTAGAAACGTTGATTTTTATCAGCCTCTTAAGCATGCATCCATCCACACTTTGATTCCAAACCTTGATTTCATTGACAATCCAAGTCGATACGGTGAAAAGTTTCGTTTCGGTTTATTTGAAATAACACATCATGATGCTCTCGTAATATGGAATGCAATGAAAGCGTCATAATGATTATCTTCATATATTTAAGTTTCTATATTGCATCAAACATTAAGCGTTTGAGGATATACTCAAAAGGTGAATGAAGTTCCATTCACTTTTTCTTTATCAATTCAATTTATCTGTTTTAAATTTCAGGTGCGAATTCTGAAACAATGTTTCATCATCTTTTACATTATTTTCAACTATTTGCATGAAAAGACTTTCATTTGTGTTTTAAATAGGTTAGAATGGAACCAACACAAGGAAAGGTGGATATGATATGAAAAAATTAGTTATAGGATTAATGATGGTATTTTTACTCGTTGGTTGTTCTAGTGCTCCTAAAGAAGAGGAAAAGAAAGACGATAAGTCTACTGAAACAGCAACCAAACCCAAAGAAGAAAATACAAAACCAAAGGAACTTGATGGTTATCAACCAGAATCTATAGGGGCAGTCCTTACCAATATTTCCTATGACTGCGGAGATGATGTCATCGCCACCTTTAAAGACGGAGCACTTACTATTGGTAAAAAAGGATCTGAAGATGTCGATACTGCAACAACTGAACCAGTAGGACAATATACTTACTTTGCACGTGTCAATAAAGAAGGTGCAAATAAGTACCTTCCAGTAGCAGGAGGAAAAGTTTATGACTTCCACTTTGTTGCTACCGATACTGAATTATCTTTAAATGTTAATCAAAAATTAACAGTTAAACAACTTGATGCTTTTACTGCCAAAGACGCATGTAAAGCAATTCGCTAATATAACGTATCATAAATAATAAAAAAACCGATCCGTCTCTATTGAGACAGCTCGGTATTTTTTTGATATAAGTCATTGACTACTTAGTTTTATAACTTCCTTGTGATTCTAGAAGTTCTTTGATTACTGAAACACCTTTATCTTCTGATTTAAAAATTAAACTAGTTGCAGAATTTTCAAGATAGCTATAGTAGTCCTTGACGATTTCACCCTCTGTTTTACTAAAGTCAACATCGATATTAATCACAACTTCTTTACCATTATGATCATATTCGAATTTAACTCCAGGTACTTGTTTTGAATTTGCAAATTGTGCGTATAGACTTCCATAAGACTTGTCAAGTTCCTCTTTTGACATTGGAATAACATCTTTCTCAGTCCAACCTACAACTTTATCACCCTTAACTTTAAGAGTAACTTCGCTTTTCAAGGTTTCTGATTCAGCAGTCATGCTTACATCTTTAGATGAAGAACATCCTACTAGAACAAAAGCCATTAATAACATTCCTAACTTTTTCATTTCAATCTCCTTCCAACCTATAATATATTATCATACTGTTAGAATAATTCCACACGAGATTCAGAATATTTTATTTACCTTTAATAATTGACTTACTTGTCATATATGTAATAACAAAGTAAATGAGATAAATTGAAAGAACCATAGTCATTGTAATCATCGCAGGTTGTAATGTCGTAGGTGCTAATCCTGCAAGATTTAAGTTAACATTCACTGCTTTGATTCCTACATATGAGTGAACTAACGCAACCACTAAAGGAATCATAAAATACATCGCATTCTGTTTAAAGATTGAACGATTACTCATCTTCTCTTCGACACCTATTTTATTTAGTATTTGATAACGTTGTTGATTATCGCTTGCTTCAGAAATTTGTTGAAGTGCTAAGACAACAACACTACTTACTAGGAAGACAACTCCTAAGTATAACCCAATGTAAGTAAACATGAGTTCAATTCCTTGCATATTTTCAACCATGTCTTTCGATGAAAGACTGTACACATGACCATTTTCGCCAACAAGTGCTTCAAAACGTTGGTTTAGTGTCGATTCAACTTTACTGTTATTTTCTTCAGCTAAATCTACAGCAACAATTGTATTCATGGAATCTATTGACGGGTTCATTGCTTCAAAAACGTCGTCATTCACAATAAATAGCGTTGCCATAAAGCCACCATTTTGTACGGCAAGTGTTTGATCATCATGTAAAATTGAATAACTAGCGTTATTGATCGAAACATGCGCTTTATCAAGTTCAACAATTTCTTGGACGTTGGACATGCTCATTTGCGATTCCATTCCAGATTTGTGCAAGTAGATTTGATTTCCTGATAGTACCAACGGTTCTTTATTCGCGTGTTGTCTAAATTGATTGTATTCGCTCAACTTCGCAAATGATACTGCGGAATCAAAACCAAACTCTTTACCAGATTTTAATGAATCATTGAAGATTGAAGTATTGATACCGACATCAATCATCTCTAGCTGTTTAGCCTGCTTAACACCCTCAATACTATTGATACCAATTTTTGATATGACATCCGTTTGATAATTTCCTGTTTGGGAAATAGTTGTTGTGAGATCAAAAGGCGTTGTTGCTTCTAATTGAGAGTTCATGACTGAATTCAAGTTGAACCCAGTTACCAGTGTACCAATTCCGAATAATAACATTAGACTTATAAGTGCCATCATCTTATACGTTGAGTTAACCTTTGCACTAACTTGTCTCAATACAAACATATTTAGACCCTTATAGTAATGACGTTTGTTTGTTTGCATAAATTTTAGTAAGAAACCAGAGAATGACTTAAAGATAATAAATGTCGACACACTCCCTAGCAGTACGATAGGTCCAAGGCTCATAATGAGTTGTTGTGGCTCAAGTGCCCAGCGATATGCAACACCTAATCCGATTACACCAACAACAAAGAATACAACTGCCATCCACATTCTCTTAATACTACTTTCTTCGTTAATACGATTGGCACGAAGTAAGTCAATAAGTTGAAATTTACCCAATATTGTTTGGTTAAATACCATAACAATTAAGAAGATAACACCAAAACTTAAGATTGTTTTAATTGTAGCACTTAATGAAAAGACAAACTTATAGTTTATATTGACTGCCATCAAATGAGCACTTAAAACTGTAACACCTTGGGTTAGAATATAACCCAATAATAATCCTGTCACTAAGGATATAACACCAATGAATAAAGTCTCCGTAATAAGAATGAGTGATATTTTTTTCTTTTGCATCCCTAAGAGTGTATAAAGCCCCAACTCTTTTTTACGACGTTTTATGAGAAAACTATTCGCATAGAGGATCAAAAAGGCGAAAACAAAAGCAACAATTACCGACATGACACTCATGACTGTTGTCAGAGCCTGTACCATCATACTTTGGCCTTCGGATAATTCCATAATTGCTGCTTGATTTTCAAATGAGTTAAAGACATAGAATAATGATACCGAGAATGTTAAGGTGATAAAGTATATAAAGAAGTCTTTATAACTTTTCTTAACATTTCGCATCGCAAGTTTAAAGTACATTTGATGCATCGCCTCCTAAGAGAGTGACAACATCGATAATCTTGTCAAAAAATTCTTTACGGGAATCATTTCCTTTAACGAGTTCATTAAAGATTTTTCCATCTTTGATGAAGAGAATACGATTTGCATAACTTGCACTAAATGCATCGTGAGTAACCATCATGATTGTTGCATTTTGCTCCTCATTCAACTCTTGCATTTTTTCAAGTAACATACGGCTTGATTTCGAATCAAGGGCTCCTGTAGGCTCATCAGCAAGAATAAGGCTTGGATTTGTAATCAAAGCACGGGCACTCGCAACACGTTGCTGTTGTCCTCCTGACATTTGATATGGGAATTTTTGTAAGACATCTTCAATATCCAATAGTTTCGCAACTTCATGTATACGATGATTCACTTCTTTATAATTTACATTTTGAATTGTTAGTGCAAGTGCAATGTTTTCATATGCTGTTAATGTATCTAACAAATTAAAATCTTGAAAGATGAAGCCCAGTTGCTCACGTCTGAATTTTTGAAGACGATCTTTCTTTAAATTCGTAATATTATTGTTGCTAACAATGATGTGACCACTCGTAACCGTATCTATTGTTGAGATACAATTCAACAATGTTGTCTTACCTGAACCTGATGGTCCCATGATTCCGACAAACTCACCTTCTTCAATTTTGAATGAAACGCCATCCAATGCTTTAGTGATGTTGCCGCTTTTACCGTAATATTTTTCTATATTTTGTACATCTAAAACTGTTGACATATATTTCTCCTTTATTAAATTCCTGGGAAGAAGGTACCTGATAACTCCATCAATACCATTTGATCTTCCTCCATGTTATTCCAAAACTCGAAGTATAATGCTTCCATTTCTTCATATTTATTGACGTTGTTTTTCATAACTACCGCCTCCTTGTAACTAAAGTATAGTTTTTATCGACTTTTCAAACCATCGATTCTTCTTACACTTACCTTACAAGCTTGTCATATTGCTTTCTGTTTGAAATTATTCTACAATATATCATTATAGAGGAGGCACTATGCGACCCATTACGAATCAAAACAATCAAAATACTATTAATAACTTATTGGAATCATTCTCTGAAGACGAAGACCCCCTGAGTCGTTCTTTCATTACACGTTTTTTAAAACACTGTATTGAAGAAGAAATCTTATATACTGAAGGCGATAACACTTACCTCATCATGTATCATGATGAATTCCCTGAAAAAGGCAAACTCTTTCAATCTTGGGCAAGTCTATGTATCATGCACCCAATTCGTTTCATGAAGACCTTCAAACGATTTAAAGATCAATTCGACTATGATGAACTCTTTAATACAGAAATTCCATATACTTATATTATGAAGATTGTTTTGAATACAGACAATGAAAATGATTTGAGTTCGGTTATGAATTTTATTCAAAATACTGCTGATTCTCGAAACAATCACATTGTTCTCTCCGCTCATTCAATTGACGAGGTCTCGGATTATCAACCTTTCGGTTATACCATCCGTCATCAATACTTCAACGACAACGGCGAACATCATTTCATCATGTATAAATAATCAGGAGTACTCAGTACTCTTTTTTTATCGTTGTTTAAGAATTCTCATGGCATTAAACATAGTTAGAGTATAGTACACAAAGTAGATAAATAAGAAGAGAACCAACGTTATAGCAGCAGTATTCATTTCTCTTGGAGCCAAGTTTAGGATCGCTAAGTTCATATTTACTGCCGTAACACCGACTGTAGCATGAATCAATGCCACCATTAATGGCAATAAGAAATAGATTGCTACATGTTTGCGAAGTATACTGCTTATTTGATCATCGCTCACTCCCATATCAGCAAGAATACGATACTGATCGAGTGAATCATTGACTTCTGACATAACCTGTAAAGCAATAAGTACCATGGCGCATATTAAGAACACTACTCCTAAATATACACAAACGTAGGTAATGAAGAGTCTCATTTGCCAAGAAGTCTCCAGAACCTCCTGACGGGTTGTAACAAAGGAAAATTCAGTCTCACTATTATCAACTATAAAATCATTCTTTAGCTGAATGGCATCAACATCCCCTTCGATATTTACATTAATAACTTCTCTTCTAAATGCTAGTAGGCCATCACTTGACCATTCATCCATTACAACATCGTCCACAATAAAGATCAACTCATCTATTCCTCCGTTGCTTAACTTGAATTCATTACCAGCTAAATCAGTGGCTAGTTTAAGGTTGTTTCCCAAAATTGAAATTTCCGCTCCCGAATTAACTTTCAAGTTTTTAACTTGGGCACCCATTTCCACATCACTATGGTGAAGATAAACTTCTGACTTATCAAGATGAATGGGTTGAATATTTCTTTCAGACGTAATGCGATTATAATCACTGAGTCTCATCATTGCAATATTTCGATCAACAATAACCCCTTCACTCGTTGTGAATAAATCCTGTTGAGATACATCTGATTCGTATGTATGATAGTAATCTAGACTACGAATTGATTGACTGTATTTATTTTCTAATTCCTCATAGTATGTTTCAGATAATTCTAAGGAAATATCATAATAACCTGATATTTCAGCCTGTTGTTCTAGAACTTTGTTTAAATTAAAACCAACGATAAAAGCGGCTAGTGACGTCAACATTAACAAACATACAGTTGCCATCATTTTATAGGATGTTATTATTTTCGAACTAAATTGGCGAAGAATAAATACATTCAATTCTCTGTAATAATATTTCTTGAACTTCTGAATCACGACAATAAATAAATGCGCAACTCCATAAAATATGAAGAATGTTCCAACGGAGCCAATAAAGAAAATTAAGGGGAATGCTACCAGCAAATGGAAAGGAACCATAGCCCACCTATAAGCAACATATACAAGCAATACGCCAACTGATAACACCAACAACAACCATAAAATCGACTTTCTCAAAACATCTGACTTCCGATGCGCAATGAGTAAATCAGAGATGCTATATTTACGAAGCGTTCTTAAGTTGAAAACACTGACCAACGCAAATACAACAGCATAACATACGATGGTGTTACGTAAACTCTTCATTGAAAAAATGAACTCAAACGTTATTGAAGTATTGAGGATATAAGCAGCAAAAACTGAAGCAAATTGAGATATCACGATACCTAGCATCAAGCCGAAAATTAATGAGAGCATTCCAATTAAGGCTGTTTCTGTGATAACTACCCAAGATATTTTAAAATGAGACATTCCTAAGAGAAGATAAGTTCCAAACTCTTTCTTACGTCTTTTAATTAAAAATTTATTCGCATAGATTATTAGAAATGCAAAAATAAAAATAACAAAATAGGAAAGAACCTGCATGACCATCATGACATCTGTGACTGTTCTTTGATTATCTATCGAAGTACTTAATAATGAAATCTGAGAATCTACAGAGCCAAATACATAAAAAAGAGCGACAGAAAAAAGAAGCGTTACAAAATAAACCGCAAACTCTTTATAACTTTTCTTCACATTTCTCATAGCTAGTTTCAATGTATTCATCATGATCACCTATTGGTATTATAACCGAATTCATATAAAAAAAGACCTTACATCTCTGTAAGGCTACTTGAACATCATATCAGATTTAGGAAAGATAAGTTGAACTGAGGTACCAACACCTATCTCTGACTCAATATTAATATCAATTTCTAATTTATCACAAAGTCTTTTCACAAGGAACAACCCCATACCCGTCGCTTGCTTATGGTAGCGTCCTAAACTCCCAGTAAATCCACGTTCAAAGACTCGAGGTAAATCACTTGATGGAATCCCAGGTCCGTTATCAATAATAGTAAGGACAACACTTTGTTCTTTTTCTTCAGCATTAATGCGAATTGAACCAGTTTCAGCAGAAACATATTTCAATGCATTATCAACAATTTGTTTTAAAATAAATTCTAACCATTTAGGATCGCTATAAACTGCACAATCTAAATCACCCAGTTCAAGATGGATCTGCTTTTGGATAAAAATACTTGCGAACTGTTTCATCACATTACGAACGTACATTCCAAGGTTTACAGCCTGAATCATGTAATCTTTTTCTACTGCATTTGATCGAGCATAAAACAATGCCTGTTCTAAATAATCTTCGACTCGGTTTAATTCTCTCATCAAATCTTTATCGAATGATGACGGATGGTTGGAAACCATTAATTTAGCTCCTGACAAAGGCGTTTTAACTTCATGGATCCATAATTCAATATATTCCTTATAGTCTTCCTGTAATGTTTGATACGTTCGGACTTGATCTACCATCGATTTGTTACTTTGTTTAAGAATGTCGTGCAAGATGACGCCATCCATAAAATTTGGAATCTGTACAAGCTCAGAAATAAGATATTTTTGATCCAATGTTTCAAGGTTTGATAACAGTTCCTGATAGTAAACAGCACGTCTTCCATACTCAGTTACGAGCACTGTCACAAGAATCACAATGAGGAAGGCATCAATAATTATAATGATTTCTTTTTGTATACCCAATACAGCAAGAAAAAAAGTCAAAATCCCTATGATCCCCAAAACAAGAACACATAAGTAGAGCTTGTCGCGAATGAAATCCTTAATCTTCATGAATGGTATACCCCATACCACGTTTGGTTTCAATGAAATCAACGATACCAATTTCTTCTAATTTTTTACGGAGTCGGTTAATATTCACAGTCAATGTATTATCATCAACAAACCAATCCGTATTCCAAAGATACTGCATTAAGTCTTGGCGCGAAACAATACTTCCGCGATTACTGATTAGAAAAGATAAAATTCTTAATTCATTTTTGGTGAGTTCTTGCTTCTGCCCTTGATAGGTTACAATCCCACGTGGCAAATCAAGTTCAACACCCTTTAGTACTAAGACTTGTGATTCACCTGTTTCATATGCACGACGCAATACAGATTGAAGACGTGCTAATAATATATGTAAATTATAAGGTTTGGTTATGAAATCATCTGCTCCCAAGTTCATAGACATTAATTCATCCATTGTACTATTTCTACTTGTCACAACGACAATCGGAACACTACTAATCTTTCTTATTTCTCGGGTTAAATAATACCCATCCACATTTGGTAAAGACAAATCCAAAAGAATACAGTCCACTGCTTCTTGGGTTATTTGTTCCACTACAGTTTTAAAATCAGTTACACAATAGGTCTCATAACCATTATTCTCTAAAAATGTACTGAGCTCTGTGCGGATAGTTTCATCGTCTTCCACAATCATTATTTTATACATCGCAATCACTCCTTGCTACACACATTATATCTAATTTTACAATTATATTTCAATTCTCTTCGTATTTCAGTTAGAATTAACTTAAAGAACAGGAGAGACATTATGAACTACATTCGTTACAATGACCCCCAAACCCTTAATTTACCTAAATATGTTATCGAATCATTAACTGATCGACGTGAGCTTGCTCACATTCGTTCCTTGAATTCAAAAACCTATATTATTCTTACCATCCCTAAGGATGAAACCTCAACGGAACGACTTTGTGTTGAAGCAGACGAAAGTCAAATAACGGTTTATATCAAAGAAAATCTTGATAATCTAATTAACCAAAAACCCGATACATTTCCAGAACTTGTTTTGAATATTCTAAAAACCTATGAACATTTAATTAATGATATTAGTCAAAGAATTGACCACTTTGAAAATATTATGGATTCAGGAATATCCAAAGAAAATATTAAAAACTTTTTTGGCATGAGTCGCAAGCTTATTTTTTATCAAACGGGAATTAATGCAATCGGCGATATATCTCGATATATTACCGAGGAAAAGTATACACCACTTTGGAATGAAACCTATGCAAGTGATTTTACCAATATCAGAATTGAAATTAATCAATTAGACCAAAATCTTGAGATGTACCAACAGATTATTGATTCAATGATGAATGTTTCGGACTCACTCTTTTCAAACAAGCTCAATAAGACGATGAAGACACTCACTTCTATCACCCTAATTCTTTCCATACCTACTTTTATCACAAGTTTTTATGGTATGAACATTAATCTCCCTTTTCAAGATCATCCTCACGCTCTACTGATTGTCTTTATCATGAGTTTGAGTATTACGATCATCACCGTCATATATTTATACCGTCATGATTTACTTTAATTAAAATTAACGCGAACCTTCAAAACCTTACCCAGTATTTGAACTGGAAGATTTAAGATTTCTTCTTCTGTAAAATAACGCGTTTCGTACTCAGGATTTGTTGCTTCTAGTATCATTAAGTGGTCTTTATAGATCACTTTTTTTACTGTCACTTCATCATTTTCAAGCATCACTACAGCGATTTCACCTGAATTTACGACATTACTTTTTTGAACATAAATTAAGTCGCCATCATTTATACGCGATCCTGTCATTGAATCACCCTGAACTCTCAAGAAATAATCACCACTGTCATACTCTTGTTTTGAGACAACTTCATAGCCGGATATATCTTGGTAAGCAAGCAAGTCATAACCAGCGCGAACATCTCCTAATATAGGCTTAAAAAAGTAGTGGTCAAGATAATCTTGGACATCAATGCAAAACAATTCTGATAGCCTGTCTTTTTTTTCACTGGATATATTTTTAATCTCGCCACGTTCCCATCGTGAAACCGTAGATTTACTTACAGATACAAAGTCACCAATCTCTTCTAAAGATAAGTTTTGGCGCGAACGAAATATTTGAATTAACTCCGAAAGTTTCATAGAATCACCTCTTGCGAATATTATACTTTATTTGATACTTTATGTCATTATTTTAAATTAAGTTGCGTTTTTAGGTTGAATTATGCAACATATTTGTTATAATTCGATTACGAGGTGAGTATATGAACTTGTACAAGAAATATATTGATGTGACAGTTTATATGGATGCCTATGGTGAACTCACACCTTTAGTCATTCATTTTAAAGGAGATCAGTATCCAATAAAGAAAATTTACGCCATAAAAAAAGCTTTCTCCCCAGTGGGAGGAAGCGGTATTATGTACGAATGTCAGATTCAAAATGAACGTCGTAATATATTTTACGAACGGTCACGTTGGTTTATCGAAAGCCATCATCCTTAATTATTTTTCGGAAAATTAAGATATACTCGGAAAGTACTTTCTTTAGTTGACCATGTATAAAGTCCCCCAATATCTTCCATCGTTTTTGAAACAACTTGCATCCCTAATCCTTTTGTAAGATTTATTTTTTCTTCTTTTAATTCAAAGCGATTCTCAATAGCAACAACAATCCAGTCATCAAGTACTTGTGTATTAATATTGATATTTCGATGATCACTCAATTTATCAACTGCTTCAAATGCATTTTGAAGTAAATTTGAGAAAATACGTACCAGTTCTAATTCACTAATATTAATTTCTTTATCCCAATATACACGACATTCAAACTCGACATCATTTCTGCGACATTGGTTTGCGAATTCTTGGAACAACGCATCTAAGAAAGGATTGTTAGAATACTGGTGATGAGCACCTACACGTCGTGTTAAGGATGATCCCATGGTATCCAAAATCTTGATAACAGAATCAGTGTCATTTTTTCTTAGTAGTTCATTAACTTTTGATAAGTTTTCAAGATATTCTTTTTTGAATCCTTGAAATTGTGATGTAAATTCTTGATACGCATGGTAATGATTCACCTGCATATCCACTTGTTTTTGAAGAGAAATTGTTTGTCGCTCATGCTCAACGATTTCAGCAGATCGAATTGAATTTTCTAAAACAAACGCCGCAATACCAGTCACTATAAAACACGATAACAATTGAATCAAAGAAAACCAAACATCGTTACCTTCATAGTGGTTACCATATGTAAGAATCATTAAGTATAATCCCAATATAAATTTAATAGATGCTGTGAAAAGTACTTGTTCTTTATTTCGAAAGAGCACCTGCAAACGACTTTTAATTAAAACATTGCGTTTCAAATAGGTATGAATCAGTAATGCTAGGATAATCGAAAGTAAATAAATAATTGAATATTCGAAACTGTATCCCTTTATATCACGAATAGGTTGATGCATTATCAAAGAATACAAAGATATTACAAAACCTCTCGCAGTAAAGAGATAGAATACAAATCGTGTCGCAGCAAAGAATACAACTTGCCAATCGGTTTTTAAACAAAGATAAAATGTCAACAACATAATTAGAAAAATTAGAAGATATGCGACATAGGAATCAATGTTATTAATTCTCACCCATGCAGAGACGAGTGAATTAAGAATAACCGAAAGTACCATTGCAGATCGAGCATTACGTTTATATGGCACAAGTTCTGCCATCACTCCAATAGAACTATAAATATAGTAGTACAGGAATAGCGTTGAACTGATTACATTAAAAATAAAGAAGTACTTCATAGTATCACCAATTTTCTGCTACATATTGATTAAAGGCTTCCTTAACATCCTCTTGGTAAGCTTTACCCATCGGTAATTCTTCACCATTGCTAAGACGTATTGCCTGGTTTTTAAATAAGGCAATGTGTTTTAGATTCACTAAATAAGAACGGTGAACCCGTACAAATCCTTTTTCCAGAAGAGTTTCTGAAAGATGATCCATCGTTTCGTAAAAATCGAATGTTTCATTTTGATTAAAATGCACACGCATAACACGACGGTAGATTTCAAAGTGAGTAATATCTTTGAATGGAATCTTTCGTGACTCTGATCCAAAGGAACAGTTAAAGAAATCTGGAATCTTCTTCTCAACTGTTGTAATTGCTTTTCCGAGGACCTCGCGAAAACGCTCGTCACTGGTATCCCCTTTTACAAGATAATTAAATGAACTGACGTCAAATGCCTCAAAAACAAAATCCGAAGATGTTGTTAAAAAGATGATTTGGGCGTTACAACCCATACTTCTTATTTTTTTAGCAGTCTCAATACCGTTCATTGCATCCATAAAGATATCTAAAATAATAATATCAGGTGTCGACACATTCCCCTCGAGATCAAAAATAAGATCTTCACCACGGCTAAAGCTTTGTAGGTGAACATCGAGAGAACGCGACATTGCATATTTCTTAATTAAATATCGATAGTTCTCAATTACTTCAACATCATCATCACATAGATGAATATTAATCATGATCGCACCTCTTTCAATTTTATGATTATCCACATTATAACACGCTACTTATTCGTTCACTATCACCATAATTAAAAATTTATTGAATTCTAAATTCATCAGGATGTAATGGCCATGATTCCATCTCTTCAATAAACGCTTTCGCAAGTATATAACCAATATATGGACCCGACGTTAATCCGCTTGATCCTAAGCCAGAGGCAACATATAAATGTGGATAACTCGACACAGGTCCATAAAACGGGGAGAAATTCGAGGTGTGAGCTCGGGTTCCAACACGGCTAGATAAAACATCATTTCGAGTCAATTCAGGTATCCACTCTCTAGCACCTTGAATTAATGACTCAATGACTCTTTCATCGAAACTCAAATCAAAATCCTTATCATTTTCATGAGACGCTCCAACGACAACATTCCCTTCTTTATTGACCAGAATATCGATTTCTCCTTTTGGCATTAGTACTGGGAAATTATCGCGTGTAATCGAAATTTTGGTTTCTATAAGTTGCCCTTTTTGAGGTCTAACATCAAACAATAGTCCATCCATAGTCTGATTAATCCACGCTCCTGTGGCAATAACACAGCCATCAAACGATTCCCCTTCAATAACATAATGACCCTCCTCAAAAGTCACTACTGCTTTCTTTTCTACGAATCGAATACCATTGCTTGTTGCTTTGTCTTTAAGAAGGGCTACAAGTTGTTTCCCATCAATTTGTGATCCCCCTTCAACAAATAAAGCTTTTTTTGCCGTAAAACCATCTGGGAGTAGTGCCTTAACCTCGGATTCAGATAATTTCTTGATTGATTTCATGGCTGGTGCATCTGGTAATCGGTCTAGTGCAATCTTTTCCAGTTTTTCCAACAACGTATCATGAAAAATAAGTGTCCCACTATTATAATAAAATGAGTCGTCTTCCAAATCAGAAATTAATGTGTGGTAAAACTCTGCGCCATCTCGCACTAACTCATACCACTCTTTATTTCTACGTTGACTTACCCACGGACAAATAATTCCTACTGCTGCAGATGTTGCTTGTCCCACTCCTTCATCAAATAGTGTCACGTCTATGTCATTATTTTCACTTAAATAAAAAGCAGTTGTACTGCCTACGATTCCCCCACCAATTACTGCGATTTTCATAATTACCACCTCTATATCCCATCATATAGCAATTATGGAAGTTATACCACAATTATTGTAGTCAAGGTTTGTTTGTACTAAGATAGTAATACAAGGCAATTAAAGGTGACTAATAATGAATGTACATACTGGCTTAACTCAAGAAGAAATTAAACAACGCATTAAAAACAAACAAACCAATGCAGTTATAAATCGCAAGTTAAAATCTAACTGGGAAATAATTATTACAAATACATTTAACCCGTTTAATCTCTATAATATGGTTATCGCAGCTGCACTTATTTATGTGGGTGCTTTTTCAAGTCTTATGTTCATGGGTGTTATTGTTTCTAACACCTTGGTTTTCATCATACAAGAAATGAGAGCTCGAAAACTTATTGAGAAACTACAAATCATTGTCAGTCCTAAAACTTGGGTACTGCGTGAAGGAAAAGAGGTTCTTATTAAAAATGAAGAAATCGTTTTGGATGACATTCTCATTTTAAAAGCTGGTAATCAAATCAGTGTCGATGCAACTATCTTAAGTGGTTCACTCGAAGTTAACGAATCTCTTCTCACTGGTGAAGTAGATGCCATAGAAAAGAATGTGAACGATCAACTCTTTTCCGGAAGTTATGTTGTAAGTGGCGAATGTCATGCAATTGCGAAACATGTTGGTATTGATAGTTATGCAATGAAACTAACACATCACGCAGTAAGCGAACGACCAGTCACTTCAAAACTCTTGTATACATTCAAGCGAGTTACCAAAATTACGAGTTTGTTTGTTATACCTATGGGTGCTCTTTTAATCTATCAAGGTCTTATTGTAAGGCATCAACCTTTAAATAGTATTGTAGTAAACACTGCATCCGCTCTGCTAGGAATGCTTCCTCAAGGGTTAGTGCTTCTCACTACAACTTCTTTGGTAGCAAGTATGATAAAACTTGGAAACAAACGTGCTCTTATTCAAGAACTCTATGCAATTGAATCGTTGTCCCAAGTTGATGCACTTTGTCTTGATAAGACAGGAACCATAACATATGGTAAGTTATCAGTTATTGATACTCTAGCATTAGATGATTCTTTTGAAGATGCGATAGAACGGTATGCGAAAAATAATATTGATTCCAATTTCACAGCTGATGCCCTTAAAGAACACTTTAAGAACGGTCATACGGAATCGATTCGTTCGATGGTTCCCTTCTCATCAGAAAGAAAATGGGCAGCTTTGAACTTTGAATCAAATTTGAATATCATCATGGGGGCCCCTGAAGTTTTAGCTCCCAATCTAAAAATGCCTGAAAAAATTACCCAGGCAATCCAAAACGGATCGCGTATTATTTTATTAGGGAGTTGCGAATTACCCATTGAAAAAAACCAACCACTTCAACCTGTAAAACCACTTGGATTTATCATCCTAGAAGATCAAATTCGTGAAGATGCGAAAGATGCGATTGCCTTTTTCCAAGATAATGGGGTTGCAGTTAAAGTAATATCTGGAGACAATCCTATCACAGTTTCTAAAATTGCGGAAAAGGTCGGCGTTATCGATGCCAATAACACTGTTGATGCACGTACACTTCACACCGAACAAGAGCTTCATGATGCAATTTTAAATCACAGTGTCATCGGACGAGCTACCCCTGCACAAAAATTGGAATTCGTAAAACTGCTTCAAAGTGAAGGCAATCACGTAGCAATGACAGGTGACGGTATTAATGATGTTCTTGCACTTAAAACTGCGAACTGTGCGATTGCAATGGGTGAAGGTAGCGATGCTGCCTTGAACGTATCCCAAGTTATCGTCACTGATGGTCGTTTATCGACATTGGTCGATGTACTCAAAGAAGGACGTAATGTCATTCATAATATTACGCGATCAGCTTCTATGTTTTATCTTCGTACCTTGATGACATTCTTCATCACTTTCGCTGCAATTGCAATGGTCATTCCCTTTCCATTTGTTCCTCTACAAGTCACACTCACAAACATCTTTGCAAGTGGACTTCCTTCCCTACTCTTACTCTTTGAAAAAAACTACAGTAAACCAGAAATTAAGATATCCCAGCACGTGCTGCGTTATAGTTTACCATCAGCACTTGCGATTATCATTACGTGGGTACTTCTCAATATCTTTAGAGGTCCACTAGGACTCTCTTTGGCACATACGCAAACAATCTCATTTTTTATCAATGGTGTGATGTCTATGTATCTTATATTCCTAATTTACTCACCGATGAATCGATACCGAAAGATTGTATACATACTCAACTGCATTGGTTTCGTTGGATCAATTATGATTATGAGACCGTTACTTCAATTAACCACCCTAACATATTTCGAAGTAGCTTTAACTGTAGGTTTCTGCAGTCTGGCAGTATTTATTAATACAGCTATTTACAACTTAATACTTAAAATCTCGAAACAATGAAATCTATTTTCATTGTTTTTACATTTGTTTTCTGTATAATTGATGTAAGCGGAGGTTAATATAACTATGAAATTAAGAAATGAAGTTGATAAAGCTTTAACTTGGGATCTCAGTTCCCTCTATGAAAACAATACTGAATATGAGAAAGCACTCAGCGAGTGTATCGATACCATTGGTTCATTCAATAAAGAGTATCAAGGAACACTCGTAACTCCTGAAATGATTAATAAGGCTTTAGATGAATATCGTACTATTTTGGAAATGATTACTCGACTGGCAACTTACAACAGTCTTAATGTTTCAAGCGACCAAACTGATGAGGCGACAATGCAACGCATGGGAACCTTCCAAATTAAAATTGGTGAAGCTCAAAATAAACTTACTTTCCTAAAAGTTGAAATTAAAAAGAATCCCGAAAGTGTTCTCAGAGAAGCTCAAGATCTTTCAATTGAGAATAAGCTCTATCTTGAAGATCTCATCCGTGAGATACCTCATGATCTTGACGAAAGTGTAGAAGATGCGCTCAGTCAACTCTCTAATGTCTTAAGTGCCCCTTACAATACTTATAACCGATCAAAACTTGCGGACTTAAAATTTGATAACTTCGAAGTTGACGGACAAGAGTATGTAAACAGCTTTGTTGCTTTTGAGAACGAATGGGAATACGAACCCAATCATGCTATTAGACGTGCTGCTTATGATTCATTCTATACACAACTTGGAAATTACCAGCACACGTTTGCGGCAATATACCAAACAAAAGTTCAAACTGAAAAAACACTAGCAACCTTAAAAGGGTTTGATTCAGTCATTGATTACTTACTCTTTGATCAAAAAGTAAGTCGCGATATGTATGATCGACAAATTGATTTAATTACCAAAGAGTTTGCACCACACATGCGCCGTTATGCACGTCATTTAAAAGATGTCCATAATCTTGACACTATGACCTTTAGTGATTTAAAAATACCCGTAGATCCTGACTTTGAACCAAGTATCACTCCTGAAAAATCTCGTGAATATCTTCTAGATGGTTTATCAATTTTAGGTGAAGATTATTTAGAGATGATTAATACGGCATTTGATGATCGTTGGATTGACTTTCCACAAAACGTCGGGAAATCAACAGGAGCATTCTGTAGTAGTCCTTACAATGTTCACCCATATGTTCTTATTAGTTGGACAGAACGTATGCGAGAAGTCTTTGTATTAGCTCATGAACTTGGTCATGCCGGCCACTTCTATCTCGCCGGACAAAATCAAAATATTTTTGATACACGTGCATCTCTGTACTTTATTGAAGCACCTTCAACCATGAACGAACTCATTGTTGCGAATGATTTGTTGAATAAAGCAGACGATGATCGATTCAGACGTTGGGTCATTGCTTCTATGATCAGTAGAACTTACTATCATAACTTTGTAACACACCTCTTAGAAGCTGCATACCAAAGAGAAGTATACAACCGGGTTGATCAAGGTCTTCCACTTTCAGCGAATGTACTTAATACCATCATGAAAGATGTTTATACTGATTTTTGGGGTGATGACGTGGAAATCCAAGACTATGTTGGATTAACTTGGATGCGTCAACCTCACTACTATATGGGTCTATATCCATATACATATAGTGCAGGACTTACAATATCAACTGCATCCTATCAAAAAGTTAAAGAAGATCCAACAAAGATTGAAGATTGGAAAGAAGTTCTGAAAGCTGGTGGTACAAAAACACCTCTTGAACTCGCTAAAATGATGGATATTGATCTAAGCACAGATAAACCGTTACTCGATACAATTCAATTCCTTGCTGATCTCATTGATGAAATGATTGCACTACACGATAAAATTTAAGCATATAAAAACTCAGTTCACTTGAACTGAGTTTTTGTTTTCTTTATTTTGTGTAAGCAACAATACCACGGCAAATTGTTGTTTGAACATTAATATCATTATCAACAATAACAATATCCGCATCTTTACCGATTTCAATACTTCCTTTACGTCCGAAGATACCCAAGTGTAACGCAGAATTTTCAGATGACATCTTCACAACATCTCTCATTGAGCAATCTGTAAAGTTTTTAATGTTACGAACAACGAAGTCCATTTCTGCGACAGAACCAGCGAGTGCTCCTGATTCAATACGGCAATATTTACCTTCTTTTGTAACTTCTTGTCCACCAAGGTCATATTTACCATCTGGAAGACCTTTAGCTCTCATAGAGTCAGTGATTGCGATAAAGTTATCAGCACCTTTAATTTCATAAGTTGCTTTAACTACTGCAGGATTAACATGAATTCCATCAACAATCATTTCAGCTTTAAGTGTTTCATTAATGAAACCAGCAGTAACAACACCTGGTTGACGGTGGTGGTGTGGCGTCATTGCATTATGGAAGTGAGTAAGGTTAGATAACCCTTGTCCTATTTCACTTACAATTTGATCGTATGTTGCATCAGTATGTCCTGCTGATGGGACAACATTTAAGCTTCTTAAGTGATCTGTAAATCCTTTTTCTGCTTCTTCTGGTGCATAAGTAATTAAGCGAACCATTTTTCCTGATACTTCATAAAAGTGATCAAAATCTTTAACAGTTGGTTTTAAAACATATTTAGGATTTTGAGCGCCAATATGTTTTTCTGAAATAAATGGACCTTCTAAGTGAACACCCATAATCTCAGCTTGTCCTGGACCATTACTGGTTTCGGCATATTTTTTGATTTCAACTAAAGCTTTGTCAACTGCTTCAACAGATTGTGTCATTGTTGTTGCAAGATAGCTTGTTGTTCCTTCTTTTGGTAAGAATGTAGCAATTGTTTCTAATGCTTCTTGAGTCGCATCCATATGGTCGGCACCATTAGCACCGTGAATGTGTTGATCGATAAAACCTGGAAGTACGTTATTTCCTTTTGCATCAATGATGTCTCCATCATATGCTGGAAGGTTATCCATACATCCGAAAGACTTGATTGTTTCACCTTCAAGTACAAGATACCCATTTTCGATTACGCGATCTTGTAAAAAGATACGGCCATTTTTGATTAACATAATAAATACCTCCTCGTTATCAAGAACCTTAACACGATAATTATAGCACCAACACAAAATAATTGTTGAATATATTTGATTTTATATTTGTATTGATTATAATGAACAGTGTAACTAAGAAAGGTAGATAAGATGAAATTATACGTAGTAGAAGATAATATCGAAGGAGCAAAACTCGGATACGATATTATTGCAAAAGAATTAGAAGATGGAAATTTAAATGTATTTGGTTTAGCTACAGGAAGCACACCAATCACATTCTATAACGAACTTACAGCAAGTGACTTAGACTTTACAAATACAGTCTCAGTTAACTTGGATGAATATATTGGATTAGCAGCTGATCACGATCAAAGCTACCACTATTTCATGAACGAACACCTTTTCGCTAAAAAACCATTTGAAGCAAATTACCTACCAAATGGTCTTGAAGAAAACGCAGAAGTTGAATGTACTCGTTATAACAAAATCATTGCTGACAATCCTATTGATATTCAAATCTTAGGTATTGGAGAGAATGGTCATATTGGTTTTAACGAACCAGGTGCTTCATTTGATTCATTAACAGAAAAAGTAGCATTAACAGAATCAACAATCAAAGCAAACTCAAGAAACTTTGCTTCAATTGAAGATGTTCCTCGTTTTGCTTACTCAATGGGAATCAAATCAATTCTATCTGCTAAGAAAATTGTACTATTCGCATACGGTGAAGCTAAGAAAGATGCAATCTACGGAATGTTAGAAGAAACTCCTTCAACAGACCTTCCTGCAAGTGCATTACAAAACCATGACGACGTTATCGTTATCGTTGATAAACAAGCAGCATCACGCCTTGATTTAACAAAATATCAATAATCATTAAATCAAAAAAAGCGTCCTCACAACGAGGACGTTTTCTTATGCTTTCTTAACAAATTCAGATTTTAAGCTCATTTTTCCAAAACCATCGATTTTACAATCAATATTATGGTCTCCATCAACAAGTCGAATATTTTTTGCTTTCGTACCTTGTTTAAGAGTTCCTGAACTTCCCTTAACTTTCAAGTCTTTGAGTACAATAACGTCATCACCATCATTGAGGACAACACCATTTGCATCAACAATCGCATCACTTTGTGCGGATAACTCATTCCATTCATGTGCGCATTCAGGACAAATGTAAAGCCCACGATCTTCATAAGTATATTCTGAATTGCAGCTTGGGCAATTTGGTAAACTCATTTTATCAAATCTCCTTCCCCTCAAGTATACCCGAACCAAATTATTTGACAAGTTTCTAAGCAAAACATATAATGTGCTTTGTTTAGGGGTGATTGTATGAAAAAAAACCAAATCAACAAGGAAGCATTACTGGATGTTGCGAATGACATCGTATTTAACGAAGGTTCGGAGAATCTGAATATCCGCGCAATAGCACAGCGAGCAAATGTTTCAGTTGGATCTGTTTACAATTACTTCCCATCTAAATCAGCAATAGTATTTGCACTCGTAGAAGACTTTTGGAAAAGAGTACTCGAAGAAAACCTCAAAGAAGTGCCAGATAATCTCAATTACGCATCCTACGTATCATCAATATATGATGTTCTTTACAAATATGCCGATCAGTACCAATCTCTTTTTATATCACACTACAAAACAATGAGTGATGAAGACAAACGAACCGGATTAGGGATTCGTGATAAGCAATTCCGAGTGTTTGATCAACAATTTTTAAAAGTATTAAATCAGGATGAAACTGTCAAAAATGAAGTTTGGAATGATAACTACACACCTAAAGACTTTAATCGTTTCGTAATGATGAATATCCTCACAGCACTTCGTACAAAGCAAAATAATATCTCTATTCTCGTTCAAACAATCGAAAACGTACTCTATTAAAATTTAAAGCGCCACACATGTGGCGCTTTTGCAATTTATTTTAAAAACTTATCGATTGTATCAAAACTAGCAGGTCCTAAATCAAGGAATGCTTCATGAAATTGTTTGTTTGTTGCTCCTTCACGATTTTTCAGATACTCTTGACGCATCTCTTCAATGTAAAGGCTGCTGAGATAATATGTGGGCGCAGCTGCTGGAGTATGAGCAAGATAGCGGTAAATCGGATTTGTAGTTTCCATATCAAGATTTTTGTTTCCGGATGCTTCTACGACCTCGCTGTAAAACTCTTCGGGTGTCCATCCTTCATAATTTACTCCAATGTCAAATCGTATTTCCATTATTTTATTTAAATTAGTAATTGCTTGGTAAAAATCATAGTATTCTTCATCATATAGGTATGCAATACCACGGTTTTCAACATAGTTTGCCCAACCTTCGGCATGACCTGAGTAATTTAGAAGCGAACGTACCGGGGCTTGCTCTTTATTTTTTTGAATAAAGTAATTAAATTGATACATATGTCCTGGAACTGACTCATGAGAATAGGTAGTAAATGATTTATTATCAAAATCACCATTAATATAGATATGTTGCTTCTCAGATCCGTCATAGTCCATAGCTGGTGTGAAGTAAAATGCAGGGCTGGCTCCTTCGGAAATTGAATCATCAACTTTCTTCAAATCATAATTTACGTTTTCTATTTCTGGAAAATCGTCATTCATGTTTGCCTCGATGTATGAAATAAGTTCAAATCCATTCTTAAATTCACCATACTTATCAGCTGCATACATTTCTTGATATTTTTCATATTTTCCAGAACGCGCAATTGTCATTAGGGTTAGAATATTTTCTTCTTCCCATTCATCAAGTTTTTTCTGAATTTTTTTCATTGAAAGTTTGCGACCTGTTTCTTGTTGGAGTAAAAGTTCGTAATATTCCTTACCATCTTTTCGTCCCGCAAGTCCAGTAGTAGGTTTTGCTTCAATGTCTTTTAAGCCATCTGCAATTATTTGATAAGATTCTTTAAGAGACTTGGTAACGGCTTCTTTATTACGTTGCTGATATGTGCTTACAAGTTGCGAATCGTTTTTTATAGAATCGATGGACGAGAGTTCAGTATTGAAATGGTTAATCAGAAAGAAATCTTCATCGATTGAATCTGCAGTTGTTTGTGCTTGAGACACAATTTCATCCAGCTCCTCTTGCCCAAACCCGGTTCCATTTTTTTGGCGCGTCAATTCTAACTCTACAGCACCTTTGAAAGTTTCAGGTAATGATTCAATATAACTCAAATAACCTTTAACATCTTGTTCATCCCGAAAGCGATAAGACTCAAGAGTTGACGTTAAACTATTCATCAAGCTACGAGAGTAACCAATCAAGCCTGAACCTGTTTCATACTCGTAAAATTTTTCCATGGCAATTGAGGTTTCCAAAGAGTCTTTTACAACTGCGAGATCAAGTTTTTGTTGATCATTTAGTTTGTTCTCATCGATTTGACTTAATTCTTTCAAAATATTTTTACTGTCTTCAATTGAAGCCGCATAGTCTTCTTTTGTTGTGAATGTTGCCTTATAGTCAGTTCTCTCAATCCCAAATTTCTCTGGATTTAGAAATAGAAAGTTAATTCCAAAGTCTGAACCATTAATAGCCGATTCAAACATTTCATTCATTACTTCTGTGTAATCCAATTCTTTAGGTTCTTTTTGAGTACATCCTGTGAGTACTAACAAGAGCGCTAATATGGATAATAGTAGTTTTTTCATCCTAAGTCTCCTAATTTCTTATAGAATAATTGTATCATATTTTTATTAGACTCATAAACTATTATAGAAGTTCACCATATCGTTTAATAAAGTAGTTCTTAGCAATTGTTGCAAGTACCATATATAAAACAATAGTAATTGCGAGCCAGAAGAAGTAGTTGAGTGGTAGTGGCGCTAACCCAATTGATGCTCCAAATCCTGTAAATGGAATCACTGTAAGTCCGATAATCGCTGCGAAAGTTAGCAGTGTTAGTGATGTTGATGCACGACTTTGTAAGAATGGAATCTTAGGTGTACGAATCATATGAATAACAAGTGTTTGTGACCACATGGATTCTACGAACCATCCTGCTTGGAATACAGCAATAAAGAGTGCACGTGTTTCTGTACTTGTAATTTCACTATATGGCATTCCCACAACTTGTGGTCCAATAATGTAGAACATGAGAAGGTAGGTCGTAATATCAAAGACTGAACTTGTAGGTCCAATAATAATCATAAAGTTACGAATTGATGTCGCATCCCATTTACGAGGAACGCGTAAGAATTCTTCATCAACATTATCCCAAGGAATTGCGATACATGAAATATCGTAGATTAAGTTCAAGAGTACAAGATGGATTGCTTCCATTGGTAAAAATGGTAAGAATGCACTTGCAATTAAGACTGAGAATACATTTCCAAAGTTTGAACTTGCAGTCATCTTAATATATTTAATCATGTTTGCATAAGTCTTACGTCCTTCGATAATCCCTTTCTCAAGGACAAGGAGAT
Organism: Erysipelothrix sp.; assembly: GCA_036637915.1. Classification (GTDB taxonomy): domain Bacteria; phylum Bacillota_I; class Bacilli_A; order Erysipelotrichales; family Erysipelotrichaceae; genus Erysipelothrix. The sequence goes on along the minus strand of JAVWLP010000003.1, from coordinate 12,250 downwards.
CTTTTTCAAGTAAGATTACTTCTGCGGATTCTTTCGCAATATCGACACCAGTATCGACAGATATCCCAATATCTGCAGCCTTCATTGCGGGCGCATCGTTAATACCGTCTCCCATAAATCCAACAGTATGCCCCAAATCACGAAGGGTTTCCACAACTAGCGCTTTTTGGCTTGGTGACATTTTCGCAAAGATATTATATTTTTCTACGGCAACGTTCAATTCTTCTTGCGTGAAGTTTTCAACATCACTTCCAAGAATAATCTTTTCATTTTCAAGTCCAATCATATTACAGATTGATCGCGTTACTTTTTCATTATCACCGGTAATAACTTTTGTCGTAACACCAAAATAAGCAAGCTTTTCAATAGCTTCTTGGGCACTTTCTTTAGGTGGATCTAGGAATGCTAGATACCCCATAAGAACCATTTCTCTTTCATCCTCTACCGAGAATTCTCCCACTGGAGCCGGATTTGTTTTTTGAGCTAACGCAATAACACGCATGCCCTTTTCATTTAATTCGTCCACTGTCTTTGTAATTTCTTGAATCATTGATTCTTTAAGTGGCACAACGTCATTTCCTACTTCGACATAAGAACAAATGCTTAACATTTCTTCTACCGCACCTTTTGTAATCATTTGACGTTTATTGTGTTTGTCAGATACGACCACCGACATACGACGACGGTTAAAGTCAAAAGGTACTTCATCGACTTTGTGATATCGCATATCCAAGTCTTTAAATGCTTCCTGATCACTTCGTTCGTTAACTTTTTCGATAATTGATTTATCCATTAAGTTTTTAAGACCTGTTTGGAAATAACTGTTTAGATACGCATGTCTGAGTACGCGCTCATTATCATTTCCCATAACATCCAAATGATATTCAAGAACAACGCGATCTTGGGTTAGAGTTCCCGTTTTATCAGTACAAAGAATATCCATGGCACCGATATTTTGAATTGAATTAAGTGATTTGACGATTGTTTTTTCTTTAGACATGGATACAGCACCTTTAGCTAGTGATGTCGTAACAATCATAGGTAACATTTCAGGTGTCAGTCCAACCGCTACCGAAATTGCGAATAGAAACGCTCCCATCCAGTCTCCTTTTGTAAATCCATTGAGGAAAAGTACAATAGGAACCATCACCAACATAAAACGAATGAGGAGCCAACTGACCGAGTTAACACCTTTTTCAAAACTTGTTTCGACAGTATCTTCCGCAACATTTTCAGAAATGCTCCCGAATAATGTATCGCTTCCTACAGCAACTACAATTCCCTTTGCTGCACCGCTAATAACATCACTTCCCATGAATACAAGGTTTTCATTATCAGTTAAGTTTTCATGTGCCATAGTTACAGTTCGTGCATTCTTTTCGATATGCTCACTTTCACCAGTTAGTGCTGCTTGAGTAATAAAGAGATCTTTTGCTTCTAAAATTCTCATATCGGCCGGAATCATATCTCCTGCAGAAAGATAAATCATATCGCCAACGACTACTTCATCAATTGGAAGCTCCTGTTTTCCTTGGCCTCTTCTTTCAACGAGTGTCGTTGTTTCAACCATTTCTGATAGTTTTTCTGCTGCATTATTTGATTTTGCTTCTTGTACATAACGTAAGATTCCACTGATTAATACCATAAGTGTAATGATTATTACTGTAGTTGGATCAGCTTCTCCAGGTTCTGCAAGTACAATATCAGTAAATCCAGATACAAGAGCAAGAGCGATTAAAATTGAAGTGAATGGATTAATGAACGCTTTGATAACTTTCATTAAGACACTATCTTCTTTGCCATATTTAATTTTATTTTCCCCAAAATCTTCTCTTGCCTTATCAACACGACGTGTTTGAAGTCCTTCACGTGTAGATTTCAAATTTGTTGTTAGTTCATCAGTGTCCAAGATTGCTGCTTCTTTTAAGCGTTCTTGTGCACGCATTGCTTTAAGTGTTTCGTAAGCTTCACGGCTTACAGTTTTTTTATTCATTGTCATCGTTATATCCTCCCTTAACATAAATAAGTAGGATACAAAACAGCTACAACAATCGATATGAGAGTGTCAAACCACCCAACATGTTTCGCCTATTATTAAATTGTTTTATACCCCTACAACAACACGATTGCATGGTTACCACTCCCTTCTTTCGTTCAAACAAAAAAATACCACGCCTAAACAAAGACGTGGTATAACATACTAAAAAATATTTATTGTCTTCGTTCAAGCTTTAACTCCATAGGGCAATGAAATTACATTATTCTACGCCTTGTTGACCTAGACTGTTGACCATCTCATAGTGTCTCCACTATTTTGCGGCAGTAATCCGTATCCCTATGGTAGCCTCACCTACCGATATTTAATTTTGTTTTCAACTCATTCCGTGACCTATGATACATACACTTTGAAACCTTGTCAACCCAAAACCATATTTTATTTGTATAGACGTTATGATAATCGCGATTCATGTCACGAAATTATCCACAATCTAAAATCAGAATTTGTCTTCTGTTTCTAATCATATCCGAGTCTGTTATAATGTGTATTAATTGAGGTGAGAGGATGCAAACATATTTTATATATTGGTTAATTTATAGTTTCATTGGGTGGATATTAGAAACAATTTATTGTTCTATTCCAGCAAAGAAATTTGTAGAAAGAGGTTTTCTATACGGGCCTTTAGTGCCTATTTACGGATTTGGAGCCATGACAATTCTATTTGTACTTGATCCTTTTCTAAACAACCCGCTACTGGTCTTCTTACTTGGAATTCTCTTAACAAGTTCTTTAGAATACATCACAAGTTATATCATGGAAAAAGCATTCGACATGCGTTGGTGGGACTATTCAAAGCGAAAATTTAATATCAATGGGCGCGTTTGTTTACGAAACTCCTTAATGTTTGGAGCACTCTCTGTTATTCTTGTCGTTTGGGTCCATCCAACGATTATTTCGGAAGTATCTAAGCTAGCATTTAGTACACAACATTGGGTTACGGTAATTGCTGGAAGCATCATTATTATTGATTTCGTAATTACACTTGTATCAACCTTAAATCTTAAGAAATATCTCAAAGAACTTAAGGATATTAAAGATGAAATTGGCACCATTGTAGACAACTTTGAAGAGAAGCAAATTAAACGTCGTGATGAACTAACAGAGCGCTATGATGCAGTTAAAAACAAATTGAAGTTTTCGGAAAGAAGAATTCTTCGTTCCTTCCCAACTTCAAAATCCATCAAATTTCCTGAACATCTGGATGAGCTAAAAAAGTCCATGTTCAATCGTAAATAAACTCATGTAAACATAAAAAGAACGTCGGAAGACGTTCTTTATTTAATCACATTTAAATCCATTGGTATTTAACTCACCTTGAATCTTTTCAAGAGATGATTTCTCTTGCTTTGGTGATGTTAAAATTTTGGCATTCTGATCAATTTTGCCATTATTATAAACAATATTGGTATATCCCATATTATCTGCATATGTCTTACCATCAAGTTGATAAGTATAAACAAACATGAGAGTTCCATCTGAGAATGCTGTTCCGTTTAACTCATCATAAGCATTGCTTTGTAATTTTGGAGTTCGCGCATAGCATGTTAATGCTTTTTGATAATTCTCTGCTTTCAGTCCTTTTTCGGCATGTTTATTTTTTAATGCATCAAGAGCAGATTTACTGAGATCATTGACATTTTCAATATCCTTAACACTTTCAGGTGACACAGCAAGTCCTTCAACGATAAAGTTTTTCTTTTCAGTTTTAAAGCTCATGTTCTTCGCTTTAAGTTCTTTACGCACCGCTTCATTATATTTTAAACTTACTTCCACTGTATCACCTTGATTTAGTTTAGAATCTTTAGAAATGACGTATTCTACATTGCTGAGTATATTCTTTGTAGCAGCATCAGGTGCTTTCACACCACTCTTATCGACACTTGCTTTTCCCTCGCCTTGTCTACCCGAAAAATCTACAACTAAACCGTCAAATGGATCAATGGTTGATGATTCAGAATAGAGATCAACAGTATACTCTTTACTGGTTGATGCTAACTTTTTCTTTTCGTTAAATTCTTTCTCAAATTCAGAGTTTAATTTTACTTTTACGGTGATTTTATCACCATTTTTCAAGCCAGTATTTGCAGGTTCAAACGTGAATATTGCATTATCCACCAAGTCTTTAGCATCTTGATTTGTCATAGGATCAATGGGTTCTATTCCTGCAACCGCTGAGCCATCAATACCTGTGTACTTCACTTCTATATATTCAAAAATATCAACTTTTTCTTTAGAAAAGAAACGATTCCAAGCAAAATAAGTTCCACCTGCTACTAAACATAATACTACGATAGCAATAATTGTATTCATCTTGTTTTTGGCACTTTTTGATTTTTTATCTTTTTTATTCTTTACCTTTTGTGTTTTTTTATTTTTTGTTTTCTTTGTTTCACTCTCGATAATTATTTCTTCTGTCGGTGCATCATCTTCATCAGTTTCTTCATAAAAGACATACTCACCTTCATCGAGATGATCGTAATTATCAAAGTCTTCTACTTCTTCCTCAGAAATTATTTCGACATCAATTACTTTTCCATCTTCTTCATAATGTGTTTTTTTATCACTCATTATAAACCTCCTTGTAAACTGTTAGGTTTACCTAGTAATCATATCACAGTCCATCTCTAAATTATGGGATTTGGGGATGGTTTCGATAATTTCACACAAGCACTTACGCTTCTGATAGAGCATATTTTCCTGCTGTAAATCCGGTTGCAAATGCAGAGGTAATATTAAAACCACCGGTGAAAGCATTGTAATCTAAAAGCTCACCACACATCGAAATACACGGATTAATCTTGGATTGCATCGTTTTCGGATCAATTTCTTTCAAGGTTACACCACCATTTGTCACAAATGCGTGCGCAAAACCACGAGTTTCATAGACGCTCATTTCGAAACCTTTAACTTTTTCTAGTACTTCATGTATATTTTTACTATTTTCTTTAAAGTAACTGATAAGTCTCTTTGGAAGCCCGTATTCTTGAAGCTTATCTTCAACATCTGATTCTTGTTGAAGGGATTCAAGTGAAACCTCAGGTAAAAAATCAATGCTTATTTTTGCAGGCGTTTCTTTCTCAAGAATCGTTTGGATATAAAAACTTGCTCGCAAAGCTGCAGGTCCGGATAGACCAAAATGAGTAAAAAGTAAGTCATGGGTTATGCTTTGTTTTATCTTATTCTTTTTATAAATATTAAGTTTCACATCTTTAAACGATAATCCTTGAAGTGTTTTCTCTTGAATAACTTGATCGTTTGATACTAACGGAACTTCTGCAGGTAAAAGCTTTGTAATCGTATGTCCAACTGCTTCCGATAAAATATAGCCATTTCCATCTGAACCTGTTCCTGGCAACGTTTTACTTCCAGTAGCGAAAATACAATGATCAAAACTGTATGTTTGCTTACTGGTAACAATTTTCTTTTTAGCAATATCAATTGATTCTACGTAAGTATCTAAGAATAGTTCTACACCACATTCAACCAGTTTACGGTGTAGTGCTTCAACAATATCTTGTGATTTATTACTTTTAGGGAAAACGCGATGGTGATCCTCTATCTTTGTTTCGCATCCATTTTCGTTAAAAAACTTCTGAATATCTTGAGGATTAAAATTTGATAAAGCACTGTATAAAAACTTTCCATTTTTAGGAACATAGCTTATAACTTCATCATTGCTAACATCTGCCGTAACATTACAACGGCCGCCCCCTGTGAGTCGTAGCTTTTTACCAAGTCGTTCATTTCTCTCAATTAAAATTACACGAGCATTTGGGTGATGCTCCTTTGAAGAGATCGCGGCCATCATTCCAGATGGTCCCCCTCCAATTACTATTATCGTATCCATAACGCATTCTCCTTATTAAAAATCTATTCGTATTATATCAAATTCTACTTAAACAGGATACGAGTATGAATGGTCTTGAAGTTATTACTCTTGACAAGTTACACAACAAGAACTATTATAGTTGCATAAACATGTTAAACATATATGTTAAATATGTTTAGGAGGGTCATATGAATTATTTCGTGAAATGTTGCAAACTTGAAAGTCAATCCGTACAGTTTCTGTACTTTTAAGCATGCATCACGATTGAAACATAGATTATTAATGGTTCAGAGTGCTGTCAGCACTCTTTTTTTATCTTTAGGAGGATGTTTATCAATGGAACTTTATTACCCTTGGCTCGCTCTTGTAGCCACTCTCGTCATCTTTGCTTTTTTGTTTAAGCTTCAAAAGAAACATGTTAATTTTGGTTACCGTACCATTATTGCATTAGTTCTTGGTCTTATTCTTGGTTTTGTATTCCAAGGCTCAACTGAGTATGTCACAGTTTTTGGACGCATATTCACACGCCTAATTTCTTCAATAGTTGCACCCTTATTATTTTTTAGTATTATCGCAAGTGTTGCTTCATTAAAAAATATTGATCGTTTAAAGAGTCTTGGATTACGTACGGTATTCTGGCTCTTATTAAATACTGCAATTGCTGCAACAATTACTGTATTGTTTACAACATGGATTAAACTCGGTTCAGGATTTCAAATTACATTACCTACCGATTATGTTCCTAAGGAAGTGCCAACTTTTATTGACACAATAGTTTCCTTTTTCCCAAGTAATATTATTGCACACGCAGCAAGCAATCAGGTTATTCCCATTATAATTTTCGCTACAATTGTGGGAGTTTCTTTAATTAAGATAAATACTCGCAAACCAGAAGATGCGAAACCAATCATTGATTTCTTCAATGCAATGAACAAATTAACGAATGAAATTGTTAAATTTGTAATTCGTCTAACCCCTTATGCTGTTGTTTCCTTTATTGCTTCAGTACCTACTCGTGATGGTGGCAAGGATTTACAATCCTTTGTAATCATAATTTTAGTAGGTTACTTATTAAGTTTCTTCCAAGCATTCGTAGTAAATGGTGTACTTATTAAGTTCTTTTCTAAAACTAGTGTAAAAGACTTCTTTAAGGGAATTTGGCCCGCACAAGTAGTTGCCTTTACATCTCAAAGTAGTATTGGATCAGTTCCTGTTGTTGTAGAACAACTTACTGAGAAATTAGATGTTGATGAAGACATCGCATCTTTCGTCTCTGGACTGGGTGCTAATATGGGGATGGCTGCATGTACTGGTATTTGGCCAGTAATGCTCGCGGCCTTTAGCATTAACGCCTTAAACATTCCTTTTACACCGATGCAATATGCGCTACTTATCGTATACTCAGTTGTCGTATCATTTGGTACAGCAGGTGTACCTGGTACTGCTACAATTGCTGCAACTGCCGTATTAACAGCAGCAGGGTTACCACTTGAAATAATTTTTGTACTTGCTCCAATTTCTAGTTTAGTAGATATGGCCCGCACAATGGCAAACGTTACAGGTTCCGCAACAACGTCTGTAATCGTAGCCTCTAAATCATAAAAAAAGTTAAAAGCGATGCTCTTAACTTACAGTAAGCACTTCTTCGGAAGTGCTTTTACTATTCAATTATTTTCCCAATATTCTTAAGTTCTATTGAGACACGACCACTTGTATCAGTTTTAATATCTAAAACATCATTAACATCTAAAACATCAATGGGTAATATTATTTCGATACCAGATTCTGTTTTGATACGTTGCTTCTTAGCAAGTGATGTTCGATTGAGCTCTTTTAAATTAATTGGATTTTCAACCCGTTCGTATTCAAGTGTGGTTTCAATCATGGTAGCTTCATGTTCTTCAAATTCTCCAAATACTTCATTTAATAGTGCATCTGCACTAATCTCTTCCAGAAGTTCTAGATTATCTTGAATGATTTGCTTAGCTTTCATACTGTTCTTTACAGTTTCTTCATCACGTACTTCTGATAGATACCCAACAAGCGAATCTACCACTTTATAAGAATCTTTATTATTTGCTACTAAATCACATCCTACAAGTTCCTGAATAATCTCTTTATAGTCACGATTACCACGAACACATACTTCGGCCGTACTTAAATTTAACATCCAGGCTGCTTTAACACTTGCGAAAGATTCAGGTAAAATAGCATGATTATAAATAACTTTATTTTCAAGATTTGGATTATTCTCTGTAATTTTTAGATACCCACTTTTACTCTCAATTTCGAAAAGAGCCAACCAGATTACATCTTCAATTTCGACTTGGCAAATTAAGCAGTTTAGAGAAGGATATTCCATCCTACTTGTATAAGTTGAAAACCATGATTGCGCAATTTTCTGTGACACTTCCACAAAATTTAAAGGAGCATTAATCAACGTCTGGTAAATACTATTCTCTGTAAGCTTTCCGTGTGTTGATGTCGTACTTTTCAACAATCCTTTTACAAATTTTTCAGAATAAGACTCAACTTCAGGTGTTTTCACTAAATTAATTTGCGATTCTGATAACATCAACACTCGCAATGATTCATCCAACGAGTGAATAATTACTTTTTCAATATTCATACAATCTCCTAAGCATCTACAACTTCATAGCGACTCATGATAGAACTGATGATCACGAGCACTAATCCAATTCCACCATAAATATATCCATAATTTTTAAGCATAGAATAAGGTATCTGAGATGCATCAATCTCAAATGGTATTCTAACTAAAGAACTCTCAACAAAAGATGGCATAATGAGAGCCAATCCGAAGCAAGTAATACCACTAATTACTAATGCAGTTCCTACATATCCAATACCAAACTTATTTTTAATATTTATAACAACTATTAAGATAAAACTTGCTGCGATTGTTACTGCAGCAATCGTTGGATAAGACTCTGAATTTACAATTAATTCATTCACTGTATCCAAGGATTCCATTTGTCCAGGAGTTAATTTCTTTTGAGTATACTCCACTACATCTTTATAGTGTTTTTCAAAATCTATTTTTGTTCTCATTTCGGTAATAACTTGTGATTTAACTTCTTCGGGAACATTGTTTCCCATTGAAGCTTTAATTTCTTTTTCATTGTCTGAAATAAATTGATCAACTTCTGCATTTATATCCATGGTAGCACCATTCTTAGAAGCGACATCTTTAAGAAAACTCTGCGAATACTTATTAATCATGGCATCAACTTGGTCACTTTTACCAACGGATTCAATGACTTTTGAAAACTCTTCTTGATGTTCAACCGGAACAAGGTATTCCACCTGGCTTATTGATTCCGTAATTTCACTCTCAATTTGGGATTTTAATGACACCATCATTGTGTCAACTGAATCAAGTGATTTAACACCGAATTTGGAACCTGCGTATCCTACGCAAGCAAGAATTAATATTAATTCCAATATGATTGTTATAAGTTTTTTCATTTTTCTTCACCCTGTTTTCAATTATACCACGAAATAAAAATCAAATTCTTTAATACATTGACTTCACACAAATTTTATATTCTACCATTTATACACAAGATTTATTGCCCACTCTATTTCATTTGCCTCTCACAAGCTCTATTACCCCCTAGAAGCTGAAATATTCGATAGAACGAGCCAAAGTCCACACTAAACCTCCCATAGCCCTACGACACGTGAGAATGCCACTGATCCATGAAAACAAAAACTCTACCACATAATCGTAGTAGAGTTTAAGATTATCTCAAATTATTCTTCATCCTCTTGGTTCTTTTTTTTGCCACCTCGAGATTTAAGAGTTAATCCACCAACAAGTGATGCAATTCCTAGTAATGTAAGCGTACTATCTGGTGCAACTCCTGTTGTAGGGAGAATTGGTTTTGGTTTTTCAGGATCAACAATACTTTCTTTAACAGTATTTGTAATTGTAAATCCGTCAACACTGGATTCATAGTTATCTACAGGATTTTCATCAACCGTATACACTATTTTCTTACCATTTTGATATTCAGGTAATGTTTTGAAGACATATGTCCATACATCATTATCTTTGGTCCATTCCGGAGTTACTGTTAGTTTTTCTCCATTAGCATATAGATTAACAACAATTTCATTTGGTCGGACATTTTCTTTATTTGAGTTATCAATCCAAACTTTTTGACCTGTTAGATCTATCGTTGATACTTTATGAGTATTTGTGATGTTAAAGTTATCAATCACGGATTCATATCCATTAACAGACTCTTCAGTAATTGTATAAACTAGTTTTTCACCATTTTCAAAGACAGGAAGTTCTCCAAATGTGTAATGCCATTCATTTTCTGATTTTACCCATTCTGGAGTTAGATTGAGTGCCTCACCATTTTTATGCAAGGTGATCGTGATATCAGTTGGACGAATACCATCTTGATTTGAAGCATCACTCCAGATTTTTTGACCCTCAATTTCAGTCATCTCTGGTTTGTGAGTATTCGTAATTGTGAACTCATCAATATGTTTTTCGTATCCCTCAACAGCAGTTTCGTCAACTGTGTATGTAATCTTAGTTCCGGCTTTAAATTCTGGTTGATTTTCAAATACGTAATTCCATGTATTACCGTTTTGAGTCCATGTAGGGATTGCTTCAACTAAATCACCATTAGCATAAAGTTTCACAATGACTTCGTCTGGTCGGATACCATCTTGATTACTATTATCATTCCATACTTTACTTCCTTCAATGTTAATCATCGATACTTCATGAGTATTAACAAGATTGAAATCGGTAATTTTTGCTGTATAACCATTAACTGTTAACTCTTCAATTGAGTAATTAATTTCTAGTTTATTTGCATATTTTGGAAGATTACTAAATTTATAGCTCCAAGTATTGCCATTTTTAATCCATTCTGGCTTAACTTCAAGTTTTTGACCATTAGCAATTAACTTAACTATGATATCTGTTGGACGAATTCCATCTTGGTTATCGTTATCGTTCCAAACTTTTGTTCCGGTAATTGTTCTAACTTCTGTTGCTCTTGAGTTAGTGATGTTGAAGTCCACTATTTTTTGAGTATAGCCTGGAACATCATCTTCTGTAATTGTATAGACAACTTTTTTACCATTTTTGTATTCTGGTTGATTTTCAAAGATATAGTTCCATGTATCGCCATTCTTAGTCCATACTGGTTCAACATTAACCTTTTCATCATTTGAATACAATTTAACTACAATTTCATCAGGTCGTTTTCCATCTTGGTCTGATTTATCGTTCCAAGTTTTTGTACCTTCTACATTAATTGTAGTTGGTGTATGAGTATTCGTAATATCGTAACCTGTGATTACTGTAGTATAGTTTTCAACTTTATCTTCAGTCACTGTATAGGTTATATCCGTTCCCTCTGCCTTTGTGTCAAGGTTTGCGAATTCATAAGTCCAAGTGTTTTCACTCTTAGTCCATGTTGGTATATTTGGAAGTTCTGTTCCATTTGCGTGGAGTTTAACCGTGATTGTTTCAGGTCTAAACCCTGCTGCATTAGATGCATCATTCCATGTTTTCGTACCTGTTACTACCTTAGTATCAATTTCATGAGTATTCGTAATATCAAGATCACTAATGTCAGCTGTATAGCCAGTTACTGTTTCTTCAGTAACGGTATAATTGATTTTCTGACCATTTGCGAACTCTGGTTGATCATTGAATACATAGCTCCAAACATTACCATTTTTTGTCCACTCTGGTGTTGCGATAACTGCTTCACCATTTTTATGTAAGGTGATTGTGATATCAGTTGGACGAATTCCATCTTGGTTATTGTTATCAACCCATGTTTTTGTACCTTCTACATTAATTGTAGTTGGTGTATGAGTATTTGTAATATCGTAACCTGTGATGTCTGTAGTATAGTTTTCAACTTTATCTTCAGTCACTGTATAGGTAATATCAGTTCCGTCTGCCTTTGTATCAAGGTTTGCGAATTCATAAGTCCAAGTGTTTTCACCCTTAGTCCATGTTGGTATATTTGGAAGTTCTGTTCCATTTGCGTGGAGTCTAACCTTAATTGTTTCAGGTCTAAATCCTGCTGCATTAGATGCATCATTCCATGTTTTCGTACCTGTTACTACCTTAGTATCAATTTCATGAGTATTCGTAATATCAAGATCACTAATGTCAGCTGTATAGCCAGTTACTGTTTCTTCAGTAACGGTATAATTGATTTTCTGACCATTTGCGAACTCTGGTTGATCATTGAAGACATAGCTCCAAACATCACCATTTTTTGTCCATTCTGGTGTTGCAATGACTGCTTCACCATTTTTATGTAAGGTGATTGTGATATCTGTTGGACGAATGC
>JAVWLP010000002.1:0-162861 GCA_036637915.1 Erysipelothrix sp. | reverse complement strand
CATCTGCCTTACAAGCAGAGGGTCAGCGGTTCGAGCCCGTTAACCTCCACCATTGCCGACTTAGCTCAATTGGTAGAGCAACTGATTTGTAATCAGTAGGTTGGGGGTTCAAGTCCTCTAGTCGGCACCATTTATAAATTTTACCATAACATTGTGGGGAGATAGCGAAGTGGCTAAACGCGGGTGACTGTAAATCATCTCCTTAGGGTTCGGCAGTTCGAATCTGCCTCTCCCCACCATTCTTGTCCCGTTAGCTCAGGTGGTAGAGCAACTGACTTTTAATCAGTGGGTCGTAGGTTCGAGTCCTACACGGGACACCATTGCGGGTGTAGTTTAATGGTAAAACTCCAGCCTTCCAAGCTGGCTACGGGAGTTCGATTCTCCTCACCCGCTCCATAAAAAATCGATAACTCACTTTGGTGAGTTTTTTTTTGCTTTCATTTCGTGATATAGTTGAATTATAGTAGTTAAATCATAGAACTAATATGGAGATATTATGGAAAAAAAGATGGGACGTATTCAATTAACATGCGGTATAGTAATTTTGGGCTCGATGCTTTCAAAACTAATCCTCGACTTAGAATTTAGTGAATTAGACCGAATTCTAGTTGTTTTTGGTTTTACTTTTATAATTTTTGGTTTTCTTATAATGAAGAAATTTCCAGATGAAAAATAATGAAGATACTCTATTTATGTAGCCAAAACAAAAGGAGAAGCTTAACAGCCGAGAAAGTTTTAAATGGAGTCGGAGGCCACCAAGTGCGATCTGCAGGCACTGAGAATAATGCGAGAGTGAAAGTTACAGAGGGTTTATTAGGTTGGGCGGATGTTATTGTTACAATGGAAAAGAAGCATACAAGACGGATTCTTGAAAAATATCAAGATACTGTGAATAGTAGGACTGTTATTTGTCTTTTTATACCTGATGATTATTTGTATATGGATGAAGATTTAATTGATATTCTTCAATCAAGTTTTACTGAAATTGTTGAAGGTAATTATGAGTGAAACTTTAGCGTAAGATATGATGATAATTACATTTTAAAAAAGAGTTCTTGATTGAACTCTTTTTCATTATTCTATTTATCTCCAATATGAAATCTTAGGAACTGCTCCATGTTTCGCTACGACTTGTCCGCTGATGTAATGTGCATCGCTTAGTGCATCTTCTAATAATGTATCTTGCCAGTCAAGAAAGTCTAATTTACTCTTAGATAAAGAAGCAAGAATTACTGCGATGAAGCTATCACCGGCTCCTGTACTGTCTACTTGCTCAACAGATACAGAGTTAGAGTATATAAAGTTTCCTTGAGAAGTCAAGGTCACAGCACCCTTAGCACCCATTGTGCAGATGATTAGTTGGTTTTGAGTGTGAATTTGCTTTAAGCCTTCCTCAACTGTGCCGTATTTTGTTAGCCAATATAATTCATCCTCGTTCATTTTAATGATGTCAGAGACTTCGAGTATTCTAAAAACTTGTTCTTTTGCTAGTGATAAATTATCCCACAAACCTTCTCTTAGATTAACATCAAAACTGATGATTCCTTTTTCATCTTTGCATTTATTAATTGCATGATAATGAGCAAGGCGAGTAGTACCTTGAGATACAAGTCCTAATGAGCAAAGATGAAGGATATCCTTGCTTCTGAAAGGTATGGAATCGATGTCTATGATATCAAGGTCTAAATCAGCTGTATTCGCTCTGTAGAAGCTGAATGCACGCTCACCATCAGTATGCGATACTAAAGCAAGAGTAGTATTCTTATTACTACGAGGCAAGGGATAGTAAATACCATACTTCTTTAAGGTATCTGCCAATAGATTTCCAAAGTTATCTTTACTCAGTTTTCCAACAAAATATGAATTTGCACCACAAAGTTTAGCGTGAGCGGCAACATTAGCAGGAGCTCCACCTGGAAAAGGAATATATGCGCCATCCTTCTCCATTAAATCGATTAACATTTCTCCGATACTGTATATCATAACTAGACTCCTTACTGATTTAATAATTTCATATTACCATGATTAACGACTTGTGAATGTATACATTCATTTATTTTTCACTTATGTAAGGAATTATTGGGTTATTATAACTTTATTAATGTATGAATATACTAAAAGGAAGGTATATATGAAAAAAATAGGAAAACTCTGTTTGGCATTGTTACTCTGTTTGATGATGTTTCCGTTATCAAGCACATCAACATATGCAGATTCATCTGAATATTCAGATGATATTAAAAGTTTCCTCAAATCATGGAATGAGGAATATGAAGTTCTAAGTCCGAAAAGAGACCCGGAAAACGACCAAGATTTTGATGAAATTTCAGGTACTATTACAGATTTAAGTTTAGATGATCAAGTTGACTATAATACAGTCATTTTTGACTATAAAGGATTGGAGAGATTCTCCATTCTTAGTGATTTAGAAATTCCAATAGTTCTTAATACTGAAACAGAAGTAAAAAATCTCAAGGCATTCCCAAACTCACTCTATGAATCTGGGCTAAGAATTAGACCCGTTATGTATGATAACGACAACCAAAAGTATATACTTTTAGATAGTGATGAAATTGGAGGGGCTATTGTTCCAAGTGATTTTGAAATCTATCGAGTAAACTTAGAACATAAACTAATCAGCTTATCGAGTCAGTACGTAGGGAAACGAATGAGTGTTGAATTTTTAAGTGCTGATTATTATCTAAAAAATTACAATTGGTTAGATGGCCTATCAAAATCTCTATACTACGAGTTTGAAGCAGAAATGCCAGAACGATACATTGATGTACCTGTTAAGAGTTTGAAAATAGATGATGTAGATTTCTATGAAATGAACATCACAAATGCAATGATGCCTAAAGTTATTGCTACAAATGAAAATGCATACCGTACCGCAGATGCTACAGAAAAAACTATTGCACTGAGCATGCCGTACATTTATGATTATTTTGTGGATGGATTAGAAAGTAAAAAGTTTATTATCGAAGTAACATTATCAGATGGACGTATCTTCATAGCCGATCAAGATTATGAAACAAATCTTGATGAAGATGGAGATATTTACAAATTCTTTAATGATGACGGTGACGATCCTGATGAATCGATTCGTGGCGAAGTTGAGACTATTAATGTTAAGTTTGAAAAAAATGATACTGTATTTAACAATCTAACTAACCATTCAAATAGTGTTAGAGATTACAAAGAAAAACCAATTGAGTTTATCTCCGATTATTATGATGGAAATGGCTCTTATTCAGATAGCGAAGGAATAATCGTTAAATCATATTATAGATTTGATAATGGAGGAACTTGGGAACTTGAAACGGATAATATTGTAATTAATCCAATTTTTGTACCATATCTTGAAAAGACGGCAAATGTCTATTTCAACTCTCATGGAGGTACTGACGTTGCTCCACAATTAGAACTACCTTTGAATGAATTTGTTCAAAAACCAGCCAATCCAACTAAAGAAGGATTTACTTTTGAAGGCTGGTATGTTGATGAAGCTTATACAGCATTATGGAATTTTGATACAGATACAGTAACAAGCAATCTAACACTTCATGCAAAATGGAGTGAAAATCCAGTTGTCGTTGAAAAATTTGATGTAACATTCAACAGTCATGGTGGTACAACTGTAGCACCACAACTTCAACTTGAAGCTGGATCAAAAGTTCAAAAACCAGCCAATCCAACTAAAGAAGGATTTACTTTTGAAGGCTGGTATGTTGATGAAGCTTATACAGCATTATGGAATTTTGATACAGATACAGTAACAAGCAATCTAACACTTCATGCAAAATGGAGTGAAAACCCAGTTGTCGTTGAAAAATATGATGTGACATTCAACAGTCATGGTGGTACAACTGTAGCGCCACAACTTCAACTTGAAGCAGGTTCATCTGTGATGAAACCTATCGAACCAACACGTGTTGGATTTACATTCGAAGGATGGTATGTTGATGAAGCCTATACAACATTATGGAATTTTGATACAGATACAGTTACAAGCAATCTAACACTTCATGCAAAATGGAGTGAAAATCCAGTTGTCGTTGAAAAATTTGATGTAACATTCAACAGTCATGGTGGTACAACTGTAGCACCACAACTTCAACTTGAAGCTGGATCAAAAGTTCAAAAACCAGCCAATCCAACTAAAGAAGGATTTACTTTTGAAGGCTGGTATGTTGATGAAGCTTATACAGCATTATGGAATTTTGATACAGATACAGTAACAAGCAATCTAACACTTCATGCAAAATGGAGTGAAAATGATACTGATGAAAAACTTCCTTCTACAGGAGTAAAAAATTCAATTATGTTGCCAGCAATGTTGGTGATGAGTGGTTTATCACTCGTAGTACTAAAATTAAAAAAAGACTAGTTTATAAATGGAATTAAGACACTTACTGAGTGTCTTTTTTCTTTGAACAACCATTAGTTGTGAGAAAAGGGGGATTCTTAACTTAACCACCATTGTTACACCCATTAAACGCAAAACTCTCACAATTATATTTAATTTCCTACAATAATATCACTTTAATTTAACAATTAAAGGATATTATTAGGATAGTGGCGGACGTCACATAGGAGGCTATATATGAGTAAAGTTGTTTTAATTGGTGCAAACCATGCTGGTATTGCTGCGGCAAATACACTGTTAGATTCATATCCAGAAAATGAACTAACAATTTTAGATCGTAATACTAATTTAAGTTATTTAGGATGTGGTACTGCTTTATGGGTAGGACATCAAATCGACTCTTCTGATCAACTCTTTTACACAAATAAAGATGCCTTTATCGCTAAAGGTGCAGATGTAAAAATGGAAACCAATGTTACTGACGTTGATTTCAAAGGAAAAGTAGTTCACTATACTGACGTTCAAGGTAATAAATCAGAAGTTGAGTATGATAAACTCATTCTCGCAACAGGGTCAACACCTATTGCACCAAAACTACCAGGAATTGATTTGGATGGCGTTCACTTTGTGAAGTTATTCCAAGACTCCCAAAAAGTTGATGCACTTCTTGCACAAGAACATGTTAAAAATGTTGTTGTTGTAGGTGCAGGATATATTGGTGTTGAAATGGCTGAGGCAGCGAAACGTCGTGGTAAAAATGTTCGAATTGTTGAAGCAGAGGAAACATGCCTAGCAAACTACTACGATTCTTGGTTCTCAAATGACATGGACAAAGTTCTTTCAGACAATGGGATTGAATTAAGTTTTGGCGAAATGGTAAAAGAACTTAAAGGTGATGGATCAGTTTCTAAAGTAGTTACAAATAAAGGTGAATACGATGCTGAACTCGTCATTTTAGCAATCGGATTTAGACCAAATAATGAACTTGGAAAAAACGATTTAACGCTATTTGATAACGGTGCATATCTTGTAGATTTACATCAAAAAACAAGTCTAGAAGATGTATATGCAGTTGGAGATTGTGCAACACTCTTCTCAAATGCTATTCAAAAAACTACTTATATAGCACTTGCTACAAATGCTGTAAGATCGGGTATTGTTGCAGGTCACAATGTAGGAGGCACTCCATTAAAATCATTGGGTGTCCAAGGTTCAAACGGCATTTCAATTTATGGTTACAATATGGTATCAACAGGTCTCAATCTTGCAGCGGCAGCAAAAGCAGGAATTGATGTTGCTTATACAGAGTTCGAAGATTTACAAAAACCAGGATTTATGAGTGATAATAATGATGTTAAGATTCGAATCATCTATGAACGCGGATCACGTAGAATTGTAGGTGCGCAAATTGCATCCTACACAGATATATCGATGGGTATCCACATGTTCTCGCTTGCAATCATGAAACAAGTTACAATAGAAGAAATTCAACTTCTTGATATCTTCTTCTTGCCTCATTTTAATCAACCATACAACTATATTACAATGGCTGCATTATCTGCTAAAGAATAGAAATAACAAGGCTTCTCAAAAGGAGCCTTTTTGATTTGTGGAAATAAATTTGACTTTTGAATAGCAATGGTCCATATTATTATAGTGATATATAAAATGTAAAGCTGTATTGAGGGGATAGTATATGCTGGTCATTAATTTGTTTTCGGTTGGAATTTTAAATAGGTTTTAAAATCATGTATTTATTACATGATTTTAAAGCCTTTTTTGTTGTGCTCAAAGGAGGTAAAGAATGGAATTATACATTATTACGGTATCCTTGATATTTTTTATAATCATGGGTGTCGCGGAAAAAAGAAAGAATGATAAAAATATTGAACAAATCCCTATACGCATCAATGTGAACGGAATCCGCGGTAAGTCTACAATAACACGTATGATTACGAGTGTATTGGCGGAGGCTGGTTATAACACAGTTGGTAAGACTACTGGAACTGCTCCACGCATTATCAATAATCAACTAAGGGAAGAAATTGAGATAGTTAGAAGACCAAAAGGGGTTTCGATTTCTGAACAAATTGATGTTATTGACTACGCCAAAAATAAAGAGGCAGAAGCTTTAGTGTGTGAATGTATGGCTGTCAATCCGGATTACCAAAAAGTATATCAAGAGTCTATGATTCAGGCAAATATCGGTGTGATTATAAATGTCCTAGAAGATCATTTAGATTTAATGGGACCGTCATTAGATGAAATTGCACTTGCATTCTCAACAACGATTCCCAAGAGTGGAACTGTGATTGTACAAAACAATGAATATCTTTCCTATTTTAAGAAAGAAGCATACCGTAAGAATGCCAGAGTTATTGTCGCCGATGAGAATGAAATCCCAGAAGGATATCTTGAAAAATTTAACTTTGTAGTGTTTCCAAATAATGTTGCGATTACTTTGGCGGTGGCGAAATCATTAGGGATTGAAAAAGATGTTGCCTTATCGGGAATGTTAGAGATGAATCCTGATCCGGGTACACTAACCATCGATGAGATTAATGATGGTGTGTCACGGTATACTTTTGCAAATGGATTTGCAGTTAACGATCCTAGCTCAGCATTAGAAATATGGGATATGCTACTTGAAAATGTCATTACAGATCAATCTCAAAAACCAATCATCTTGTTTAACGGTAGACCTGATAGAGTTGATAGATCTGAGCAATTTGCTGAAGATTTCTTTTCGAAGATTGATACACCCTTTGATGCTATCATCATCGGGGAATCCTTAAATTGCTTTGAAACGCTTGATGAATTAAAAGAAGAATATAACATTACTGATTTAAAAATATTTGATTCAGTCTCTACTCAAGAGGTTATTTCTCAAATTGGAGAATCACTAGATGGTCGATTCGTTTTTGGAGTTGGAAATATTCATGGTCATGGTTACGATTTTTTAGAACACATAAACAGATATAAGATAGATATGGAGCAAATTTATGAACATTAGTGATTTTTATATAGCGACAACGTTAAGTGTAATTTTAGGTTTAATAGTGGAGGAATATTTTGGACTTATATCGGGAGGTATGATTGTGCCAGGAATTCTCGCACTTCATTTTTATTCTTGGCCAAGCTTGTTTGCCATTATTGTAATTAGTTTAATTACATATCTTCTAGTCGAAAAAGTCATGTCAAAATACATGATTTTGTTTGGGAAGAGGAAATTTTCTGCAATGATTTTGGTGGCATTGTTTTTACGAATTGTTCTCGACTCGATCTACCCATTATTACCTTTTGCATTAGTATCAATAAGAGGAATTGGGGCAATAACACCAGCATTACTTGCAAATAATTATTCAAAGCAAGGAGTACAATACACATTACTTTCTTCATTTGCGGTAGCAATTGTAATCTTTATTATTTTAAATGTGTATCACATGGTGTAATAAATGTTGAAAAATAAGATAATTAAAAAAATTAAGTATCGTGATAAACGAACTCGGATAGAAGTTATAATTCTTTTCATATGCATCGTAGCAATGATGGGTGCGATATTTATGGATGTGAATAATATTAGTATCTTGGCCAACAAGAAAAATGGGAACCTTACAACAGATGATGAACATATTAATTTATCCTTTGCTGGAGATGTGATGTTATCTCGATATGTTACGAGTACATTTAAGAAGCAAGGTGTAAAGTACTTCTTTGATGATGTCGACGAGATAATGCGTGATTCTGATTGGTTTATGGTTAATCTAGAGAATTCGGTAATAAAGACACAAGGTTCAATTTATACAACGGATAAAAACAAAATTCAGTTAACAATTTCCGAGGATGAAATGAATGAGTTGGCAAGTTCCGAAATCGATATGTATGGACTTGCGAATAATCACATTGGGGATTCCGGTTATAAGGGAGTTATTGATACATTAGAAATATTTGAGAATAATCAAATTAAAAGTGTTGGACTTTACGAAAGCTCAGACGACGAGTCTAATTTATATAGAATTGAAGAATTTGATGGTGTTAGAGTTGCTTTTGTGGCAGTGACTGATGTGCTTGAAGTAAGTTCTTTCAGACCTATTATCCAAGATAATGCAGTAGGAGTTATTAATACTAGAGTACAGAAACGACTATTTGAAGATGTGATGGAATCTGCTACTCAAAACAGTGATCTTGTGATTGTCTCTGTTCACTGGGGTGACGAATACAGTAATACTGTATCAAAACGACAAGAAGAGTTAACAGAAATAATGGTTGAAAATGGTGCCAATTTGATAGTTGGTCATCATCCACATGTTTTACAACCAGTCACAATACACAATGGAGTCCTTGTCATTAACAGTTTAGGGAATTTTGTCTTTGATCAAGTTCAAGGTATAACACAACTATCAACGATTGCGACTGTGAATGTGTCTTATGATAAAACAATTGATTCTGTAGAATTCACACCGATTTTAATTAAAAATACACGACCAACACTTACAAAATCTAAAAATAATATCAAGAAAATTAATTCTATATTAAGTGGCAAGCTGAATAAAAATATCTATAAAGTGGATGAAGACAACCACTTAATTATAGATTTGAGAGGTAAACAATGAATATAAAGATAAAACGGAAAAAAGGATTTATTGTAGGGATTGTTCTCGTATTATTATTTGTTTCGTTTCCTATGAAAAGGATTATTGGCCAAAATAATAATACGAACAAGAGAAGTGGACATGTACTTGAGAAGACAGAAGAGATTGATCAAGTTTTAAATTACAGTATCAGTACAGGTAATAAAGATTCAACTCTCATCGGACAACGAGTTTTACAAAATGGTGGGAATGCGATTGATGCAGCCATTGCGATTAGTTTTGGATTAGGCGTTGTTGCTCCTCAAAATGGGGGATTAGGAGGTGGCGGTGTTGTTCTCGTCTATGACCCTATTCAAAATAAGTCTTTCTATTATGATTACTACAATTCAACAGGACATGAAACATCAAATTATCAGATAGGAATTCCGGGTTTTTTAAGAGGTATGGAAGCAATATATACTGATTATGCTTCTATGCCAATTGAAATGTTACTAAGTGATTCGATTTCATTAGCTAGAGAGGGAATTACGGTAAGTGAGGATCTTGGAAATATTATCGAGAGAAGATCATTTATTACTGAATTTAATAAGAATTTTATTAATAATGGTAAAATCATAACTGCTAATGATATTTTAATTCAAGAAGATTTAGCACAGTCATACGAACAAGTAGTTAAATCAGGATTTGGAATCATATACGATGGTGAAAGTGAAATGTCTCAGAACCTAATGAGAGAGACAGGACTCACCGCTCAATCATTACAAGACTATTCTGTGCGTAAATATGAAGCCCTTGCGATGGATTTAGGTGGACGGAAAGTGTATGGCGCTGGCACTCCATTTTCTAGCATCACTTCGATGCAAATGCTCTCAATGTATGATAAGACTAATTTTAATTGGAATGAGTTTGAATCTGACGAATCTTTATTAGTATATAATGAGCTTTATAGCATAGCATCTACGGAAAATTATATTCATGTTGGTGACAATGAGACGTATCGCTCAAATCTTTACAAACATGCTAACTCCAAGTATGTTGATAAAATGCTTAGCGAAAAAAATATCGAAAGCTCAACGGATATTAATGAGAGCCAGAATACAACTAGTTTTACAGTTATTGACGATCAAGGATTTGTAGTGGTAGGTACCCATACATTATCAAATTATTGGGGATCTGGAAGATCACATGATGGTTTTTTCTACAATAATAGTTTAAAGCATTTTTCGAATTCGACACCTAACGTTTATGGGACCATGAAGCGGCCTAAGACATTTATGTCACCATTAATTATTAAAGACGATGAAGAAACGATTGCTATAGGTGCTGCAGGGGGTTATGCTATTCCTCAGGTAGTTCCAACAATCATATCGATGTATCTTGATTCGGGAATTCCTTTGGAAACAGCTGTGGATACACAAAGATTTGGGAAGTACAATAAAGTTTATATGATAGAAAGAAGTAAACTTCGTGGAAATAAACTATTCGAACATGAACCTACAATAGTATCAACTGAATATGTTGATATTGACCAAAAGGTGGGTTTCATCAGTTTATCATCCGTAAAAAATAATAACTATAATGCTTATTATGAAACAACATGGTGCGATGCATCGTGTGCAGTTTATAAGTGATAATTTAATAATTAAACCGGATCATAATCTTTTACCTAGATTATGATCCGGTTTTTTTAATTATTCTAAAAGATAAATTTGTATAGATAATAGAGTTACTAATTGTTTAAAACGTCGGTGTAATTTATAATGTAATTGGACAAGGATTTACTAAATTTGTGTAAAAAGGGGAAACTCAAATTATATGTAGTATATAGAGATAAAGAGGTGATTTAAATAGAGTATTCCTCAGTAGTGCTTGGAAGGGATACTGAATGTTTAAGATATTATAAAGAAAGACAATATATATAAGAATACGTTCAAAAAAAATCAATCCATATTCAATATAAAAGGAGAAAAATATGAAGAAAAGTTTATCGAAATTAATGATATTCGCAATTCTTTCAAGTTTTGTAATAATGAATGGAAATGTCTATGCCTTAAGCACTCAGGTTGAAAATGAAAGAAATGTTACGACAGATATCGAAGAAACATCAAATAGTACAATTCACACTAAGACTGTAAAACATACTGTTAATGAATCAATTAAAGTTCCAAAACCTATCAAATCTGAGAAGGACAAGATGAGACTTGTGTTTCTTGTTGATTTATCAAATTCTTTTGATCAACGTTGGAAGAACGTAGTTCAACCAGGTTTCATTAACATGTTAAATAAATATAAAGATTATCCAAATTTAGAAATTTATGTTTGGGGATATTCAACATGGTATTCTAGCTTCGATAATGCTGCGTATTATAGTCCGAAATATGGAAAGAGCCCTAATAACTCTAGTCCTTCCAGAAATGACTTGAATACTTTTGAACAGCCATTATCTGACAGAAAGAACTCAATGGCTAACGCATTAGAAATTGTAGAACAAATGAAGACAATCGATGCGACTCCGACTGGTGCATCGCTAGTTCGCCTTGCTGATGAGCTTGAAAAGAATTTTGAACCAGGTGAATTAAATGATGTCATCTTGGTAACGGATGGATTCAATAATATGGATATAGAATCTAAACAAACAATATTTTTTCAAAAGAAGGATAGCCCAGAGTCAATGATAAAAGAAGCGAATGATGTCACTCTTGCAGCGATTGACTACTTTAAGACGAAAGAATTGCCTCTAAGATATGCATTGAATCTGTCGAATGGAGATAAAAATGAATCGAATAAATCTTTAAAGGCTTATGAACTTTTAAAGGAGACAGTTCCTAATGCGGTAGGAAATGATAATTTCTACGAACATGAAGATATTAATGACTTTCAAAAAATGATAGAAAGTTATGTCAGTGACAAAGCAGAGGAGAGTAATATATCTTCATTTGAATTTACTGATAAAATTTCCTCTAATTATCTGATTGATGCACAAAGTGTACAAATAACCGACGAGCTGGGCAATAATATTACAGATAGATTTGATATCGTAGTCGATGGTGGAATAAATATTACTGGGCAAATTGTCGAGGATACAATCAGAGAAGTTAATATAACTTACGCTGTAAAAAGACTTGTTCAGAATACGCCACCAACCATTAAAACACCTGAGAAGATCGCATGGCAAATTCACAAAAGTTTTGACCCGCTTAAAGATGTTGCTGTTGAATTTGCAGATGGTGAATCAGACGTAACTTCTAGCTTAGAAGTTGTGAGCAATAATGTTAATGTAAATGTCCCTGGAACTTATCAAGTTGACTATAAGGTAAATGATGAAATAGAACAATTCAATGATAGAGTATTTTCTTCGGGGAGTTATCGATTTGACACGAATCAAACAAATATAAAAGACTTCAGTTATACATTTGAAATTAGAAATTTTATAGCGGAGTCTACAACTCTTGTGGAAGTTGTAGAGGAACCCATAAAACCAGTGGATCCGGGTAAACCTGTAGAGCCTGTGAAACCAGTAGAACCGGTTGAACCCGAAACATCTGAAGCATTACCAGAGACGGGCGAGTCATCCTCTTCCTCTTATTTTGGATGGGCAATTTCCCTAGTGGGTGGTTTGTTTGTTGCACTAAGTTTTAAGAAAGATACTGTAAATTAATTTTGTAGAAGTACTAGCGGAATCTCATGCTGGTACTTTTCTATATATGTGTGTTTGCGTAAATGTGAGGCAATAAGTTACAATTGTCCTATACATTAAGTGTAAAGCGAAAAGTATCTCGTAGAGAGACCTTTAATTGCAATCAATGGAGGGATAGTATGACAGTCAGATCAGCATTAACAAAAACAAACACTACAAATAAAAGGAGAATAACAAATGAGTTATCAGAAATTAAGTGCGCTTTACTATGAAGTATCAAAACCAATAGGAACATCGCTTGATGGAGATCTTGAGTTTTATGAAAAACATATTACGAATGTTAGTAATGTTTTAGAAGCAGGAGTTGGGACAGGGAGACTTCTGGTTCCATATCTTGAGAAGGGGATTAATATTGAAGGAATCGATAGCTCTTCAGATATGATAACGAAGTGCAAGGATGCATGTCTTCAAAGGAATATAGAGTCAGTAATTATTGAGGGAGATGTTGAAATCTATAATTTCAATAAGAAGTATGAGGCAATCATTATTCCTACAGGGACATTTTGCTTGTTTGATAATATCGAAAATGTCCTGAGAAACTTTAGAGAATATTTGAGTGATGATGGTTTCATTATGTTTGATATCATTTTTCCGAATCATTTTAAAGAGGGATCTCATAATATTTATCCATTATCGGTTTCAGAAAGCGAAAAAATAGTCTTAACGAGTTCTCATCTTTCTATTAATTGGGCAAATCAGTTTACGGAGGAATTACTAAAGTATGATTTGTGGCGAGATGGTTCTTTAATTGAGAGTGAATTGCAGACATTTAAGCTTTATTGGTACAGTTTAAGAGAAACACTACTCATGCTTGAAAGTGTAGGATTTGAAAAGGTTGAGATATGGGGCGATTACAGCGATTACTACGACCCTAATAGAAATTACGAGGCATTAACGCTAAAAGCGTATATAGGCTAGGGACGGTGATGGAATGACGATTCATGAACGAATTGAAGCTTATCTTCAAGGAGAAAAAGTGAATTATGACTTAGAACTCGAAAAACATGTCAATAATTGGCATCATGATAAAAAGAAGCCGCGTATTTTACTTCATTCATGTTGTGCCCCTTGCAGCACCTATAGTTTAGAAAGACTAAGTCATGATGCGGATGTTACAATATTCTTTTCAAACTCAAACATTTATCCACGAAATGAATACTATCGGAGAGCTCAAGTCCAAAAAGATTTTATCAATCAGTTTAATCTTAAGAATAATACAGATGTGAAATATATTGAGGCTGAATATAAACCTAACGAATTTGTGAAGATGGTTCGGGATAATAATTTAGAACTAGAACGTGAAGGTGGAAAGCGATGTACAGCTTGTTTTGATATGCGACTTGAAGAAGTGGCGAAAGCTGCGCTAGAATATGGATACGATTATTTTGGAACGGCATTGACATTGTCTCCGCATAAGAATTCTCAAGTTGTGAATGCGGTTGGATACGAAGTCCAAAAGATATACGATGTATCTTTTTTGCCTTCTGATTTTAAGAAGAGGGGGGGATTCTATCGATCCGTAGAGATGTGTGACGAATACGATATCTACCGCCAGTGCTATTGTGGCTGCGTCTTTTCAGCCCGTGGTCAAGGAATAGATCTTGTTGAAATAAATCGTCAAGCAAAAGAGGCGCTGTGTAAGAAATAAAAAATCCTGACTTTGTGATTTTCTACAAGGTCAGGATTTCTTTATGATTCAGTGTAAGTATTTACGTAATCAAGATATAGCATATCGATTGCGAAGAGTTGTGAGTAAACTGCATATGATGCAAAGTTTGGAAGTACGGGGCCCCCTCCACTATAAAGCATGTGGTCTGCACGCTGACTCATTTTAGAATTCTTATAATTTGTAATGGCAACAGTTTGTAAACCTCTTTCCAAGGCAGCATCCATAACGTAAGTAACATCAATCGAGTTACCGCCATTTGAGATACCAATGAATAGGCATTTTGTTGGACTGTTTGAAACAGAGATAATTCCTGTATCTCTATCGGGGATAACAATGACACTCTTACCTAAGATATTCCACTTTTTAAAGATGCTATCTGCGATTTCACGTGAAAAACCGATTCCGTAAACATAGATTGTTTCACTATCATGGATAAGTTTATTAACAACTTTCATTTTCTCTTCATCTAAAACAGCAAGGGTATTTTCCAGTGATTGTTCAATGTCTTGAAAGAACTTGCCATAGATGCTTGTTTCTGCAACAATTTTATTATTTTGGATTCTCTCACGCTCTAAAGATTGTGATAGATAGATTTTGAAATTCTTAAAGTTTTTAATATTTAACTTTTTACAAAGTCTTGTTACCGCTGAAGGACTCGTGTCGTTACTCAAAGCAAGTTCTTGTATCGTCATATCAAGTACATCGCGCGGATGTTCCAAAATAAAATTGACGAGTACTGCTTCGGTTGCTGTCAGTTCAGTAATTGGATTCTCAAGCACCTCAAATAAGCCATATTCGATATCCATCTCTATACCACCTTTTTATATTTTTCATTATAACAAACTTCACGTAACTATTTTACAATCATTTCTTAAACGTTGTATCTGTCGGAAGGCCTTTAAATTTATATTCTTTAGGTCCATATGTTTCTACATAATCTAAGTAGAGCACATCAATTAAAAATATTTGTGCATAGATAGAGTAAGAAACAAATTTAGGGAGTTTAGTTCCCTTACCGTTATAGAGCGTATAATCAGCTTTCTGACTCATCTCAGAAGCTTTGTAGTTGGTTATCGCAACAGTAGGAAGACCATTTCTTATTGCACCATCCATAACTCGAGTAACATCATTAGAATTTCCACTGTTAGAAAGACCAATAAAGATACCTTTCTTTTTACTGTTAGATACTGCAATGACTCCGGTATCACGATCAGGAATGACAACAAAGCTTTTTCCTACAACATTCCATTTCTTAAAGATGTCATCCGCAACTTCTTTGGAAAATCCGTTACCATAAACGTAAACGACTTCACTTTCGTGAATTAATTTATTAACCGCTGAAATACTATCTTGATCAACAATGTCTAAAGTTTCTTCAAGTGAGTTTTGAATGTCTTGGTAGAACTGTCCATAAGGACTCGATTCAATTAGACTTCTTTTATCACGAATACGTTGACGTTCAAGAGATTGTGAGAGGTAAATTTTAAAACTGCGGTAATCCGTAATATCAAGTTTCTTACAAAGACGTGTCACTGCAGAAGGAC
This sequence comes from Erysipelothrix sp., assembly GCA_036637915.1. Classification (GTDB taxonomy): domain Bacteria; phylum Bacillota_I; class Bacilli_A; order Erysipelotrichales; family Erysipelotrichaceae; genus Erysipelothrix. The sequence continues at coordinate 146,990 of JAVWLP010000002.1, read as the reverse complement.
TCGTGTTATTATGCGTTGCAAGTTCTTGTATTGTCATCGATAAGACGTATTGAGGATTCATGAGAACATAATCTGCAAGCTCACGCTCTGTCGGTGTGAGTGATGCCACAGGATTTTTAAGGACCTCAAATAAACCGTATTTAATATCCATTTACATCCCCCTTTCAATTAAAGACAATCTGTTACTATTATAGCTTTTTTAAATGAAAAAAGCACTATAAGAAAGCCCTTACTAAAAATTATTATACAGACATACTAAAAAAATGCAATTTATTTCCATTAAGAATCAAGCTGATAAAGATATAGTAAGAGAATAATGGAAATTACGAATTGATATAGCACTGCCTAAATAAAAAGTGCTCGTAAGGTTAATTATGAGCACTCAATATTTTATTCTTTAGGTTTAATTTCACTAAGGGTTAACTTGCGTCCGCAATATTCGCACTCGCTGATCTTATTTTCAGTAACTTCATTGTTAGCACCACATCCCATACAACGAACAATACCATGTTTTATTTTTTCTCTTTGAGATTTAATATACGCACCATCAAGCGTATTTGTAAGAGGGTTTATTCTAATGAAATTAAAGTAACCTTTCTTAATTAGCTCTTGGACATCGTCAAATACGGTATCTTCTGATTGTTCGGTATATTTAGCAATACCTGCTAAATCATAGATTTCTTCTTGATAGATGATGTGATGATAATTTTTATATTTTTTTGTCATCAAGTTTCGTTTAGTGATGGTGTATACAATTCCTAAACCGAGGGCTATTAGAAAAATAATAATAAGATAGTCTGGCCATTCTGTATAAGAATATGGCTTCTTTGTTTGTCCCCAAAGATACACACCAAACAGATAGGTAATGGATCCAGCTATTAGTAATGGATAGTGCTGACTGTAGTTGATAACTTCACTTTGGTTAAGAGAAGTTTCAGGTTTTTTGTAAATGTTAACCATTTACTTTTGTACCACACTCTGGACAAAATTGATCACCGGAACTGAGCTCAGTATTACATTGTTTGCAATTTATTTTTAATGATGATCCACACTCGTGGCAGAACTTCTGTCCTTCTTTAACTTGAGTATGACAAGAAGGGCAAGAGGCTGTTTTTTGACTTTCTGTGAACCCAGTGTTGGTCTCGATAGTTTCTCCGAATTTTTGTCCAATTGTAGCACCCACGCCTAATCCAACGCCTGTGCCGACCATGGCTCCTGCAGAACCTTCATTTTGTGAAAGACCAACAAGTGCATCGTAACTACGTTCTTTATCATAGTCATATCCAACGATGTCCATTTCTGCTTTTCTTGATAGAGCATCCTTAAGTCGAATAACACTTTCGTCATCTTGAGGAAGGCTAATATCTTCAACGTAGAAGTTAAGTAGTTCCAGACCATATCCGTTAAATGTTTCGTACATTCTTTCCTTCATGAAGTCAGATAACTCAGATAATGAAGCTCCTAACTCCAGTACTGATAGTTTATTATTAAATAAATACTTGGAAATCTCATCTTTAACATGCGTTGTATAGACACCGCGGAAATAGTTATTTACATCAGTTCTTCCAAATGAAGGAAGTGTCCCTACAAGTTTCACGAGAAATTGTTTTGGATCGTTAACAGTGATTCCGAATTGTCCATATGAACTTACAGGAACCATACTACCATATTTGGGATCTTGAATTTGTACAGGTGAAGCTGTTCCCCATTTAATGTCTAATGTGTGGGCTTGGTTAACAAACCAAACTTCTGCTTTAAATGGTGATTCGTTGCCAAATGGGAGTTTGACAAGTGCATTTAGTAGTGGGATGTTATTGGTTGTGAGTGTGTAGCGACCTGATCCAAAAACATCGCATGCACGTCCATCTTTAAAGATAACTGCACTTTGAGAATCATTAACAATAAGTTGTGTTTGTGTACTAAGTTCTTCGTTAGGAAATTTCCAAGCGAATACATCTTGTGATCCATTGTATTTTACTACATCAATTAATGCCATAATATATGTCTCCTTTTAGTCTTCTAAAATAAATGTTGTGGTACCTAAAATAGTTCTATTTCCATCTTGAACAGAAATGATAATTTCCTCGCCATTCTTGAATGTCTTAAAGTCACGTGGCAAATAATTATTATCATAGCTAACTGTAAATGATTCCCCAGGAGCTATTACAACTCCGGATATATCATTGTTTGAAGTAGAAATCTTTTGCTCATTAGATGTTCTACCAATGTTAGCTTGGAATGTATCTATTGATAGAGGCGAACCCGATATATTAGTGTACGTAATATCAAATGCTAAAGTATAACCATTGTCTCTTGAATAACTTTTATGATTTTGAAGGTAGAGAGGTCTGTACGTTTCGCTAATTAGTTGGACTCTATTTACGTGTCCCTTGATGCGTCCATCATACATCTCAAAATCTTGATCAATCAAATGGTCTTTAGCCACTGATGATGTTGCATTCGAACGTCTAACGTAAGAAGTAGGTATAGCATTTAAGGTTTCCATATACAGAGGATAAAATTCTTCTGCAATTGGAAGCTCTAGGTATGAGTATCGTGATTCAAAACTTGCACGTGCACGTCCATTTTCATGGGCCATTGTCGGTGACATAATTTTTAGACTTCCTTCAAAAAATAAGCTATGATATTGATTTTCATCAATAACAAACATCATATAACCAGAATGTGATTCATGCGGATTAATCGTAACGACACCCTGTGATGTATTTGATTCCTGCCAATTATATCCTTTAAAGTTTTCATCTGTAGCGACAGCTTTATTGGATGAAGAGTTTTCATTCATAGTTGATGAAAAGGATCGGAATAAGTAACTTATATCACCTTCGTTCTTTATAGTGATATGTGATACAAGAAGATACCTTCCTTTTTTTGAATTGTATTCATTTGATAACATAATTTCATTAGACATCTCAACAAGTTCATAACCATCGACTTGTACAACTACAGGATAGTTTGAAATTTGATATGGTTCTTCTAACACATATTTTTTCTTAAAAACAGTAGCACTAGTTTTGTCTGTAACGTACTTGTACGTATCGTTAAAATTAAATGCCCCTGAAACATCAGAATATTCTTTTGTGTTCGAATAAAATGGTGTTCGGTAGGTAATTGGGCGGTAAATCCACCACGTCAATCCCATATAGGCAATACCAACTAGTATAAGTATCAACAAGAGAGGGTATTGCTTTATGAAAAGACGAAGTTTAGTAATATACTTCTTCATAATATTAGACCTTTTAGTTTCTACCCCTCGATGAATAAATGTACAAGAATACATTTATTTTGTTGATGACTTACAATGGATCTTAGCTTGGATCTGGTGGATAAGTTTAGTGGTTAAAATATAAATATGAATCAGGCAAATTATAGGCATGCACTTCTTTACTTATATTACTAAAAATAAACGTATATCATCTTTGTTAATTATATCACACCAATATGAATTGATAAAGGCTATAAAAAGAGTGTAACTGTAGTCCCATACCCTATTCCTACGATAGCAATCACAAGCATACTTGGTAATACCCCCATCTTTTGTTTGAATCGACAGTAAATGAGGACAAGGATTGAAATAGAAATTAGAATTGGTTCTCCCTCAAGTTTATAAGAATCATAGATGAGTGAAACCGCAACAGAAGCAATAATGCCAATTGCTGATATCTTAGTAAGATTTAAAAACTTCTTGAAAATAGGATGTGTTAAAAGAAACGTTTCATATTTATAGAGTAGATGCGAAAAAAGAAAGGAAGAAACACAGACAGCAATTGTCGCGATAACAGCACCTGAAAATCCCTGAGTAATGTATCCAACGTATGTCGCAGAATTGACTGCAATTGGACCCGGTGCGAGGAGATCTAATGCATTAAGGTCAGAGAATTGTAGTGGAGTAATTCCAATATTAGTGGCATTCTCGTATATAAGAGATAGCATGGCGTAACCCCCACCAAAACCAAGAAATCCAATTTTTAAGAAAATCAAAAATAATTCAATCATAAGTATCGCTCCTTAATTGTCATCAGGATACTCATTAAGAAACATCCTAGTATAATAATGGGTATTGAAACATTGAGAAAAGTAATCACGACAAAAACACCTAAAATTAAGAAGTAAGATTTCCTCGATTTCGATATGATGTGAGGCGTCATTGAGAGTGCTGCCTCAAATATATAGATTCCTGCTGTAGATCGTATCGAGATAAAAATATACTTTATGATTCCTGTTTGGGGAATGATTTCATAAATCATTGTTAGAGCAAGCATCAGAAAAAGAATTGGTACTATGGCTCCTAAAGAAGCAGCAAGCCGACCTTTCTTCCCATTTATTTTCTCTCCAAGTAAACAAGCGGAAATCACTGCTGTGACACCAGGTAGAGATTGGGATAAGGCGATGTAGTGATAAAAGTCATCATTTGTTATATACTCGTTTTCTGTTACTAATTTATCATGAAGCATCGGGATCATCGCGAGTCCACCAGAAAATGTGAAAGTACTAGAGATTGCAAAAAGCTTAAAGAGCTCTATATTTATGTTCATTGTTAAACACCTCAGATATAGTATAGATTTATTAATCTATAATTAATAATACTGTAATGTTATACTTTCTATTAGAGGTGCTTATATGAATATCGATCGACTCAAAATGTTTATGTATGTCTGTATGTATGGGACTGTATCAAAAGCAGCAGAAAAACTATTTATTTCGCAACCTGCTGTCAGTCAGGGGATTAAAGAACTAGAAAGAGAGTTGGGAGTTTCTCTTTTTGAACGTAAGGGAAGAAATATTGTTCTCACTTCATCAGGAATAGCACTGTACCCCTATGCACAATCAATATTAAAAGAAAATGATGCAATTATCGATATATTCAAGAAGAAGCAAATTTCTTCTCTGAAAATAGGATGCACCGTTACGATTGCGTCGTTTGTATTACCTAACTTAGTGCATGAATTTGAAAAGAGCAGAGGTGTTAAAGTTGAAGTCATTGTTGACAACGTTCGTAACATTAATAAGCTTCTATCTGAGAATGAACTGGATATAGCTATTATCGAGGGAAAATTTGCAAATGATTCCGTGTTGTATGAGAAGTTAATGAATCTAGACTTAGTGTTTGTAGCGAGTCCGGTATATTCAAGTTTTAATTGCGAGACGATTTCGTTACTCGTACGAGAAGAAGGGAGTTCTTATCGAAATCATATGAATCAATTTATAATGTCGACATCATCTTCCGTTGAAATTAAATGGGTTGCTAATAATAATGATACTCTTTTGCACGCGGTATTAAATCATCAAGGTATGGCATTACTCCCTAAAATTGTTGTTCAAGAGTTGATTGAGAGTAATGATTTGATTATTTATATGAATCAGGAACTTACGATTGATCAAGAAGTTGGTATTATTACCAATCAATTTCGAAGTAATGACACGAACATTAATGAATTTATTGAATATGTAGCAAATAACAGTAATTTATATTTAAGTTAGTGCAAAAAAACTGTCTCTAGTGACAGAGACAGTTGAAAGGGGGCTACTTCTTTCGAATTTTGATGAGTTCTGACAAAATAAGTCCAAGTAAAACTATCTTTGTCACATCAATCCAAAATCCAATTTGCGTAAAATAGATTTGCATCATAATTAACCTCCTAATTGTATTCTAGATAGAGAAAACAGCTGAACATTTTGGCGTTATTGAATATCTATCTTAATGATAATATACTAAAAATGAAAATATAAGAATGATAATAACGATTGAAATTTGGTATAATTAAAGAAGAGCAAACTCTATATAGATAGAAACAAACGAAGCAGAAATTCCTGCTTCGTTTGTATTAACGGTTGTCAAAGTATTCTTTGGCAAGAGTATCATATTTTTTCTTATTTAAATCCCAATTCACGTGAGTGTATATTTCAAGTGCGATACGATGGGCATCGGTTGGACTTAAATGTTTTTGTTTCATAATTGCTTCTGTCAATTTTGTAAGATGATAAGCTTTCATGATTGATCCTCCTATACTATTATTATACGTTATTTTAAGTATTTGAGAACATCAGTAGGAACATCGCTTTCTTTAACAACTTCTTGTCCTACAACAATTTGCTTGCTGGCACTTATTTTAAGATATTGACCTGGTTGTAAGAGTTTGCTGGTATCTTCTGTGGTGTAGCTAAACTCAAGAGTACGACGCTCACCCTTCTCATTGTAGCTTACAAAAGAATAGTTCTTACCTGTATCGACTTCCTTACCACTGTCATCGTAAAGGGGTTCAAGTTCTGTGGATTGATCTGATGGAACCCTTGTATAGTAGTCGGATCCAACATAACGGTCGTCATAGTATTGTTTCACTTTAATAGAACCAAAGATAATAAGCACAACGAGAACTGCAGCAATGATTTTTCCTCCGTTTTTCATTAGAATTCAAGCTCCTTTCTGTTAAAGAGTAGTGTTGCAATCGCAATAGAAACTGCTAGGTATAGGATGGGACCAATAAAGAGATCTGCTGAGAGATTGTGATTAAAGAACCCGGCATTTATTTGACTAATAATATTTGTAAGAAGATAGGGCTGTAAGTTACCAAATAGATTTACTAGAAACTTTTGTCCTACGATAAGTGACATAATCATATTGATAGTTCCTGTTGCAAGAAGCACGAAAGTCAACATTGCAGAAGTTGCTTTTTGTGTGTAAAATGCCATAATACTTGCGATTGAGAAATAGATAAATGTTTGGAATAAGGGTGTAAAGAATTGGAAAGCTATCATTCCAGCTACTTCACTGTTTAAATTAAATCCTAAGAAAAATGGAAGAATCATTACATGAATCATCATGACTATGTATGAAATCAAGAGAAGAGCAAAACTAACAAATAGTTTATTTATAATGATTTCAAATCGAGTATGTCCAAATCCAATAGCCGTTTGCATTGATTTTGATCGTAATTCATCACCATAAATAAGTCCGAATGTATATATACCAATAAAAATTGGAATCATTTGAGTTATAAAACCCATGAATTGAGCATAGTCAAGGCCACTTTTAATTTGACCCGAAGCGATGAATGTTACGGCAATGAAGAGAACGGAACATGATGCTAGGAAAATGTAGAAACTTTTTTTGTGGAAAATACGATAGAATTCGGCTTTAAAATAATTAAGCATTGTTTTGTCCTCCTGTTAAGTTGAAGTAGAAGTCTTCGAGTGAATTGTGTTGAGCATAAATTTCATTGAGTTCAAGTCCACTTTCAACAATGTGTTTTGAAAGTAAAGCAGTACTGATATTATCTTGGTTAATGATGACTTTATCGTCTTGAATCATGATCTTTTCAATATCGGTAACATCTTTAAGGACTGTAACTGTTTTCTCTAAATCGTTTGTTTTGATAATAACTACGGAACCTTCTTCAGTAGAAAGATCAGCACGATCTAGTTCTTTTAAGATAATACCGCGATCGATAATTGCAAATCGAGTAGCAACTAAATCCAATTCACTTAGGATATGTGATGAAATCACCAGTGTTTTATTCATTTCTTTATTTAGTTTTTTTATAAGTTGACGAATTTCTACGATTCCTTGTGGATCCAGTCCGTTGATTGGTTCATCAAGAATAACGATATCTGGATTTCCCAGAAGTGCATTCGCAATACCAAGTCGTTGTTTCATACCCATTGAATATGATTTAAAAGGTTTTTTCTCACCATATAATCCAACAATCTTGAGAACACGATCTGTTTCATTAGCGTCTTCAACACCTTTCATGCGACGATAGTATTCGATGTTATCGTGAGCATTTAGATATGAGAAAAAATTTGAGCCGATGAAGAATCCAATCTTTTGTCGATTCTTTCTTAATTCCGCATCATTTTTACTATCCATTATTGAGATAGAACCAGAGCTTGCATGTGAAAGCCCCAACATCATTTTGAAAATCGTAGTTTTCCCAGCACCATTTTTTCCAATTAAACCATATATATCCCCTTGATTAATGGTAATTGATGCATCTGAAACTGCTTTGAATTTGCCATATTCTTTTGACAAGTTTTTTATTTCAATCATTTTGTTTTTCATAATAACCTCCCGTTGCATTACTATATTAACACAGTGGTGCAACAACTGTCTTACAATTTCGTAAGAAAAATGTTTTTTTCTAATAATGACTTGTATCTGACAGGTGTATCGACGATTATAATAATATGGTAGAATAGTTAAGTATGAATATATAAATGGAGGCATTATGAATCTAGTAGAAATGTTTAAAGTCGTAATCCTTGGAATTGTTCAAGGAATTACTGAATGGCTGCCAATTAGTAGTACAGGTCATATGATTCTTGTTGATGAGTTTTTAAAACTTCAAGCGCGACCAGAATTTATGAATATGTTCTTTGTTGTTATTCAGTTTGGATCGATACTCGCGGTTGTGTTTATATACTGGAGTAAGTTGTGGCCATTACGCCGTAGTAAAGAAGGAAAAGTTTACGTTAAACAAGAGACCATGACTATGTGGTATAAGATTGTTGTTGCATGTATTCCTGCTGGTGTAATCGGTATGTTAATGGATGAATGGGTGGATGAACATCTATATAATCCTACGGTAGTAGCAATTATGTTGATTCTCTTTGGGGTTATCTTTATTGTGGTAGAAAACCGTAATAAAGGAAAAGAGCCAAAAGTTAATAGTATTGCGGAAATTACATATCAAACAGCATTTTTAATTGGGATATTCCAATTAATTGCTGCATTGTTCCCTGGAACTTCGCGCTCTGGAGCAACGATTGTTGGGGCATTGATGCTAGGTGTATCAAGAATGGTGGCTACTGAGTTCACATTCTTCTTGGCTGTACCTGTTATGTTTGGTGCAAGTATTTTAAAACTTGGTAAATTCTTCGTCAAAGGTGGCGGATTTGAAGGTACTGAATTCATGATGTTAAGTGTGGGTATGATTGTTGCGTTTGTTGTATCTGTTGTGACCATCAAATTCTTACTTGGATATATCCGTAAGAATGACTTTAAAGCCTTTGGTTGGTATCGTATTGCCTTGGGTATCTTGGTGTTATTCTACTTCTATGTTTTAAAATAATTACAGTGACTGCGGAAATGATTCCGCAGTTTTATATTATCTTGCTTTGAGTATGTGATTGTTTCGCATATAATAGACATATGAGGTGAAAAAAATGAATCATAATAAGATTCGTGACCGATTGGAACTAAAGCGGGTTACCGTTGACCATTTAGATCAATTTAATGAACTTTTAAGATACGTCTTCCAAGTAAGTGAAGACGAAATTATTAGTTCTGGATACGATAATGAAAATGAAATTGTTAGAGCTAAAAGACCGATTTTAACGGAAGCAGATGTCTTCGGTTGGTTTGATAATGATGGAGAATTAATCTCTCAAATTGCGGTTTATCCCTGTGAAGTAAACATGCATGGCAATATGATGAAGATGGGTGGTATCACGGGTGTGGGTACTTATCCTGAGTTTGCTAACTTAGGACTCATTAGCGATTTGATTTATAGAGCCTTATGCGAGATGCGTGACAATCAACAGTACATCTCATATCTATTTCCTTATAGCATTCCTTTTTATCGTCATAAGGGTTGGGAAATTATTTCGGATCAAATGAGTTTTACACTCAAAGATTCGCAACTTCCTAAAACAGTTCCTGTAAGAGGGCATGTTGAACGATTGGATATAGATGATGAAGATGTCTATAAGATCTATGATCGATTTGCTCGTACTCACCATGGGACTATGGTTCGAGATCGATTGGCGTGGGAAGAATACTGGCGTTGGGAAAACGAAGAAGACCGATATGCTGCAGTATATTACGACCAAAATGATGAACCTACTGGTTTATGTTTTTACTGGATTCTTGATGAGGTATTTCATGTTAAAGAAATGATATTCATGAATCAAGATGCTCGAAAGGGTATCTGGAATTTTATTACCGCACATTTCTCTATGATCGAAGAAGTGCGTGGTAAAAACTATTCAGGTGAAGCGATTGCCTTCAACCTTGAAGACAGTGATATTGTTGAAACCATTCAGCCATACTACATGGCACGAATCGTAGATGTTGAAGGATATTTAAAGCAGTATCCATTTATGGATACATGTGATCCGTTCCATTTTGAAATTATTGACCCAGTGGCACCATGGAATGAACGAATATTTGGTGTGGAATGGGATAAAAATGAAGATATAATTATTACAGATCAACCTATTGGTGAATGTGTGAAAATGGATATTGGAACACTTACGACACTGATGATGGGATACAAAACAGTAAATGACTTGGCACGTTTAGGACGTATCGAAGCAAGTCGTAGAGCTCAGAGAAGTTTAGCGCGTATTGTAGTTGTTGATCGTGTTTACTTTTCAGATTATTTTTAGAAAAGGTGGTAAATTTGGAAGATAAAAAAGAAAGGCACTTACTCGTAGGTGTAAATCTCAAGAAAGATGAACAAGATACCCAAGAATTAATGTTGGAACTTGAAGAGTTAGACCGTGCAGCAGGTGCGATTCCTATAAAAACAATTACTCAAAGTCGTGACTCCTATGATTCACGAACGGTATTAGGTAAAGGGAAAGTTGAAGAAATTGCAGATCTTGTCAATCATCTTGACATAGATGCCGTTGTATTTAATGATGAGTTGTCTGGTTCACAACTGCGAAACCTTGAAGAAATTATTGGATGTAAAATCTTAGATCGTACAACTTTGATATTAGATATCTTTGCAAGTAGAGCGCGATCTAAAGAAGGTCAGTATCAAGTAAAGCTTGCGCAAATGAAATATCGTTTGCCTCGAATTATTGGGTACAGTGATTACTTATCTCGTACCGGTGGTGGTATTGGAACAAGAGGGCCAGGTGAGCAAAAACTTGAAACAGATCGCCGTCATGTGCTAAGAGAAATAAGAGCTGTAGAACAACAGTTACTTAAAATTGAAACAACACGTCAGACAAATCGTAAAAAAAGACAAGGGCAAACGATACCTATTATTGCCTTGGTTGGTTATACTAATACAGGTAAATCAACTATTTTAAATAGAATGCTTGAATTGAGTGGAGACGAAACGCCTAAATATGTGTTAGCACAAGATATGCTTTTCGCAACACTGGATGCCTCATTGCGAACCATGAAACTTAATCAAACATTGCCAGTTATTGTCAGTGATACTGTTGGGTTTGTTTCGCAATTACCCACGCATCTTGTAAATGCTTTTAAATCTACGCTAGAAGAACTGTATGATGCTGATTTAATCATTCATGTTTTAGATGCTTCCAGTGATAATGTAACTCTTCAGGCTCAGACAACAGAAAAAATTCTTGATGATATGGGTGTTCTCGATAAAAAAATCCTGACTGTTTTTAATAAAATGGATCTGAAAGAGAATAGCGATTCGATTCTTTATTCGCAGCAATTTGAAGATCGTATCTTCATTAGTGCACTTAATGATGATGATATGAAACGATTAATTGATAAAATAGTAATGTTGGTCACTGAAGATTACAAGCAAACAGAATTTAAGTTTCCGTTTGAGTCGATGAAATATTTTGATTATTTTGCAAATAGATATGATTTGGAAGATGTAGTTTATGATGAAAATGGCGTTACCTTTAAGACGTTTGTGAATCTAGAGGATCGTCAAAGATTTAAGGAGTATATTAATCATGAATCAAGTAATCATTAGAAAAGCAATTAAAGATGATGCCCCAGAAATTCACGAGTTACTCAAAGTAATTGCAGATTTTCACCATGACATGTACCCAGATCGTTTTGAAGAAGGTCATGTAAAATACTCATTACCTGAAGTGGAAAATCTTACTGAGGATGAAGAATACTTTATTAATGTAGCCATAGTTGATGAATGTGTCGCTGGTTATGTTATTGGAATCACTAGGAATAAAGTGTTCTTTATTGATGACTTATGTGTTGGAGAAGCATATCGCAATCATAAAATTGGGAAGGTGTTAATGGATTCAGTTTACCAGGAAGCTCAGTTAAAAAAATTTGACGAAATTCAACTCAATGTCTGGAATCGAAATATTCAAGCGATGGCATTTTATGAAAAGCTAGGGTATGAATCCTTAAAACAAGTTCTTACATTAAAAATCACAGAATCATAATGATCCTGTGATTTTATTTTGCGTGTTTTCCTTGCCACGTATCTTTTGCCACCATCAATTTATCAATATCATTGAGGACTTGGACTTTTTTGAGTGTCCAAATTGGTGCAAGAAGATCATCCGGAATTCCATCCCCAGTAAGACGCGCAATGACAATATCGGCTGGAAGTATTTCAAGTTGTCTTACGATGAGATCCACATAAGTTGCTTGGTCCATAATAGGGAAGGGATTCCGTTTGTATTGAGAACCAAGTTTTGTACCAGCAATGATGTGGAGCATGTGGATTTTAACCATTGCAGGTTTTAATTCAGCGAGATATTCAGCAGTTTCAATCATATCTTCGATTGTTTCAATTGGAAAGCCGTTGATGATATGAACACAAGTTCGAATGTTTGCATCTTTTAGTTTCTTGATACATTGCGTAACTGAGTCAAGATCGTGCCCTCGATTCATCCATTCACTTGTTTCGGGATGTATACTTTGTAGACCAATCTCAATCGTTAAATCTTTAAGTTTTGCCATCTCAGCAAAGTAAGCAATTTTTTCATCATCCAAACAATCGCTGCGCGTAGCAATATCTATCGATACGAAACGATCATCATAAAAAAACGGAGTATATAAATCTTTAAGTGTTTGCAAGTCAGAATGGGTATTTGAGTAAGCTTGGAAATAGGCAATCAAACTCGCGTCTGGCCATTTGGATTTCATGATATCGGTACTGTGATGAATTTGTGCCTCGATATCAGGCGTTTGTAGAATCATATCACCTGATCCGCGGTCTGAACAGAAATTACAACCACCACTCGCACATGTGCCGTCACGGTTTGGGCAGGTGAAACCAGCATCAATACTTACCTTGAATGCTTTGTTTCCGTAGTGAGTTCGTGTAAAATAGTTATAGGTATGATAACGTTTGTTATCAGTTGTGTATGGAAATGGATTATTTTTCATACATTTATTCTAACAGATTTTAAATTAAAGATAAGGAAAACCTATGAAAAAAGCAAAACAATCGCAACAGTCCGAACACCATGACTTCAATCTAATTAATCACGAAAATTCAGTATCACTTCGACTTAATAAGTACATCAGTGATTCTGGCTACTGTTCTCGACGTGAGGCAGATCGCCAAATTCAAGCTGGAAATGTTTTTGTTGATGGAGTTATGGCTGAAGTAGGAATGCAAATCTATGACTATCAAGAAGTGAGGATTGGTGATACACACATTAATGCGAATCAAGACCGGGTATACATTATGTTACACAAGCCTCGAGGGATAACGTGTACGACAGACTTGAATCAAAAAGATAATATAGTATCTTATATGAACTATAATCAAGTAATTTTTCCGATTGGTCGTCTGGATAAAGATACTTCAGGATTAATTCTTCTAACAAATGATGGCGATATTGTGAATAAGATATTACGAGAAGAAAATGGTCATGATAAAGAATATATTGTTAAGGTTGATAGACATATTAAGAAGGACTTTATAAAAAGTATGGAGGAGGGGGTAGATATCTATAACCCGCGAACTCATGAAATGCAACAAACAAATCCGTGTACGGTGAAGCAACTTAATAGTCATGAATTTAAAATAATTCTGAATCAAGGACTGAATCTTCAAATTCGAAGAATGTGTAAGGCACTTGATTATCGTGTTGTAGATTTGAAAAGGATTCGAGTCATGAATGTGCATCTTCAAGATTTGGAATATGGCGAATGGCGTTATTTAACAAATGATGAATTAAAAGTTATGAATACGATGTTGACGGATAGTAAAAAATAGAAATTATGTGTTTTCAAATTGAATCATATCAATTAAAGGCAGTAGCTCCTATAATGAAACGGTGAGGATATTATGAAAAAAAGTGCTTTTATTTTAACAATTCTTTTATTAGTATCAAGACTGTTGGGGATGGGAAGAGAATTAATTCTTTCTCATTTTTACCATACATCAATCTACACGGATGCATATTTCCTTTCGCGTTCAATTTCTAATATTGTATTTGGTATTTTTGCGGCGGGGATGGTTACTACTTTTATCCCCATGTACATTCGTACACGAGAAAAACAAGGAACTGAAAAAGCAAATCGTTTCATGAATAATGCAACCAACTTCATGATTATGGTTACTGTTGTATTATCAATACTTGGAATGATATTTCCTGAGGCCCTACTCTTTGTATTTGCGAATGACTTACCACCTGAAGCTATGGATTTAACCATACGTTTTGTGCGAGTAGGACTCATTTCAATTGTGTTTAGTGGTATTCGCTCCATATTTGAGGGATATCACCAATCGAATCAACATTTCTTTGTAGCTCCTGTAGCTGGATTGTTTGTAAACTTTATTCTTATTTTTTCAATCGTAATCAGTGTGAAGACAGATCCAATTGCTTTGGCTTGGGGACTTGTTGCTGCAGCCTTGTTTCAAGCAATCTTTGTTTATGTATTCGCGCGAATGGATGGCTACAAACATCGGTTTTTCATTGATTTTAAAGATGAGGATTTACAAGCTATGATGGTCGTTGCCCTTCCAATTATTTTGGGATCTTCGGTAGACCAAATTAATGCGATTGTAGACCAATCTTTAGCTTCTGGATTTGGCGTTGGGGCAATTAGTAAAGTTAACTATGCTAATCTTTTGAATGATGCAATCTTAAGTATCTTTGTTGCTACGATGACCACAATTCTTTATCCAAAACTTGCGAAGCAGGCTTTCCGTAAAGATTACGAAGGATTAAAAGAAACGCTGACCAAAATGTTGAACATAGTGAATCTTTTGGTTATACCAGGAATGATTGGCATGTTCTTACTAGCGTATCCTATTGTCGGAGTTACATTTGGTCGAGGATTCACACCTGAAAATGTCACACTTACAGCTCAAATACTTCAAGGTTTTGTTATTGGTCTGATTGCATACGCCATGAAGCAAATTCTTGTTCGTACATTCTATGCATTGCAAGATAGCAAGACACCCGTTCGTGTGGGGGTATTTGGAGTTGCTTTAAATATTGGACTTGATCTATATTTAATGGAAATTTGGGGACTCCCAGGCTTAGCTTATGCAACTAGCTTCTCTGCCATGATTACGATGCTGTTGTTATATTTTGCGCTTCGTAAGAAATTGAATGGACTTCGTGTTAAAGAATTTATGATTTCATTTTCTAAAACTTTGCTCGCTTCATCAGTTATGGGTCTTACTGTATTCAAACTTTATCATCATTCACTTCTAACGCACTCCATGTCACATGCTTTGTTTGTGAGTGTTGGGGTAGGAGTTCTTGTCTATATGTTATGCATGCATTTCTTGAAAGTTCCAGAATATAAAATTATGATGGATTCTCTTTGGCGGAAAATTTACGATATAATCCGTAGATTAAAACATAAATACTCAAACTAAAAGGTATTTCTCTATATTGAGAAATACCTTTAATTATTATCTGAGATAAGCAATGCAAAGTTTTGTAGTGGCATCAATAGCTTCTTTATGTGTTCTTTCATAGCTATGTGACGAATCAACACCTGGTCCAATTAAAGCAACCCGAATATCATGTCCTGCTCGTAATGCAGCAGATCCATCGGAACCATAAAAAGGATAAATATCTAAGTTGAACGGTATTTGATTACCTTCTGCTAATTTTACGAGACGCTTTCTCATTTCGTAGTCGTATGGGCCAGAACTATCTTTGGCACAGATAGTAACTGAGTATTCATCGGATTCTTGGCCTTCTCCAGGAGCAGCCATATCAATTGCGATAAACTCACGTGTTTTCTCAGGGATGGCTGCGGACGCACCATGACCGACTTCTTCGTAGTTCGAGATGAAGAGGTTTGTAGTGTGATGCGGTTTTGTTTTTGTATTTGAGAAGAAGCGGGCAATTTCAAAGAGTGAAACAACACATGCTTTATCATCAAGGTGACGTGATTTAATGAATCCTGAATCAGTAAATGTTGTGCGAGGGTCGAGGTGAACATAATCACCAACACGAATACCAAGTTCTAAGATATCATTTTTAGTGAACACTTTTTCATCAATTCGTACTTCAAGTGTTTTTTCATTACGTGGGTTGGAAGTGGTTTCCACACCATGAACATGAGATGATGCTTTATTAGTAATAACAGTACCTGTATAGTATTTTCCGTTTAGAGTTTCAACAGTTACATGTTCACCTTCAATTGTTGGCCATGCGTATCCACCTAATTGAGATAAACGGAGACGACCTGTTGGTGTTATTTCTTTTATAAGAGCACCAAGGGTGTCGACGTGTGCAGAAAGTGTTACGTGATTTTCATCATCTTCACCAAGGATTGTCGCGATTAGTGCGTTTTTATTGGTTCGCCTTGTTGGGATACCAATTTCCTTGAAAACTGCTTCAGCATATTGAATAGCTTCTTCAGTATGTCCGGTAGGACTTTTAATATTAAGTAAATCGTTAAGTTCGTTGAGATATTGTTCCATAGTTCCTCCTTATTATTCAGCAAACAAGTAAAGGTAACTTTCGTAACCTTCTTCAATCATTCTATCATATGGAATAAATTTTAGGGCGGCAGAATTAATACAATAGCGATATCCACCAAGTTCTTCAGGACCATCATTAAATACATGACCTAAATGAGAGTCTGCTTTGAGAGATTTCACTTCAGTTCGAATCATATTATGAGAGTGATCTTCAATGTATTTCACATCTTCAACAGGTTTACTGAATGAAGGCCATCCACATCCTGCATCAAACTTATCTAAAGAACTGAATAGAACTTCACCACTCCCTAAATCTATATAAATCCCCTTTTCATAAAAATCATCATAGATACCACTGAAAGGTGCTTCAGTTTTTCCTTCTTTGATAACTGCTTCTTGTAAAGGTGTTAAAGTTTTCATAATCGAGTACCTCCTTTGTTAATTATAGCTTTAAATAAGGAAGGTATGATGAGGGATGCTCGCAAATCAGATTAATTATCATAGTTCGTTAATATAAAGGTAAAAGGTTTATTCTAAAGCATTGACAAAATCTAGAAATGTTAGTATACTCATTTTGTTAGGGATGCCTAATATATATAAATCGGCTAACCTAATACTAAAAATTACAGCTGTTTAAACACAAATAAAGATGTTTTAAGGAAGGTGAGAATATGAGTAATGTAATTGAAGTGAATCACCTACATGTATCTTATTATGGTCATGAAGTACTAAGTGATGTAAGCTTTGAATTTGGTCCAGGAAAACTTGTCGGAATCATTGGTCCAAACGGAGCGGGGAAATCTACGATGATCAAGGCAATTATGAAATTAATTCCTCGTGATCGTGGTGAGGTAAAAATATTTGGGGAATCAATTGAAGCATCACGTAAGCGCATTGCTTATGTGCCTCAAAGAAGTAACATTGATTGGGACTTCCCAATTAATGTCTTTGACACAGTAATGCTTGGAACATATCCAAAACTTGGTTTATTCAAAAAACCAGGAGCTAAAGAAAGAAAACTTGTAACAGAATGTCTCGAACGTGTCGGAATGATGGAATTTGCAGACAAACAAATTGGTGAGTTATCAGGTGGGCAACAACAACGTGTCTTCTTGGCAAGAGCACTTGCTCAAGAAGCGGAATTATTCTTCCTTGATGAGCCTTTCGTTGGAATTGATGTTGCAAGTGAAAAAACAATTGTTGGAATTCTTGGCGAGTTACGAGATGAAGGTAAAACAGTATTCGTAGTTCACCATGATTTATCAAAAGTTAAAGACTACTTCGATGATTTAATTCTAATTAATCGTGAGTTAATTCAATCGGGTCCTGTAGAAACTGTCTTTAAGAAAGACATTATGTCACGTGCATATCGAACAGATTTCACGATTGATCCACAAACAGGAGGTCTCTCTTATGGAGTTAATTAGTGCATTTATTAATGACCTTATGGTCTATGACTTTTTACAAAAAGCATTATTTACATCAGTTATGGTTGGGATTATTGCTGGTGTTATTGGCTGTTTCATTATTCTAAGAGGAATGTCATTAATGGGAGATGCGATATCTCATGCCGTTTTACCAGGGGTTGCTGCTTCTTATATGCTTGGCATCAACTACTTCTATGGTGCGGTTGTAATGGGACTTATCACATCACTCACAATTGGATTTGTAAATCAAAACAGTAAGTTAAAAAGTGATACTTCGATCGGTATTATCTTCTCTGCATTCTTGGCTTTAGGAATTATTATGTTCATGAAAGCTCAAACCGCAGTGAGTTTAGATTCCATCTTATTTGGTAACGTCTTAATGGTTAAAGATTCTGATATGTGGTTAACACTTGGAATTGGTATATTCGTATTAGCAGTAATTCTAATTTTCTACAAAGAGTTTCTTATCACATCCTTTGATCCTACCATTGCAAGTTCATATGGTATCAATGCAAACCGTTACCACTACTTACTTATGGTCTTACTAACATTAGTTACAGTAGCTTCACTTCAAACAGTAGGGGTTATCTTAGTTGTTGCAATGTTAATTACACCAGCTGCTACGGCATATCTTCTCACTCATAAATTATCGACTATGATTGGTTTATCAGCATTATTTGGAACAGTGTCGTCAATAGTTGGATTGTTCTTAAGCAGTACTTACAACTTATCCTCTGGCCCAGTGATTGTTCTTGTGGCGACATCGTTCTTTGTAATTGCGTTTCTATTTGCACCAAAACAAGGTGTTGTTTGGAATTTTATTCGTAAACAAAAAGCAAAACAACGTTTTGCGTAATAAATGGTTAAAAGGAGAGATAACATGAATAAAAAGTTTAAAAGTATTTTAACGATACTCATGGCAGTATTTGTGCTAACAGGTTGTTCACAAAGTAAACCTAAAGAACCTGCAGAAAACACTGATGGAAAATTGAAGGTAGTTTCTTCATTCTCAATCTTATCAGATATTGCATCAGAAGTAGGTGGCGACAAAGTAACTGTTCATAACCTAGTTCCAACTGGAACAGATCCACATGAATACGAGCCACTTCCTGAAGACAACAAGGCAGCAACAGATGCTGATGTACTTCTTTTCAATGGACTAAACCTTGAGGGTGGTGACAAGGGTTGGTTCCGCAAATTAATGGTCACAGTTAAACAACCTGAAGATAAAATCTTTGAAGCAAGTGTTGGTGTAGAACCTCGATTCTTAGGAGAAGGTAGTGCAGATGAAGAAATTAATCCACATGCATTCTTAGATCCTAAAGTTGGAATCATCATGACAAAAAATGTTCGTGATGCATTCGTTAAAGTAGATCCAGAAAACAAAGCTACTTACGAAGCAAATGCTGATAAGTATCTTGCAGAACTTGAAAGAATTGATAAAGAATACACAGAAAAAATTGCGGAAATTCCAGCAGAAAAACGTGTCTTTACTGCAAGTGAACATGCTTTCCAATACATGACAGAAACTTATGGTTTAGAACATTTATACATCTGGGAAATTGATACTGAAGAATTAGGAACTCCAGAGCAAATTAAAACATTAATTGGGGAACTTAAAGAAAAACAACCAGCGGTCGTCTTTGTTGAATCAAATGTTGAAACACGCCCAATGGAACAAGTATCAAAAGAATCCGGTATTCCAATTTATAAAGAAAAAATCTATTCAGATGAACTTGGTAAAAAAGGAACTCCAGTAGATACTTATGTCAAATTTCTAGAACACAATATTCGATTAATCCATGATGGATTAATGGGTAACTAAGATTACGTAAAAAGGCTCCTCAGCACAAATGTGTTGAAGAGCCTTTTTTTTGCTTAATTGGATCAAATGTGAGTTAGCGTATAGGTAATTGATTCGTGGAAGGGATGGTTACCATCGTATAATTCTTTGTTCCAAAGATTAATTTCGTTAGGAATATGTTGTGGTTCTATCGCCACACCGCAATTTCTAAGTATTGGTTTGTCGTGTTCGTTAATAAGGCTGCCATCGAAGTAATTAGCGAGATAAATCTGTGTAGCGGGCATGGATGAGTGAATCCGAAGTATTTTACCTGCGTCAAGATGCCTCAACACGACCTCATGACCCTTTGATAAGAGATATGTATGATCGATATGACGAGTCATTTCAAACTGAGGATGATCCTGAGCTAAAAGTTCACCAACATTATTCAATTGATTGAGATTGAAAACAGTATTTGATACCGGGATAAACGTGTCGGTATTCGAACCGTTCTCACTAACCGCAACAACATAATTTGAAGGTACTCGAATATCGTGTCCCTCTGCTGTATCTTCCTGAGATAAATTGAAGTAGCTATGATTGGTGATATTAATAGGTGTTGGTTTTGTAGGGATAACGTCATAAGTGATGGTGAACGAATTATCCTTGAGTTCATAAGAAATAGTAGTGGTAATACTTCCAGGATATCCTGTTTCAGTGTAATCAGTTGTAGTTGTGAGAATTGCATGTGTATCGCTGAGGATATCCACACTCATTAATTGTTTGTTTAAACCTAAAGATCCTCCATGTAAATGATGGGGTGGTACATTTTGATCCAGATGATAAATCTGACCTTCAACCTCAAATTTAGCATTTTCAGTCCTTCCTGCAAGTGGTCCGACATTTGCTCCTAGAAAACCGCGATTTATTATATATGAATCGAGTTCCTTAAATCTGATTATACAATTCTTTGCATCGTCTGTTGTGGAAAAATGTGTTAATACACCCCCTAAATCCAAGAATTTAACTGTTATTTTGTTGTTTTTCAGTGTATATTCATGATAATTCATCATAAACCCTCCTTTTCAATCTCATTGTAACCGATTTCACCTTATAAAACCACAATTAATCACACTATTATCAAATAAAACAACAAATAATCACAATTAATCATTGTAAGCACTTGCATTTCGTGATATATTGGTGTTGACAAGACAGGGAAGGAGGATTATGGAGCAGTCCATAAACTATTTGCATTAGACGTTTGACACTATTAAGAGGAGGAGAAATCAATATGTCTAAAGATGTAAAAAACAAAAAGTGGTGGGAGAAGATACCCCATACTTATGTAATTCTATTTATAATGATTGTTATTGCAGCTGTATTAACATGGGTTTTACCAGCAGGAAAGTTTGTTCGCGAAACAGTTGATGGATTATCGCAGCCTGTAGTTGTTCCGGGGTCCTATCAACAAGTTGCACAAAATGGCGTTGGTATTTGGGGAATTTTTAAATCCATTCCACTAGGAATGGTTGGGGCAGCGCCAATTATTTTCTTAATCATGATCTCAACGGCAGCTTTCGGTATTATCACAGCAACCGGTGCTCTTGAAAACGGTATGGGTGTTTTACTTAATAAAGTAGAACGTTCAAATGTTCCGAAAACTGCAGTTATCTGGATTATTACATTCTTATTCTCAGCAATCGGTATTATTGTTGGACCAGAGATTCAAATTCCTTTTACATTAATTGGGGTAAGCATTGCTCTAGGTTTAGGATTTGACTTAATTGTTGGTCTTGGAATGATTATGGGTGGTGGTTATGCTGGTTGGAACTTTAGCCCTATCAACGCTTCTATCGTTGGTACCGCACACTCCGTAACCGGACTTCCTATTTTCTCGGGTATGGGCTTTAGATTCTTAACGGTATTTATTGCAACAGCACTTGTAGCAACACTTGTTTCACTCTACGCTAAACGTATTGAGAAAAATCCTGAAAAAAGTTTTGTAGTTGGTATTAGCACAGAAGGAATGGGACTTTCAAAACCCTTAAATGAATATAAAGTTGAAAAGAAACATACACTTGTATTAATCATCTTACTCATTATGTTTGGGGCTATTATTTACGGATCAAGTAAACTTGGTTGGTATCTCAATGAAATGTCTACTGTGTTCTTAATTGGTGGTCTCGCAGCAGGATTTGTTTATGGATTTACAGTTGATGAAATTATTGAACTCTTCATTAAGGGTGTAAGTTCAGCAGCGAGTGTCGCATTAATTCTTGGTATTGCACGGGGTATTCAAATCACACTTGAAACAGGTATGATCATGGATACAATTATTAATGCTTTATCGGCACCACTTGCTAATTTTGGACCAACATTTGGCGCCATTATGATTTCTATTATTACAGCGATTGTTCACTTCTTTATCCCATCAGGTAGTGGTCTTGCAGTATCATTGATGCCTGTTTTATCACCACTTGGAACAATCATTGGTATTACACAACAAACAACCGTATTGGCATTCCAATTTGGAGCAACCATTCCAAACTACATCTTCCCAACTATTGGAGCAACCATGGCAATGTTAGGTATTGCTCGGGTTCCAATTGATAGATGGATGAAATTCGCATTAAAACTCACAGCGTTAATGTTTGTCATGGCATGGATCCTCTTAGCGGTAGCGGTAGTAATTGGTTATTAGTTTTATACTTAGATTAGGAGAACTCTATGATTGAAAAATATTACGAAATACAAGAAAAGGTACAAAAAACAGCTTTAAAGTCTTATGAGCAAAACCTCGTAGCAGGTACAAGTGGAAATGTGAGCTATTATGATCGCGAGAGTGAGATTATGGCAATTACTGCGACGAATCTTGATTACAAGATTATGACTCCGGAAGATGTCGTCTTAATGCACTTAGATGGAGAAATCATCTATGGTGATTTACGCCCTTCTTCAGAATGGCAAATGCACGCAGAAATCTATCGTGGATTAAGTCACGTGAATTCTGTTATTCATACCCATTCTCCACGAGCAACAAGCTTTGCGGTTATTCATGAAGATATTCCTTTAATTCTTGTGGAAATGCTACCATTTATTGGTGGTGATATTCCTAGAGCCAAATTTGCACTTCCTGGAAGTGTTGAATTAGGTAAAGAAGCAGTCATTGCTATGCAAAATCGTAATGCATGTTTGTTGGAAAATCATGGAGTTGTTGCAGTAGGTACAACACTCGATCAAGCATATATTCGTGCTGTGTACGTAGAAGATGCAGCTAAAATTTATCACTTTGCAAAACAGGTTGGAGAACCTAAAGTCATCTCCAACGAAAATATTGATTTGCTTAAGAAAAAGTATAATTTAAAGTAAATAGGTGTGGGAGGGTGCTTTCACTCTCCCTCTTATAATGGAGGTTAATATGGAATTTGTAGTCCCAAGTATTAATAAATTCGGTGCAGGATGCATCAAGGAAATCGGTAGTTTATCCACAAGTTTGAATCTAAAAAATGCTCTAATCGTGACGGATAAAAACTTAAATAAACTTGGCTTGGTTGATTTTGTAACCCATGAATTGGAGAGCGTTCATGTAAATTATGCAATTTACGATGATGTTCAACCCAATCCTACTCGTAAAAATGTTGAAGAAGCAGTTGCTCTCTATCATCAAAGTGGTTGTGATTATATTATTGGTATCGGTGGTGGTTCACCCAATGACTGTTCTAAAGCGGTTGGTATTGTAGTAAGTAATGGTGGAGACATCGTGGATTATGAAGGATTCAACCAATCTAAAAATAAAGCTCCTATCACATTTTTAGTAAACACAACAGCAGGTACAGCTAGTGAAATATCTCGTGCATATTTAATATCGGATGATAGACGTGTAGAGAAACTCATCTTTAAAGATATCAATGCATTGCCGTATGCTTCATTTAACGATCCAGAGATGATGACGGGTTTACCAGCTTCTATCACTGCTGGTACAGGAATGGATGCACTTACGCATGCAGTAGAAAGTTATGTTACGCCTGGAGCATACCCTCTTACACAGAAGCTTTCATTGGATGCCATTGAGTTTATTTTTGAAAACTTAGAAGCTGTAATTGAAGATCGTAAAAATATTGAATTACGAGAAAATATGATTTATGCGCAATCACTAGCAGGAATGGCATTTTGTAATGCAGGATTGGGTCTTGTTCACTCAATGGCTCATCAGTTAGGTGCGGTTTATAATCTTCCTCACGGATTATGCAATGCCATTATCTTACCAACTGTCATGCGATACAATTCTACAGCTGTTATGGAAAAGTATGCGGAAATCTCACGTCGACTCTATGGTGAGAAGGTTAAAAACTTAAGTATTGAAGAACAAGGTCATACATTTATCAATGAAGTAGAGAACTTATCAGAACGAGTCAGTACAAAGATTGCTTTGACTGAACTGGGTGTAATGCAAGAAGACTTAGAAATGCTTGCTGAAAAAACTTTAAAGGATGGTAACCTTGCAAAAAATCCAATCCAACCAAGTAAAGAAGATATTATCAATCTATTTGAAGGACTACTCTAATGGATAATTCCCAAATCATCATTAGACCTATTTATGATTGGGATTTGGTACAATTGAATCAGATAAGAACCCGCGAAGATGTTTGTATGAATATACTGGCTCTTCCAACCGAAACGCTCAAAGAAACGAAAGATTATTTCTTCGAAAACCCTCATTTTATACACACTTTCGTTGCAGTAAATCAAATCAATAAAGAGAAAGATGTTATCGGTTATGTTCGGTTACTTCAATACCAAGAAGTACGACTTCACCATCGCGGAAAAATATCGATCGCAATTGATCCAACCTATCATCAATGTGGGGTGGGTACAAAACTTCTCGCTAAAATAATAGATTATGCAAAGAAATGGATGCGATTGGAAAAGCTTGAACTTACAGTTTTAGAAAATAATGAAAAGGCAATTGGCCTTTATAAAAAGTTTGGATTTGAAATTGAAGGTATCTTTAAGAAAGATACACTGGTTGATGGGAATTATGAAAATGTTGTTTTCATGTCTTTGATGTTATAGGAGGAAAATATGAGTCAAAAAGATACATTGAAAAAGAATATACTTGAAATGGTTACCTCACAACTTAATTGTTTTGATAAAGGGAGTGAGCTATCAATTAAGGAAGTTGGAGACGGAAACGTTAACTATATTTTCCGTGTTGAAGATGAAAAAGGGAAATCAATCATCGTGAAATTTGCAGACAGCTTTATCCGTGGATCATCCACACGAGAACTGTCAACAAAAAGAAATGAAATTGAAAATGAAATCTTGAGAAAACAAGGAGAACTCAGCAATCACGCAGTACCTGAAATCTATCTTTATTCCAAAGAAATGAGCTGCATTGTAATGGAAGATATGAAGGACTATGTTGTGCTTCGTGAGGGGATGATGGAGGGCAAAACATATCCTCATTTTGCGAAAGATATTGCGCAATTCTTATACGATACTCTCTTTAAGACTACAGATTTAGTTATGGATATTCCCGAGAAAAAAACAATGGCGGGAAATCTTGTAAATATTGATATGTGTGAAATATCAGAGCGTCTGGTATTTACAGAGCCTTATCTAAATCGTCAAGGACTAAATCGATATAATGTTGAAAATGAAAAATTTGTGGCGGAGAATCTCTATAATAATGATTCCTTAAAATTTGAAGTTGCTACACTAAAGAATCGTTTTATGAACCAAACTCAATCTATGATTCATGGTGATTTGCATGCGGGATCAATCTTTATTAATGATAAAGATTTGAAAGTATTTGATCCTGAATTCTCATTCTTTGGACCAATGGGCTATGATATTGGTAATGTTGTTGGGAGCTTTATAATTTCTTATGTTACAACGCTATATCAAAATAAATTAATTGAAACGTCTTATACAAAATGGTTGTTCGAAAGTGTCAAAGAAGTTATTACAGAGTTTAAGGCAATTTATGAAGCGTCGTATGAACATGATGTAACGACACCAATGTTTAAAGACAATGCACTTTTTAAAGATGCATATCTGAAACAAATTCTTTCGGATACGGCTGGTTATGCTGGAACGGAAATGATTCGTCGAACTGTTGGTGTGGCAAAAGTATGGGATTTAGATAAAGTTCAGAACGACGAGAATATTGATAAGATTGAACGAACCATTGTGAATATCGGTATGGCTTTAATTTTAAATCGAGATGCGGTCCAGTCTGCTACGGATTATGAGGCATTTATTAATAAGTTTATTGAGGAGATTTAATATGAGAATAGATCATGATTTAGCGTTCATGCTACAATTTGAAAATGTTGCTTGGTTTGATAATGGCGTTGTGAAAATTTTAGATCGTCGTATTTATCCTATGAGAACAGAGTATGTTATTTGCGAAACATATAAAGATGTTGTAAAAGCAATTCAAGATATGGTAACACAAAGTGGTGGTCCCTATCTTGCGGCATCAATGGCCATGGTTCTCGCTGCGTATCAAACGCGTAATATGTCTCGTGAAGATAGCATTGTGTTCATGGAGCAAGCAGCATATGATATCACTCATGCACGTCCTACAACTTCATCAAGAATGAGAAAAATTGCTTATGATGCATTGGATGTCGTTAAGATGCAAACATGGAATACTAACGATGAACTTGTGGCGTTAGTTAAGTCATTTGCGATTGACGAAGTATCGCAACGTTATGCTCGAATTGAAAAAATCGGGATACAACTTGCTGAAAAAGTTCCACATAGTGGCACCATCATGACACAATGCTTTGCAGAAACTGTTGTAGGAATGATTTGTCGTCATTTAAGAACGCTCGGAAATGAAAATGTTAAATTTATTTGTCCCGAAACAAGACCGTACCTTCAAGGAGCACGTCTCACTGCATCAGTAATTTGTGACATGGGCTTTGATGTTCATGTTATTACTGACAATATGCCAGGATACATCTTAAAAGAGAAGAAAGTGGATCTCTTCACATCGGCTTCGGATATGATTACTCTTGATGGACATGTTGTGAATAAAGTTGGAACCTTCCAAATTGCGGCATTGTGTCATTATCATAAAATTCCGTACTATGTAACTGGAACTCCAAGTAATACTCATAAAACTATGGATACTGTAAAGATTGAGGAACGAAATCCTGAAGAAGTACTCAGCCACCTTGGAACCAAAGTTACAATGGAAGGAGTTCAAGCTTACTATCCAGCTTTTGATGTGACGCCACCAAGCTTATGTAGCGGTGTTATTACTGAGAAAGGTATTTTCTCTCCATACGATCTTGAGAGCTACTTCAAAGACTAATTCATCACTCACGAGTGAACTCGTGAGTGTTTTCTTATTAGAGATGATATAATAATGAAAAGGAGTGGGGTATGTTACAGATTACACGTAGAGAAAAAATAAAAGAAATACTCTTAGAACAAAAAATTGTTCAAGTTGCTGAACTATCAAGTTTATTATCCGTCAGCGAAGAAACGATACGTCGTGATTTAGCTGAACTTGAAAAAGAAGGATTTGCTGAGAAAAAACATGGTGGTGCAGTTCTTGCAAACCGTGTTCAAAGTTATGTTGATAACAATGTTCTAAAAAATATCTTTAAGAAAAATAAAGCTATCATTGCAAGTCGAGCAAGAACGCTTATCAATGAGGGAGATTGTATTTACCTAGACTCATCTACAACATCATTACAAATTGCGGAAGCAATCAGTGATATGCATCTCATAGTTGTGACGAACTCTATTGATATCGCGAATTATCTTAGTCAGTACGATAACATTCGACTCACTTTGATAGGAGGAAATTTCTATCCGCAAAACCGATGTTTTGTCGGGAGACAGGCAATTCGTACACTTAAAGATTTCAACTTTGATAAATCATTTATATCATGTCGATCGATTGATATGAAAGTGGGATGTACTGATGTTAGTGATGCTATCGTTGATATACACTCACTTGTTTTGACACAATCTAAGATAAAAGTGATCGTAGCAGATCATTCGAAGTTTAACAAAATATCGTTTATCAGTCTTTTTGATTTAGAAAGAATTGATTGTATTGTTACGGATCAAAAACTATCTGAGGAATGGCGTAGTTTCTGTGTTGAAAAGGGAATCCGTTATCTTGATCATGACCATGATATTGAATAACGTTACGAAAGTATTAGTTAGAGAAATAAACGATGAAGTGAGGAGAAAGTCTCCCCACTTTTTTCTTAGAGAGCTAATTAAATATTCATTTTTAATTCATGAAATTCTCAAAGTGGTATAATAGAGATACAAGGAGGATTTAAAATGAATAGTTTATATGAAGAAATGAATACATTCTTAGCGGATCAATTGGTATTGAGTATGAAAATACACAACATACACTGGTTCATGAAAGGACAAGGCTTCTTCCCAATTCATGAGAAAATGGATGACTACTATGATGAAGCACAAGAACGCATTGATGCGGTTGCGGAAAGACTCCTCACAATTGGTGCTAAACCAATTGGTAATCTAAAAGAAGTCACAGAAAGAAGTAGTATTGAAGAATTAGGAAATGATTACATTACTGCTGTTGATGGCTTTAAAAAATTAATTGTTGATTTTGAACACATGAATCAACTTGCACTACATATTGTTAAATTAGCTGAAGAACTTAGTGATCCAGGGACTGCAGATTATTTTACAGGTGTTTCCCAAGATTTGGGCAAAGACTTGTGGATGATGAATGCTTATATTAAATAGGTGCGTAAATGAAGCTGAGGGCTAGTCCTTCAGTTTTTTTATCTTGTAACGTTTTATTCTTCTTGACACATGTTTCTTTCTAGTGTAATATTTAAATATGAACAAATGAACATTCATTCATGTAAGGAGGATGGACAGATGAAAAGTGAACTCGACGAGCTGACCATAGATAGGATTTCGAGAGTGTTTCAAACGATTTCTTATCCAACTCGAATCCAGATTCTTTACTTACTTCGTGAGAAACCATTGCCTGTGAGTGAAGTAGCTGCCTCATTGGATATGGAACAAAGCACAGTATCTCATCAGCTTAGAATATTAAAAGATGATGATCTTGTCCGATCAACGCGCCAGGGTAAGTCAATTATCTATGCTATCGCTGATGAGCATGTGTTCTCAATATTTGATATGGCAATTGAACATGTTATGGAAGGAGAAAAATAATATGACAGATCACAAAAAACATAATCATGATCACAGTAATGAATCAAACCATACACATTCAC
Organism: Erysipelothrix sp.; assembly: GCA_036637915.1. Classification (GTDB taxonomy): domain Bacteria; phylum Bacillota_I; class Bacilli_A; order Erysipelotrichales; family Erysipelotrichaceae; genus Erysipelothrix. Next base: position 117,913 of record JAVWLP010000002.1, on the reverse strand, counting down.
ACGGAGGTAATAACTCTCTACTACTCTTTGTGATTGGTCTTGCAGCATTTATTCTTGGAATTTTTGTTGATAACTCGATGCTTAAGATAGTCTTAAATGTTGCTGCACTCGCTCTTTCAGGTTCTCATATTATAATCGAGGGTATAACAGATACGATTAGAGATACTAAAGAAAAGAAAAAATTTATGCCAAACGTTCACTTGCTAATGACAGTTGCTGCATTAGGGGCAATTCTAATTGGTGAGCTTGATGAGGCTGTATTGTTAATCTTGATCTTTGCAGGTGCTCATTTCCTTGAAGAGTATGCAGAAAACAAAAGCCAAAAAGAAATTACCAGTTTATTAAAAATGAATCCGACCACCGCACGACGACAAAAAGAAAATGGTGAACTCGAAGTTGTGGATGTTGCTGAGTTGAAGGTAGGAGACATTCTTACTGTGTTGAATGGTGACCAAGTACCAACAGATGGTATGGTTCTATCGGGTTCTTCATCCATTGATCAAGCGTCTATTACTGGGGAAAGTATCCCAGTTGAAGTTGGGGTTGGTGATACAGTCTTTGGTAGTACTATGAATGGTACAGGTACTTTCACAATGGAAGTTACTAAAGATACCAGTGATACAGTCTTCGCTAAAATTCTCACACTTGTGAGTCAAGCGCAAACTGATGTATCCAAGACAGCCGCACTGATTAAAAAGATTGAACCAATATATGTGACGGCTGTATTCTTATTAGCACCTGTATTTTATTTGCTTGGACTCTATGTCTTCAATTGGGGAGCAGATGACACATTCTATAGAACGATGGTATTCTTGATTGGAGCATCTCCATGTGCGCTTGCCGCAACAGATATTCCCGCAACATTATCAGCAATTAGTAACCTAGCAAAACGAGGGGTTCTCTTTAAAGGTGGATCTTATTTAGCGAATCTATCCGAACTAGGTGCTATCGCATTTGACAAGACAGGAACACTTACAGAAGGGAAACCAGTTGTTACTGACGTCTACTTCGTAGAAAATGGATCCGATACAGATTTAAGTAAATTTGAAAGTATCATTTACTCAATGGAAAAGAAATCAAATCACCCGCTTGCTACGGCAATTATCAATCATTTTGATGGGCGTGATGTCTTAGATATAGAAGTTGAAAACTTGATAGGAACAGGTCTTACGTCCGAATTTGAAGGTAACACTTACCTTATAGGAAAACCAACTGCATACGGATCCGTGAGTGATGATATTATGCGTCACACTGACACCTATGAATCAGAAGGTAAGACTGTTGTATACTTTGGATTAGATTCAGAAGTGCTTGGACTTATCGCAATTCAAGATATACCAAAACAAACATCACTTGAAGCTATTCGTTACTTCCAAGAAAATAAAATTCATACTGTGATGATAACAGGTGATGCAATTCGTACAGGTGAAGCTATTGGTCGTCAATTAGGTATTGATGAAGTTCGTGGAAATGTTCTACCAGAGAACAAATCAGAAATTGTGAGAGAATTAAAACAAGGATATCCAGTTGTTGCAATGGTTGGAGATGGTGTCAATGATGCTCCTGCACTTGTCGCAGCAGATATAGGTGTCGCAATGGGCGAAGGAACTGACATTGCCATCGATGTTGCCGACGCAGTCTTAATGAAAAACGACTTAAGTAAATTGGCTTACACTCATAAAGTTTCGAAGAAGCTTCGTAAGGTAGTCATACAAAATATTATCTTTGCGATGTTGGTTGTCTTATTCCTCGTCACCATTAATATCTTTGGACTCATGACACTTTCGCAAGCGGTCTTGATTCACGAAGGAAGTACCTTGGTTGTTATCATTAATGGGCTCAGACTTCTAAAATCAGCGGAAGCATAAAAAAAGACCACTTCATTTAGCAACGATTGCGAATGAAGTGGCTTTTATTAATTTGTTATTTCCAATCTTTAATGAGTGCTTCAACCCAGTTGCAGAGATCTTCACTGGCCTTGTTCGCAATTGCAACAACTTCTGCATGGGAGTGTTTTCCATCACGAAGTCCTGTAGCCATATTAGTAATACATGAGATACCCAGAACTTTAAGTCCTAAATAGTTTGCAACAATAGTTTCGGGAACGGTTGACATTCCGATAGCATCACTACCATTCTTTCCATACATTCTAATTTCTGCACGAGTTTCATAGTAAGGACCTTGGAAGAATGTATACACACCTTCTTTGTAATCAATGTTAAGATCTTTTGCAATTTCCTTAGCGTGATCTCTAAGTTCTGTTGAATACGGTTCAGACATATCTGGGAAGCGAGGACCAAAGCGTTCATCATTGGAACCTACAAGAGGGTTGGTGCTCACAGAGTTGATGAAGTCATCGATAATCATGAGATCACCAGGTTTGAAATTGGTGTTAATGCCACCACAAGCGTTTGTCACAATCATACTTTCTACACCCATCATTTTCATGACGTAGATAGGATAAGTAACTTCCTTCATGGCAAATCCTTCATAATAGTGGAAGCGTCCTTGCATAACCATAACATTTTGATCGCCAATGGTACCGAAAACAAGATTACCAGCATGTCCTTCTAGACTTGATTTTGGGAATTGCGGAATGGAATCGTAAGGAATAATTTCTTTATTCTCAATACGATCAACTAGACTTCCTAATCCACTTCCTAAAATAATTCCAATACGGGGTTTGATGCTTGTGTTACTTTGAATATATTCAGCCGAAGCTACAACGTTATCATAGAACATAGTTTTTCTACCTCTTTCATTAAACTTAGTATATCATGCGAGTGTGTAAATTGACGAGTAAAAGATTGCAACCATCAGTTTCTGCTAAGTGAGAAATTTTGTATTTAAAATATAAACGAAAAGGGAGCGATAATAGATGAAGATAGAAGTATTACTTGAAAATGAAGCAATTGATAAACGTGTAAAACCTAAACACGGATTATCTATTTTGGTAAAAACAAATGGAAAAACAATTCTCTTTGATACTGGTCCTGATAAAACTTATCTAGAGAATGCCCAAAAATTGGAGGTTCAGTTGGATTGTATTGATTCAATCGTTATATCACACGGTCATATTGATCATCTAGGCGGTTTAAAATACTTTCCTAAAATAAATAATTTAGAAAAAGTAGTCTTGGCAGAAACTGCATTCGATAAGTATTGGATAAAATTAGGTCCATTCTACAAGAATATTGGTGTTAATAAGGTTAAGTATTCGAATGTTGTTGAGAAGTTTTGCTTTATTTCTAATAATTACCGGCTATATGATAACGTCTATGTTTTAATGTGCAAAAATATTAAAGAATGTGAATCAGTATCTATTATGTCAAGTAATTTATTTGAGGGAGACTTAAAAAATCCTGACGATTTTCATCATGAACTAATCATGGTTATTAAAGAAGATGGGAAATTATTTGTTTTCACAGGATGTAGTCACTCAGGTATTCTTAATATAATAAAATTAGTTGAAAAAAACTTCGATGAACCTATCAAAGCAATTATTGGAGGTTTCCATTTAATCGGGTTGCCCTATTTAAATACACTTAGTGCAAGTAAAAAAGAAATTGAAATTCTTGCGGACAGACTATTGTCAAAAAAGGTGGAAACATATTACTCTTGTCACTGTACAGGGCCCAAGGCTTTTGAGATAATGTATCCAATTATGAAGGGTCGATTGATTTCAATAAAAACAGGGAGTCAAATTTTAATTTGATTTATATAGTCAATAGTATTAATCTATATCCAAATACTATGACGGAATTCTGAAATGGAAATCATGATAAATACTCATTTTGTACGAATTGATGCAATAGTTATGATCGATGAGGTGGTGCAATGAAGAAATCGTTAAAAATATTAAAGTTTGGATATAAGTTACTAATTGTCTATTTCATTTACTGTCTTATTTTTGCTTATCTTCCCTACATTAAAGGTAAAGAACTCTCATCAGAAAGTAAAACTACCATTCAAACTAAGCTTGAAAGTCCTGCAGATAATAATCTGAAAGTTAAATATATTGATGAAGGGGAAGACGCATTACAAACAAGACTTGCTGTTATTAAAAAAGCCGAATCCACACTTGATATGTCTACGTATCTCATAAAAAATGATGAAAGTTCAGATCTTATCATTGGAGGTTTATTGGATGCAGCTGATCGTGGTGTGAAAGTTAGAATGATTGTTGATGGTAAGATGAATGGGATGAGTAGAACTTATAAATATAAGTTAAGCCATCATCCTAATATAGAGCTTAAGTATTACAATCCTTTTCATTTATTAAAACCATGGAAGTGGAACGCGACATTACATGATAAATACCTAAAAGTTGATAATAAATACTTATTAATTGGCGGAAGAAATATTGGAAATCAATATTACAAACCAGGAAGACATTATACGCAAGACATGGAAGTGCTGATCTATGATGAGTTGGGAGATTCTCAACTTATGGCAGATATTAATACATTTATTTTACTGATACATGAAAGTAAGGATGCAATTGCGAAGAAACAACCAAATTGGCACATTAAAAAAGATGATTTTGAACATAGATTTATATTTTATGAACCTGATGATTCCCTCTTAAATCCAGAAAAGATGATTGAAGTTGAGGACGTTAAGATATTTCATAATGACATAAGCACGATGATGAAGGAACCCAAAATAGGTTATTTATACCAATTGATTGCGAACGGTGCTAAAGAAAGTGTGACTGTGCAATCACCTTATGCTACACCGACTAAAGTAATTCTTGATTCGTTTAAATCATCGAGTGATAATCACATAAAATTAGACTATCTAACGAACTCCGAGAGCTCGTCTCCAAATTATCCTGCATTCTCTAGCTATCTCTCTAATCGTAGACAGTTCCTGAGAACAGGAATTAATATTTATGAGTTTCAAAGTGATGGTGATACATCACTTCATACGAAGTTGATGGTGGTAGACGATGATAAAAATATCGTTGGATCTTTTAATTTGGATAATCGAAGCCTTTATCTTAATACGGAAACAGTTGTTTATGTAAAAGGGCAAGAAGCAACGAACTCACTTAATCAAAAAGTAAATAAGAAGAAAAATATGTCGTTACTAGTTGGTCTGGATAATAACTACGTCCAAAATGAATTAGTTGAAGAGGGAGATGTTTCACTCATTAAGAAGGTTTTAATGTTTGTTGTTGGAGTTGTTTCTAAAGTTTTTGAACCATTGATTTAAATGAAACTAAAATAAATTAGGATATTAACAAAACAGTGCCTACTTGGTAAATTGAGGAGGTGAATTACTGTTTTGTTTTTACGTGTTTGGAAATGAAAAGTGAAATCGCTTACTGCTGTTGGTGGTATTATGATGTTTCCATAACTCATATTTCATAAAAAGTAAAGGATGTCTTATTAATAATATTTGTGATAAAATAAATAATTTTCCTTGCAATTTATTTCGTGATAAGTATAATGAACTTTGTGCCGTCTAAAGAGGAGAAAATAATGAATAATGCAAAAAAAGTAAGCATTAGTGTTTTAGTGCTGTTATCAATGCTATTGACTGGTTTCACATGGTCCTACTGGGCTCGTGATAATAAAATTACTGTAGACAATAACTCAGGCGAAAATACGATTGTATTGGGTGCTGCGAAGGATGAGGAAGTCAAGACTACGCTGACAGTAACACTTGATGGAAAATCTGGAGTATTAGTACCTGCAGGTCGTACTGATGCAAACAATAAAGAAATGACTGAAAAAATTAACCAAGCTGTAAACGTAGTTTGGGACGTTGAAAAAAATAGTCCAGCATTTGGTGCTGAAACAGAAGTTACTGTAAAACATGTTGGAACAAAAATTGATGGTGTTAAAGGAAATGCGAACTTAATTCATTTGAATTTTGAGGGTTCAAATAATGCTGCCTTAACACAAACTGTTTTGGGTGATAAAACGAAAGCGGCTGTGCCATTCCGTTATAACGTAACCATGGATGAACCAGCAAATAAAGAAGTTTATAATCAATATGCTGGAAAAACTGTAACACTTGAATTTGAAGTTACGGCTATCGTCAAATAGATTTAAATAGAAAGGCGTGTCATTCATGAAAAAACTAATCACATTTGTGCTAGTTGTGACTGGCGCTCTTTTTATTTCGTCTACAACCTATGCTTATTGGGGTGAGACGAAGATATTAGTAAATCAAAATAACACAAACTCAAGCCTGAAAATAGGCATGTTTAAATTTGTCCCGGAACTTCCTTCGGGAATGTGGGAATGGGATTCTTTACAGGAAAATAAAGGATCTGAAATTAAAGATACGGTTAAATCGCAAGATATAATATACAAAGATGGCAGCTTCTATCTTGTTCGTGAGGGTGGCGTTGATCCAAATAACTTTAAGCTTGACTTAGATCATCAATCCGGCCCATATAGCAATCCGTATCGGCCAATTCAGGATGCTTACCATCCGAATATCGCGTATGGAAAATATGATCTTGTCGTTCATAACAACAAGATTTACTATGCAATGAATGAGGGTGTAAATGGTGTAGTGCCAGGAAATGGTGACAACTGGGTGTATGTTGGAACTACCGCTGAATTATCTTGGAAACCAAGTACTAAGTACGGTAAGTTTAAAGATCCAAGTTGGGAAGAGCGTCGTATTATGAATCAGTGGATTGTTTACCATAATGGACATATTTATATTTCCAACAATACAAACAATCTGAATAAAGAACCTGGTAAAAGTATAGGATGGTCACTTAGAAATAATCTTGAATTTGATGCTATGAGTATCTATTCCAATGAATTTGTAAATGGTCGAGTCACAACTGTAAATGTTCTTTATACTGACTCTAATGGGAAACAAGGATTGTATCGCCTAGTGGCCTCTACAAACTATGACTCAAAAACAGGTAAAACAATATTACCTGGTACCAATGATTCTGTTTGGAAACGGATGATTTGATGAAGAAAGAAACACTTAGAAGGATTTGGAATGGTATTTTCTACCTTGCGGTTGTTATGATTGCGGCCGTATTAGCAACTGGACTTTTCTTTCCGAATCAGTACTCAAAGTTTTTTAAATCGAAGATGTATGTGGTTGTTAGTGGGAGTATGAAACCAGTTATCAATACATATGATGGTATTGTGGTTTCTAAAGTATCTACTGAAGATTTATCTGTAGGAGATATTATTACATTTCGATACGATTTAAACAATGATGGTGTCGATGAGTATATTACTCATTACATTGCTGAGATTAGTGAGCAAGGAATTCGTACAAAACCTGCTGTAAGTGATGAATGGGATCGATGGACTCTTGATTCTTCGATGATTGTAGGACGAGTAGCATATCAAATACCTAAAATTGGTAAAGTATTGATTCCCATCTACAACAATGCGGTTCCCATCTTGTTGGTGACAAACATGATTGTATGGGTTACTATATTGAAAATTGTGAAAGAAGACGATTCTTCAAAAGAAAAAGAGCTTTAACGAGATGAGTACATAAGTATTCACTTCGGTGAGCTCTTTTTATTTTGAAATTAATTAAATAATTCCCATTGCATATTCAACACCAAGAGCTACAAGAACGACAAGTAGTGAGATGATGAATCCGTGAATCATTGGATTGATACCTGATTTCTTCATTTCTGAAAATTCAGTATTAAGTCCAATGGCAGCAAGCGAGGCAACCATGATAAATTTGCTTAGTTGTTTTAATCCATGGGCGAATTCGGGTGAGATTATGCCAATTGAATTTAGTAACGATGCTATAAGGAAGAATACAATAAACCATGGAAATACGGATGAGATTGATCCCTTTTTATTTGATCCAGAATGGCTTACTTTCATATTAACATATGAGAAAATAAGTACTGTTGGAATGATTGCGAGAGTTCGAGTTAATTTTACCATCGTTGCGAAATCACCAGCTGCCTCTGAGAAGGCGTAGCCTGCAGCAACAACTGAGGATGTATCGTTTACTGCGGTACCTGCCCATAACCCATATGCCATATCACTGAGTCCTAATGCTTTACCGATGATAGGAAATAAAATAATCATGAGGATATCAAATAAGAATGTAGCTGACATTGCATAAGCAATGTCGCTATCTTCAGCATCGATAACTGGTGCAATAGCTGCGATTGCGGAACCACCGCAAATCCCTGTTCCTGCAGAGATAAGATTTGATAACTTCCAATTAAGACCAAGTAACTTCCCTACAAAGTATCCCCCTCCAAAACATGTAATAAGTGTGAAAATCATAACCATTAATGATAATTTTCCAACATTTAAAATAATGGTTATATTAAGAGATGCTCCTAGTAAAATAATAGCAAACTTCAAAGCTCTTTTAGACATAAATTGAATGCCTTTTTTTGTATCTTTATCAAAGTTGATGAAAGTATTAAGTGCCAATCCAATCAGAAGAGCGATAACAGAAGCCCCAATAATTGGTAACGGAAGTAAAGATTCAATAAACTGTGAGACTACAGCAATTAAAACTGCTGCAAAAATTCCTATAAAAAATTTGAGATTCATTTTTAAATACCCCTTTGTTCTCAAAAAGTATATCATGAATAACTATAAAAAATTATTATGATATGTTATAGTTAATAAGAAATACTTATGAGGTGATCGGATGGATAATAAATTACAAACATTTATAAAGGTTTACGAATTGAAAAGCTATACGAAAGCAGCTGAAACATTGCACCTCACACAACCTGCAGTCTCTCAACAAATCAAGAAATTGGAAGCACAATTTGACTGTAAGTTAGTAAATACTCGTGGTGGCAAGATGGAATTTACAGAGTATGCTGATATTTTATACCAATTTGCAAAAGCAAATGCTCAACAAATTGATACTCTCCACCAAAATATTAAACTTAAGAAACAGAAAGTTAGTTTCGGTATGACACTATCAATTGCGGATTATTATTTTCCAGACGATCTTGGAGCTTTTTTAGTGGAATCAAGTCATGAATCTGAAATTGTAATCGGGAATACTGAGGAATTGCTAGAACTTATGAAAATAGGTCAATTAGATGCAGCATTAATTGAAGGAAGTTATGATAGGAAGAATTTTGAGGGGATTGCTTATCGTCAGGAACCTTTTATTGCAGTAACGTCGTCCAAGGCACAATTTGACAAAGATTCGCTTGATTTAGAAGACTTATTTAATAAATCTTTACTAATTCGTGAGGAAGGATCTGGAACTCGTAAAATACTGGAAGACTGGCTCTTTTTACAAAATGAAAGTGTCCATTCATTTAAACATATTGTCGAGGTGGCGAACTTTGTCGCAATTAAAAATATGCTTTTGAATGATAATTGCATTAGTTTTATGTATGAAGGGGTTGCGCGAAAAGAAATTAAATCAGGAAAACTAAGAAAAATGGAGATTGAATCATTCAACCTCCAAAGATCATTTCACTTTGTAACTTCAAAGAACCAACATCACCCTTTGATCGATGTTCTTAAGAGTAAATGCATTAAATTATAATAAGATTGAACTTACAATGGCAAGTGTGAAGATAAGGATGAAAACCATACTTAACACAACGATGTGAGTTCTTTTTGTCATTACGATGAGAGCAATATATTCTCGAATCATCGCGTTAGGAATAAAGTAAGTTGCAGTCTTGGCTGCTATACCGTGAGCGTTTTTTAGTCCAACCATTCGTGCATAACGGTCTGCTCTAAATATGTGGAAATTATTTGAAGAGAACGCTACTTTGTATTTACTTTCTGGCTTCAAATTATCCATAATCTTCTTAGAGAAAAGCATATTCTCATAGGTATTTCGTGACTGGTCCTCTGCAATAGCATGATCCTTGGGAATACCGTGATGGATAGCGTAATCTTTCATAGCTACACCCTCTGCAAGATGTTCATCGTCACCACGACCACCAGAGAAAATAAGAATCGGTTTAACTTCGTGTTTATCATAGAAGTTAATTGCATAATCAATACGGCTTGCGAGTAGTGGTGGAACTTCTTTTCCATCCCGAAGCCCGCTTCCTAAAACAATAATAAAATCCTTATTTGGTTTGTTAGGTGCGAAGCGATAAAGCCAGGATGACAACAAGAATAAAATAAATACGAAGATAAAGTAATAAACTGCGAACATTAAGAAGCTATACAATGCGCGAATATAGTACGCATCATCAGGAATTGCATTATTCACTATTGGCGGAATAATGAGGAGGATAATGAGTCCAATTGCGGCAAATAAAGTCAACAGGTTATGGAATCGGAAACCTTCTTTTTTGATAAGTTCTTTTGAATTCTTAAAAAGTGCTATAATTAAAACGAAAGTACCAAAGATACTAATTAGTATGAATATACCTGCGAGTATTGCAGCGATGATCATAAGAATCTGATTTTGTGAAGCAAAAGCGATTAACATGTAGTCGATACCTAAGGTACCTAATAATACTAAGAAATAGAAACCATTATAGATGCTTCCGGGATTTCTCTTGTAAGATATCATAAAAACAAGAAATGGAATTAGGGTAAAAAGAAGCATTAAATATAGTGAATTTGAGTTCATAAAAACCTCCTGAAAAAATTATATCAAAAAAAATAGAAAAGAAGTGTTAATCCTATGATAATTAAGATAGACTATATTGCACATGATGATACAAAACGCTTGTGGGAGCTGGCATTTAAGGAAGTAGACCCCATATGGAGTCATTACAATGCTCCATATTTTAATGAATACCAAGCGATAGATTATAAAACATATCTCAATGACTATGCACCTTACTATATCGATGTTGATCATCGAAGGGGAATCTATGTGGATGGTGTGCTCGTTGGAATGGTTTCGTTTTATTGGGAATCGCGGCCGACACGTTGGTTGGAGTTTGGACTTGTTATTTATGATGAGTCTTACTGGGGAAAAGGTATCGGAACCTACGTATCTAGTCTGTGGATTACAGAACTGTTTAAAAAGTTTCCTCTTATTGAGCGTGTTGGCTTTACAACATGGTCGGGCAATCCAGGTATGATGGCAATTGGAGATAAACTTGAGATGGCACTTGAAGCAAGATTGAGAAAATGTCGGTACTACAAAGGTGAATATTACGATTCGATTAAATATGGTATCTTACGAGAAGAATGGACAAAAAAAGCCGCGGACGGCTTAGATTGATTTCTCTTGTGTATCAGTAATTTTTGAAAGCTTTTTAAACTTAGGTGGAAGTGGCGCAATAAATGTCATCACTTTTTTTGTTTTTGGATTCTTAATTTGAAGTCGGTAGGCATGAAGACCAAGACGTTTAAGTGGATTTGTCTTCGCATCATATTTACGGTCACCGATAATTGGGTGACCAATATCATTCATATGAACACGAATTTGGTTTTTACGACCAGTATCGATATTGACTTTGAGAATTGAAACATTATCTGTTTTCTTAATAACTTTATAGTGTGTGATTGCTTCTTGACCTGATGTTGTGGAGTACATGTGTGTAGTCTTGTTTTCACGCAAGAAACTTTTCACAGTATCTTCTTCTTTTTTTACAGAGCCTTCAACAATTGCGACATACGTACGATCAAGGACGAGATTATTCCAGTCCTTTTGATAGAGGTTTTTAACGGCTTCGCTCTTTGCAAACATAAGGACACCGGATGTATCTTGGTCCAGACGATGGACAACAAAAATACGATTACGAGTGTTTTGTGATTTAACGTATTCACTTGCAAGACGATATGCAGTCATATCTTCATTTTTATTTGTTGCGATAGTTAGTAGTTTGTAGGGTTTTTCGATAACAAGAATTTCATTATCTTCATATAAAATCTTCAAAGGTGTATCCTTTTGATTATTGTGTTCAACAATCGTAATTGTTTGCCCCTCATGAATTGGATCATCGAACTGAGTTGTGACTTCATTGTCGATAGCAATGCATCCATGTTTGAGAAGTGATTTAATTTTAGAGCGACTATAGGGTAAATTTTCGCTTAGGATAAAGTCTAAAAGTTGTGTTTCGTGTGTTACTTTAAGGGTATGTTTCATGATATGATACCTCGTTTCAGTATACTATTATGACAGAAATTTTGGCATAAAGAAACAGATATCCTCAAATCAAAATGAGTTTGATTTGTAAAGATTGTGTTAAAGATGAAACATTCTTTCACAATACGCCAATTATGGTTGTCACAAAAGTGCGAAATACCCACTTAAATAGGGGGTTGAAAACGCTTAGATATAATCGATAATAGTTTGACAAGAATTAGAGATAATGATAATATCGAAGATGTAATAAGAATGTTTATGATTCGTGAAATAATCGTAATAACTCAATGTATTTTTAAGAACTAGTGTATATTGGTTTCAAAAAGACGTTTGAGTACATCTTATTTCTGATAGGAGGTACGAGCTATGAGTACAGGGAAAGTGAAATTCTTTAACGCTGAAAAGGGTTTTGGATTCATTACTATCGAAGGTGGACAAGATATTTTCGTTCATTTTTCAGCAATTGATACAGATGGATACAAAACTTTAGACGAAGGTCAAGAAGTGAGCTTCGATATCGTTGAAGGTCCACGCGGTGAACAAGCAGCAAACGTTAGACCACTCTAATAGATGCGAAATAAAAGCAGTGATTACGATCACTGCTTTTTTAATGTCAGATTGGTTTAATCATTGACTCAAGAGCTTGTCCCCAATAGCCGATAATTGGTAGAGTACACTTCTCGTATTTCGCTGCACGTACAAGACCTAATAGGTTCAGTGCAAATTTAAATAATGAATAAGCAAATAAAATGATTGAAGATGTCGCGGAAGCAAATATTGCTGTGATTGAGCTCCAGTAAAATAATGAAAATGAGACACCTAAAACAGCAGATACAATAATGTTCATTACGAAGACAACAAGGCTCAATGCAAGGAGTTGACTTGCGTGATTTCGCACATAGTTACTCTTCTTTTCAAAGAGTAAGACAGCGAGTGAAATCGCGATAATGCTAAATCCGCCATTGGATGATGCTGTTAATATACTGATAATCCATAATATAATGGCAACTGTTTTTTCTTCAAGTCCGAAGATGCTTGATTTTTCTTGATAGTTATTCATGGTATTCCTCCTATGTTTATAATATAATAATAGCAGTTCTTAGTAAACATGGAGGTTTTTATGACTACATTTAAAATTGCGTGTCAGATATTAAGTTTGATTATCTTGATAGCAATTCCAGTATTTTATTTTGTGAAATTCCGTAAAGAAAAATTATTTATGAAAGATGTTCTTTGGGGATTTATTCTATCAATGGCAGCCAGCGTTTTTCAAAAAATTGTTATTGTAAGTTTCCCTCAAGTATCAGGGTCAACGCTTTATTTGGTAACAGTGTTTTCTTGGCTTAGTGCAGGGTTTGGAATTGTATTAGTTTATTTGTTGCTAAATAAATACATTATCAAAACTGCAACATCTAAAATTGATCATCTTATTATGGGATTTGGATTTGTTTTTTTGAGTGTGGTGCAAAGTATCCCTACGCATATTAGTTTTATTATGATTTCTATTTCTGATATGTCAGGAAATGGCTTTGATGCAGTTAAGAATATGCTTAATACAGAAGATGTAACTAAAATCAATGAATTATTAACATTTTTTAGAGAACAATCTGCATCATATTTTTTAGGAGTAGGTTTATCAATTCTCTTAACGCTTGTTGTCGTTACATCAATGCTAATCTTATTGATGAAGTTCACTAAAGAAAATCAAGATAAAAAGGTGCTTATCATACCAGTAATGATGATGTCAGTATTTGGCATAGTAGGAGTAATTGCAAGTTTACTGAATTTAAATCAAGCAATTGGACTTGTGCTAAGTATTTTACTTGTGTCTGGTATTGGTTACTACGCATATAAAGAATACAAAACAATATAGGGGCACATGATATGGCGGTAGAATTAATAGATGTAACTGAAGAGTTTGATGGCTATGATGTTGAAACATTGTTGTTTGACATCTATGTTCCGGAGATTAAACGTACGGTAGGACGATGCGAATTCCGTGTCGAATCTGGTCGTGATCTTTGGTACTATGGAAATATAGGATATGTCATTTATCCGCCGTATCGTGGTCACAACTTTGCGTACCACGCATGTATTGTATTGTTGAATATTATTCGTAACACAAAAAAAGAATTGCATGATGTAATTATTACATGCAATCCTGATAATGATGCTTCAAGACGAACCATCGAGAAACTGGGTGGTCGATACCATTCGACTTTAGATATAGACGCTGACCATGAGCTCTTTCGCTTAGGTGAATCTCAGAAGGATGTCTTTATTGTGAAACTTTACGTATAATTCCCATTGGTGTTGATTGAGATTTTTGTCCAAGAGGGTTATCCTTAAGGATTTTAACCATTAGATCAAGATCAACTAATTTGGAACTTGAACCTAAAATGTTTCCACCGAGATCGTTAATATCGACAATAACTACTTCAATATTCTTATTGAGGTATTTTTTTACTTCTTTTGCGACTTCATCCGGGTTTTCAGGTCCAAGAACTACATATTCGTTATATGGTGGAATCGTTCCGTTTGTTGGGCCATCAATTGAACGTGCCTTATAACCAGCAACGTTGTAGAAGTCCCCTTTACGACCAATGATTTTTCCGAGTGCCGAAACTCCAGCTGCGAAAAGAATTCGTGGTGTACCACATTCTCTTAAAGCCATTTCCATTGTTTCTGGCATACCAAGACCAATTCCGTGTGGTGTTTTTGTAACGTGTTTTGAGAGTGTGTATGCAAGTTTGCGAGGTTTCACATCTTTAATTGGATATGCACGACCTTGAGTAATTGCCACAATCTTTTCTGTAATAAATAGGATGTCGCCATCTTCTAAATGTTCAGGAACATATTGATCTATAATTGTTAAAATATTATCGTTTGGCATCACGACATGAGTTTTAATTGGTAAACGTTGATAGTTCTCCCCATTTACGACAATTTCAAGGTTTTTATCATCATTAGGTTTAAATGTCATTTCAATACCTTCTTTCTTAGATATAATACATTGTATAGACCCTGTTAATCAAGGGTAACTTGCATATTGAAACTTAAATCAAGTATAATTTACGAGATGGAGACAGAGATTATGAAAACAATACTTAGAATCATTACTAACAAAATATTTGTGGTCGGCGTTATCGTAATCGCTGAACTATCCATACTACTCGCAATAGTTTGGAATTTATCGCTTAATTATGCAACAATCTATAGTATTTTAGTAGCGTTGTCAGTGCTCTTGATTGTGTATGTTATTAATCGAAATGACAATCCATATTATCGCTTGGCTTGGACAATTATTATTCTTGCAGTACCGCCGATTGGTGCCGTGAGCTATTTGGTATTTGGCGGAAAACAAGTTCCCAAAAAATTACGAGAAAAGATATCGGATGCATACCCTAAGGACGAATATATCCACAAGAATCACCAATGTCTTGTTGATCATCTAAATGAAGATGCCGGACAGTGGTCGCGACTTGTGAATTACATCGTGAATAGTTCTCAGTATCCGATTTATGAAAATACGAAATCAACCTATCTTGAAAGTGGGGAAGTGAAATTCAATCACCTTCAAGAAGAGTTAAAAAAAGCAGAGAAATTTATCTTTTTAGAGTATTTTATTATTAAAGATGGATTAATGTGGCAAACGACACTAGAAATTTTACGAGAAAAAGTAAAACAAGGTGTCGAAGTTCGTTTAATATATGATGACTGGGGTTGTGCAATGTTCACGGACCTTAAAGCTCAATGTGATGAAGCTGGAATTGAGGCGGTAGCATTCAATCCACTTGTAGCACGTCTTGCAATTCAAATGAATAACCGTGATCACCGTAAAATCGTCGTTATTGATGGTCGTGTTGGATTTGTCGGAGGTATTAACCTTGCTGACGAATATATCAACATTGGCAGTAAGTTTGGTCATTGGAAAGATACAGCAGTCATGATTGAAGGGGAAGCAGTTCATTCACTAACTCTGATGTTCCTACAGTTTTATCGATATTATACGGACAAAATTGATAATCCCAATGATTATCGTTATGAATTTGATGACGCAATTTTAGGACATGATTTTGTCTTGCCATTTGCGGATGCACCTACGGATAGTACAGACTTGGGCTTAGGTGTGCACTTGTCACTGATTTCATCAGCGCGTAAATATATCTACATTCAAACTCCTTATCTTATTGTCGGATATGAAGTAATCGAAGCTTTAAAGATGGCAGCACGATCGGGTGTTGATGTGCGGATTATACTTCCCCATGTTCCCGATAAGAAAATTGTTAATCAAGTTACCAAATCAAATTATAATGAATTGATTAAAGCGGGAGTTCGTATCTTTGAATATGAACCTGGATTTGTACATTCTAAGACTATGGTTGTGGATGACGAAATATGTTTAGTTGGAACCACGAATATGGATTATCGTAGTTACTATCTGCACTTTGAATGTAGTATATTATTCTTGGATCCTAAGATGGTTGAAGCATGTTATAAAGACTCGATGGATACCATTGAGAATAAGAGTATTGAAATTACCCAAGAAGACTGTGATAAGACACCGTATCTTGTAAATTTATTTAGATCCTTTGCAAATATATTCAGCGGATTGATGTGAGGTTAGAATGGAAAAAATTGGATTAGTATTAGAAGGTGGCGGGATGCGTGGAGCATATACTGCCGGAGTATTACACTGGTTATTAGAAAATGAATTATATTTTGATTATGTTGTAGGGATTTCCTCTGGAGCTCTTTATGCAGGCATGTATGTTTTAGATAAAGGTGAAAGTTTGGAATCGGCAGCCATTAACGTCGCTGCGGATAAGCGCAACGTTGGTTGGGCACCTATTAAAGATGAGCATACGATAGTGGGATACGACTTTTTATATCGTGAAGTTACAGAAAAATTAGATTATCCTTTGGAAACAATTAATCAAATTAAGGGCGATATTGAAATTGGAGTTTACGATATTAAAGCAGAAAAAACAGTGTGGAAAAATAAACAAGAAATTGCAGAAAATCCAGAATATATTAAAGCGGCATGTACGCTTCCAATTGTTGGACGTCCTGTCAAAATTGAAAGTCGTGATTATATGGATGGCGGAATCACAACTATGATTCCAGTATCTCGAAGTATTGAAGCGGGATGTGTCAAACATATGGTAGTTACGACAAAATCAAAAGAATATGTTCGTAAACCTCAAGGATTCTTTACGAGTACATTATTAAAATGTGTTTATCGTAAATATCCGAAACTCGTCAAAGACTTTAGTAATCGTGTCAATGTTTACTACGAAGAACGTAAACTTATTGATGAGTTGGTTGCAGAAGAAAAAGCGCTGTATATGTATCCAACGAAAGAACTTGGAATTGGGCGCTTTAAGGGAAGCAAAGAACAATTCTCCGAATTGTTTGATATTGCTCATCAAGATTGTGAATTAAGAAAAGAAGAAATTATTGCTTTTTACCAAAGTGTAAAAGGATAAGAATCGGGCGTGTGGCTTATAAAAGTCATGCGCTCTTTTGTGGTTGGATGTTCAAAGCTAAGTTTAGTTGCCCAAAGTGCAATTTGTTCATTGGGTACTGCGTGTTTATTGTAACGAGCATCGCCCCATAGTGGATGAGTTCGAGATGAAAATTGAACGCGAATTTGATGAGAGCGACCTGTTTTTAAATCAACGGTAACTCTTGAAAGATTCTTTTGAGCGTTGTACTGGCTTGTAATAACCTCGAGCTCAGCGTATTTACCTTCGGGATGATCTTTCTTGACAACATAGGATGTGTTTGTTTTGCGATTTTTAACCATTATATCTTTTAGAACTTGCGGTTTCATGTCGCCTTCAATAATAGCAGTGTACTCTTTAGTGATTTTATGAGTACGAACTTGATTGCTAAGTCGTGAAGCAGCTTTTGATGTTTTTGCGAAAACCATGACACCACCTACAGGTCTATCTAAGCGGTGAACCAATCCGAGATAAACGTTTCCAGGTTTTTGGTATTTATCCTTGAGATATCCTTTGAGTTCGGTAACCATGTCTAAGTCCTTGCTGGAATCTTCTTGGGTTGGTTGGTTGGGTTTTTTTTCAACCACTAATATATGATTATCTTCGTAGTAAATCTTCACGATAACACCACCTTGTCGTTATTCCACCTGATAACACATCGTTACTGTTTTGGATGGAAAGTCCAATTGTGTCAGAATGAATGTATCCTTTGTGGTTGGATTGTTTTAATTCACTGCTTAGAATTTGAGTAACATCTTTTGAAGATAAATTTGTCGTATATGTATTAATTACCATGAATAATGCGTCATCATCAAGGATGTCGAGACATGCTTGTAATAAAGGTTGTAGTTGTGTTTCAATTTTCCAACGTTCACCCTTTGGTCCACGACCGAAGCTAGGGGGGTCCATGATGATTCCATGGTAGGTACGTCCGCGTCTTTTTTCACGTTGAATAAATTTCATGACATCATCGACTATGGTGCGGATATGTGAATTTTCAAAATGATTCAGTTTAATATTATCTTGGGTCCAAACGATTGCGGATTTTAAAGCATCAACATGAACAATCTCTTCAACATTTTCGTGAACACATGCTAGGGTTGCACCTCCGGTATATCCAAATAGATTTAAGATGCGCAGGGGTTTATCTGCACTTTCAATCACTTCTTGCATCCAATCCCAGTTAACGGCTTGTTCGGGAAAGATACCAATATGTTTGAACTTAGTAGGCTTGATAATAAAGTTCAAATGTTTATACTTAAGGGTCCATGACTCAGGAACTCCTGAGTTTAAATGCCACTGGTCAGTATAGCTAGCATCAATTGATGGTGTTTGAGCTGTCGAAAATTGAGCAAGGGGATCGGGTCTTTTAAGAACGTATGGACCCACTTTCTCAATCTTATATTCGTCGCTGGCGGATAGGATTTGGTAGTCTATCCAATCTTTGGAAATACGCATAAAAATCCAACTTTCTAAATAACTATGCATATTATAAGATTAAAAGCCTTCCAGTGCAATTTTTAGTTTTTATGTGTTATTTCACAAGAGAGCTTTCGGTAGTCTATGCTATAATAATTGAGGTGATAAAATGGATATGATAGAAGAACTTAACCCTCAACAAAAAGAGGCTGTATTAACCCAATCACAGCATGTGCGTGTGATTGCGGGAGCAGGTAGTGGTAAGACGCGTGTGCTTACAACACGGATTGTGCATTTGATTCGAGATTTGGGGTATTTCCCTTCCCGTATTTGTGCAATTACGTTTACTAATAAAGCTGCGAATGAAATGAAAGAACGTATGGAAAAGATGCATCCCGATGCAGTGCGTGTGCACACATCGACGATTCACTCTCTTTGTGTACGTATTTTAAGAGAAGAATATGATGCGGTAGGACTAATTCGAAATTTTATAATTTTAGACAGTGCCGATCAACAATCCATTTTACGTGATGCTTATAAAGAATTTCAATATGATCGCAAAGAGTTGCCGTTGCGAGATGTCTTAAACTATATTAGTAATAATAAAATTGCGGATGTAAGTGTCAATCAAGCGATAATGCTTGCAGGTAACGATACTTACGAGTCGCGTAAAGCAAAAGTTTATGCTTATTACATGAAACGTTGTAAAGATATGTCGGCATTAGACTTTGACGACCTTTTGATTGTGGTAAATAAACTATTTAAAGAAGACGAGCGCATTCGTCAAAAATGGCAACGTCGTTTTCAAGTAGTACTTGTGGATGAGTTCCAAGATGTTGATATGATTCAATATGGAATTGTTCAATCTTTAGTGGGTAATGAAAATGAATTATATGTTGTGGGTGATCCTGACCAAACTATTTATACATGGCGTGGCGCAAACGTAAACTTTATTATTGATTTTGACCAGCATTACACAAATGCCGAAACGATTGTTTTAAATCAGAACTATCGTTCTAGTCAAAATATCTTAGATAAGGCTAACCACTTAATCACGAATAACTCAAATCGCCATGAAAAAGATTTGTTTGCAAATAAAACCAACGATCACGAAGTAACATACCAAGGATTTGACAGTGCTGAAGAAGAAGCAGCATGGATTGCGAAGACAATTAATGAACTCAAACATGATGGTGGTAGTTATCTTGATTCCGCAGTGTTGTATCGTTCAAACTATCTGTCTCGTGCTCTTGAAAAAGCATTAGTTTCACGTCAAATACCGTATGTTGTGTATGGTGGACTCCGATTTTATGATCAAGCGGAAATAAAAGACATGATGAGTTACTTGCGTATGATTACACATGCCGATGATCTTGCGTTGCGTCGTAGCATTGGTGTACCCCGCAGAGGTATTGGCGAGAAGTCACTGGATACAATTAGTCTGACGGCTCGTGATCGAGGTATTACGATGTATGAATCCATGCTTATTGATGTCCAAGATGGAAGTGCGAGTCCTAAGGTTAGAAATTATGTCAACATGATTGAATCTTTCAAACAAATGGCACAAACAGTTCCGGTTGATAGACTGATGCGTAATGTGCTTGAAGTGAGTGGGTTGAAAGCTCATTTTGAGAAACTGGAGGAAATGGAACGTCTTGCAAGTATTAACGAATTAATTCAAGATGCTGTTCAATTTCAAAAATCATACGAAGATTCAGGCCTAGAAGAATATATTCAGATGATCAGCTTGTATTCAGATAAGG
The DNA here is from genome assembly GCA_036637915.1 of Erysipelothrix sp. GTDB lineage: Bacteria > Bacillota_I > Bacilli_A > Erysipelotrichales > Erysipelotrichaceae > Erysipelothrix. The sequence continues at coordinate 97,212 of JAVWLP010000002.1, read as the reverse complement.
AAGATGTTGTGACGGGTGATTATGTTCGATTGATGACCATTCATGCTTCAAAAGGACTGGAATTCGAGAATGTCTTTATTCTTGGATTGTCAGATGATATTTTCCCAAACAGAAACAGTATTCGTGAAGGGAAAGATGGCATTCAAGAAGAACGTCGTCTTATGTATGTTGCGATTACTCGTGCACGTGAGCGTTTATACTTAAGTAATAATTTCGGCTTTAATTTCGCAATCTCTGGAACACCTCGTGTCTCACGTTTTATAAAAGAAATGGGATTTGAGGAAGGAAGCAAGAATCCATTCATGGGCTCACTAGAAATGGATTCGTTCATTGACGTATCTGTTGAAGCGTATGAAAGAGAAGCAGGATTTATACGAAAAAACAATAAATTTAAAAAAGGAAATATTGTCGTACATTCGGAATTTGGAGAAGGAATTATCATCAATGTAGAAGATGAAATGATGCGTGTAGCATTTAACTTTCCTTATGGTACACGTACAATATCTAAAAAATTCCAGGGAATTGCCCTTAAAGGAGACCTATCATGAGTCAACATCGTATCTTAGAATTACGCAAATTACTCCATCGTTACAATTATGAATATCATGTTAATGATGCGCCTACAATTCCTGATACGGAATATGATCAACTCCTTAAAGAATTGAATGAGTTAGAGACATTACATCCTGAAATGGCAGATCCAAACTCACCGACTCAAAAAGTAGGAGGCGTTATCTCGGATAAATTTGAGAAAGTGGTACACCGTTTTCCAATGTATTCTTTAGGAAATGCATTCTCTTTTGAAGATCTTAAAGAATTTGATTCGCGAATTCGCCAAAGTTATCCTGACGCAGAATATGTCGTTGAGCTTAAGATTGACGGTCTTGCAATGTCATTGGATTATGAAGATGGTCAATTTACGCAAGCGGTAACTCGAGGTGATGGTACGGTTGGTGAAAATGTCAGCAGTAATGTTCGTGTCATTCAATCGGTACCACTATCATTAAATGAATCCGTTGACGTAACGGTTCGAGGTGAAGTATTTATGCCTAATACATCCTTTACGCGTGCTAATGAGTTGCGTAAAGAAATGGGGGAACCCTTATTTGCAAACTGTCGTAATGCTGCTGCTGGAACAATTCGTCAATTAGATTCCAAAGTAGTAGCTTCTCGAGGTCTGGATGCATTTTGGTATACACTTGTGAATGCTGAAGAGCTCGAAATTGAGGGGCAGTATGAAGCATTAACATATCTCCATAATATTGGGTTTAAAACAAATCCAGAAATTAGAAAATTTAAAACAATCGCTGAAGTATGGGAACGTGTTCAAGAAATTGAGGCCTTGCGTGATCAGTATCCCTATGATATTGATGGGGCAGTTATCAAAGTTAATCAATTTGCTATTCAAAATGAACTTGGATTTACTGTGAAAACACCACGTTTCGCGATTGCCTATAAATTTAAAGCAGAAGAAGTAAAAAGCCGTGTTGAAGATATCTTCGTGACGGTAGGTCGTACGGGGAAAATTACTCCCAATGCTAAACTAAATCCTGTTCAGATATCGGGATCTCTTGTGAGTTATGCAACACTGCATAATGAGGACTATATTCAACGTAAAGATATTCGTATTGGTGATGATGTCTTAGTTCGAAAAGCGGGTGAGATTATTCCGGAAATTGTTTCGGTTGATGTTACAAACCGTACTGCGGCGCAAGTGCCTTATAAATTTCCAGAAACCTGTCCAACATGTGATGGACCTTTAGTTAGAGTCGCTGATGAAGCAGATCATTATTGTGTAAATGCTGATTGTCCTGCAAAAATTGTAGAGTCTTTGATTCACTTTGCATCTCGTGAAGCAATGAATATAGATACATTGGGTGAGAAACGTGTTTTACAACTACATGAAGCAGGCTTATTGAATACAATTCAAGATGTGTATACATTGCACCTTCATAGTGATCAATTACAAACGCTCGAAAAAATGGGTGATAAGTCAGCTGAAAAGTTATTAACAGCGATTGAAAACAGCAAACAGAATACCATTGATAAATTGATTTTTGGATTGGGAATTCGCCATGTTGGATCGAAGACTTCTGCAGTCCTTGCGCGTCACTTCAAAACGTTAACGTCACTTATGGACGCAACGCGAGAAGAACTCCTGGAAATAGAAGAGATAGGAACTGTAATCGCAGATTCGGTTATTTCTTTCTTTAATGTTGAAGATAATGTAAAATGTGTACAGGACCTTATTGACTTTGGACTCAACGATGAATATGTTGATGCGCAAGTATCGCAGAAATTTGAAGGGTTAAAATTCGTACTGACAGGAACGTTACAAGAATTGACACGTTCTGAGGCGAAAAAACTTATCGAAGCACAAGGAGGCTCTGTCAGTGGTAGTGTGAGTTCGAAGACGGATGTTGTCGTCTACGGAGAAAGTGCAGGTTCTAAACTTGCGAAAGCACAAGAACTGGACATTCAAACATGGGATGAAGCACAGTTCATCCAAGAGGTAAATTCATGAAGAAAATCATACTAGTGCTAATGATGGCTATTATCCTTGCCGGATGTAGTAGTAAAACAGAAGAAACTAAAGAAGAAGAAAAGGAAAACCAATCTGTTGTTTCAGGAGCGAGTGGGGATTATTCAATCTTAATTCCTTATAAAACGTCGCCGCTGCGTCAAGCGTATGCTGCGAGTTATCGTGAAATTGATATGATGGAGATTGGTGGGCGTCTTCAAGAAAAAACAAAAGAAGTTTATGATCCGGGGAAATACTACATCTCAGATGGAAGTAAGATTACACGTGATCGTTATGAGAATCTAAAAAAACGTAAAAGTGATAAGAATACGATAGGGCTTAATCTTGAAAGTGGTCAATCGTATACTGAAGTCATCACAATGCCAGATAAAAGCAAAAAAGAAGTGGTTATTCCAGATCCAGTATTCGTCAGTGATATTTATGAATTGAATTTTCATAAAACTAAGAATCCTGAAGCTATTGATGGAACCGCATTTGCGCTTGTTTTAAAACGCAATCAAATCATTGATGCAGAGCATGGTACCATTCATCGTCTGGCAGATGATACTTTATTTGAAGTTGCATCCATTGCGATTGGACGTCAATTTGAAGCTTATCTACGAACGCTTGATGGTATGAGTGATGTGCCAATCTATATCGCATTCTATGTTCAAGAAAGTGATTTAGATAATTTACCTGGGAAATATACTCCGGGGCACTATATTGGGCATGGATACTTTGAAAGTGAACGATCGGGTGGAGACTTTGTTCGTGATAATGAATCATGGGTAATGTTGAATACTACAGAAGCGTCCAATAAATATTCTGAAGTCTATAATGAATTCAACCTTTTCAATCGTACTGTTTCAACTTTTATGAAAGATGAACATGTTGGTGTGGTTGGTCAAATTTTTACGGTTAAAAACAAACCGGAGAAAATGAAGATTGAACTCACAACTGGTGCGAAGACATATCAAGAAATTTACGGGTTGGTACAGTATACTGCGGATGAACTTGGTCGCTTTGACAACTTCCAAATGCCGATTACTGTCGATGTAAAAATATTCCAAAATACACAAGCAACAATTACAAAAAGACCGGGACAAACTCCAGTCATTCAATTTATAAATTAGAGGTGACTATGAAAAAGATAGATAAAAATTTAATTGAAAAATTGTCATCAGATTTGATGTTGACACTTACTGATGATGAAGTTAAAGATATTGAAGCAAACATTCCTATATTTACAGGATACATCCAACAACTTCAATCCATCGATACAGATGGTGTAGAAGCAATGAACTATCCATTTGATGCACCAACATCATGGTTACGTGATGATGTTGTGAGTCGCGTTATTGATCAAGAGTTAGCATTTGAGAATGCTCCTACTCGTGATGGTGACTATTTTGAAATTGTGAAGGTGGTAAATAAATGAGTGATAATCAAAAAAGACTTCATGAAGTCAATGAAAAACTAAATGCTGTAGTTAGTTATGTTGATCTTGAAACATCAGGATCTGGCTCAATCGAACATTGGGATATTGCCCTAAAAGATAATATTAATATGAAGGGAACACTCACAACTGCAAGCTGTGAACTTCTATCGAATCATGTTTCAATTTATAATGCTACAGTAGTTGATAAATTATTGGCTGCTGGCGCAAATATCTGTGCAAAAACATCTATGGATGAACTTGGCATGGGTGGCACAAACCTATCCGCAATAACAGGGCCTGTTAAAAACCCTTATGACCTTGATCGTATATCTGGTGGTTCATCAGGTGGGTCTGCTGCACTCGTTGGTGCACATGCAGTTCGTGTTGCTTTAGGTACAGACACTGGAGATAGTATCCGTAAGCCTGCTGCTTATTGTGGTGCGGTAGGGGTAAAGCCTACTTACGGTCGTATCTCACGCTATGGAGTCATTCCCTACGCATCATCTTTAGATCATGTCGGATACTTTACTCAAAATGTTGAAGATGCAGCAGTTATGCTAGAGGTCTTGGCAGGAAGAGATGACTTAGATATGACGAGCTCTTTTGAACCTGTTGAAAATTATGCTACACTTCTTGATCTTGATCTTAAAGGAAAACGAATTGGTGTTTTTAAAGATGTTCAAGATGTAATTGGAAATGAATCTATGCTTCAACAATTCGCATCACTTTGTGAACAACTTGAAGCACAAGGAGCTATTTTAGTAGACAAACATATGAACCTTGAATTATTGCGTGCTATGTTACCAGTTTATAGTGTGATTTCAAACTCAGAAGCAGTTGCAAACCATGCTAATCTTGATGGTGTCCGTTATGGTAAATCACAACCTGGTGATGATCTTGAGAGCATTATGAAAGCGACACGTAGCCAAGGATTTAGTTCAATGATTAAACGTCGTTTTGTATACGGTGCTTATGCACTTGATGATGACAATCAAGAAGATGTATTCAATCAAGCAAAACGTGTTCGTCGTATGATTGTTGATGCTTATGCAACAATGATTGAAGATGTAGATATTATGATTGCGTGTGCATCAGGAGTTATTGCTCCTAAATTAAATGAAAACACACATAATGAACGTTCAGATGAATACCTAATTGCTGAGAATCATATGGTTATTAATAACTTTACAGGTTATCCAAGTATGACAATTCCATTTGGTTATGTTGATGCAATGCCAATTGGTCTAAATATTAGTGCTAAACCATTCAAAGAAGCAACAATGTTTGCTTATGCGAAAGCAATTGAAACACAAATAAACTGGAAAGGAGAATTCTAATGAATTACGAATCCGTCATTGGAATTGAAATCCACTGTGAACTAACCACAGAAACAAAAATGTTCTCTGGAGCTCCCTTGGCTTATGGTTCTACACCAAATACCGCAATCAATGAAATTGATTTAAGTATGCCAGGAACTCTACCACAAGTTAATAAACAAGCTATCTCATATGGCGTAATGCTATCGAAAGCATTGAAATGTGAGATTGATGATTTAGTTCGTTTTGATCGTAAGAACTATTTCTACTCAGATTTACCTAAGGGATACCAAATTACCCAACAATTCTATCCACTTGGACAACATGGTAGCTTTGACATCTTTGTAAATGAAACACTGAAAACAATTCGTATTAACCGTCTTCATATGGAAGAGGACACAGCGAAGCAATTTCACGAAGGAGATAAGACATTAATTGACTTTAACCGTGCAGGAACTCCACTCTTAGAGATTGTAACTGAAGCAGATTTTAGAACTGGTGAAGAAGCTGCGGCATATGTTGATGCGTTACGTCTTCTTGTTATTTACTTAGGTATCTCTGATGGCCGCATGGACGAAGGATCATTACGTTGTGACGTGAATATTTCATTACGACCTGTTGGTCAAGAAGCATTCGGAACTAAAGTTGAAATTAAAAACTTAAATTCAATTAATAACATTCAAAAAGCAATTGAATTTGAAACTGTTCGTCAAGCTGAAGTGCTTGATTCAGGAGATAAAGTTATCAGTGAAACACGTCGCTATGATGAAAAAACACAAGAAACAGTAAGTATGCGTGTCAAAGAAACAACTGTTGATTATCGCTACTTTGTGGAACCGAATATTCCACCAATTCGTATCCACCCAGATGTTCTAAATCAAGAAGTTCGTGAATTGCCTGTTGCGAAAATTGGCCGCTATATGGATGAGTATGAATTAAGTCACTATGATGCATCGGTTCTCGTGAAAAACCCTGAGCTTACAGAATATTTTGAAGCTGTGATTGAATCAATGCAAGCATACAAGCTCATTGTAAACTGGTTAACTCAAGATATTATGGCAGCTTGGGACCAAAAGGGTGACCAGAGTCTCTCTGAATGGATTAAACCACAGTACTTTGTAGATTTCTTAAAAGCAATTGAATCAAATACCATTTCATCAAAACAAGCAAAACAAGTGTTTGCGAAGATGTTAGAAGGTAACGAACCAAACAAGATTATTAAAGAATCTGGAATGGTTCAAATCAACGATGAAGCTGTTATTATTGGTTGGATAGAAGAAGCTCTTGAGAAAAATCCTCAAGTTATTGATGACTACAAGAATGGGCTTGATAAGTCAATTAAGTTCGTCGTTGGTCAAGTTATGAAACTATCTAAAGGTCAAGCTAATCCAAGACTCAGTAATGAGCTCGTAATTAGAGTGCTTGATAACAAATAGAAAATACTATACAATTTGTAGAGAAATGGGAGGATCAACATGACTCAAAAAACAGATCCAAAGAAACAACCTTCAAATAAAGATAAAAAAACCAAAAAACATGATTGGTCGTTTTATGCGATCATAATCTGCCTTGTTATTATTGCGATTCCAACTTCATATATTGGTATTACCAGTGTCAGTGCATTTATGCAACGTGGGAAACCAATCGTTGGAAGTCGTTTTGACAACGAGCCGAGTCCGAAAATTCAAGATGCGCAAGTTAAATCTCTCGCAGATGCAATTGGTGGCGTTGCTAATGTCGAAACAGCCAATGTTAATGTCGTGACAAGTACAGTACGTGTCAATATTAAGGTCACAGAAGATCTTGCGAAAGATAGCTTTGATGATGTAGCTCAAGAAGCGTATGCAAAAATTATGGAAGCCTTACCTGTAGAAACATACTTTACTTCAGATGAAGACAACAAACGTTATGACATCGAAATTAATATTTATAACATATTGAAACCTACTGAAGAGCAAGCAGACAGTGCTTATCACTATCTCTATGCTAAAAATTCAACAGTGGAACAACCATCTGGACAATTCTTATCAGAAGCTCTCTCTCCAGAAATGGTAGAAAAGCTTAAAGAAGCTGAAGAAGCTCGTAAAAAGGAAAAAGAAGCAGGGAAACAACCCGCTGAAGTACCTACAAACGAAGCCGGCGCTGACACAGAATTAGGTGAGTAATCATGTTAGAAAGTGACACTATTGTTATAGCGGTCACTTTTTAATGTGGTAAAATAATGATGATGACAATAATTAAAGAATATTTAAAAGAAGGGATGACACTTATTAAAGACAATGTATTGTTTTTAATGATTGCCATGTTATTTTTACCGGACTATCTTTTATATCCATCACTGTTAATCTGTGGTGTTTTTGTCACGTATGAGTATATCAAATACAAAGCCTTCCGCTGGAGTTTCTTTTGGGTCTTATGGATTTATTTAGTTATTGTATCGTGGGCGAGTGGTAACTGGTTTGGTTTGGGAGCCTGTGTTGTTCTATTATTTATAAACGGATATGCATTCTCAATCCATAGGCGTATCACACCCTTAACATACATGAAGCTTCAGTATTATATTGTTTGGTCTTCACTATTCAATTTCTTCTTTAACTTTATTCAATATAAGCCTGCATGGTTTAAAAGTTTGATGGCAACTGTAGAATCAATGTTAAACATTGATCATCTCCCATCATGGCATTTGCCCCCTTATGGCAATGGATATTACCGTGCTTATTCAACATTTGATAATCCAAACTTTTATGCATTTATCCTTATGATCGTACTGCTTGTTTGTTTTAATCAAATTCAATTTCAATTAACATTTAAAAATTATTCTCTGGGAATGTTTTATATCGCTGCTTTCATTATTAACATGTACGCTCTGTTCTTAACGGAAACACGTGCTATTGTTGTAGCACTCCTTGTGGGCCTAGTAGTTATTATATTTATCCAAAGGAAGTGGCTACAGTTGAAAGTTCTGATGTTGCTGGGAAGTATTGCTGCAATCTTTATATTAACGAATCCAACGTTGTTCCCGCGCTTTATGCAAATTACGGAACATACTTCGATTCGCTTAAATATATGGGAAACTGCGCTGATGCAAATTGAAAAAGAACCATGGTTTGGTAAAGGTCTGTTTACCTATGCATTCTTGTTTGATAATACTCACGCTCATAACATTTTCATTGAATCACTTCTAAGTTTTGGTGTTGCGGGAACCGCCATATTACTTGCGTGGTTTACAGAACGTATGCAAACAATCTATAAAACAGGTTATTACTTGGATTATCCATTAGCATTTGCTGTGCTAATCGCAACGATAACGTATGGTGTTATGGACATACCACTCTTATATGTACAAACAAGTTTCCTTCTGGTCGCAATCTTTTGTCTACCGGATCGAAATATTGAAACAAAAACACTCAAAAATAGTGAACGAAAAGAGTCTTCTTAGAAGGCTCTTTTTCTATAAATTAAGGCTTTCTAAGGCTCTATAACTATGATTTAGAATAATTTAATAATTATTTAAAAATAGGACTTGCGTTCCCTTAAGTGATATGTTATATTTTATAGGCACTAAGTCGTGCTTGATTAGCTCAGCAGGTAGAGCAACTGGCTGTTAACCAGTGGGTCGTAGGTTCGAATCCTACATCAAGCGCCATGTATGGCCCGTTGGAGAAACGGTTAACTCACATGCCTTTCACGCATGCATTCACGGGTTCGAATCCCGTACGGGTCACCATATATTAAATTATCTCATTGATTTATTCAATGAGTTTTTTTATGTCTAAATATAATTGTGGCACAATAAGTATGTGCTATAATACAACAAAGATATGGAGTGTAAAATGATGAATCAATTCAATCAACCTATTGGGTCTAGTATCAAAGAAGGCACTACTTTTGAGTATCCAGAAGTAACGTTGTTAGAGGGACGTACATGTCGTTTAGAACGACTTGATCTTAATAAACATGCTAATGGTCTATATGATGTTTTTGGGCCCACAGCGCCTTTAGAAAACTGGACATATATGGCTATCGATCCTTTTCAAGATAGGGATAGCTTTGATAGTTATTTTAAGAACATTGAAGAACGATTAAAGTCATGCTTCTTTGCAATCATAAATAATGACAATAATGAAGTCATAGGTAGTATTGCATTAATGCGTATCGATACTGATAACGGTTCGATAGAAATTGGATATGTAGTGTATTCCCCCAAACTTCAAAAAACAGTGATGGCAACGGAGGTTATTTACCTCTTGGCTCGATATGTGTTTGAAGATTTATCCTATCGTAGATTAGAATGGAAATGCGATACTTTGAACGAACCATCTTACCGTGCAGCGTTACGTTATGGATTTAGCTATGAGGGGACATTTAGAAATGCACTCATATATAAAAATAGAAGCAGAGATACGGCATGGTTTTCAATTATTGATTCTGAGTGGATATCTAAAAAATTAAGTTTTGAACGATGGCTTGATGATGCTAACTTTGATAATGAAGGAAATCAACGTCAATCATTGAGAGAATTTTAGCTAGAATAGACGCTAAAAGGGGGATTAAAAGGGCTTTTAAAAATAAATATTAAAAAAATGAAAAAAGTCCTTGTCATCCATCAGACACTATGGTATATTTTATAAGCACTTGATTTGCTTGATTAGCTCAGCAGGTAGAGCAACTGGCTGTTAACCAGTGGGTCGTAGGTTCGAATCCTACATCAAGCGCCATGTATGGCCCGTTGGAGAAACGGTTAACTCACATGCCTTTCACGCATGCATTCACGGGTTCGAATCCCGTACGGGTCACCATTATATAAATTATCTCACTGATTAAAGTCAGTGAGTTTTTTTATGTGAAGAGGATAAATATTTTTAGGAACTTATAAAGTGTAATTGTGATAAAATATTAATATTGAAACTAAAGATGTTTCATAGAAAAAGAGGTCTATTATGGCAGATAATTATGAACTACCACTTAGAGGTGATGTTAAATTAGAAGATACATGGGATCTTACCCCAATCTTTGAAAATGATAATGCATGGCATGATGAATTTAAGAGAATTGATGAACAGCTTGATCAAGTCGTGCAATTCAAAGGAAAGCTAACGCAGTCAGCGGAAGCGCTTTTAAAAGGACTTAAATTTCGTGATGACTTAAGTTATCGCTTTGGACTTATTTATGTTTATGCACATTTAAATTTTGATGTTGATACAACGAATTCAACATATCAAGCAATGAACAGTCGTGTTCAATCATTAATGGCTAAATATGGTTCGAGCTTTTCATTCTATGATTCAGAGATTCTCGCAGCTGATGAGAAAACGATTCGCGGCTACTTGGAAGGAAATGAAGCACTCGGGCTTTATAATCATGAATTTGATCGCTTATTTAAGTCTAGAGCTCACATCTTAACTGAAAAAGAAGAACGTATCTTAGCAGCAACATCTGAGATTAATAGTGTTCCTTCAACAGTCTTTGGAATGTTAAATAATGCTGATATCCAATTTCCTAAAGTTACAGATGCTGAAGGTCAAGAAGTTCAATTGTCACATGGACGTTATGCTTTATTACTTGAAAGCAACAATCGTGAACTTCGAAAAGCTGCATTCTTAGGAATGCAGAATACTTATGGCAACCTTAAGAATACTCTTGCAAGCACACTAGCAGGTAATGTGAAGGTTCACAATATCAATGCTCGTTTACGTGGTTATGAGTCAGCACGACACGCAGCATTAGCTGAAAACGATATTGATGAATCCGTTTATGATTCATTACTTGAAGGAATCCACGGAAACATTGGATTACTTCATGACTACGTAGCATTACGCGAAAAATCAATGGGACTTACAGACATTCAAATGTATGATATCTATGTACCAATGGTTGATGAAGTAGACCTTAAGTTTACATATGAAGAAGCGCAACAAATTATTCTTGAAGCCTTGAGTGTTCTTGGTGAAGAGTACTGCGCTGTATTAAAACGTGCATTTGATGAACGTTGGATTGATGTCGTTGAAAATAAAGGAAAACGTTCAGGAGCATACTCATCAGGAACTTATGGTACTGCACCTTACATCCTATTAAACTGGCAAGAAAATATTGATAATGTCTTTACGCTTGCTCATGAATTAGGGCACTCAGTACATTCATACTTTACACGTAAGTATCAGCCTTTTATTTATGGTGATTATTCAATCTTTGTGGCTGAAGTTGCATCTACAACAAACGAGAATCTCTTATTAAATTACTTGCTAGATCAATATGAAGATCCAAAAATTCGTGCATACCTTCTTAACCATTATTTAGATACAGTTAAAGGTACGGTGTTTAGACAAACACAATTTGCTGAATTTGAATATCTCATCCATAAAGCAGATCAAGAAGGTGTAGCACTGACTGCAGACTATCTCGTAGAAACTTATTACAATCTTAATAAATTCTATTATGGTGAAGCAATCTCAACTCATGAAATTGGCTATGAGTGGGCACGTATTCCTCACTTCTACTACAACTATTATGTTTACCAATATGCAACAGGATTCTCGGCAGCAACATTGTTTAGTGAATCAATCTATAGTGGTAATGATCCAAAACCTTATCTTGATTTCTTGAAATCAGGTAGCAGTGATTATCCAATCAATGTACTCCGTAAAGCTGGGGTGGATATGACTGAATCAACAGCTGTAGATACAACACTCTCAACCTTCAAGAAACGTCTTGAAGAACTTGAAACACTTATTATTAAATAGGTAAAGTGACTGTAAAGAAATAAGTGTCATGGTGAATACATTTTATAGAAACAGGCTTAATTTTTAAATTTAAGTCTGTTTTTTTATGCGATAGAAACTTATTTCGTTTGAAAGCAATTATAAATACGCTTGAAATTTAGAAACGAAAATTGCTAGTATAAAAGTAAATACTGGTTGTAGAAAATTGTTTTGTTAAATTTGAGGTGAGAAAAATGAGACAAAATAGCAAAGGAATAAGCAATTGTAGGAAGTCGATTTTACTAATATGTATTGTACTAGCAACAACATTTTTCTTCGCAATGGTTAGTGATGCGAATAGGCTGAAAAATAATAAGCCTCCAGTGTTTGCTATCTTCACTTCAGAAGAAAATGGAGTAACGGAGTACATTGGTTTTGGATATAGAGTTTTTTTTCAAAAAAATGATTATTATGGCATTACCTACTTATGGGCAGGTGAAGAAGATTTGTCGGTAGGAGATCCTTTTGAAAATAAACTAAAAGTGATTGTATCTGGTAATTTAGTTTAAAGAGAAGAATTATTTCCTTGAGTTACAATCAGACAAAGAAAAGACTGTGATGGAAATAGGCGCATGATTGCACTCATTTCATTACAGTCTTTATTTTTTATCATAGATAGAATAGACAGCTAATACACACGCGTCGATGGTTTCTAAGCCAAGAGTATGTGCAGTATCCAAGAACGCATCATCAAAGGTTCCCGGTTGAAGCCAAAGCTTCGTGATGCCTTTTGATTTAATATCCTCAAGCATGGTGACACCGATACGGGGGTTAACTACCATCACTGCGATATCAGGTGTCTTAGGGAGATCAAGAACACTTGCATAGACAATGTCACCATCCACTTCAGTATATTTTGGATTAATTCCCCAAACAGTTTTTCCGTGTTCTTTGAGTTTGCGATAAATTTTGAGTGCGTATTTTTCAGGGTCATCATTGATGCCGAAAAGTGCATAGGTTTCTGATTGATTTAAGAGTTCATAAGGTGTCATTTCTGTTTCCTCCATTGTTTCTAATACTATTATCCTCAATTTAAAACAAAACAACAAGAAAAGTGAGAAAAAATCATAGTTTTAGGTTGCGTTATTGCTTTCACAGACTTCGACACAATGATAATCGTTAATTAATTTATGTTTCACGCTTTCATTTATTAAAAAGGCACTTTTTCATGTCATTGTGAATGAATCTTAAAATGAAGTTTGATATGCTAAAAATAGTTTTGGGAAGGGTGGTGTCACATGATTATCGTATACGATAGTCTCACTGGTCAGTGTGAAAGATTTGCATCACGCTTGGGTGAAACTGTGGTTGATATTTTAGATTATGAAGATGACAATGGCGAGGATGTATTGCTTGTCACGCGGTCATGGGATTTTGGGAAAGTTACGGACGAAGCCCGAGAATTTCTGGAATCACATTCTGAAAAAGTAAAAGGTGTTGCTGTCGGTGGTAATCGAAACTGGGGTACTAATTTTGGTGCCGCTGGCGTGAAGATAGAAAAAGAGTATGGGATTGAACTGATTCTTAAATTTGAAGGATCAGGATTTAGCCAAGATGTAGAATATGTAAAAGACTGGATCAGTAAGTATAAGGAGAGAGTAGCATGACAGTACAAAATAAGAGTAATCAAATCCCTGAATGGGTTATCTTGAACAACCAAATTCTTGATGGCGATGGAAACATCAAAGATTTAAATAAAGATAAAGAAGCGGTTCGTTCATATTTCTTAAATCACGTTAATAAAAATACCCAATTCTTTCATTCCTTGGAAGAAAAAATTGAGTATCTCACTGAAAATGGTTACTATGAAACTGAATTTTTAGACAAGTATGATTTTGAAGAAATTCGCAAAGTATATGATATTGCCTATGAAGCAAAATTTAGATTCCCAACGTACATGGGTGCTTTTAAATTTTATAATGACTATGCGATGAAATCGAATGATTCACGTCGTGTTTATCTTGAGCGTTATGAAGATCGTTTATCAATCATTGCACTTTATCATGCAGATGGTGATATAGAGCTTGCGAAACGTCTTATTAAGTCGTTAATTGCTCAAGACTTCACACCGGCTACACCAACACTACTTAATACAGGTAAGAAAAAACGTGGTGAATTTGTATCGTGTTTCTTACTTGAAGTCGATGACTCATTAAATGATATTGCGCGTGTTCAAGAATTTGCGATGCAACTCTCAAAATTGGGTGGTGGTGTTTCGATTAACCTTACCAACCTACGTGCTAAGGGTGAATCTATTAAAGATATCCCTAACGTAGCTAAAGGGGTTGTAGGTGTTGCGAAACTCTTAGATAATGCCTTCCGATATGCTGATCAAATGGGACAACGTCAAGGAGCTGGAGCTGTTTACCTGAACGTATTCCACTCAGACATTGAAGACTTCTTATCAACAAAGAAGTTGAATGCTGATGATGATGTCCGTGTTAAGACATTATCAATGGGTGTTGTGATGCCTGATAAAATGATTGAACTTGCTCGTGAAGATAAGGATATGTATGTGTTCTATCCTCATACAGTTTATCAAGAGTATGGTATTCCATTCAGTGATATCGCAATTGATATGGATAAATGGTATGAGACCCTCGTCAACAATCCTAAAGTTCGTAAACGTAAAATTAATCCTCGTAAACTCTTTGATATGATTGCTCAATTACAAGGAGAGTCAGGATATCCATATATTATGTATGCTGATAATGTTAATAAAGAAAACCCATTAGCAGACCCAATTAAATTCTCGAATTTATGTACAGAGATTCTTCAACCTTCAATTGTATCTCATTATGCTAATTATGATAAACATACAGAAGATGAGATTGGACTCGATATTTCATGTAACTTAGCAAGTGGCCATATGGGAAATATGATTAAAAATAATTCGATTCAAGAAACAGTATTTGCAGCAATGGAAATCATGAACTCTGTTTCTGAAAAGACAAATATCTCTCATGTTCCAGCTGTAGCACGTGCAAACCGTATTATGCATAGTGTTGGATTTGGTATCATGGGGCACCATGGTTTTATTGCAGAAAACTATATTAGCTACGGAAGTCCGGAAGATATTGATTTAATTGATGTATTCTTCAACATTATTAATTACTATAGCCTTGTTCACTCAATGGAAAAAGCAAAAGAAACTGGCGTTAAATTCTACGGGTTCGAACGTTCGAAATATGCTGATGGTAGTTACTTCAATGATCGTGGCCAAGTCTTGCCGCAAACAGATGTAATCAAGACAATGTTTGAATCGATTGAGATTCCGACTGATGAAGATTGGGCTCGATTAAAAGAAGATGTTATTGAACATGGTTTATATAACTCAAACCGTCTTGCAGTTGCTCCTAACGGATCAATTGCATATGTCATGAGTGCAACACCTTCATTGACGCCTATTAAGCAAATTGTTGAGGAACGTACATATGGTAACTCAAAAACTTACTTCCCAATGCCTGCATCCGATGTGGCTGGATTTATGTACGAATCAGCTTATTCAATGGATAAGTACAAAGTTATTGATGTTATTGCGACAGCTCAAAAACATGTGGATCAAGGAATCTCATTTGAGTTATGCATTACCTCAGATGAAACAACCCGTAGTTTACAAAAATATTATTTATACGCACATTATCAAGGTATTAAGACACTGTACTATACCCGTACAAAGAAACTTAATATTGATGAGTGCGAGAGCTGTGCAGTTTAGGGAGGACGAAAATGTTAGATCAAATTAATAAAACACGTTCGGATCGAAGCTATGATGGTGCGAACTGGAACGAACACGAAGATAAATTTACACAAACTTTTTATGAACAAAACCTCAGTCAATTCTGGCGTCCTGAAGACATTAGTCTTCAGCCGGACTTGAACTTGTGGGCGAGTCTTTCTCCAGAAATTAAGTTAGCTTATGCTCAAAACCTGGTGGTCTTAACATTTTTAGATACTTATCAAGGCGATATTGGAATGCCTGTTGTATCACGTTCCATTGATGATAAGTATCATCAACGTAAAGCGGTTCTAAACTTTATGGCAGCAATGGAAAATGCCGTTCATGCGAAAAGTTACTCAAATATCTTTATGACATACATGTCAAATGATGATATTGAAGATCTCTTTGCATGGGGACAAGAAAATAAGAATATGCAAAATATTCTAGCATTAATTGTTGGATACTATGAGAATCTCGATAAACTCAACTATCAACGTCAATACAAAGGTCTTGATGGTGAAGTGAGTGACTATGAATACAATGTAGCACAATGGAAAGCAATGGTCGCATCAGTATTCTTAGAATCATGTTTATTCTATAGTGGATTTTATTACCCTCTATATTTCTATGGCCAAGGGAAGCTAATGCAAGCTGGAGAAATTATTAACTTGATTCTTCGTGATGAAAGTATTCATGGTTTGTATATTGGAAACTTGGCGATGGAACTCTATCGTGAATTTGATGAAAAAACACAAAAGGAATTGTATGAATGGCTTACAACTTACCTTGATGAAATATATCAGGAAGAAGTTGAGTTGATTGAGTTCATTTATGATCCTGTTGATTTATCACATGATGTAAAAATATTTGTTCGCTACAATGCAAACAAGGCAATGATGAACTTGGGATTTGATCCTTACTTCGAATATGAGGAAGTTAACCCCGTTGTCTTAAATGGATTAAATACTGAAACAAAAACAATGGATAACTTCTCAATGAAAGGAAATGGTTATCAAAAAATGAAATCAGAAAGCTTAATGGACAATGATTTCTTCTTTGATGCCCCAAGGATTAAGCGATGAGTAAAGTAATTATGTTAACCCAAGATAAGTGTCCGAAATGCACTGCATTGAAGAGTTATCTTGAAATGGGATTAAGAAATAAGTATCAGGAAGATATTGAAGTGATTCACCGTCAAGAAGACCCAGAACGCTTCATGGAACTCGTTCATAAGCATAGTATTATGGCAACACCGGTACTTATTTCTGAGAATGAAGTTCTTGTTGATACAGCACCTTCTAAGGTAAGTGTGTTTTTAGAAAAAAACGTTTAGACTGGAAAATCTCCAGTCTTTTTGTTACATTATTAAAGAGGTATCTATGAAAAAATTTATTCAAAAAGCAAAAACACTTCACAAAATGATGTCTTCGAATGAGGGGACTCTTTTTACGTATGCTTTTGCCTACTCTATTATTGTTGGGGTTGCACCCTTTATTATAATTGCTGTTGTCTTTGTTGGAACATACGCATACGATGTCAATCAAATCGTAATGTTTCTACAACGTTATGTGCCGCGTGATCTTATTGAACCTTTTGTAACATATATCCAAGCTTCTCAATTTTCTAACATTTGGCTGATTTTCTCGCTTTTGGGAGTGAGTGTTTGGGTTGCATCTAAAAGTATCTATTCGTTCTTATTACTTAGTAGTGAGCAAGATGAAGTAAATATCAGTGGAATGATTCTTAGAATTCTATCTGTTGCCTACTTTGTCTTATTGCTTCTGGGTTTAACATTAGTTGGATTTGTGGTGAACTATATTTCGATTAGCTCCCGATTTGTGATGCCAATCTTGTTGTTATTATTCTTTACTGTCTTTTATCGGTTGCTCTCATTTCGTTATACGCGATTCAAAGATGTGTTTCCTGGAGCATTAGTTACGGCATTAGTACTAACATTACTGGGTCGTCTCTTCTTTGTTTATATCAATGGGTACTCAAATTATGAAACGATATATGGTCCACTAGCGTCGATGATGATTATGCTGATTTCGGGATGGTTTATATCTTGGGTTATCTTTTTAGGGTATTGTATAAATTTGGTGATGCGTGGTGAAGAACCGCGTCGTGCTAAAAATAGATTGATTAATTTCTTGGAAGAACCCCATTTACCAGGCAAACAAAAGACGGAGGTAAGTGATGAAAAAGACACTGATTGATTTTTTTACAAGTAGTCGTATAGAGAATATACTTGGTAAAGTATTTTACATAGTTGTCGTTATCGTACTTACGCGACTCTTGGTCCGTTTCCTTAGCAATGCATTAAGTAAAGTATTTGCAAATAAAGAATTAGATCAGAAACAAAAAACTCTTTTTCCGATTGTTAAAAATGCAGCGAAGTTTTTGATATATTTTATTGCGTTTTGTTTCTTGCTTGAGATACTGGGCATCTCAACAACACCGTTTCTTGCTATAGCAAGTGCGATGAGTGTGGCTATTGGGTTTGGTGCTCAACAACTCGTTAAGGATTTGATATCTGGCTTTTTTATCCTTGTAGAGGATCAGTTTAAGGTGAATGATGTCATCTCTGTTGAAGATGTTACTGGAACTGTAGAAGAAATTAGCTTTAGAACTACGAAACTTAGAAATGGTCTTGATGGAGAACTGTATATTATACCTAATGGTGAAATAAAGATTGTTAAGAACAAGACGAAAGACTTTATGAATGCAGTTGTTGATATTCCGATTCCATATGAAGTTGATGTAGATCGTGTCTTAGAGATTTTAAATGATGAATTTAAAAACTATTCAAAACCAGGGATTACTTACAGTCGTTTAGAAGTAGTGGGTATTACTTCTTACAATGAATTCTCATATGGTGTTCGTGTTAGTTGTAAAACCGCTGTTGGTAAGAAGTGGGAAATTGAGATGGAGTTACGCCGTCGTATTAAGAAAGCATTGGAAAAAGAGGGAATAGATATTGCCTATCAAACGATGCGTGTAGAATTAAATGAAAGTCAAAAAAAATCAGCTTAGTCGGCTGATTTTTGTGTTATATCACTGAATGTTGCACGTGTTACAGATTCAAGATCATTAGGATTGATTTCTATTTGTTGTCCAATTTTACCTGCTGAAACAATAATTGTGTCCAGTTTGAGTGCTGCATCATCTATAAGTGTCGGGAATGCCTTCTTCATACCAATTGGCGAACATCCACCACGTACATAACCGGTTAGATCAAAGAGTTCTTTAACATGTAGTAATTCTAAGCGTTTGACTTTGAATCCTTTGGCTGCCTTCTTTAAATCAATATGCTCATCAACAGGGATCAGGGCTACATAGTGTTGGTTATCATTTTGTAATACAATTGTTTTATAGACTTGTTCATGTGGCTTATTAATTTGGTCTGCAACATGGATGCCATCGACATGAATAGCATCAGAACTATACTCATGCATTTCATAGGAAACTTTCTTTTGATCAAGAATACGCATTGCATTTGTTTTTTTAGCTTTCATAATATCACCGTACTTATCATAGCATGTTTTCAAGTTGATTTTAATTTGAAAACTTGCTATTGTGTCGTTATCAAGCAAAGTAGATAACACGCGTTAAGTGCTAAATGGATGGGAAGTTGCCTTTAGACGAAACTTAGTGTGCGATGTGTTATTGCCTCCGTTGCAATATTACTTTCTTCATGCTTGAACAGAAGGAGGTTTGCTTTATGAATACACGAAAATTAGTGCATCTTGCGATGTTTGTAGTACTTGAGGTGGTTGCTTCTCGCTTCATTTCAATTCCACTACCAACATTGAAAATCGGTGTAACTTTTATTCCAATGGCCCTTTGTGGGTATTTTTATGGGTATCTTCCAAGTATGGTGGTTGCAGGACTTGCAGACATCATCGGAGCGACACTCTTTCCCCAAGGTCCCTATTTTCCAGGATTTACGATATCAAGTTTGTTAATTGGGTTATCTTATGGACAACTCAAAGGAAAAGACAATCTTTTAAAGCATATCGTAATTGCAGTATTGTTTAATTCTTTAATTGTGAATTTAGGATTCAATACGTTATGGCTAGATATGATGTATGGTAAAGGTTTTTTAGCGATGATTCCAGTTCGCGCAGCAAAAACAGCGATTATGATTCCAATTGAGATAGCTACAATCTATGCAGTATTAAAAAGTGTCAAACGAATGAACCTCGATTAAAAGGAGAGTGTCTATGAAGACAGATGTGGAAATTTCAGAAGAAACAGTTTTAAAACCGATTTCAGAAATTGCGAATAAATTGGGTTTGGATGAAACATTATACGATGTATATGGTAAGACTAAAGCTAAGATTGATTTGAGTGTGAGTCAAAGAAAACCACGAGGCAAGCTCGTGCTAGTCACATCTATTAATCCTACACCTGCGGGTGAAGGGAAAACTACGACTAATATTGGCTTGTCGATGGGATTGAATCGCTTGGGATATCCGGCTATTAGTGCATTGCGTGAACCATCTTTAGGCCCTTGTTTTGGTATGAAGGGTGGTGCTACAGGTGGAGGATATGCTCAAGTTGTGCCAATGGATGAGATTAACCTTCATTTTACAGGTGACTTTCATGCCATTACTTCTGCTCATAATTTATTAGCGGCAATGATTGATAATCATATTTTTCATGGTAATCTACTCAACATCGATCAAAGTCGTGTTGTGTGGAATCGAGTGATGGATATGAATGATCGTGCTTTACGATCACTCACTATTAATTCAAAACGAATTCAGCATGATACATCGTTCGATATTACCGTTGCATCAGAAATCATGGCAATTGTCTGTCTTGCAGAAGATATTGATGACCTTAAACGTCGTTTAGCGGCGATTGTGGTGGCTTATGATGTTGAAGGTGAAGTTATCACGGCTCATGATTTAAATGCGGTAGGTGCGATGACGTTGCTTCTCAAGGATGCAATGAAACCAAACCTCGTTCAAACAAATGAAAATACGCCAGCTATTATTCACGGTGGCCCCTTCGCAAATATTGCTCATGGATGTAACTCAATTATCGCAACTAAGACTGCGCTTGCACTTTCAGACTACGTTATTACTGAAGCAGGATTTGGTGCAGACTTAGGTGCTGAGAAGTTCTATGATATTAAATGTCGAATTGGAAATCTAAAACCAGATGCAACTGTTTTAGTTGCGACTATACGAGCGCTTAAATATCATGGAGGACAACCACTCTCAGAACTTCAAAATGAGAACTTGGATGCACTTCAAGAAGGTATAAAGAATTTAGTACAACACTATGATAATCTTTCAAAATTTCAAAACAACATCATCATTTCAATTAATGCTTTCGCAACGGATACAGAATCTGAAATTGCGATGGTGATGGACTTAGGAGCAGAACTGGGTTGTCCTGTAGTTCTCTCAAATGTTTTTATGGAAGGTGGAAAAGGTGGCGAAGCCTTAGCGCAAGCAGTAGTTGATATGTGCGAAGTTGAGGATGATTTCAAACCTATATATGATTCGAATCAACCTTTATCATCTTCTATTGAGACTATTGCGAAAGAAATATACCGTGCTCAAAGTGTCAGTTATTCTGAGGAAGCACAAGCACAAATCAAAACGATAGAAGCGATGAATCCGCAAGGATTACCTGTCTGTATTGCGAAAACGCAATATTCATTTAGTGATGATCCGAAGAAATTGAATACACCTTGTAATTTTAATATTCATGTTAAATCAGTGAGATTATCACAAGGTGCAGGCTTTGTTGTCGTGCTATTAGGGGATATTATGACAATGCCAGGATTACCCAAACATCCCAATGCCGAAAACATGGATTACACAGATAAAGTTATCGGTTTAAAATAAGCTAACCTGAGGGGGTTAATGTGAAGCAAGAAAAAAGCGTTTATGTGGTGCTAAGTGATACTGGAAGTTTGTTGACAAGAACGATCAAAGTATTTACCCGAGCTCCTTATAATCATGTTTCAATTTCTTTTGATCCGGAATTGAAACAACTCTATAGTTTTGGAAGAAAAACAGCAAACAACCCATTTATTGGTGGCTTTGTTGTTGAAAATATTGATCGCGGAACTTTCAAAAAATTTCATCAGACACGATGTCTTGTGTTGAAGACAAAAGTTGATGCATCATCACACCAACTCTTAAAAGAAAGAATTGCAACCTTTGTAGAAAATGAAGAAAAGTATCACTATAACTTTATTGGTTTAATCGGTGTATTATTTAAACGGAGAATCTCTCGAAAGAATGGCTATTATTGTTCTCACTTTGTTGCAGAAACATTTGTACATGCCAATCTTCTCGATGGAAGTACACCACCATTTTTAGTGAAACCTTATGATTTTACAGAAATGTTGGGATTATCACCCATATACGAAGGATTGTTGAAAGAGTATGAAACGTGTTGAGCATGTTTTCTCAAACTAAATTGATGAAGTATAATTAACTGAATACAAACTTTTAGCAAAGCTTGTAATCAATTATGGAAAATCAATGAAAGTTAAACTACGTAATTCTTCTATTTTCAAATCAATTATCTCTCACTTGCGAAATATTAACTCAAGATAATTCGACTTCGGATTGAATGCGCTTACTTTTGCGCTGGAATTAAGTTTTGAATAGTGATAATATGTAAATATATCAAATAGGGAGGGTATATGATTAAAGTATATTACATAGGGGATGAGGTTGTTGAAAAGCAAAATATTGGAAATGTAGAGCTAAATAACATAGTAAAAATATTTGAATCGTTATTAGGTGATGACTTGAATGGTACTAATGAAGATAGATACCAATACTATATTGATAATGATGACCATTTCCTAAAAAAATTTAGCGATAATTACTTTCAAAATGGCGTAAACATCGGAGACTTTGTTTTTGCTGATATTGCGAATAGGCTGCTAGAAGCTGAGCTCGTCGATGATGGAACTCGAAGAAATAAAAAAATTAAGCAAGGTATCCTGTTCGAGTATTATCAAGACCAAAAACTAATTTTTTTAAAGTTGGAACAGATGGAGTCAATTGACCAAGAAACCTTTGAGATGAGAGAAGGTTACTCAATAGATAAGAAATATTATAAAGGAATGATTTACACTGGGAACCCTGAAAATATAATTGTTATTGATAAAACAGGTAAAGTGGCAAATTACTGGAGTGAATCGTTTTTGGGATTACTTCGTTCAAGAGACAATAAGGCAAATACAGAAGAAATTGTCAAATTCATTAAGAAAAAACAATTTTTTAGAGAAGGTTTGGATGAAGAGTCCTATTATTATCGAAAACTTATCGGGTTTGTTAAAAATTCAAGAGGATTTGATTATGAAACTATTTTTACTTATTTAGGTCTTCTAAGTGAAGATGACACTACAGACTCCTTGAAACAAAGATATATCGACGATACGGTAGTAAAAAAATTAGATGCTCAGTTTGATTTTACATACGAGGAGAAATCAAAACTATTTGATGTCGAATTAAATCCCTCGGAGTTCATGAAAATAAGAGTTTCTGATCTTAGTGAAGCTGCTGATCGTAGAGATATTTACATCGAAAATGGAAATCTAATTATTCCAATTGAAGAAGGAAAACTTGAGAATATCACAAGAAAATTATTTGAATATGACGAAAAATAGAAAAGTCACTTGGAAGAATACGGCGGCATATATAACTGGTTTAGATGTCGAATATGTCCAATCTCTAAAAATAAGTAAGACTTATTTGAAATGGGATGAGAGCAAATCTACACTAGTGTTTTATGGAACACCGCGAATGAAATCACATTATAATTTTTTTGATGATTCAAATTTAGTACTTAATTCCAATGTCCGACAATTTATTGACTACTATTCTGAAAGAGTAAAGATCTTTATACAAGAAGACAATAGTAACCAGACAATAGGGCTTATTGAAATTTTTGATTCTAATATTTCTGAGAGAACCATCGAAAAGAAATTTTATTTTAATGAGTTAGCACTTTTGTCTCAATATAATGTGAGTAACAACAGGAAAATCATACATTTATCCCCTTTTTTATTTGAAAGTATTTTGTATGAGGATGAAAGAGTAAAGAACTACATAATAAATTTATTATCTCTCGCGGTTTTGTCTAAGAAAATTGATGTGTCAGATTGCGAAATAGTATTTGAAGTAGTTGGAAATGATCCTAATTTAAATAATGTATTAATCAAGGTCCCATGGTTAAAGCTTGATTATTTTGGTGATGAGGTAGGGTTGTTCGACTCGATAAAATGGATTTTTGATTCTGATACCTCGGAAACTTCATTCCAAATTAAGAAAACAGTCGTACAAATGAGCTTATATAATAGCTTATCTAAAAATAACTCTCTGAATCAACTAATTGTTAATTCCAAAAATTTTTTGGAAAGATGTAACATTTCTTTTGATATCATTATTGCGAACAGAAGTAAGGAATATTTTACTATGCTTGAGTCTTACAAATCTGATAGTGTTAAAATTGCAGACAAAAGTATGGAGATAAACTCAAATATAATTATAAACTTGGTTAAGTTAGTCACAATGGTCTTTTCTGGTTTTTTTATAAAAATAATAACAGATAAAAGTACTTTTGACGCAATTCTGGAAAATGCAGAGTATATGAGATTTTTTTTATGGTTTTCATTCATCATGACATTACTAATTGGAATTAGTTTCTTTATTCAATTTTCTCAGTATAATAAATTAGTAGAAGAAATAAATCTATTGAATAGAAAAACCTATGGTGAGAATATGTACCAAATAAAAAAAAATAATTTTTGTATTGTCAAGATGTTATTGTCGTTATTTTCTCTTATACTAATCTTTACTTTGTTATATATATGAATGTTAATCTTGAAGAAAATGATTTAGAATGTGGCAAATCATTTTTCTTTCTAGTAAAAATTTTTGACATGAATTATTCGCGAATTATTAAAGGAGTCCACAATCAAACGTGTTGATTCGTGAGAATCCACGTTTTTTCTATGTTAAAATGGATAAGAAAGAGGTATGTTATGGAAAAGCAAAGTATTGATTTATTAACAGTAGAACTTAAAGAATTTAAAAGACATCAAATCGAAACGGTGTTACAGTTATTAGAAGATGGTAATACCATTCCATTTATTGCCCGTTATCGTAAAGAAATGACAGGGAGTTTGGATGAGGTGCAAATTAACACCATTTCTCAACGATACCAATATGTCGAAAACTTACGTACACGTAAAGAAGAAATTGTACGACTCATTGATGAACAAGGAAAACTTACAGAAGAGCTTGCTCAAGAAATTTCGGCAGCGACAGTTCTTCAACAACTTGAAGATATTTATCGTCCTTATAAACAAAAACGTCGTACCAAGGCAACCATTGCAAAAGAAAAAGGTCTTGAACCACTGGCTTTAGAAATTTTATCATTACCTCAAGAATTTAATTTGGATACCCTTGATGAATATCTAAACGAAGAATTCGAACTCGAAACACGTGAACAAGTCCTCGAAGGGGTTCATGAAATTATTGCTGAAAGTGTTGGCGATGACGCGCTCTTTAGAACATGGATTCGTAAATATACCT
This sequence comes from Erysipelothrix sp., assembly GCA_036637915.1. Taxonomy (GTDB): domain Bacteria; phylum Bacillota_I; class Bacilli_A; order Erysipelotrichales; family Erysipelotrichaceae; genus Erysipelothrix. The sequence continues at coordinate 71,880 of JAVWLP010000002.1, read as the reverse complement.
ATTCAAATGGACATGTGGTTTCAAAACTTAAAGACGAGACATTGGATGAACGTCGTGTCTATGAGATGTACTATGATTTCAGTAACCCTGTCGACAAGATTGCATCACATCGTGTTCTTGCATTAAACCGTGCTGAGAAAGAAAATGTATTGAAAGTTGAAATTCAATGTGATGATACTCATATACTCAGTTTCTTAAATCATAAAATTGTTGGTAAGAAACAAGATTCTCCGTGCACACCAATTGTGGTTGCTGCTTATGAAGATAGTTATAAACGATTTATTAAACCAGCTATTGAAAGAGAGCTTCGTAATGAGTTAACTGAGAAAGCAGACCAGCAAGCGATTCATATATTTGGTGAGAACCTGAATAATTTGTTACTTCAAGCTCCTTTAAAAGGAAAAACTGTACTGGGATTTGATCCAGCATACCGTACAGGATGTAAACTGGCAGTTGTTGATGAGACAGGACGTGTGCTTCATATTGATGTTATCTATCCACATGAGCCTGCACCACGTGCAAAACGTGAAGAGGCTGGTGTTCGTTTCAATAATATCGTGAAGAAGTTTAATGTCAACATGGTTGCAATTGGTAATGGAACAGCGAGTCGTGAATCCGAAGTCTTTGTAGCAAATCAAATTAAAAGTGTTGAATTACCAGTTCACTTTGTGATTGTTAATGAAGCAGGAGCGTCTGTATACTCTGCAAGTGAAACAGCACGAAATGAATTCCCGGATTTACAAGTTGAACAAAGATCTGCTGTAAGTATTGCTCGTCGTTTGCAAGATCCTTTGGCTGAACTTGTAAAGATTGACCCGCAATCAGTAGGGGTAGGACAATATCAACATGATGTTGCTCAAAAAGAACTCAAGGAACAATTGAACTTTGTAGTTGAAACTGCCGTTAACAAGGTTGGGGTAGACGTTAATACTGCAAGTCCTCAACTCTTGGAACGAGTTGCGGGAATTACTAAAACCACAGCACAAAATATTGTGATGGAACGTGAATCACTTGGGTCCTTTACCAAACGTGAACAACTTAAAAAAGTGCCGAGACTGGGACCTAAATCATATGAACAGGCAATTGGATTTATGCGGATTCCTCGTGGAGAAAATATTCTTGATAGTACAGGAATTCATCCCGAAAGTTATGCAATGACTAAAAAACTATTAAAAGATTATGGAATTGATTTGAATACATTAGGAAGTGAGAGTACTAATGACACTCTTCGCAGTCTCTCTCTCAATGAATTAAGCACTCAATATGATATGGGTAAAGAAACATTGAAAGATATACTGGATGCTCTTTTAGCACCAGGTAGAGACATGCGTGAAGATATGGAACAACCGCTTCTTCGTTCAGATGTTCTTACTATGGAAGATTTAAAGCCAGGTATGGAATTACAAGGAACTGTTCGAAATGTTGTGGATTTCGGTGCCTTCGTAGATATCGGTGTGAAGCAAGATGGCCTCGTACACATCTCTAAGTTGAGCAAACAATTTGTTAAACATCCGACGGATGTCGTTTCAGTTGGGGATATCGTAACTGTTTGGGTTATGGAAGCTGATTTGAAGAAAGAACGCATACAATTATCAATGATTAATGATGCTCAACAGGCGCAATAAGATGAGTTTTATTACACTTGTTTACCACGAATTTCGTAATGATCATTATGATGATTCAAAGCCTTCCCATATCGATGTAGCATCAAAATACGCAGATATTCTACCTTTGCCACTTTTTACACGTATCCAAGATTTTGAAAATCAAATTAAATATCTAGTAGAAGAAAATTATTACTTCATGAGTGTTTCCGATATGATTGCGTATTATGATGGTGAGAGAGAACTCCCTGAGAAGTCAGTTTTTCTAACATTTGATGATGCGTTTCAATCGGTTTATCACTATGCGTATCCAATTCTTAAGAAGTATAATTTGCATGGAGCTATGTTTGTTGTAAGCGGTTGGTTGCATGAGGAACCTTCGAAATTTGATGAAAGTATTTCTAAGGTGATGTCTCGGAGCGAGCTGTTAGCGATGCATGATGTCTTTGAGTTTTGTAACCATACAGATGTCTTGCATGAACGTGAAGGGGCTAAGGGAATCATTCAGTTAACGGATGAAGAAGCTTTGTTACACGATCTCGAAGAATGCAGTAAGTATGTTGATTATCCTGAAGTGTTCGCATATCCCTTTGGATTTTATGATGAAAACGTCATCAACATATTCGAAAATTCAAATATTAACTTTGCGTTCACAACCAATTTCGGAAAAAACAACCAAGATGAAAATCGATATGAATTGAATCGTAATGTCGTGGAGTACAAAATAACAGACCGACAATTTAAAGAATTAGTAAAATAGAAGCTTTCGCTTCTATTTTTTGTTGGAAATGAGTGTGAAATCTTAAGTTTTTGCTATCCTTATTATAGTGTCTGAAATAATCATGAAATGTAGGTGTTATCAAAGGGAAATTTCTTGAATAAGACCATTCTGTGTGATAGTATTCTATTGTATTCATAAATTTTATGAGAAGTCGGACATGTGTTCGAAGTTCGGTCTATCAAATAGGATTGGAATTCGGGGCAGTCTTTTTTTATGTAGGGAGGTGTAGCTTACGAAAAAAATAAAATATGGGCTTATCGTATTGGGATTTATTCCAATGATAATCGTTGATTGGAAGCTGGCTCTAGGATGGTTATTGGGATGGTCATGCCTTCTCGTATTGGGATATTTTAGAGAAAAATTTTATACCGTGTTATTATCTGGAGAAAATTTTTCAGTGAAAAAATATGTGAGTTACATCGTATTTGTATTTATAATTTTATGGATTCCGCTTCTTTTAGCATTTATGTTTCCACAGGTTATAAATCCTTATGCAATAGCAGGAGCATATATTACAGATCGATTCCTATTATTCGTAACTGGAATCTTTAAGAAGGAGGGAAGTGTATGAAATTACAAGCAGAAGTTTATTCGATACTAATTCTTACAGTCTTTCTCTTCATCTTATTCAAGGCAATGAATAAAAAACTTGTTGCTCTTGAAATTAAAGAGAAACCAAAGGGACTTGCATTGAAAGCAGTTTTATTTGTTGAAACCATTAATAATTTCACGATTCAAAATATGGGTGAAAAACATGGTAAACGGATGTCTGCATATATTGGTTCGGTGTTTATTTATATATTACTTGCTAACATGATGGGGCTTCTTGGTCTTCAATCACCTACAAGTAATTATTCGGTAACATTAGTATTAGCGATTATATCGTTTTGTCTGATTCAACATGCGAAGATTGATCAAAATGGAGTCAAAGGATATTTCAAAGGTTTCTTTGAACCGTTCTTTCCATTCGTGATTCCAAACTTCTTTGGTGCGGTTGCTCCACTAATTAGTTTATCGCTTCGTCTTTTTGGTAACGTATTATCTGGAACCGTTATTATGACATTGTTATACACGTTTACAGCGTGGCTCAGTGGTTTCGTTCCATTAATCGGTGGTTTTAACTTTATTGGGGTTGTAGTAGCACCAGTATTGCATTTATATTTTGATATGTTCTCTGCATTTTTGCAGGCGTTCATATTTATTTCTTTAACATCAATTTTGATTGCGGTAGAATACGCAGAATAACATATAGGAGGATTTTAAAATGGATGTAAGTGTAGGTAAAGGTTTAGTAGCGATTGCAGCGGCACTCGCAGTTATGACAGGTATTTTCTCAACAGTTGGACAAGGTTACGCAGCAGCTAAAGCAGTTGAAGCAGTTGGTAAAAACCCAGAAGCTGAAAGCAAAATTCGTTCAATGTTAATCTTAGGTGCAGGGATTGCGGAAACAGCTGCTATTTATGGTATGTTGATTGCCTTCTTATTAATTTTTGTATTCTAGTAAAAATATTAATTAAGAGGAGGTTTGTATGGATTTAAATATTGCAGAAAAGTTATTTCCACAAATAGCTACGATGTTGGCTCAATTGGGTGCAACATTTGTTATCTATTTGATGTATCGTAAATATCTGCACGAACCTGTTCAAAAGTATTTGGATAAGCGTGCAACGATTATGGAAGAAGAAATGGATGCAGCTAAAAAACTTAAAGATGAATCTCTAGAGATTAAAGCTCAATCTGAAGAAGCGTATGCTATAGCAATGGATAAGCTTAAAGAGGTTGAAAAAACAATGATGGCACAAGCTGAAAAAGAGCGTGCCGCTATTGTGGACTCAGCTCAAGATGAAATTAAACGTCAAGAAAATCAATTGAAACAAGATTTCGAGCAAGATAAAAAAGCATTTTACAAAGAGATGTCACAGTATCTTTTAGAAACGGCAGTATCTGTAAACCAAAAAGTTCTTGAGGATCAAGATCTTGATTCTGATACCCTAATTCCGGATTTCCAAAAGGAGCTTCGCAATTATGATCATCAGCACTAAGACATATGCACTTGCGCTTTTTGAAGTGGCTCGTGATGAAGGGATAACGTTAGAAATGTTTGATGAACTTGAATCTATTCAAGGGATTCTTGCAGATAAAGAGGTGCAACGCACACTTTCGCTTACCCTCATAAATGAATCGGTTTTGGAACCAATTTGGATTCTCTTGGAAAATTATTACTCAAAAGAGATGATTCATTTCTTGAGAATTTTGAATGAAGCAAATATGGTCCGTGAGTTCTCACGGATAGTGAGCGCTTATCAGGACTTGCTCATCGATCATGAATTACTCATGATTGTAGATGTGCGTAGTTCTCGCGAACTAAATGAAAAAGAAAAAGAATCCTTGTTGAATTCTCTTAAAGAGAAGTATCAAGGCCGTTATAAAGTTAACTACGAACACGATTCTCAGTTGATCAAGGGAATGGTTGTTTCCGTTAATAATGATATTTATGACACAAGTATAAAAGGAAAACTTGATCAGATTTTAAGTTATGGAGGGTTTGCGAATGAATAACTCAACAGAAAACATCATTGAAAGACTTAAAGAGCAAATTAAAGATGTTAAATTTGATACTTTAAGTGAAGATATTGGTAAAGTCTTTAAAGTAGGAGACGGTATTGCATTTGTTAGAGGGTTAAATGATGTTTTATCTGGAGAAATGCTTCGATTTGATCACGATGTCTATGGTTTAGCATTAAACCTTGAAGAGAATCAAGTTGGAGTTGTTCTTTTAGGAAGTGATACTTCAATTAAAGAAGGAGACACTGTATATCGTACGAACCATGTTATCGAAGTGGGTGTTGGCGATGCACTGTTAGGTCGTGTTGTGAATGCTTTGGGTCAACCAATCGATGGTCTGGGTGAATTAAATACTGTATCTGTTAGACCAATTGAACGCGTTGCTCCAGGTGTTATGACACGTCAATCTGTTAACCAACCGTTACATACTGGAATCAAAGTGATTGATGCAATGATTCCAATTGGTAAAGGACAACGTGAGTTAATCATTGGTGATCGTCAAACTGGTAAAACAAGTATTGCACTCAATGCAATTTTAAATCAAAAAGGGCAAAACGTAAAATGTATTTATGTAGCAATCGGTCAAAAAGCTTCAACTGTTGCGATGGTTGTAGAAAAACTGAAAGAGCATGATGCACTTGATTACACAGTTGTTGTTTCGAGTACAGCAAGTGAACTCGCACCACTACAATACATTGCGCCTTATACAGGGTGTGCAATGGGTGAGTATTGGATGGATAATGGTGATGATGTGCTTATCGTTTATGATGATTTATCCAAACATGCTGTAGCATATCGTACGATTTCATTATTACTGAGACGTCCTGCGGGCCGTGAAGCGTATCCTGGTGATGTCTTCTACTTACACTCAAGACTTCTTGAGAGAAGTGCGAAACTCAATGAAAAATATGGTGGTGGTTCTATGACTGCGTTACCTATTATTGAAACACAAGCTGGGGATATCTCTGCTTATATTCCAACGAACGTCATTTCAATTACGGATGGACAGTTATTCTTAAATCTTGATGCATTCAATAGTGGAATGAGACCTGCTGTAGATAGTGGAATGTCAGTTTCTCGTGTTGGTTCAGCTGCTCAAACTAAGGCAATGAAGCAAGTGTCTTCATCCCTTAAACTTGAACTTGCAACCTATAATGAACTTTTATCATTTGCTCAATTTAGTTCAGATATTGATCCAACTACACAAAAAGCAATTGATCATGGACACCGAATTACTGAACTCTTAAAACAAGGTGCTCTCACAAAGATTTCGCATGAATTAATGATCATCAGTATGTTCTTAAATAAATATGGTTACCTCGATCAGTTAAATGTGAAGGATGTTGCACCATTCGAAAAATTCTTGCATAAACGCTTTGAAGCGTCATACCAAGATATTTTAGATCGTATCAAAGAAAACTATGTTCTTGATGATGCATTGGTCGAAGACATCAAGCGAGTAGTTGAAAATGAATTAGAGAGTTTTAAAATAGCGGAACATGCCTAATACATCTGCATTAAAAAAACGAATTAAAACAATTTCTTCGACTCAAAAGATTACAAAAGCTATGAAATTAGTTTCTTTAAGTAAACTACAAAGATATAAAAATGAATTGGGTTCTTTCAAGGATTATTATAATGCCGTTCATGAAATATCAGATTCATTTATGACTGCGGATGAGATGGAAACATCTTCATTACCAAAGTTATATTTTATTATTATGCCTGACTTAGGATTGTGTTCAGCTTATTCTCAAGGTGTTCTTAAAAAAGTACGTGAGGTATCTTCTGATGGAGATTTTGCTTATGTACTTGGAACCCAGAACTATGAAACACTTCAATCATTAGATTTGAAAGTAATCAATAAAATGGAATCAAGTGAACACTTTAATGTTAATCAAGGAATAAAAGTTATTTCAGAATATCTTGATACGCATCAAATTATTGCGGTAGTACCGGAGTATGTGAATATGATGACGATGGAGTTTCATCTCTACGAATTATCCACAGCGAACTATCAAATGCGTGATGATGTTATATATGAACCAAATTTCAATGAAGTTACATTGCTACTTAAAAAAGTATCATTAATTTCATTATTAAGATTTGCGTTTCTTACTTCAAAAGTAAGTGAACACACAACACGACGCATTGCGATGGAAAAAGCAACCGATAGTGCTCAGGATATGATTGATGATTTAGGTCGTCAATATAACCGTATTAGACAAGAAGCGATTACGCAAGAAATATCAGAAATAGTATCAGGAATGGAGGTTTCATAATGAAAGGTAGAATTGTACAAATTGTTGGGCCTGTTGTCGATGTCCGCTTTGAGAAAGATCATATGCCTAAACTTAACAATGCATTGATTGTGGAAAAAGAGGGACAACGTCTTACATTAGAAGTATCACAACATATTGGTAATGACCTTGCGCGTTGTATTGCAATGGGACCAACCGATGGACTCTCAAGAGATATTGAGGTTACAGATACTGAAAATGCGATTCAAGTACCTGTTGGTAAAGAAGTACTTGGACGTATGTTTAATGTTTTGGGTGAACCGATTGATGAAATGCCATTTGACAGTAAAGGTGTTGAGTATCATGAAATTCACCGTGAAGCCCCAGCATTTAAAGATCAACAAACAACAAATAAAGTTTTAGAAACAGGAATTAAAGTTATTGATTTACTCTGTCCTTATCCTCAAGGGGGTAAAATTGGTCTCTTTGGTGGAGCTGGAGTTGGAAAAACTGTTCTTATGCAAGAGTTAATCCATAATATTGCAATTGAGCACTCGGGCTTATCAGTTGTTGCCGGAGTAGGTGAGAGAACTCGAGAAGGAAATGACTTATACCATGAAATGAAGGATGCTAAAGTTCTTGAAAATACGGTATTAGTTTATGGTCAAATGAATGAATCACCAGGAGCACGTATGCGTGTTGCATTGTCAGCATTAACTATGGCAGAAAACTTCCGTGATAATAATAAACAGGATGTATTACTCTTTATTGATAATATTTTCAGATTTACTCAAGCGGGTTCAGAAGTGTCTGCACTTCTTGGACGTATGCCTTCAGCTGTTGGATACCAACCAACTCTTGCTACTGAGATGGGACAACTTCAAGAGCGTATTACATCGACAAAATCAGGTTCGATTACATCAATTCAAGCAATTTATGTACCTGCTGATGACTTAACGGACCCTGCAGCTGCGATTACGTTTACGCACTTGGATGCAAAAACTGTTCTTGATCGTAACATTGCTGCATTGGGGATTTATCCAGCTGTTGACCCACTAGAATCAAGTAGTAGTCTATTATCAGAGGATGTCGTTGGTGCAGAACATGTTTATGTCGCAACCGAAGTTCAAAAAATTCTACAACGATATAAAGAACTTCAAGATATTATCGCAATCTTGGGTATGGATGAATTGAGTGCGGAAGATAAGCTTACAGTTAACCGTGCGCGTCGTATTCGTAACTTTCTATCACAACCATTCTTCGTTGCTGAGACATTCTCAGGAATTGATGGTGCATATGTACCTATTAGTGAAACTATCCGCAGTTTTAAAGCCATTCTTAATGGAGAAGCGGATCACATCCCTGAACAAGCATTCTTATTTGCCGCAACTATTGATGATGTCTATCGTAAAGCAGAAAGTATGTAATGACTATGTTCGAGATAAAAATAGTAACACCGCATGGAATTTATGATGAGATAAAAGTATCATCAGTAACACTTCCTACAACGGATGGACAACGTACTGTGCTTCCGAATCACATGCCATTAGTCATGCCACTGGAAATTGGAAACATGTATCTGAAAAAAGATAATGAACGTTTTGACTATGCAATTTCCGATGGAATGTTTACTTTTGAGAATAATTGCGGTACATTGATTATTACATCAATCGAACGTGGGGATGAGATTGATTTCGAGCGTGCAGAAAAAGCTAAGCAACGTGCGGAAGAAAGACTCCATGGTCAACATTATGAAGATCATGTAGATTTCAAACGTGCTGAGTTGGCCATGAAGCGATCGCTATCGAGGTTGAGGCTAAGAAAATGATCAAGACATTTAAAAGAAAATTTAAGAAACTATCGGTTCCCCAGTATATTGCATTAGGATTTGGAATGACAATATTAATTGGAGGAATCTTACTATCATTACCAATCGCAAGTCGCAGTGGCGAGTGGACACCCTTTTTGGATGCCCTCTTTACAGCGACTTCTGCTGTTTGTGTAACGGGTCAAGTAACGCTTAACACAGCTGCACACTGGAATTATTTTGGAAGCACGGTGATTATCACACTCATTGAAATTGGTGGGCTGGGATTTATGTCTGTCATCGTGATGTTCTTTGTATTCTTAGGTAAAAAACTGAGCTTGAAGCAACGATTAATTCTTCAGGATGCTATTAACTCAGAAAAGCTTTCAGATTCACAGTACTTGATTCGATACATTATCAAATTCTCACTAACAGTTCAGTTAATTGGAGCACTCTTGCTCTCAATCGATTTCATTCCAAGATTTGGACTTTGGAAGGGAATCTACTTCTCATTATTCCATGCAATCTCAGCATTTTGTAATGCGGGATTTGATTTATTTGGAAACAGTTTAGAGGGCTTTACCCAAAATCCGCTCGTTATCTTAACTATTGGTGGTTTAATCGTCTTTGGTGGGCTAGGATTTATTGTATGGCATGATTTACTTCACTATAAAAAGAATAAGAAACTTTTAATGCATACGAAACTAACGTTGGTAACAACCTTATCAATTTTATTTGTAAGTTTCTTATTGTTCTGGCTCAGTGAAAGTCGCAACGGAACATTCGCAGAGTTACCACTTCATTTACAACTTGTGAACTATCTGTTTATGGCAATAACACCTCGTACAGCGGGTTATGCTAACGTAAACTATGCAATGGTATCTTCAATGGGTATCTTTGTAACAATAATCTTAATGTTTATTGGAGCATCTTCTGGTTCAACAGGAGGTGGCGTTAAAGTCACAACAGTTGCGACCATCTTCCTGTATGTTAAAGGAAAACTTCATGATGAAGAACCACGATTCCAAAATCGGAAAATACCTAAGGATCGTGTTGTGAAGTCGGTTATGATTGTATTTATTGGACTTATGGTTGTTATTGGAGCATCATTAATACTCTTAATAACAGAAACAATACCTGAAAGATATGGTATTGAATACGTCTTAGTTGAAGTATTCTCATGTTTTGGTACAGTAGGATTAACAATGGGACTAACACCCGATCTTACGGCCATTGGTAAAATTGTATTGATAATTGTAATGTTTGCAGGACGTATTGGACTGTTGACATTCTTCCTATCATTTGGTGGTAGGAGTGAACCAAAAGAACCATTAATTAGATACCCAGAAGGAAATCTCTTGGTAGGTTAGGAGAAAATGATATGATTAATAAAACAGTAGCAGTATTAGGATTAGGACTCTTTGGTGCATCCGTAGCAAAAACACTAGCACGACACCAAGTAGAAGTCATTGCCATTGATCAAAAAATGGCACGTGTTGAAGAGGTTGCACCACATGTTGACCATTGTGTTTCAGGTGACTTTACAAAATATGAAGTATTGGAAGCCGCAGATGTAGCTCAAGCTGATATTGGAATTGTAGCATCGGGAGAACGTCTTGAAGATACAATCATGGGTGTGCTGAATCTTAAGAAACTCGGAGTTAAACATGTTATTGTGAAAACAAAAAACAGTGAATATCTTGAAGTTCTTAAAAAAGTGGGTGCAGACCGAGTTGTTTTACCTGAAGTAGAAATGGGTAAACGCCTTGGAAATGAAATTGCGAAACATAGTCTTATTGATGCATTTAGAATTGATGATAACTATAATATCGCAGAAATTCATCCACTCACAAACTGGGTAGGGAAAAAAATTAGTAATTTAAATCTTCGTCAAGATTTCGGGTTCAATATCGTTGCTTTAAAATGTGAAGACATTCATGGTTTAAAGATTATGGTTGATCCTGATTATATTGTTAGAGATGGTGATCTCTTCTTTGTATTGGTTGAAGAAGCTGATTTAGAACGTTTTAATAATTTAGATGAAAATTAGAGGCTTTGCCCTCTTTTTTATTTGAGCATATTAATTAACATTTATACGGTTAGGGGTATAATAGATAGTATAAAGGAGATGTCTTATGATAAAAAATATTACAGATGCAAATTTTAATGACGAAACAAAAGATGGTTATGTGTTCGTTGATTTTTGGGCAGAATGGTGTGGACCTTGCCGAATGTTAGGACCTGTTCTTGATGAACTCTCAACAGAACTTGAAGGTAAAGTTGAAATCAAAAAAGTTAATATTGATGAGAATCAAGCAATTGCTCAACAATACGGTATTATGAGTATCCCTACAATGATCTTATTCAAAGATGGATTGCCTGTAGAAAAGATTCAAGGATTCCAACCTAAACAAGCTTTAAAACAATATCTTGAAAGTAAGATATAAAAGAGCTTCTTGCAATCGCGTGCCTTGCATGCAATAATCTTGAAGAAATAACTTTTACGGAGGCAATGTCATGATTTGTGATGAGAAAAAGATAATTAATCGGTTAAACCGTGCTGAGGGCCAATTGCGCGGCGTTACGAAGATGATAGAGGAAGGTCAGGACTGTAAGGATGTCCTTGCTCAAGTTACGGCTGTGCGCTCTAGTATCGATAAAATCGTGAAGCTAATTGGCATCAACAATCTTTTAGATTGCATTGATACCCTTCCCGAAGGAATTGAAGGACAAGATGCTCTCGAAGAAGCGGTAGAGCTAATTGTGAAGTCACGTTAGTATAACTACAATCTAAAAGAGGAAGCTCCTAGTTGGGAACTTCCTCTTTTCTTATGGGACATGGTTTCTTCATTTCGTATCGAATAAATACAAGACCTAAAATAATTAATACAAGGGATACAAGTTTGTAAGGAAGACCAGCCAATGGCAAAGCAACAACTGAGAATGTAATACCAATTGAAGCGAAAAAAGCAATTACGCAAGGTGTACACCCATATGTCAAAATTCCAAACATGATTGAAAGAAACCCCATGTTCTGACCTTTTCCTTCATGACCATAAATTGATGACATAACGGTGCTAAGCGTCATCAATAAACCTGAAAGAATGCTCATTAATAGATTCAATAATATGTTAACTGTAACTAAAGCAATACTATATTCTGTTGCCATTACACTATAAGTCATATTGAATGAATCAATTACTGTATATACAAATAAGAAAAATAATGAAAACAAGATCCAGTGTTTTCGTTTGCTTGGGATCATCGTCAACGCGTACTCAAACATATCATCACCTCTTTGTGGCGATTATACCACGTGGGGTATAATGTTGGTATTGTTGTGCATATAAAAAGACTTGAAATAAATCAAGTCTTTTATAAATTATGAAATTGCTCCACCTTGGATTTTAGCGTCTTCTTTTACAGTTACTGAAGTTGCGATTGCTACTTCTAAGCCTTTCGCAATTTCTTCAAGGCTTAATGAAGGCATGCTAACCTTTTGAGCAGCTTGTTCTGTTGCGAACGGAACGTGAATGAAGCCACCTTTAGTTGTTGGGAACTTTTTATCAATTAAGTACATAAGTCCGTACATTAAGTGGTTACATACGAAGGTACCTGCAGTATTAGATACTGAAGCAGGAATTTTTGCTTCTTTCATGTTTTCTACCATTGCTTTAATTGGTAGTGTTGAGAAGTATGCACCCTCTCCATCAAGACGAATAGTTTCATCAATGGGTTGGTTGCCTTCGTTATCTTTGATGCGCGCATCATCTTGATTGATTGCTACACGCTCTGGAGTAACACCGAAACGGCCTCCAGCTTGGCCAACACAGATTACAACATCTGGTTGATACTTAGCCATGTTTTCTTCTAAGACATCGATTGCCTTTCCGAAAACCGTAGGAACTTCAACTTTAATAACTTCAGCTCCTTCAATTGTATTTGGTAAGAGCTTCACAGCTTCATAAGCTGGGTTCATTGCTTCTCCACCAAATGGATCAAAACCTGTAATTAATACTTTCATAAATTATTTCCTCCTTTAGAATGCTAAGAAATACATTAATACGATGTGCGCAATTAACAATGCAATTGCGAAAGGTGCTTGATACTTAATCACAGTATATTGTGACTTAGTTTCAAGAAGTGTTGCAGGCAACAGGTTAAAGTTGGCGGCCATTGGTGTTAATAATGTACCACAGAAACCAGCTGTCATTGCAAGTGCGCCAGCAATAACTGGATCAGCACCTTGTGAGAATACAAATGGAATACCAATACCGACAGTAATAACAGCAAAGGCTGCGAATGCATTACCCATAATAATTGTAAAGATTGCCATACCAACACAGTAAGCAATAACGCCAGCGAGTGCAGAACCGTTAGGAATAACATTACTCATTAATGTTGAAATCAGCTGACCAACACCAGCAGATGTAAAGATTGCACCTAAACCTGCAAGAAGTTGTGGCAAGATACTGAATGAACCCATTGTTCTCATGAGACGGCTACCGTCTTTGATAGCTTCTTTAGGTCCTGATTTTGTGATGATTAGTGCAGCGATTAATCCACAGAATGCAGATAAACCAATAGCAATATAGCCAAAGACTGAATCAGATACTTTCAGTGCTGGGTCAGCAAGGTTTGGTAGAAACATTGAGAACACGACAGCACCAGTAGCAATAATTAATGATGGAATGAAGATTGCAAGACCAATACGATCGGATGCTGTTTGTCTAAATCGATCAGGAATCATTTCAATTTTACTGATATTTACAACTTTAAACGCTGAGAGAACTCCCAATCCTAAAACTAGGAATCCATTAACTTCTTTAGGAACATAAGGTCCTGCCATAAATAGGAACGCAAGAATAAACCAGAATAATGATGCTCCGTATTTACGGTTATCATCAACATTTTTAAATGAATCAATACCACTAACAATAAATATAAGACCGATATAGATATACCAGATTTCTAAAAATAATGTCCAAAAATTCATTATTTTTTACCTCCTTTAGCGATGCGGCGATCGAGCATTACAGTTTGAACGCCTCCAAATACTAAGGAGCAAACAAAGATAGGAATTGACCACATTGCGATACCACGGTTAGTAACTGCAAACCCCGCAGCTACTAAAGTTTCAACAATCAAGTTAGTTCCACTACTATATAGGAACAAGTTTTGTCCGAAGAAGTTACCATAGTTATCAGATGCTGCGGCTGCAGCTTTGATTTCATCTTTTTCATTGTCTGTTAAATCATCTTCTCCACGTGATTGAACAGCAGCACCTTCAGCCATAGGATGAATTAAAGGTCTAACAAATTGAGGATGTCCTCCTAAACGAAGGGATCCGGCAGCAGCAAATTGACGAATCAATTGATAAACAAAGATAACACGACCCGCTGTAAGTACCTTCATCTTTTGAATTAACTTAACAGCTTGTTCACGAAGTCCGTATCTCTCACACAACCCAACCACAGGTAAGGTTAGCACGAAGATTGTAAGACCACGTTGAGAAACAAATTTTTCTCCTAAAACTCCAACGACTTCCATGAACGACATTCCCCCAATTAATGCCGTTACGATAGCGGCTACCAGAACAACTGCAAGTGAATCGAGTTTAAGTGCAAAACCAACTACGATTATTACAATTCCGGTCAGTAACCACAGATTAACAGAATCTACCATAATAAATTTTCCTTTCAAAATATATAAGTCACATTATATAGCAAAACAAGGAGAGTGACAACTTGAAGAACTGATATGTTGTAAGTGCACTTGTAATTCTTTTAACAAACTTACAATTATTAAACATGAAACTTAGAAAATCAAGAGGTATTGGAAATTTTAAGTGGGAAATATCTTAATTTTTATCCTATATGTGTTAAAATAGAGCTAGTAGTAGTTTATAGAAAGAGGTGCTTATGGTTAACGAAGAAAAAAATAACGAGATTGAGGAAAAGGTAGAAGTTGAAGATTCACCGAAACCTGAAATCTCCGATCATCATTTCGGTTGGGAAAGTCTCGCCTCAGTTGAAGAATCTCGTCAAAATCAATTAATATCAGAAGTCTATAGTCTAATGAGTACAGGAGATGATTTAAAACTTGATTTTATCAAGGATGAATGGAACTCATTATCAGCAGAAGGAATTGATCCTAAATTAGAAGAGCGTTTTAACCACGCAATCAAACTTTATGAAACACGTCAAGAACGTATTGATGAAGCACAAAAAATTAAAAAAGAATTAATCCAAGAAGCTGAGAAAGTTAAAGATTCGAAAGAATGGAACAAGACAGCTACATACCTACAAGAATTACAAGTTCGTTGGAAAGAAGCTGGCTTTGCTGGTCAAGATATCGATCAAGAGCTTTGGGAAAAATTCCGTGCAATCAATGATGTATTCTTTGATTCACGTTCAAAACACTTTGAAAATTTAGCGGAAGCGCGCGAAGAAACTCGTGAAGTAAAAGAAAAACTTATTGAAGAAGCTGAAGCTTTAAAAGAAAGTACAGACTGGAAGAAAACTTCTGTAGAAATGCGTGAGTTAATGACACGTTGGAAGGAAGCTGGTTTTGCAGGTCGTGACTATGAAGATGCGCTTTGGGAACGATTCAATGAATCACGTCAACACTTCTATGAAAATCAAAGAAATTTCTTTGAAGAACTTCGTGCAACTCATGATGAAGCCAAAAATAAAAAAGCTGAAATCGTGGCGAGTGCAGAAAAAGTTGTGGAATCATTTAATCCACAAACAGTTAGAGAAGAAATGGATAAATTATTCGAAGAATGGAAAACGATTGGTCACAGTGGTCGTGAACATGAAGAGAAACTTTGGAGCCAATTCAAATCGCTTCAAGATGAATTCTATTTCAAGATTAAAAATAGAGATTTAAAAACTGCGGAAGAACGCCGTGAAGAACTCGAAAATGAAGTAGAGCTTTTAGAAGTGCGTATGTCTGCTCTTGAAAACTTAAACGAAAAAGTTAAAATTAAACTTACAAGTTTAGAAAGACAATTCGAAGAAAGTGATTCAGAAGAACTTTCTGCAGAAATTGCGGAATTAAAAGCTAGCTACGAAGAAAATGAGAAAAAACTTGATGAGTATGCAGATGATTTTGATCGCTACTCAAAAGAATTGTTCCATATTTCTTAATTATGAAACTCCTAAATTAGTTTTTAGGAGTTTTATATTCTTAATTGTGTCTACATAGGGGGGAAAATGAAACTTAAAGAAGTAAGTTTTCGTGTGGTGATTGTAAGCTGTATTGCTTTAGCACTATCATGGACAAGTGTTCGGTATGCTCCTGTATTAAAGCTTTCTTTTGTACCTATGTTTATCGTTGTAACAATCTTGAGTGCATTGGTACTAATGGTTCAAATAGTAGTACGTCAGTTCGGACATTATATTTTTGGAGTGATTTCTGGTTATGAATTCACATCAATTCAAGTCTTGAATTGGGTCATGGTTTCTTCCGAATATGGCATTCAGTTTAAGAGATACCATGTTCCAAAAATTAATGGTCAATGTATTATGAAAACGCCCGATGTGGAATTGGATGAATTACCTTATACCTTGTATTTACAAGGTGGGAATATTGCTAACGGTCTGCTGACATTATTCCTCATAGTGATTGTGCTAAACGCAAATCTCGGTATGATGAATCAACTTATATTGGTCATATTCATTATTATGGGACTCGTAGTTCTGTTTGTGAACGTTGTACCGCATGGTTTGTTTATAAACGATACGGAAGCGGTACGAACCTTAAGAAGAAGCATTCAAGCTCGTGATGCTTATGTACAATTGTCAGGGTTCTATCGGGAACAATTTGATTCTTCAGATCGCAGTCATTCCTTTGAATTTAGAAGCTATCCTATTGATTTAGTAGATAACTATTATGCGTTTTTGGTCAACTATTATTATCTCTACCAAAAAAGATTGGAAATTGGATGGAATGAGTGCTTGATACACCTCAAAGAACTTCAAGGGATTGATGTGAAAATTCCATATGTATATCGGATGCAGTTAGAACTTGAAATCAATTACCTACAAATGAGAATGAGTCAAGAAGTACCTGAAGAAACAGAACAGTTGAAAAGATATATTAATGGGGTTATGTATTCCCCACAAATTGTTAGGTATCTTTATCTTAAGTCTTATGTTCAAGATGGAACACTAAATGATCAACTCTACAAACATTTTGAAATTATTGCAGCTGAGTATCCTTTTATTCTTGAAAATGAGATGGAAAGACATATCATGAATATTTTAAAAGAAGAATTATCATAAGAAGAGTTAATGCGCTCTTCTTTTTATATAATCATGCCTTAGTGGTAACTTAATACTCCTATCTGAGTACTAATATTTATAGAAATTTGTTAATATTAAATTTTTTATAACTAAATACGAAAAAGCTATTGATATTTGTTATTAAGGTTGATATAATCAATAAGCATTAAGAAATAGTTGCGGGCGTGGTGAAATTGGCAGACACACTAGACTTAGGATCTAGCGCTTCGGCATGGAGGTTCGAGTCCTCTCGCCCGCACCATTTAATTTAATAAATTCAAGTATACAGTTTTGTATACTTTTTTTTATTTGCTAATAATTATGAGACTTAAGAACTGGAAATTAAATTTCGGTTCTTTTTATATATCATTAAAATCTCACAGTGAGAATCTATTATCATGATAAAATATATATAAGAGTAAACTTAATCGTTTTTAGCACTAGCAAAAAGACAAATATCAGGAATAGAGTACTTAAATTGATAGGAGGTTAAACAAATACCCAACTCGTTCCTTTACTACTATGATAATTTCTAATGAATTCCTAACTTAACAATTAAGGAGAACGTAATGGTAGATAAAAAGAATAGAACATTCGTGATTGTACTAGTAACACTCATACTGTTGTTGTGTATCTCATTACTAGG
This sequence comes from Erysipelothrix sp., assembly GCA_036637915.1. GTDB lineage: Bacteria > Bacillota_I > Bacilli_A > Erysipelotrichales > Erysipelotrichaceae > Erysipelothrix. The sequence continues at coordinate 53,949 of JAVWLP010000002.1, read as the reverse complement.
GCGTAAGTTTTCAAGAAATACTCCAGAGAAAGTGTATGATGTGCTCACTGTGGAACCCGAAAGAAAAATAATTATTCAGGAAAGAAGTTTGCTTAAAGACTACTTTGATTCTGATGCAAATTTTGAGAATACTGATTTTATTAGACACACAAATATAAGAAATGATAAATTAAGATTTAGTACTTATTCAAAAGAAATTCCGGATAATATGGTGAGAATGGAAAATAAAGTATTTGAATTTAATCTTAAAACTAGAAAAGCAGTTCAACTATATCAAGAATTGGGTGGTTTTATATATGACTCAACAGAATCAAATATAATTCTTTTGATGAATAAATTTAATGATGAATTGAGAGTTAGGGCCTTAGATAGGAATAAACCTGAGGAAACGATATTATTGGATTTTGAAAGCCACCCATTCTGGGGAGAATTTAATTTTTGTAAGGTAAATGACGAGTATTATACATACTCACTAGGTGATGAAAAACAAAATGGTCAAAAAGTTATTACTGGATCGTTATGGAAAGTAAGTGATGGATCCATAAGTCGGGAGAGTAGTGATAACTTTGATATCTACTTTGAAGTTAGTGACGATGAAAGGTATAATAGTTCAGCTCTACTTAACTGCGGTAATGATACTTTCACTAAAACACTATCTAATAAAAAAAACTCTATCATTTACTACTATGAAGAGGGTATTAAAACAGTCACAATTCCTTCAAATGTAATAATTTCATGGAAAGTAGATAATTCAATTTATTTTACTTCAAATAATGATGAGGGAAGTTTATTTAATCATCATGACTTACGAAGTGGGGAAACAACAAGCATCATTGATAATATTATGATTCGAGAAGCCGTCTATCTTGATGAAGATAATATTCTCTTTATAGATAATTACAAAAAAAAGTTGTACTTATTGGATCAAAAGAGAAATGTACTTGTCCCGATAGAATTTCCTGAAGATATCCACCAAATTATCACTGTCACCAAAAATGTTGATGAATTTCTGATGATTGTTGAAACACCTTTTGATCAGAATATTGACCAGTACAAGACAAAATCAGAAGTTATTAAATTCAAATTAAAATAGCCTCAAAGTAGCAGAAGAGGACTTCGTAAGTTATGAAGTCTACTTTTTTGTATGATCGAAGTGCAAGAATTTAATAAAGTTGTGCAATATTCTATCTAATGTTGAAAGCGCCTACATGATATGCTTTGAATGAAATTGAGATGAGTGAACAATTTCTGTAATTTTTGAAACTATGTTAGCGTGAACATATTTTCTTATAAAAGGAGAAAGAAATGACTCGATTTATCAAATCTTTTAGCATATCTATTTTAGCTTTATTTATGGCGTTTGTTTCAATAATTCCTGCAGCTACAATTCATGCTGATTCTAAAGAAAATGAGAAACCGGATGCGGTGTTAAGTGGACGGGGATTTTATGAACCAGAAGCTACAGGAAATCAAATAGATACAGTTACCAGTGTTATTAGTGCTACGTTTGCGGAATATAACGGCAAACTATATGCATATTCAATGACAAATGGAGGCTATTTTAATGCATTGGATGTTGAAACAAACACAATTGCGTATTCACAGTTAATGCCGGGGGTATCACAATCTTGGGGACATACTGCTGATTTACAAGGTAATGTTTACATTGCTGCATTAGGACCTAACAATGATGGACAACTCTATCGTTATAAACCAAGTGATCAAAAAGTTGAACTTTTAGGCACGCCAATGCCAGGGCATCAATTCTGGTCAATTACTACTGATGATAAAGGTAATGTTTATATAGGTACTCATAAAGAACATGAAGGTAGTGTTGTGAAGTATGATGCTGCACTCGGTACATTCACAAATATGGGTAAAGCAACCGAAGGTAATGAAACCGGATATGTACGTTCTATTGCATATCATGATGGTTATGTTTATCTTGGTACAGGTGTTAAGTCACGAGTAATTAAAATGGATGCTGTAACAGGTGAAAAAGAGGATATTACTAAGAATGCGTACGATATCATCGATAAGCCTAATGATAAAGAAAATCTTAATCATGTTTATAATATGGCAGTAGCAGGAAACTACTTGGTAGCTCGTTTTGACGATAATGGCGAAGGGGCAATTCTATTCTACAATCTCATTGAAGAGAAGTGGGAAGAGAAAACATTAAAGAAAAAACACGATGGTGGACCTGATGATTTTGGTGCGTTTGGGTGGGATCAACTCGCTGTCCATAACAACAAGACTTACGTTACATATGAACGTAAATTACACGAGGTTGATCTTGATACTCTAGAAGCTAAACCTGTAGGTGGCTCCTTTTTAGGACATCGTGGTGGTGCAGTGTATCAATCAAAAGATGGATTAGAATTTGTATCATTAAAACGACTTGGCGATGTGGCTCATTTCAATCTTGATACTGGTAAATATCATGAAACAGAGAATGTTCTGAAAGGTACTCCTGTTCTTTTGCATAACTTAGGTAAAGATAATGATGGAAATCTCTATGCGTCATCTTATCCTGGCGGTCCAAAAGGAATGCAGGTTAATCTTAAGACAAATACTAAGAGTATTTTTAATCAAATGCAGGCTGAAGGAATGACAGCTGGTGAAGGAAATAAAATGTACTTTGGACTTTATAGTGGCGCTATCATTCAAGAATTTGATACAAGTACACTTGAAGCAAAGACTCTATTTAATCTAAAAGATGATTACATTCAAGACCGTCCATATATAATGGATTATCAAGACGATTTATTGATGATTGGAACGATTCCCTATTATAAAGAACTTGGGGGTGTTCTTGCACTCTACAATCCTAAAACAGGTGAAAAACAAGTTCACCGTAATGTCGTTCAAAACCAGAGTATTGTTGGTCTTGCTAAGCGTGGTAACTTAATCTTTGGATCTACAACAATACGAGGTGGCTTGGATGCATCCACTAGTGATATGGCAAGTAAACCCGTAATCTTTGTGTGGGATATTGAAAAGCAAGAAAAAGTTAAAGAAATTGAAATTCCTTTTTCCGAGATTCAAAAAACACCAATGATAAGTGGACTAACATTTGATGAATCAGGTCAATTATGGGGTGCAGTAGATGGGGTTCTATTTACATTGGACCCTGAAACGATGACATTCACGAAGCACAAAGATATCTATCCCGATGTAAAAAATCGCGGTATGTGGCGTCCAGTTCATATTGAATTTGGTGAAGATGGGTTGTTATATACTGACTTAGCAGGAAGAATGACAGTTGTTGATCCAAGTACAGAAAACTGGAAACATACACGTATTCTTACAGATAAAGAAGTAGATTTCATGACACTCAGCAAAGATTCTGAAGGAAAACAAGCAGTATATATTTTACAAAATTCGCCAAATGATATTGAAAAAATAAGAATTGTTGACGTGGACTCGTTAGAGGAAAATGATGAAGTTATCAATGCACAAGTTATTCAACCTCTAAAAAATGGTGGATTTGAAGCGTTTGATAATAAGCGTGAATTATCGGGAAATCATCCTGTAATACCAGGTTGGTCATCACTGTTTGAAGCAATTACTTCCAACGTCTCATTTGAAGTAACTACAGAACGTGCCTATAAAGACGAGCACAGTCTAAAGATTGTTGATCAATCAGATAAAGAAACTGTGTTCGTTAAGTCAGATAATATTCCCGTACAGTCGGGTGTTAAATATACAGCTAGTGTTCAACAATACTTAACCGATGGTCAAAATACAGTGTTCATTAGATTCTTTGATGAAAATGGAAAACAAGTCGGAAAAGATATTGAAGGAGAAACCTTAAAACACATTCGTAGTGATTATGGAAAATGGAATGAAATTACAGTTTCAGGTATTGCACCCGAAAAAGCTGTATATACGAATGTAACCTTTGGTTCTTCAAATTACTTCCAAACAAGTGGAGCATATTATGATGAAGTAAAACTTGTTGCAGAGCAGCAGGTACCAAAAGGGAAAACTGCTTACATAAATGATGCATTAAAAAGAGCAATAACAGTAGATACAACGAAGTATACCGATGAATCTGTCGCAATCTTAAAAGAACAAATTAAAGATACTACTGAACTGTTAAGTCTTCTAGGAGAGCAAGAAACAGAGATGGTTACGGGAATATTGCTTGAATCATTCGAAAAACGTGTAACTCAAGAAATGATACAAGCTCGGCTTGATTTACTTAATGATTCAGTGAGCGGTCTTAAATTAAAGGAAAAACCAATCGAACCGGTAGACCCAATCGAACCAGTCGAACCAGTCGAACCAGTCGAACCAGTCGAACCAGTTAAACCCATTGAACCATCTGTTCCTGTAAATCCAGATATTGATAATAAAACAGACACGGGAGAACTCCCTTCAACAGGTGTTGATCAAAATAATAATTTACTCTATCTGGGAATTGGAGTTATTGTGTTTGGTTTCACAATCCTAAACATCAAGAAATTTAAGAAAAACTAACAGAAAAGGCTGAGAAATAGGCCTTTTTTTAGGTATTTTAACCACAGTAGCAATATTTTTATGATTCTTGGCAATTTAGGTAATATTAGAAACGCATCGAAAAAGATATAATGGAAGCGTATTCAAGGAGGAAGCGGATATACAAGGTTAAGAAGTATTTACTTCTAAAAAAGCAGGCGTTGAAGATGGAAATAATGTCTGTAAGTTTGAGAACAATTTAAGTATAAATTGTGATAAGACGATAGTTTTAGTCAAAATGATGACTTCAATGAACTAATTCTTTAACATTTTTTGAATCGCAATCACTCATAATACTACCTTGATACAGATTCAAAATCACGCAGTGTTTAGGAATGTTTCAATAAAAACATGAGTTCTTATCAAATATCTTTGTTTCAGATAGAAACAAGCATGCTTTCGAAATATAAGGAGGATATAGCATGACTAAGATTTTCAAGCGATCCATGTTGGTCGCGTTAGTATTATTGACACTAGTTGGATGTGGCAGTAAAAAAAGTGCGTCATCTAATGACGCAGTTAATTTAACAGTATGGGTTCACCCTTACGTTGGTGCTGAAAAGAAATCAGAAATTGAAGCAGTCTATACAAAAATGACTGAAGAGTTCAAAAAAACAAATCCAAACGCAACTGTCACATTTGAAGAAATTCCTTGGGCAAACCGTGAACAAAAACTTACAACGACACTTGCTGCAAAACAAGGACCTGATATTTTCTACTTGATTCCTGACCAAGTAACTCAATTTGCAGACAAAGATTTAATCGCAAGTATTGATGATATGGTTCCTGCTAAAAATCTTGAAGGCTTCTCAGATACAAGTATTCAAGCTGTAAAATATAAAGAAAAATTATATGGATTACCAATTTTACGTGAATCACAATCACTATTCTATAATAAAAAGATTCTTGAAGAAATTGGGGCAGATGTAAATAATCTACCTAAGACTTGGGCAGAGTTCAATGAACTAGGTAAAAAAGCTGTCGAGAAAGGTTACTACGCACGTACATATGATGGTGGTAATACACTAAACTCTTCACTATACCCACTAATCTGGCAAGCAGGTGGAGACATCGCAAATGATAAGAACGAAGTTTTCATTGATAATGAAAAATCAGTCAAAGCATTTACTCAAATAAATCAATGGTATAAAGACGGATTTATCTCAAAAGATTCAATTACAGTTGAAGATTCAGCACCTCTATTCTTAGAGGGTAAAGTTATGGCTGCATGGGCTGCAAATAATCTCATCGCCTCAGCTAAAGAAAACAATGTTGAGTTTGTAATTGGTTCACCATTGAAAGAAGAAGTCGAAACAACATTTGGTACTACTGGAGCTTTCGTTGTATCTAATGGATCAGCAAATAAAGAGAAAGCAGTTGAGTTCCTCCAAGTGATGACTAACGAAGAAAACATGAAAGAATTCAACAAAGTGACTGGATTTATTCCTGCACGTGAAGTAGCATTGTCAATCTATGACGACAATCCAGAAATGAAACAAATGGCAGAATTTACTAAGATTGCACGTCCTGGTGTTATCAACTCCCAAGCTCGTGTATTCATGCCCGATGTACAAGCAATTGTACAAGCTATGTTAGAAGGTTCAATTACACCACAAGAAGCAGCAACAAAATCTGCAGAAGCAATTAAAACATATCTTAAATAGATTAGAAATGTGAGGTTTAACATGGAAGAAAATAACACGCTTGAACGTGGACTCACAGGGTCGAGCTTACCAAAAGAAACTAAGAAACCGTCGTTTTTTGAAAAAGCAAAGAAACATGTCAAGAAGCACTCATTAGTTTACTTGTTTTTAGTTCCGATTCTCGGTCACTTTATATTTTTCTACGTCGGTCCGATTGTATTCAGTTTTGTGATCACATTCATGGACTATCCAATCGTAGGAAAACCAGAATTTATAGCACTTGATAACTGGAAACGGTTCTTCAATGACCCAAATGCATGGAAATCCATTTGGAATACGATCATGTTCTCAGTACTTTATATTTTACCAACGATGGCATTAGGACTTCTGTTTGCAACGTTAATTCATTCTCTAAAACGTCGTTGGGCGACACTGTTTAAAGGAGTCTTCTTTCTTCCAGTTGTAACTTCATTTGTTGTTATATCCGGGATTTGGGCTTGGATGTTCCGAGGAAATGCTGAAGGTTTTGTTAACCAATTTCTAGCTATCTTCGGCATCCAAGAACAACTCTTTCTATCAAGTTCCAGCCAAGCACTTATGGTGCTTGCGGGACTTTCAATCTATAAGGTTGTGGGAAATACAATGATTTACTATTATGCTGGATTACAAGGTATTCCTGACGATGTATATGAAGCAGCGAAAATTGATGGTTCAGGTCGTTTTAAAACATTCTTTAAAATTACGATGCCACTTTTGATGCCGATTCATTTGTATGTGGCAATTACCACAACAATTGGATCATTTCAAATTTTCGACTCTGCATTCTTACTAACAAAAGGTGGTCCAAACTATGCAACAAACACTATTGTTTACTATATGTATCAACAGGGATTCACAGCATATGACTTTGGTTACGCAAGTGTATTAGCGTATGTCTTATTCTTCTTTATCTTCGCTGTATCGATGATTCAGAAACGTTATCTTGGAAAACAAGTTGACTATAATTAGGAGGCAATTATGAGCGATAAGAAAGTAAAAATTATAAAAGGACTAATTCTAACTCTGTTAGGAATTACATTCCTAGTGCCGTTTCTAATAATGGTTGTTGGTGCATTTGTAGATGCAAAAGTTCCTGTAGGTAATCCTTTAACGTGGATATTTACCCATGATCTCACCTTTAAGAATTTCCAACATATTTTCAAATATTCACCAATTCTTACATGGATGTGGAACTCCATCGTAGTTTCTGTAATCCCTACGGTCTTGCAAATGTTCTTTGCGGCAGTCCTAGGTTATATCTTTGCAAGAAAAGATTTCTGGGGAAAAGATATACTCTTTTGGACGATGATGGCAGTGGTAATGATTCCAACACAAGTTTTAATCATACCTCGATATATTATGTTCTCAGAGATTGGTTGGGTTAATACGCGTGCTGCACTAATTATTCCACTTGTTTGGTCAATAATGGGTGTCTTCCTAGTCAAACAGTTTATGCAACAAATTCCGGCTTCTCTTGAAGAATCCGCAAAAATTGATGGTGCTGGAGATTTAAAGATATTCTTTACAATCATGCTCCCACTTTCAAAACCTGTTATCGCAACAGTGGGTACATTCGCATTTATTTCATCATGGAATGACTTCCTAACGCCATTAATTTTCACAACCAGTAATGATATGTATCCAATTACCGTTGGACTTGCTTCACTCCTTACGAAAGAAGGACACTTTGGAATTGAAATGGCAGGAGCATTTATTTCCTTTATACCAACATTCTTGATCTTCCTATTCTTCCAAAAATACTTTACGAAAGGAATTGCCTTTACAGGTATTAAATAATAATTATGATGAACTATTTAGGAGCCCAAAACGGGCAAATTAAAATATACGAATCTGAGGATTTATCAGTTATCGATAACTATATCCTTGTTGATGTTTCATACTCGGCCGTAAGCCCTGGAACAGAAAATACGATGAGTCAAGGTTCTCAAGAAGAAGTTGTTCGACTTGGCTATTCGGCCTCAGGAATCGTAATTTCTGTGGGTGCTGGCGCTGATGATTTTAAAGTGGGTGATCGTGTTGCGGTTTATGGTGCACCCTATGTGGGACATCGTTCGCAATTACTTGTACCGAAAACTCTTGCTGTAAAAGTTCCAGAAAGTGTGTCACTTAAGGATGCTTCGCTAGGTGGATTGGGTGCTATCGCAATTCACGGACTGCGTCAAGGTGATCTTCGTTTTGGAGAGATTTGTGTTGTGGTTGGACTCGGAATTTATGGCCAACTTATTGCACAAATTGCACATAATGCAGGACTTGTAGTATTTGCGTTGAATCGATCGGCATCACGTGCTGAATTACTACACGAAGTATCAGGACTAAAAACATACTCAGATGAGAATGAACTCGAAAAGGACTTGATGCTTGCAAGTGGTGGTAAAGGTGCTGACGCAGTATTTCTGTGTGCAGGAAGTGGCGCAAGCTACTTGACTGACAAGAGTATTGATTGGCTTTGTGATCGAGGGAAATCAGTAATAGTTGGAGATATTCAACCAAATTATAGTAGAGAAAAAATGTTTGTTAAAGAAATCGATATTCGTATTTCAAGAGCTGGTGGTCCAGGACGTTACAACACATCATATGAAAAAGATGCGGTAGATTATCCTTACGGATATGTTCGATGGACTGAAGGGCGTAATGTTGGAGAGTTTATACGACTGTTGGAATCAAAGCGTATAAAAGTAGATGCATATTACGATATGCCAACTCCGATTCAAACATATCCTGAAGTTTATAAATCGCTCTCTGAAAGAGGTGCATCGTATTTAACACATTGTTTCACTTACGGTAAGAATCAGGATCTAGAAGAGGAAAAAGTATGACGATATTGAATGAAATAGAGAAGAAAATGAATACAGCTTCTTCAGCTCTTATTGAAGATGTGAAGCACATTGATGGTGATATTATTATCCTTGGTGTGAGTGGAAAAATCGGATATAACTTATCGGCTTTACTGATGGATGCATTAAGTAAAGCAGGTATTAAAAAGAATGTTTACGGTGTCGCACGATTCTCTGATGGCAATCAATCGCGTGATGCTCTTGAAGCAATTGGAGTTAAGACACTTGTGGCAGATTTTATGAATGATGAGTCATTAAAGTCACTACCGCAGGTTAAAAACGTCATATTTATGGTGGGATATAAATTTGGTAGCACCGGAAATGAATCATATACTTGGGCTCTCAATAGTTACTTACCAGGACGTATTGCGGAAACATATAAGGACTCTAATATTGTTGTCTTTTCTACGGGATGTGTTTATCCGCTCGTAAGCGTAAAGGATGCAGCTCCTTCAGAAGAACAAATGCCTGAAGCAATCGGTGAGTATGCTCAATCATGTTTAGGTCGTGAGCGAATATTCGAACATTTCTCAAAAGAAAATCAAACACCTATGGCTATATATCGCCTGAACTATGCAATTGATGTTCGTTATGGCGTACTCGTGGAAATTGCAAAAGATGTTTATAATAATCGACCAGTTGATGTCACAATGGGTCAAGTTAATGTTATTTGGCAACCTGATGCAAGTGAAATGGCAATCAGAAGTTTATTACACGCAACAGTGCCTGCTAATGTTATTAACATTACGGGACCAGAAACTTTATCTGTACGATGGATTGCTGAGCGCTTTGCAGAACGTTTTGGAAAAGCGGTTACGATTGTTGGCGAGGAATCTGAAAATGCACTTTTAAGTAATGCATCAAAATCTCATGAATTGTTTGGATATCCTCAGACAAGTATTCGAGAAATGATCGATACCATCGCAACGTGGATTGAACTAGATGGTTCAATGATTGATAAGCCAACTCATTTTCAAGAAAGAGAAGGTAAGTATTAATGAATCAAGATCAACGCGACTTACTCTTTAGAGGAACCGTAATACCAGCACATCCTTTAGCCTTAAATGAAGATAAAAGTTTAGATGTATTATCTCAACGAGCATTGACACATTACTATATTGATGCGGGCGTTGGGGGAATTGCAGTGGGGGTACATACAACACAATTTGAAATCCGTGATCCCGAATTTAACCTGTATGAAAAAGTATTGACACTCGCTAGTGAAGAAGTGTCGAAACGAAACCTAGATCGACCATTTTTGTTGGTTTCAGGATTAGCAGGGCCAACAGAACAAGCATGTAAAGAAGCTGAAATTTCTAAAAATCTAGGCTACTGCGCATGCTTACTAAGTATGGGACATCTTCCTGATTACTCTGAAAAACAATTGCTAGATCGTGCTCGTGACGTTGCGAAAATAATGCCGATTATTGGTTTTTATTTACAACCATCTGCAGGTGGCCGTATTCTATCTTTTGAATTTTGGAAAGAATTTATGAATATTGATGGTGTTGTCGCTGTTAAGATTGCACCATTCAATCGTTATCAATCACTTGATGTCATGAAAGCAGTAATGATGTCGAAACGATGTGATGAGATTGCTGTTTATACTGGAAATGATGATAATATTGTACCGGATTTATTGACAGATTATTCATTAGATATTGATGGAAAACATGTAAGTAAACGTATTGTTGGCGGGTTATTAGGACACTGGTCTGTGTGGACAAAAACATCAGTTGAACTTTTTAATCAAATACATAAAGCTCGTGAAACACATGAAAATATCGAATCACTTTTAACTCTTGGCACACATGTTACCGATGCGAATGCAGCATTCTTTGATGTTCGAAATGGATTCAAGGGATGTATTGCAGGGATTAACGAAGTGTTAGCACGTCAAGGACTGCTCAAAGGCAATTGGTGCTTACTTGACAAGGAATGCTTAAGTGAAGGACAGTCAGAATATATTGATGAAGTATATGCTTTATATCCTACATTAAACGATGATGCCTTTGTAATGTCTAACCGCGACCAATGGATCAGTTATGCAAACAAAAAGACCCTATAGAATAGGGATTGTCGGTGCCGATACATCTCATGTGTCGGCATTCGTTGAATATATCATTCACGATAATCGTTTTCGCAGGCGGTTTGAAATTGCGGGAGTCGTAGATGATCAACTGGGCACACGTCAATTCTACAATAATCGAAGAACACAGATATTAGAATCATTACCCAAAGATATTCTTGTGAGTAACAAGATGAATTTAGAAGACGTTGATGCTTGGTGGATACTTGCCGGAGATGCTGAAACGCATTATGACTTATTAAATAATTTACCAGAAACACGAAAACCAATTTTTATTGATAAACCCATTGCTTATAGTTATGAAGACTTTGAGAAAATTTGTCAACTGACAAAAGAAAAAGACTTACGTGTGTATTCGTCATCGACTTTAAGATTTGCGAGTTTCATGACGCATGCTTATGCTCATTTCGATCTTGCAGAATCAATAGAAATAGAAGGACCTCTTACTTTTGTAGATGAGATACCAGGATACCACTGGTACGGGATTCATTGCCTTGAAATGGTATTCGTTTTATCATCAGAAGTTACTATCGAGAGATTGGAAATAACAGATGATGAAGAATTCTTGTTTGGAACCGTATCAAACAAACCTTTTAAAATTCGTTGGATTAAAGTCGGAGATCCCAACTTCAAAATTAGATTAGAAAATCGAGAGTTTGCATTGAATGAATCCCTGTATGAAGGACTCATTCATGTGTTATGTGAAGCAATTGAAAGTGATGCAACACCTGTTTCGCTTGATACAACAGGACGCATCATGAAAGCTTTAGATCAGATTAATGAAATGAGAACTGAAGCTCTGAATAAATTAAGCTAGAGGTGAGTTATGCAGACAATGGAAAAAATACTTGATGAGATAATGTCATACTCAGATAAATATATAAGTGATGTATTAAAAATTGCTGATGAAATTTGGGAGTTTGCTGAAGTTAAATTTGATACACCTCAATCTGCTAACCTGATTTGTGATTATCTTGAGTCCCAGGAATTTAGAGTTGAAAGAGATAGTGCAAATATTGAATGTGCATTTGTAGCTTCATGGGGTGGCATTGGGCCTGTTGTGGGATATCTTGCTGAATATGATGCTTTATCAGGTATGGGTCAACCTTCGCAGTGCTATCAAGAAGTGCTATCAGAGAAACCTGGTCATGCTTGTGGTCATAATCTTTTGGGTACTGGTGCCATTCAAGCGGCACTTCTTTTTAAAGATTACTGTCTTAATCATAGTTTAGATTATCAAGTTAAAGTTTATGGTTGTCCTGCTGAAGAAAGTGGGTATGCTAAAAATATTATGGCAGAGGCAGAAATCTTTAAGGACGCTACAATAATGTTGACTTGGCATCCAAACTCTTTCACACAAGCATGGGTGGAACTCACACTTGCTGTAAAGACGGCAACGATATCATTTACAGGTATTGCAAGCCATGCCGCAGGTGCTCCAGAAAAAGGACGTTCAGCACTAGATGCTTGTGAACTTATGAATATTGGGGTGAATTACCTTCGAGAGCATATGTCAATGGAAGCACGTATTCATTATGCATACTTAAATGCAGGTGGTGTATCCGCAAACGTTGTACAAAAAGAAGCGCAATTGCATTACTTTATTCGTGGTAAAAATAAGGATGAAGTAGAATCCTTGTGCGATAGAGTTCAAGACATTGCGAAAGGTGCAGCGCTAATGACGCAAACTAAGATGAAATTTGCGGTTGATGGGACCTGTCGTGATTTAAAAGCAAATATTCCACTCTCGCGAACACTAGAAACTGTGATGCGCAGAGCCAAACAAATAGAATTAGATGATAGTGATAAAATTCATCTTGAAAAGTATTGTCATGATCCTACAGATTCTTATTTTGATAGTCAGATTCGTGATGCACGATATCATTATCAAGATTATGTTTCAACTGATGTGGGTGATGTGAGTTGGTGTGTACCAACTGCGCAAATATTCATTGCTTGTGAACCTTTTGGTACACCAATGCATTCATGGCAATGGGTAGATAATGGTAAATCAGATGTCGCTCATAAAGGAATTATTAAAGCGGGAGAAGTGCTTGCAACAACAGCAATTTATGTGTTCCAAAATAAAACACTTCTTCAAGAAATTGAAGAAGCGTTTGCATCAAAATTATAGTGGAACTGGCTCGGATTGACCATTATTAGTGGAAAAGACAGTTCGTCGCGGCAGTGCTTCACGCTTACTATGATAGTCACTGTTTTCCTTATGTCGATGAATATGAGATGGTGGGAAACCAAAGACTGACTTAAAGCATTTAGCGAAATAAGCAGTTGAGTTAAAGCCACATTCTTCACCACATTCCGCAATACTGATATCTGTTTCCGACAGTAATTGATGGGCTTGGTTGCAACGTACTTGGAATATGTAATTATTGGGAGTAATTCCAGTTACTTCTTTAAAAATACGACAGAAGTAGAATTTACTGATTCCAACTTCAGAACTGATTTCATCAAGAGAGATATCGCGATTGTAATTATGATGAATGTATTCAATGGATTGCTTAATTATGGCCATTCGATCGGAGATTGGTTCAGATTGAACACTAGATTCAATGAGCTGATTGCGATAAAGAAGAATCAACATTGTATTACATAATGCTCGTACTGCTTTTTGGTAATACGGCTTAGCTTGTTGGCTTTCATTCGCTATAATTTGAAAAATATTTCGCATTTCTAAATCATTGGTTAAATTGTGAAAACGACAGTTAACTGTATCAAAGTTTAGACTTCGACAGAATGTTGAGTCCATGATTAAACAAAAATATACAACTTCATCCGTTTCACTTTGAACACTATGTATTGAATTAGAATTGATGATTACAATCTCGCCACGTTGAGCGACAACTGTTTCATCATCAATGACTACGATAGCTTTACCAGATACGATATACAACAATTCAATGTTTGCATGCCAATGCGCTACAATCTCTGAATGGTGCTTGTAAAGCGTATTAAAATGAAAAATAATCGGATAGTTGGGATTTTTGAAGTAGTGTAATTCGTAATGTAACTGGTTCATAATTCCTCCTATCGTAAAAATAAATACGATGTACAAATATAGTATAAAGATGAACATCGCAAAGGTCAAGGAAACGCTTACATAAAGCGAGAGAGGTTAAGAAAATTATGAAAACAGAACCAATAGTTATTTGTATAGCTGGTGCTGGTAGCACTTATACACCGGGAATTATCCAAGCTATGTTGACAGTAAAAGACCAATTTCCTGTTAAAGAAATCCGTTTATACGATATATCAGAATCTAAAAATCATCGTACCTATGTTATCGTTGATTACTTATTGAAAAAAGCAGGCAAAGATACTTTGATTATTGAAACTACTGATCCAAAAGTTGCTTTTACAGGAGTAGATTATATCTTTTCCCAAATTCGTGCAGGTGGATTAAAAATGCGTGAACTTGATGAAAAAATCCCTCTAGAATTTGGACTTGTAGGTCAAGAAACATGTGGTGTTGGCGGGTTTGCATATGGTATGCGCTCAATGAACCAATTTCTTGATTTAGTAGGGGAATGTATCCGTTATGCACCGAACGCTTGGATCTTAAATTATACAAATCCAGAAACAATTATTTCTGAAGCGGTACGACGTGCCTATCCTGAAGCTAAAATTATTAATGCTTGTGATATGGCAATTAGTATCAGTAAAACACTGGCTGATATATATGAATATGATCATGATGCATGGGTACCGGAATATTATGGATTGAATCACTTTGGTTGGTTCCGTTCCATTTATGATAAGCATGAAGATAAGGATATACTTCCTGACATTATTGATCGCGCACTTAAAGATGGTGTGTGGCTCAATGAAGGTGATGACAGTTGGAAAGAAACTTACGTGAATTTAGGTCGGATGATTTCATATTTCCCAGACAGTATTCCTAATAATTACCTCGAGTATTATTTAATGGGTGATGAAAAAGTAGCTAAAGCAAATAAGAACTATACACGTGCTAATTATGTAATGGATGGTCGAGATCAATACATGCAACGATTCTATGAAGCGATTGAATCTCAATCAGAAGAAGATTTGAAATCCTATAATATGGAAAATGAAATTCACGGACAATACATTATTGATATCGCCGTATCATTGCATCAAGATCTAAATAAACGTTTTAATTTAATTGTTGTAAATCAAGGAGCAATTATGAACCTAAGAGCAGATGCAGTTGTGGAAGTACCGGCATATGTAAGTTCAAAAGGTGTTGAACCAATTCGACTTGCTACACCGATTTGTGATTTCCATAAAGGATTAATGGAAGCACAAGTAGCTTCGGAAAAATTATGGGTTGATGCCTTCTTTGAACAATCATATCTTAAAGCATTACAAGCATTCACATTGAACCAAACTGTACCCTCAATGTTAGTTGCGAAACAAGTGCTTGATGCGCTCATTGAGGCTAACAAAGGATACTGGCCTGAACTTCGATAATGTTATCAACTATCGAAAAAGTTTTATATAAACTCAAAGAAGTTCGAATCATCAATGCTATCCACAATTACGCAAGTACCCTCCTAACGATTCTTTTTGGTTTGTCCCTCCTCATGATATTCCAAAATGTATCAACAAGTTTTATGAGCGTGTCGTGGATGCAAGGATGGGAACCGAAAACAATCCTAAACGGCTTTATGGCACTCTTACCGATTCTAACAGTTATATCTGTTGGATACTATTGTGCTCAGGCATATAAGTTTGAGACGATTCATATTATTATGATGAGTCTCTGCTTATGGACTGGAATTATATATCAGTCCCCTGATGATTTTAAAGTTTTTTTGAAAATAGAAACACTTGCAAGTGCGATTGTCTTGCCTGCAATTTCAGTTTTAATTTACCAAGTCTTAGACAAAATGAGCACCCATTTGTTTAAAGATAATAATAAGAAAATACCTTCTTCCATCATATCCAGTTTTAAATCCATGTTTAACATGTGTCTGGGATTATTGGTGGTATTCCTAATCGTTATCTTGATTAGGACGATAGGTGTTGATGTGATTACCATGTTGCATCGTATCCTTTTCAGGGGTGTATTTAAACTTTATCAGTATCCAGGTATATTTCTAATATTTGTATTTATGATGCAATATTTCTGGTATCAAGGGATGCACGGAGACGCACTTATCTCAGCTCTGTTTGAACCTGCAATTATCTTAGCCACACTATTCAATATGTACGTACACGCAAATGGCTATGAGACTGAATTCATTATTAATGCAACTTTCTATACGAATTTTGTTGCAGCAAGTGGTGCCGGATTAACAGGTGGGATTTTAATTAGTTATTATCTGGTTCGAAAAAATAATCGTATTGAAATTCTTGACAATGCTGTAGTGCCATCTATGTTTAATATTAACGAGCCTTTACTTTTTGGTATTCCGATAATAATGAATCCAGAATTCAAGGTAGCCTTTATCGTTGCACCGCTCATCTCTAGTATTCTGGCTTACTTACTAACGTACTTTGGACTAATGAAAACCTATATTTATGCAGTGCCGTGGTTTGTTCCATTTGGAATCAAAGGTTTCATTGGTACAGGAGGTGACTTTAAAACGCTTCTATTTGAATTATTAATTGGTGCAGTTGTAATCGGTGTTTATTTACCTGCAACAAAGAAATATGTTCGAAATTATAAACAAGAAGGAGAATAAGATGGGAAAAGTAATCTTTAATGCTGATGACTTTGGATATAGTCGTGGTATGAATTATGCAATTGTGGACTCGCATCGGCTTGGAATTCTTACATCAACGACATTGATGGCGGGTATGCCAGGATTTGATCATGCAGTATCAC
The DNA here is from genome assembly GCA_036637915.1 of Erysipelothrix sp. Classification (GTDB taxonomy): domain Bacteria; phylum Bacillota_I; class Bacilli_A; order Erysipelotrichales; family Erysipelotrichaceae; genus Erysipelothrix. Next base: position 36,990 of record JAVWLP010000002.1, on the reverse strand, counting down.
TAGCGAAAGAAAATCCTGATTTAGGTATTGGTGTTCATCTCACGTTGACGTGTGGGTATCCTTTGTTGAAAACCCATGAGACGATTGTAGATGAGGATGGCATGTTTAAAAAGCTTTCATATTTTGAAGGTGATAATCTTTACGATATACAAGAAGTGTATGAAGAATGGGATACACAGATTAAGAAAGTAATTGATGCGGGCATTAAACCAACGCATCTTGATAGTCATCACCACGTTCATAGCTTTCCAAAACAGTATGAAGTCATAGTTGAGTTGGCTCGAAAATACAATCTTCCAATACGTAACAACTTTGAGATACCACAAGATATTAATCACACAAGTTTCTTTGAACCCCTCTTTGATCATGTGGGTGCAGAAAAAGAAGCGCGAATTCAAGTATATCTAAATAATCTTATTGACACGATTCAAAAACATGACAGTGTCGAGGTTATGTGTCATCCAGGATATTTGGATTATGAAATATTTGAGGGCTCTACACTTCTTAGAAATCGTGTCAACGTCACTGAGTTCTTAATACAATCTGATTTTTCAAAGCGACTCAAAGAGATGGAAAATATTGAACTCGTGAATTATTCCAAATTATAGTAAAAAAGGTGAGTCGGAAGGCTCACCTTTTTGTTATAAAGTTTCACTTAGAAAACATACCTTGGTGTCGAGGCTATGTTACAATTTACTGGGTGATTAAAATGGAAAAAAACATCGATGATTTAAATATCTACGAAGGAGTCCTAAAAAATATCATGATTGGTTTAGCGTCTTTGATGATGCTGCTTATCGCTGTGGTAATTATTAATGTGGCTTGGGAGTTCGAAGGATTTAAGAAAATAGGAATGATACTTATAGGTGCTTTTGGCATTATTTTCTTCGCGATGGGGGCTGTCTTTTGCTTTAAACAGGTGTTTATCAGAAAACCTGTTATTGTATTAAGTACTGAAGGATTCATGAATTGTAAACAGAGCTACTCCAAGAAAATGCCTTTTCTTTCTTGGGATAAAGTTTCAACTATTGAGGTGCGTGATTTGCTTTCAGAGTCATTTTTATGCATTGATTTAAATAATGAAGATGAATATCTTGAGAGCATGAGTAAATCAATGAGAGTTGGCGCGAAAGCAAATCAAAAGATGGGTTATTCTGTAATTTCAATTTCTGCCAATTCTCTAAAAGGATATAATATTGAAACACTCTATGATGAATTTGAGTTTTACCATGACATCTATTTAAATTCAAAAAAGAAATCAAAGTAAATGTAAAACCGGCTATAATAGAAGCAGTTAAATTATAGAGGTGGTAAGATGTACATTATTTATAGTGTCATAGTTTTGATGAATATTTTGGGCTTTTGTTTGATGAAACGTGATAAGAATCGCGCTTTGAAGCACAAAGCGAGAATTTCTGAGGTGACTTTTATGGCTGTTTCACTACTTGGTGGCTTCATGGGAATCATAGCGGGTGGTTATATGTTCCGTCATAAAACAAAAAAACGTTCCTTTCAAATAAAAGTAGGACTGGCATTTCTTGCAAGTGTTGTACTCTATGCAAATGTACTTAATATCATAAAATAAGCTCGCATGTCATAGCGAGCTTTTATATTAGTGTTCTGTGATTCTTTTTTGAATTGTTTGATAGCTCAGGTAATAAGTGAAGTTAAAGTAAATACAATATATTACTAAACAAACGGTGATAGAAAGAATTGCTGGAATAAATGAAACAGAATTTAGACCACCGAGAGCCAAGTTAACTTCCATTATTCTTAGCCCAAATAAGGTGTGAACAAGTGCCAGTGTGAGTGGTAAGCTGAAGGATAAGAAGAGATCATTAAAGAGGGATTTTTTTATCATAGATTGTGTTGCGCCCATGTAAGACAAAATAAGATAGTCTTCAGCCTTCTCTTTGCTTGAGTAGAGCTGTTGGAGGGCAATCAATGCAAGAGAAGCTGTAATGAAAATAAAGCCTACAAAGAGCCCGACATAGGTAAAGAGAAGGATGACACCTTGCAACTCCATCATCATCTCTGATCTTTGAATGACAACTTTTGTTTCGTCTTTGCTTTGTAGATTGATTTCGTTGACATGGTTGTTGATAGTTGTGAGGGGTGAACTCGAGTGTTCGGGAAGATTCTCTACGATAAAAAGAGGTCCGTCAATGATTCCCATATTAGTGAGATTGGGATAGTTTCGAGCTGTACCGTCATTTGCAATATCTATCTCAGGATATTTCATGGAATCATTGTGAGTTCCAGTTACAATGAGTACAGGGAATTGATCAATATTAAGTGGGTCTAGATGATGAAAATTTTCGTACTTTTTAAAATCATCATAACCCATTATATTGTGGCTAGAAAGTTCTTCAACATTAAATTCAGTAATTACACTGATATTTAAGTCACCATCTAGCTGAGAGTCTTCGTAAGATATAACTGAAGTCGCATACGGAAGAGAATCTACTTTAGCTTTAATCGTAAGACTCAAATTTGAAGTCGTGGCGAATGCTCCCATCCCTAAAAGAAGCATAAGACATATCATCGTCATTATTTTAGTGGTTGTTGATAGGTGACTGCTGATGCTTCTAAATACAACAGGATTAAGATTCTTAAAGAAAAGTGGTCTGTGTTTTAGATTCCAAAAATACAGAAGATTTCCAAAGGATTTGAATAAACCATAAGTTGATACAGAACCCATGATTATAATCACAGGCATATGTTTTAGGAGCTTTGAAGGCTGAAGCGCCCAATAATAGGTAAAACCAAGACAAGTTAGAGATGCTATAAAGATAATCATTGTGATGATCAAGCTCTCTTTGATTGTGCTGTTTTTTCTATGTGCCTGAATTAAATTGATGACTTTTTTCTTCTGAAGTGAAAATGCAGCAATTATGGATACGAGAATAAAGCTGAGACCAAAAGATAAACAGGTCTGGTAGAGACTGTGTAGAGATATTTTAAAATCATAATTTGTAGACAAAGGTATGAGGGGTACAGTTGCACGATAAACGATGAAAGAAAATAAAATCCCTAAGATAATTCCAACCAATAGTGATAGGCTTCCGACGATGATATTTTCCATTAATAACAGATTTCGTGTGAAGGTATGTCTAGCACCCATTAGTTGGTAAAGAGCCATTTCTTTCTTTCGTTTATTCATAATAAATTGGTTGGCATAAAGAATGAGACCAAATAAGACACAAGATATTACTACTGAAATTAAACCAACGAGTCTTACGAGTGAACGGGCCGCAGAAGTTGTGTTTTCTGACAAGGCTTGAATGGATGGTTGTGCCTCAAATGCGTTAAAGGCATAATAGAATGCAACTGACAATGTTAAGGTTAAAAAATAGATGCTGTAGTCGCGAAAGCTTTTTTGTACGTTTTTAAATGCAAGTTTCATAGGTGTTCCTCCATGATTAATCATAGTCTTCGAGATCGAAAGGTACCATTGATGAAACGAACAGATAACGAACAATAATGTAAGAAAAAACTCGGTTTCCCGAGTTTGATTAAATATAAATGATTTTTACATTACCGAATGTTACATCACCATGCAGAACAAGTGTTGGTCCCGATACTTCAGTACGTCTAAACTCGTCAGTGACTGAACCGAGAGTTGTATGAATGTTGTTGATAACAGGCATTGTTGCAGGGATGTAAAGAAGAATTTGACCAAAGTTACAGTCGATTTGAACATTAGCCCCTGTTTCACTGAGTGCGCATTGATCGAAGTAAACACGGACAGAACCAAAGTTGTTTTCGATATAGCCCCCTTTGAAATTTGAGGAATGTAAGTAGCGTGTGCGATCAGCAAAGTTAGTACTAATTCTTACAAAATCGGCATTCTCGCTATCACCTGATTTGAATTCATCATAGGAATCGAAGACGCCATCAGCATTGATAAATTCTTTTTCGAAGTATTTTTGTCTTTTTGGTTTGAAGATGAGGGATAAACCAGCACTGAGGAAGAATCCAGCCCATAAAATCCACCAGAAATTATTTTTCATACCAAAGTAGTTTTGATTCAATACAAGTGCGACAGAGAGAGGCATGATTATTCCATAGAACCTCATTTCAGGTAAATTGCTAATTGCGAGTGCAATTAGGAAGATTGTAATAATAATTTGGAATAAACCTTCACCTATATAGAATAAGTCAAAGATATTACCAATGAGGATTACTGCAATAACAATAAAGAACGATCCCCAGAAAAAATCTCTTTTTTTCATAATAAACTCCTTCTTTCTAATTTATTTTTTACATCAGAATAATACATACGCGATACATATACTAATTTATGAGAATTCATAAATTGAATGCATCGAGCAGAGGTTAGTCGATGATCCATTGCCGATATTTTTTTTATATTTACAATAGTCGACTTAGAAATTCGAGTGAATGTATCGGGTAGCAGTGTTTCCAGTTCATAAAGTCTGTATTTTGATTTATAAGAAATGTCAGTTAGATGAACGTAGACATTATCTCCTTCAGTCTCAAAAAATAGAATATCATGAATGGGAATTGTTAAATCTGTCCCACGATGTTGTACTCGAATTTCGAGTGGTTGAAATTGAGAAACAAGTTGCTCAATTTCAAGAGTTAACTTTTTACATTCAATAATAACTTCATCTTCTAAATCTGGATTTTCTATTATTTTAATTTTCAAAAGTTTTCCTCCTATTCCACTATAAAATAAGTATCCCTAATTCTAAAGGGATTATGGCTATCTTGTCATAAATGACAGGTAAGATGTCATCTATAGTTTTTTCTTAGTAGTGCAATTTCTTGTTTATATCCTTCGAGATCATCTTGAGGCGTTTCAAGATAAAATGGAAGGTGTTTAAGTTTGGGATGATTGATAATATTAACAAAGGCTTCTAAGCCAAGAGATCCTTGACCAATTTTTTCGTGTCGATCTTTATGAGAATGGAAAGGATTCTTACTATCGTTGATATGAATAGCATGAAGTTTATCAAGACCGATTATACGATCAAACTCATCGATGACACCGTCCAAGTCATTAACTAAATCATATCCTGCATCGTAAAGGTGACATGTATCCCAACAAACCCCTAACTTTTCTTTCACTTCAACACGATCGATAATCATTTTGAGTTCTTCAAATGTTCGTCCAACTTCTGAACCTTTACCAGCCATGGTCTCAAGAAGAACGATTGTTTCTTGTTCAGGAGTTAAAACACGATTTAACATGTCGCTAATCATAACAACTGCATCATCAACTCCTTGACCAACGTGGCTACCAGGGTGGAAGTTATAAAGGCTTCCTTTGATAAAACTCATGCGATAAATATCATCAAGCATAACTTCTTCAGCATATTCACGGGTATACTCTTTATTGCTACAAGCATTTAATGTATACGGTGCATGCGCTAAGATATGTTTAAAGTTGTTTTCTTTAATAATTGTATTTAGAGCTTCCACATCCTCTAAATTTAAAGGTTTCGCTTTTCCACCTCGTGGACTTCGTGTGAAAAATTGAAACGTATTCGCTCCGATTTCTAAAGCATCTTTCCCTAATGCTTCATAACCTTTTGCAAATGATAAGTGACATCCGATTGTTAACATACAATACCTCCATATAATATACTAATCATAAACGAAAAATGCTTATCCGACAAGGAAACTACTGGGTAAATCAATGTACATGAGATGTGAAGATTGATACTCTATAGCTAGGAGGGCTTATGGAACTAAAAGGAAAAAAAGTTTTAACGATCGTCAGTTCGGATTTTGACGATTTAGAGTTGTGGTATCCAATTATCCGTCTTCGTGAGGCAGGATGTCATGTTGATATTGCCGGGGAAATTGCAAACCAATCATATCGTGGTAAGTATGGACTGTCTGTCGAAACAAATTTATCATTTTCAGATGTTAATATTGAAGAATATGATGGATTAGTAATTCCCGGTGGTTGGGCACCTGATTATCTGAGACGCTTAGATTCGGTGTTGGATTTTGTTAAATATATGGATAAACATAATCGTGTTATTGGACAAATCTGTCATGCTGGTTGGGTTTTATCATCAGCTGGAATTTTAGAGGGCCGTAAAGTAACCAGTACACCTGGAATTAAGCATGATTTAATGTATGCAGGTGCAACTTGGGTTGATGAAGCTGCTGTTAGAGATGACAATATTGTTTCAGGACGTCGTCCACCAGATTTGCATATTTATCTACCGTTACTTATTGAAGCTCTGAAGTAAAAATATGTAATTCATATGAAAGATTATGAGTGAGGTAAATAAAAACAGAATTAATCGATTTTGGTTTGGATGTTGGGACAGAGAAAATCGAATAATAAAATAAAGACCGATATTATTCGGTCTTTTCTTTATCCTTAAAACGGTCCAAGAAGTCAACTGTTTGATTATCATCGTTATAAGAGATTACTTTATTTAAATTGACACGTTCCATGGAACGGAATATATTAGCTTCGATAAAGGGATTAATTTGTTTATAGTCTTTAATAAATTGTTTAATTTCTTTGCGCTTACTATTTGATTCATGAGGATTGATTTCAGACTGCTCTGTAAACTTGCAGGCGCATTTTAGGAAAGTAAGTCCCGTATAGTTCACCCATCTTATAATATTATCCTCACGCACATAATAGAGGGGACGAATGATTTCCATGTCGGGATGGCTTGTAGAAGTAAGTCTTGGAAGCATGGTTCCGACTTGTCCGCCATAAAATAAATTCATGAGTGTCGTTTCGATAGCATCATCATAATGGTGACCCAAAGCAATTTTATTGCAACCAAGCGAACTCGCAAATTCATACAAATAACCACGACGCATTCTAGCACACAGATAACAAGGACTTTTTTCAATATTATCGACTATTTCAAAAATTGAAGAGTCAAAGATTTCAATATCTATTTTTAACTCTTTCGCATTATCGATAATTTTTTGTCTATTTTCAGGTGAATAGCCAGGATCCATAACAAGATATTTTACGGTAAAGGGAATATCAGAAAATTGAACTAAAGTTTTGAAACATAGTGCCAGTAACATACTATCCTTACCACCAGAAATGCAGACTGCGATTGAGTCATTAGGTTGAATTAATTCATAGTCGGTGATGGCTTTTAAATATTTAGACCAAATATCTTTACGATAGGTTTTTAGGAGTGTGTTTTGATAATTCATATGTAACCTCTTTTTTAAAATAATTATAGCATATGAAAAAGAATCTCCGAAGAGATTCTAAACGAAATAAACTGCAACTGCTTCAGGTGCATAGACATCTTTTTGTAAGAGTGTTAAGCGCCCTGTATCTTCATCACGAAGATAGAGTGTGAGGTTATCGGTGTCGCGGTTTGCAACGACAAGATATTTTTGGTCTGGACTGATTGCAAAGTCACGTGGATGTTCTCCATATGTAGAAATGGTATCAATTTTTTCAAGTGTATCATCATCTAATACTTTGAAGATAGCAATTGAATCATGACCTCTGTTTGAAGCATATACGAAACGTCCATCTTTACTAATGCGGATAGCAGCTCCTGCTGATTCAATATCTGAATTAGGAAGTGTTGAGATTGATTGGATTTGCTTGAGTTCAAAACCTTCATCAACAAGTGTAATAATTTGATTGTTGTGTTCTCCGAATGCATAGAGTACCTTTTTAGTTGGGTGGAACGCAATATGTCGCGGACCCATACCTTCTTCAGTCTTAAAGGTAGCAATTTCATTCATGAGTTCGTATTTACGAATCGTGTTGAGTCCTAAATCACACACATATACACAGTCATCATTAGGATCAAAGTCAACGTAGTGAGCGTGTGAACCTTCGTGATATTGAATAATTTTATGAAGTTCTTGGTCTTGAGTTACACGTATGAATCCACCATGGTAATTCGCATCATAAATTGATGCCTCTGCTTCGTGATAACGAACATAGCAAGGTGGAACACCTTCTTGAGTCTGTGTATATGATAAGTTTGCTGTTTCTCCATTAAAATCCCAAGCGGCAATTCCAGCATCTTTTCCTTCTTGGTAGACACTATAGAGTGTTGAAGTTTTTGGATCAAAATCTAAATATGTTGGATTTTGTGTGGCTGTTACTAATTTTAAATCTCTAAGAGTTTGCGTTGTTTCATCTAATTCAATGGAATAGATTCCTTTACTCTCTTTTTTTGTATAAGTACCTAGTAGTATTTTAGTCATATCATTGCCTCCTTGTGTAATCATATCATGAATGTATAAACATGGGGATAGGTTAGATACGGTAATTAATTTCATAATGTAACGATATTTCAAAGAAAATATGAAATTAATGAACTAAATAGATTGGATAACTATACATTTGAAAATTTGTAGGTACAATAAAAGTATCAAGGAGGATTTTTAATGAATAACAGATTAAAAATTGTAACAATCGGTGGAGGAAGTTCCTATACACCTGAATTAATGGAAGGTTTTATTAATCGTGCTGATCGTCTCGATATTAAAGAACTATGGTTGGTTGATGTTGAAGAAGGTCGCGAAAAATTAGAAATCGTTGGTGCAATGGCACAACGTATGATCGAAGCATCAGGACTTGATACTAAAGTATTTTTAACACTAGATCGTCGCGAAGCACTTAAAGATGCTGACTTTGTTACAACACAATTCCGTGTTGGACAATTAAATGCACGTGTAAAAGATGAAAGAATTCCTGGTAAATACGGTTTATTGGGACAAGAAACAAATGGAGCAGGTGGGATCTTCAAAGCATTCCGTACGATTCCAGTTATTTTAGATATTATTAAAGATATGGAAGAACTTTGCCCGAATGCATGGTTAATCGACTTTACAAACCCTGCAGGTATGGTTACTGAAGCAGCTATTAAAGTTGGTGGATGGAAACGTACAATTGGATTATGTAATATTCCTGTTGGAGCTACAAAAGCAAACCACGAAGCAATGGGATATGATGAAAATGATCAAATCTTATTCGAAAAATTTGCAGGTTTAAACCACTTCCACTGGCACCGAGTATGGGACCGTGATGGAAGTGAAGTTACAGATCAATTGATCGAAGCATTCTACAACCCTGAAAGCGAATATGCAAAGAGCAAAAAAGCTGAAGTTGCAAACATTGCAGCTATCAACTATACATATGAACAAGTTAGGGATTTAGGTATGCTTCCATGTCCTTACCACCGCTATTACTATATTGAACGTGAAATGTTGGACGAAAACTTACAAAACTTTAAAGATCACAAGACACGTGCAGAAACAGTTAAAGCAACTGAAGCAGAGCTTTTTGAACTTTATAAAGATCCTGAATTGAACTACAAGCCAGAACAACTTACAAAACGTGGTGGAGCACACTACTCAGATGCTGCATGTGAAATCATTGCATCAATTCATAACGACTCACGTACGGTTATGACTGTAAGTACACAAAACAATGGTACCGTTGTTGACTTGCCATACGACTCAATCGTTGAAGTTACATCAGTGATTACATCACATGGTGCTGAACCATTTAACTGGGGAACATTCCCACCAGCAGCACGTGGGCAATTACAATTAATGAAAGCTATGGAAGAAACAGTTATTGAAGCAGCTGTTACTGGAGACTATGGTAAAGCAGTTCAAGCATTTACAATCAATCCATTAATCCAAAGCGGAAACTATACAATTGACCTCTTAAATGAAATGTTAGTGGCTCATAAAGATCACTTACCACAATTTAAAGAAACAATTGAAAAATTAGAAGCACAAGGCGTTAAATATATCGCTGACTAATGAAAAAATATAGCGGAAGGGAAACCATCCGCTATTTTCATAGAAAGGAAATTTATGAAAGTTTTTGTCACTGACCTAGATGGAACACTTCTAAACGAAAATCGACAGCTAACTCCTGAGATGGAAATGTTGATTCGATTAATTCGTGATAAAGGATATTATTTTGGTATTGCAACAGGAAGACCATTTTTCTCGGCTGAATCTGCATTTGATCGTATTCAAGATCAAGTTGACTTCGCAATTTGTAACAATGGAGGAGACATCCACGATTTTATCAGTGGAGAGGTACATGAGCAGTATCCACTCTCTGGATCTGATGTGTCAGAAATCCTGGACTTTGGTCGCGCTTTAGGTGGTAACGCTATATTAGGATTCGATGATATTCTTCATATTGATTTTGAAGATGAATATAGTAAGATGATGGCTAATTATGTTGATGTGGCAGTGGGAGATATAAAACCGCTTATAAAAGATTATCACGCTAAAATTATATTCAGAGGAACTCCAGAAGTACTCAAGAAAATAGCAGAATATGATGCAGAGCATCCAAAAGAGTCGTATAAAGCATTCATGTCACAGGCAGACTTAATTGAGTTTATGGACCCTCGTGTCAACAAACTCACAGGAATTGAATGGTTCTGCCAAACACATGATATTGATATTAAAGATGTAATGGCATTTGGAGATGCTGACAACGATATTGAAATGGTAGCAGGAGTTGGTGTGGGAATCGCCATGGATAATGCTACTGAAAGTGTTAAAGCTGTCGCAAAACACGTAACCTATGCTAATACAGAAAATGGTGTTTATCGTTATCTCATTGAATACATGTCAATGTAGCCAAGACAAATAATAAAGGATTCAAAACGAAGTATTTCTTCATTTTGAATCCTTTTCTTATAAGAATAGGTTTCGACGCTTGAATCGTATTGGAGATATCACAATTATTACCAATGTGATTATACCCAATACGCCGATCAATAAGTAACTCTCAGATTGTCCGTTAATAATATCAAAAGGTTTGAAGAGAGTTAGAGGCGTAAAGTATTCTAAAAACGTGGTGTTACTGTTAATTTGAGATAACATTTGAATTAGGATTGAACCAAATCCAACAATGCTTGCAACTCCCATTGAATATTTCGCATCATCCCATGAAATTGCACAAAAGAAACAGACAGATAAGAAGAAATATTGCAATATTAGTAAGCATCCATTTAATATTATAAATCTACCAATATCTAAATCACCTGGAAATTTTAATTCGCTAATGATTATCACAATCCCAATAGTGTATAAAAGTAATACTAAAATATTTAGGGATGCAGTAAGTAATTGTGTAAAAAATATTTCTTTTCTTGAAACATTACTATTCAGTAAATACGCAAAGGATCCATTGGCTAGATATTTACCTATCAATTTATAAGCTAAGATAAGCGAGAATATAAATGGAATGAGAATTAGAATGAAGCCATAGAGATAATTTGCTAAGAAACTAATCATGGTTGAACCGGGATCCTTCATTCCAAACGCGGCGAACAATTCTGGCATGGATTGAGCAAGACTATTCATACTTTCTCCGAGTTTTGGGTCATACATCAGCGTTATGATACTTCCGTAAAGTGTAATAATCGTTAGGAATAGTGCTAGCAGTTTACTGTTTGATTTCATCTCATGTTTGAATAGCGATAGATTCATGATTCATGTCCTCCATAATAACTGAGAAAGACTTCTTCTAAGCTTTGATCTCGAGAATTAAAGTCAATAATAGTAAATTTATGTAATACGTTTAGTAGCTCTGTGATGTCACTCTTATCAATGAGGGTTAGAGTCGTTTTATTAATGATACTGTTTGGGTAAAATGATTTAAATTTTTCAGCGTCAATTTCACTTTCAAATTCAATTTCGTAGTGCTTGTTTCTTTTCTTTTTAATATCATTCATCGATTCATCTACTTTAATTTCGCCATCTTTAATTAAAAGTACGCGATCACACGTATGTTCAATCTCATCAAATATATGAGATGACATTAAGATTGTTGTTCCAGATGCTTTCTCTTTCTTAACTAACTCAATAAATTTTTGTTGCATCAAAGGATCAAGTCCACTTGTTGGTTCATCAAGGATTAGGATGGGAGCATGTTGCATAAAAGCAACAACCAACGCCGTCTTTTGTTTCATTCCTTTCGACATTTTTTTTATTTTAGCATTCTTGTTGAGTTCGAAGTACGCGATGAGATCATCTGCTTCTTGAGTATTCTTGATCCCCTTTAATTCCGCGATGTAATAGATAAATTCTTGCGCCGATAAATCATCAAAAAGTGATATTTCACCGGGAAGATATCCGATATGTTCTTGGATTTTAGGAGCTTGGTCGAAACAATGAAAATCTAAAATCTTGGCTATTCCGCTATCGGGTTTCATAAAACCCATGAGATGACGGATTGTGGTAGTTTTACCAGCACCATTTGCTCCAATAAATCCGACAACCTCACCTGTGTTAATTTCAAAATTCAAATTGAATATACCACGATGATTTCCAAAATCTTTCGACAAATTACTAACTTTAATGGATCTCATTGAAATTCCTCCTTGTAGCTTATCGTTTTAAACATTAATTGCCATTTCTGAGCGTTAACAAGAAGCTCTTCGAGTGTGATTGGTTGATCTAATCTCTGTTTATCAAGTAAATAACCTTCAGACAACCATAAAATCATTTGAAGAATTTCCATTGGATCAACCTCTTCTTTAAATTTTGAAAAATCAATGTGGCGAAATGACTCTTCGTAAGACTGACTCATAAGTTTAACAAGAAAATCATTCGCTTTTTGATTATCTTTTTGACTAGACAATGTAAGCATCATACAAAAATCAAACATATAAGGATACGTTTTGATGATATCTACTTTCGAAATAATTGTAGATTCAATGAAATCAAAAAAGTCGGTGATTGTGTTATCGATATCCTTGCTAAACGTCTCAATAAAATATGATTCACAGAAATCACAGAGATAGAGATAGAATGCTTCTTTATTTTTAAAGTAGTAAAAAAGTAGTCCCTTAGCTATTTGTGCTTCATAGGCGATATCTTCTGTATTTGCTTTCTGATAGCCATACTTTGAAAACTGGTGTAATCCAGCATTTATGATTCTATTTTGCTTTTCTATTGTGAGAGATTCAAATTTATTCATATACAACACCTTCTAATATCTCCATTTTATTATATTGACTATTTTTATCAAGCCATCTTATCCAAATTTTATTTACTAGTGTTTTGACTCTCTAAACAGAAATTGTATGATGTAATGAATCTAAAAGGCACTCAACTTTTGAGTGCCTGGCGTTATTTGTCTTCTTGTATTAGTTCGAATTTTTCCTGTATGTAATTGTATTGATATCTATCATATAAATATGAAAATGACTCTATATCTTTATCATTTAATTCAGCGACTTCGGCGCCAAACATTACAACTATGTTTGGAAGTAACTCCACAATTTTTTCATCAGAACTTGATAGTTCAATGATTTTTCGTTCACTAGTTGACAATGTCTCTTTCACAATTATATTTGCGTGATCAAGAAGGTTGACGCCCTTATTACTTGGAGTATGATATGATTTACTCAAATTATCGTCATACTCGTTATTGGGAGTTTCACACTTCATCTCAGGACAACGCCCATATGTAATGATTAATTTATCTTCGCATTTAATTGAACATAAATTTTGTAGCTCATCAAGCCAGGTAAATCCGTTATTTTCATGTTCACATATAGTGACATATTTCCATAGGTTTTCTTTGATGTTTTTCTCTGAACTACCTCTATTAAAAGATTTCCAGGTAACTAAATCAACTGTCAACTTTTCTTTTTGACTGTATTCGATTAACTCTGAATATGGACCTCGAGAGTAACACTTGATTTGATTACTAGCCAATATGGTATCAAGTTGATTAAAGAATGCTTTAGTAAAATTATAATTGCTTAATTTTCTTTTATTGAAATAATAGTAATAAAAATTTTCCTTTTTTACCTTTAATTCATGTGTAAATTTAATATTTAGCTGCTTAGAAAGGTCTAAAGCATTCATATTATTTTCCTCCATTGATATGGTTTGTTTCTCATTCATCCTACCATACTTTTAGGCAAATAACATGGACAGGAATACAATAACTTGTGATAGAGTAAAATATCAAATAACGAAATACAATCAGTGGAGTCTTGGTGATAATGGTGCAGTGGCAAATACCCACTATTTAAAGCTTACAGAAATGATGGATGATATCAGTTTTATTTCTTTCATATGCTTAAAGTAAACAATAATTGGAGTTATATTGGACATAGTAACTATTGCATTGTCTACACGCAACTACTTTAATTTTAAGAATCCAAAGCCAGGAGTAATCAATAACTATTCCTGGATCGAGTGGCAAATAATTATGTGGGGCTAAATACAAATAGAATTTAATATAAAAACCCACTATAAAGTGGGTGTAATTTCAATATGGCGGAGGACAAGAGATTCGAACTCTCGGAAGCAAAATACTTCGCCACCTTTCCAAGATGGTGCCTTAAGCCGCTCGGCCAATCCTCCAATGCTAATTCATTATACACAATATTTTTGAAGAAAACAATGTATAATAGATAAAAAAGGGAGGTTTGGCATGCTCTTAATTAATCGAATAAAAAACTTTGAACATTACTCAAATAGTGAACAACAAATTGCGCAGTACATTGTGGATCACACGAAAGAAATCACAGACATGACAATTCATGCTTTGGCAGATAAGACGTTTACATCAGCTTCTACCATTACACGCTTTTGCCGTAAATTAGGGGTAGATGGATTTAGTGATCTTAAACTACAGTTAGCTCGAGAAATGTCTGCGGCTTCTATTCAAGAGGGGCGTATTCAAGATGAGTTACCTTTTGAGAAAAATCAAACTGCGGAAGAAATCACCAATCGTATTTTGAATCTAAACATTCAGTCAATGAATGATACGTATCAACAGCTTGATATTGTACACTTAGAAAAAGTTTCGAGAATGTTGTATGAGGCACCTCATATTTATTTATATGGTACAGGACAGTCATTAATACTTGCTCAGGACTTTCAATATAAGTTATTTCGAATCAATCGTGATTGTAATTTAGAAACTGCGGTGGGATTTCAGTTCATGAAAGTTCATACTCAACCTTTAGATAGCATTGCATTGATGATTTCCTATTATGGTAATGGCTTAAATAATCTTCGAATCATTAAAGATTTGAGTGAACGCGGGATTAAAGTAATATTAATTACAGGTCCCAATGAAAACCCATTATGTCAGTATGCAGCTGAAGTTATTCATGTTGCTCCGCAAGAAGAGTTGATTACAAAGATGGCGTCATTCTCCTCACGAACCGCTATTCAGTTAGTGCTAGATTTTATTTATTCTCTGATCTTTTCATTTGACTATGAAGAAAATCAAAAACGACTCTCTACATCAACATTACTAAGATAAATCAATTTCACAAGCAACTAAGAATTTTTCCAATATTTGGCGAAAAGTTCTTTTTTATTGCATTTAGATGAGTTTTTCACATAATTTAGTCAATGAAAAGGCTTGCATTATCATAAAGATAGCAATAATATAAATACATAGGAATGAATTATAATCATTCAGGAGGTGGCGTTTGAAATTTAAAAATGATTTTTTATTCGGGGCAGCAACTGCTGCTTATCAAGTGGAAGGTGCCTACAATGAAGATGGTAAGGGAGAATCCAACTGGGATGTCTTCTCTAAAATTCCAGGTAAGACTTTTGAAAATACAAATGGTAATATAGCAGTTGATCATTACCATCGCTATAAAGAAGATGTTGCTTTGATGGCGGATATGGGACTTGAATCGTATCGATTTTCAATTGCTTGGACTCGTATTTTACCAGATGGTGATGGTGAGATTAATCAGAAAGGAATTGATTTTTACAATAATCTTATAGATGAATGCTTAAAGTATGGAATCGTACCTTTTGTGACACTCTATCATTGGGATTTACCAGAATCTTTACAAAAAGATGGGGGATGGTTATCTCAACGAACTTTGGATGCTTTTGAAAATTATGCACGTGTATGTTTTGAAGCATTTGGTGATCGCGTAAAACATTGGATTACCTTCAACGAGACTGTTGTGTTTATTCGACACGGCTATATCTTTGGAGCACATCCACCAGGAATGGTTAATGAATTTAAGAATTATTATCAGGCCTTGCACAATGTCTTCACGACACATGCTAAAACAGTTCTTATCTATAAAAAGGAAATGAAGTTACATGGTGATATTGGAATTACTCATGTATTTAATCCTGCCTTTTCTATTGATGATAAGAAAGAAAATATTGAGGCGAGTGATTACAGTAATCTCACTGATACTTACTTCTTTTATGATCCTATTCTTAAAGGAAAATATCCAGAGGCAATGCTAGAAGTTCTTAAAGAACGAAATCAAGATTTTAAGATTACGGAAACAGATAAAGAAATTCTTCTTGAAGCAGCACCTCTAAATGATTTTATGGGATTAAACTATTATGCTCCAATGAGAGTGAAACAATCTGAGTCTTCAGAGTATCAAACGAGAAGTCGTGAGAACAGTACAGGTAGTGCAGGAGGAATGACTTTTGATGGAGGGGCTCAGACTCAAGTTCTCAAAACTAGCAGATATACAAAGTGGGGATGGGAAATTTCTCCGGAAGCCTTCTTTGATGGACTTGTCTTATTAAAAGAGCGTTATGGTGATGTACCATTCTATATTACTGAAAATGGACTGGGGGATGAAGATCCGATTATTGAAGGTGAAATCATGGATATTTCGAGAGTTCACTATATTGCTGATCATCTTCGTGCGATATCAAAAGCTATTGAAAATGGGGTTGATATTCGTGGTTACTATGCGTGGTCATTTATTGATCTATTGAGTTGGCTTAACGGTTTTAAAAAGCAATATGGGTTTGTTTATGTTGATCATAATCAAAATTTAGAGCGAAAGAGGAAAGCCTCGTTTTATTGGTATAAAGAGGTTATTAAGTCTCGCGGGGCAATACTATAGGAGGAAGAAATGGAAAAATTAAGCACATGGTTAAATAAAGTACTTGAGCATTTTATGAAATTTGTAAATACTAAAACAATGATTGCAGTTAAAGACGGTTTCTTATTAACGATGCCTATTACATTAATTGGTTCAATCTTTTTACTCGTTGCAAACTTTCCGGTTAGTAATTGGGATTCAATCATGTCTGGCATCTTTGGTGCTGGTTGGGTAGGACCCTTAAACCAGGTTGTTGGATCTACATTTGATATCTTGGCGATTGCATCAGTACTCGCAATTGCTTATGTGTATGCGCGAAATGAAGAAGTTGATGGAATAAGTTCAGCACTTCTCGCATTGGTATCATTTTTAATTCTTACGAACTCGTTCACAGTAGTTGATGGTGTTAAAATTGGGGGCGTTATTCCAAAAGGATGGACAGGTGGAAATGGAGTTATTACGGCTATTATTGTCGGTATAGTTTCTGCTAAAATCTTTACATTCTTTATTAAAAAGAATATTATCTTTAAGCTTCCAGAAGGTGTCCCTACGGGTGTTGTGAATGCATTCTCAGCATTAATTCCGGGATTTGTAATTATGGCAGGATCTATGTTGATTCATATCCTTACACATGCACTTGGAGGAGCCTCTCTTACTGAAGTTATCTTCAATGTCCTACAAACACCACTTCAAAATGTATCTGATACTTTGGCTGGTGGACTCTTTATTACATTCCTAATGGGTATCTTATTCTGGGCAGGGATTCATGGACCCAATATTGTTATGGGAATCATGGGACCAATCCTTACAGCTAATGCTTTATCAAATACCGCTATATTGGAATCAGGGCAAGCACTTGTTGTGGGTGAAAATGCCAAAGTTATGACAATTCAACTCATCGATATTTTTGCGAAATTTGGTGGACAAGGTATTACTATAGGGCTTGTGATTGCTGCACTAATTTCCGCGAAATCGTCACGGATTAAAGAAATTGCGAAAGTGTCAGTTGTGCCAGGACTCTTTAACATTAATGAACCCGTCATTTATGGATTACCAATTGTGTTTAATCCAATAATGTTGATTCCATTCATTCTAGTTCCTTTAGTAGGGGTATTAATTCCTTACTTCGCAATTGTGAGTGGATTTATGGCACCCTTTACTGCCGTGAGTGTTCCATGGACAACGCCACCAATTATTTCTGGATTTTTAGTATCAGGTTGGCAAGGTGCTCTTGTACAAATTCTTATCATCACTGCTTCAATATTAATCTATTATCCATTCTTGAAGAAATTAGATCATGAATATGTAAAAGAAGAAACAAACAATTAATTCGCGTTTTAGTTTGATAGTAATACATGGTAAATTTGATATAATGATTGGGTAAGTGGAGGCCTCATGAAAAAATATCAAATCATCGCTGAACAATTAATGGAAAACATTAAGTCGGAAAAATATAAAATTAAATTACCCATTGAGGATGAACTCGTTGAAGAATTTCAAACAAGTAAAAATACAATTCGTAATGCAACCGATCTCTTAGTTGAGTGGGGAATGTTGTATCGTGTTCAGGGAAGTGGTGTATACATTCGCCAGTTCGAACATGAAAAAGCAATCAATGCAAGTATGATTCGTGGCGTATCACAAGAGTTTAAAGCCAGTACTGTTCGAACAGAAGTTGTCTACCTCGAACTCGTTGATGCGGATGAAACAATGGCGAGTGAACTCGATACAGAGATTGGCAAACAGGTCTATCGTTTAAAACGTATTCGCTACGTAGATGACGAGCCGTTCACGATTGAGTATAGTCTGTATAATAAAGAGATTGTGCCTTATTTAGGCATTGAAATAGCGCAACGCTCAATCTACGATTACATTGAACATGATCTTAAGATGCGAATCGGTTTTGCAGATAAGTACATTTCAGTTGGACATTTGAATCAAGCAGATGCTGAAGTATTTGGATATCATGAGGGAGATCCAATGTTAGTGATTAATGAAAAAGTATTTCTTACAAATGGGATGCTCTTTAATAGTTCACGTGTAATCCACAATTATCAGGAAACAACGCTTTTTGTTTCTGCAAATAATCATAGAAGACTCTAAGAGTCTTCTTTTTTACTACAATAATAGGGTGAGATGGTTTAAGATAGAACTATAGCATAAGAAACATGGAGACATATTATGAAAACATATGTTGCATTATTACGGGGTTTAAATGTTGGAGGCAAACATAAAGTAAGTATGTCAGATTTAAAGGTGCTTTTCTCACATACTTATGAAAATGTTGAAACACATGGAAATACAGGGGTTGTCTTTTTTGATTCGAAGAATAAGGTTGATCGCGTGAAGTTGGAAACCAATCTGGAAGAAACATTTGGCTTTCCTATAGCGGTATATATTCTATCATCAGAAGAAGTATTTGCGTTAGAACCTAAATTACCTATCGGATGGAATGAAGATAAAGAGTGGCGTCACAATATTTTGTTTTTATTAAATGACGTGACATCTGATAAAATTTGTCCTGATTTGAGTTTGTATGATACTGACCTTGATCGTATTACGATTGTGGATAATACAATCTTCTGGTCGACTAATTTTACAACACGTCAGCTATATTACAAATCAGCATATCGCAAGGTTCTTGCACATCCTAACTATCCCGATATGACCATTCGAAACGGAAATACATTTGCGAAAATGATTCAAATATTAAAACGACGTGATACTGAATCACGTTATAAAGGAGAAAAATAATGAATGTTCTGATGACATGTGCCGGGGGAATGAGTTCCTCATTTATTGCGAAAGCGATTGAAAAGGAAGGTAAACTTCGTAATCCAGAATTTACGATTGAGGCTATCGGAGAGCCAAGAATCAAAGATTACATCAAGAAACAGCACTACGATATTATCATCATTGCACCTCAAATTCGATTTGTATATAAAAATGTACTTAAACTTGTTGAAGGTACGAACATCAAAGTTATGGTGATTGAAGGGAAATACTATACGCCGTTAAGGGTTGCGGGACTTCTTGATGAGATGGAAAAAGTGATTAATTTAAATTAATTTTAGAAATCTGAGTATAAATCAGAAATACTATTTCAGATGTGTTATAATTTGCGTATTCCGTTATATATTGTCCTAATTCGGTGGACAGTCTCTACGCCTTGCCTAACAGGGTACTATAACAGGGGACTTTTAATCGTGGAAGAATATATGGAATCGGAATAAACTTGCTATAAGTGTAAGTTAATTCCGGTTTTTAATTTGTGATGAGGAGACATGAAATGAAATTAAAACAAGTAGAAGTTAAAGAATTAATTCAGGCTGCAAGGGGTGTTATTCCTTGTGATTGGGTGCTGACAAATGTCAATGTATTCAATGTATTTACAGGTGAAATTTTACCCGCAAATATTTATGTATATAAAGATAGTATTGCGCATGTTGATTATGAACTTAATGAGTTGGATGAAGTAACAGGAGATATTGTTGATGGCCATGGTAAATATTGTATACCTGGACTGATTGATGCACATATGCATGTGGAAAGCACAATGTTAACACCACAAAACTTTGCGGAAATCGCTGCTGCATGGGGAACAACTACAAGCATCACTGATCCACATGAAGTAGCGAATGTTGTGGGAGTTGAAGGTGTCACTTATATGCACGATATTGCTGAAAATTTACCAATGCGTCAATTAATTGATATTCCTTCTTGCGTCCCATCGGTTCATGGATTAGAAAATGCTGGAGCTGAATTTCTAGCCCCGGAAATTGATGAACTTTCGAAACTTGAACGTGTTATTGGTCTTGCGGAAGTTATGGACTTTGTGGGGGTCGCTGATGGAGAAAAGCATCTTCTCGATATTCTTGAAGTGGCAAAGAAGAATAATTTATACATTCAAGGTCACGCACCAATGGCTACAGGACGTCTTCTTTCAGCATATATTGCGGGAGGTCCAAAAACATGTCATGAATCACGCCATGGTAGTGAAGCAGTAGAAAAACTTCGTCAAGGATTGTATGTTGATGCACGTGAAAGTTCGATGTCAACAAATGTTGTAGATATTTGGGAAGCAATTCAAAACAATCGCTATCATGATACATTTTGTTTATGCACCGATGATCGTGAGGCAGAACATATCTTACGTGTGGGGCATATGAATGATGTTGTGAATGTCGCAATCCAAGCTGGAATGGATCCGCGTGATGCTATTCGAAGTGCAACTTTTAATAGTGCTCGCGAAGCACACTTAGAAAATATTGGCGCAATTGCTCCAGGTTATCTCGCTGACTTTCTGCTAGTTGATGACTTAAAAAATCTTCGTCCAAGCCATGTTTTCTTTGAAGGAAAACTGGTAGCGAAAGATCAAAAACTTGTGACACCTATCGAGCCAAGAACACATGAACTAGAGAAACGAAACACCGTTTTTGTCAAAGATTTAAAACCAGAAGACTTAACGCTTAAAGCACCTATCCAAAATGGAGAAATTGTAGTTAACTTTATTGAATATTTAAGTCCTAAAGGATCTCTCACAAAACTATCATCAGATACACTTAATGTTGTTGAAGGAGAAGTGATTCTTAAAGAGGGAATGATGTTTACTTCAATTGTGAACCGTCATCCAAATAATGATACAATCTCAATTGCAATTGTGAAGGGTTTCGGAAATCATAGAGGATGTTTATCTACAACCGTTTCACATGACTCTCATAACATTACATTAGTTTATAATAATCCAAAAGATGCTGTTGTAGCTGTTAATAAACTTCGAGAAATTGGTGGTGGCTTTGCGACTGTTCTGGATGGTGAAGTAATAGGAACAATGGCACTTCCGGTTTGTGGCTTAATGTCACATCATGATGCGCAAACTGTAGCAAAAGAAAGTAAAGCTCTTTACCAAGTTAATCTTGGACTTGGTATGGAAGAACTTCTTAATCCTGTACTCCGAATTTGTACTTTAGCATTAATTGTTATTCCCCAAATGAAGATGTCAGATCTGGGAATGGTTGATGTAAATTTGAAGAAAATAATCCCTGTATTCCAAGACTAAAAGTAATTATAGTATGATGTAAGACTGATTCATAACAATGAAATCAGTCTTTTTATATAAAAAAATATAAAATGAACTCATTTAAGCTTACTCATACTGATTGGCCATCTGTGATATAATTACTCTAATATGTTTGTAAAAGAATTAAGACTGAAATCAAATGTGAAGGAGAAAAACATGGTAGAATCAATACGGAATTTTAGAGATATGGGAGACATTAAAGTTTCTGGTGGAACAATAAAATCTCATAAACTCTTACGTGGCGGTGTTTTGGATAATTTGAGTTCAAGTACGTTAGAAAAACTATTAGGCGAATATCGTCTTCAAACAGTTGTGGATTTACGAACCGATGAAGAAATTAAGAAGACTCCGGATGATACGATACCGGGAGTTGAATCAATTCATATTGATATTATGTCAAAGGCTCGAGAAAATGCTGATCCCAATGAAATGATGAAAGGTTTTAAACGTGAAGTGTCTCAAGAACATATGCGCGGATTAAACCGTATGTTTATCATGAGTGACGATTGCCGTGATGAATATCGAAAATTCTTTGATGTAATCTTAGAAGAAAGAGAAGGATCACTCTATTATCATTGCACAGCTGGAAAAGATAGAACTGGTTTTGCCGCAGTTCAAATATTAAAAATTTTAGGAGCAAGTGATGAAGTAATATATGATGACTATCTACTTACGAATACATTGACTCATGAATATGTTGAAAATCGTCTCAAAGAAATTCAAATTATAGAAAATTTAACGGATGCTCAGATTAGTAATATTCGTGGCTATATGATTGTAGACCAAGCGTATCTCGATGAAGCTTTTTTAGCTATTGATGAACGCTATGGTTCTTTCGATAATTATATATCTGAAGGTCTGGGGTTGAGTAAAGAAGATATTGAAAAACTGCATAATCTATATGTTAATACTGAGGATTAATGAATCTTTTAAAAAGATACATTAATCTTTTTTGTGCGATTTTGAATGTATTAAAAATCCAATCATATCTGGTAAATTAGTCGAAAGAAATAAAAAAGGGTAAATATGGAATTACCAAGTTGTAAGTGTACATTGATGATATCGGTTACACAATATTATTACAAAGTTAACAATTAATGCTTGAAATTTAATTTCACTCCAGTATAATTGGTTTTGTAAACGCTAACAGGAGGAGAGCATGAAAAAATTGTTCATTGCAGTTTTAAGTGTATTGATGTTTTTTGCAACAACAGCCGTCAGTGCGGATGAGGGGGAAACAGAATTGAATCGGTATGTAAAGAATGCCGATGGAACCTATGGTTACGATGAAAGTAAACCAGTTTATCTCTATGGGGGATCAGATGAACGTGTTAAGATTCCTAACACGTATGTTCAAAAGAGAGTTCAATTCAAATCATCGTGGATTGCGACAATCTTTAACCTTCACTTTCCACAAGTGAATACAGAAAAAGAATTTATTAGTAAATATGAAGAACGTTTGGATCAAATGGAATCATGGAATATGAATGCAGTGATATTCCAAGTTAGTCCTCTACTTGATGCATTTTATCCATCAGAATTGAATCCTACATCACAATTTTTAAGTGGTAAACAAGGTCAAGACGTTAATTACGATCCACTTGAATACATGGTAAAAGCAACTCATGATCGCGGAATGGAATTCCATGCATGGTTTAATCCTTATCGTGTTACAAACTCCGATATTGAAGCGCCAGCTATCTTGTCGCAAGTAGTGGCACTTGGATATACTGCAGAAGAAGTTAAAAACTTCACACCTGCTGAACAAGTTAAAGCCTTAAATGAACTTGGACATTTATCAAATGATAACTTTGCAGTAAAGAATCCACATTTAGTATTAAAATTCCAAGGGAAACTCTTTCTTAATCCTGGGGAACCTGATGTTATTAAACATGTGGCTGACACCGTAAAAGAAGTTGTAACGAAGTATGATATTGATGCGGTACATTATGATGATTACTTCTATCCTTACAAGGGAGCTCTTCGTAAAGATGCAGAAGGAAAAGATATCCCAGGCTCAGATGTATTTGGCACTTTCAATGAAGATAGAGAAACATTCTTGAAATATCAAGGTAAATTTGAAGATACACCAACAGGTATTGAAGCATGGCGTCGTGATAATGTCACTAAGCTTGTAGATGCTGTGAATGATGTTTTAAAAACACATAACGAAACTACGAAATCTGCAGTTCAATTTGGAATTAGTCCATTCGGAATTTGGGAACATAAAGCAAATGATCCTCGTGGATCAAATACACCAGCAGGATCATCTCAAAGTTATTCCAAAACAATCTTTGCCGATACATATCAATGGATTAAAGATGGAAAACTAGATTATATTTCACCACAAATCTATTGGTCCTTCTCGGCACCCGCTGCCCCATATGGAGAAATTGCTCGTTGGTGGGATTCCGTTGTTGAAGGAACTGATGTAAAACTATATGTTGGACATGCTAACTATAAGCATACAAGTAATGGTGGTTGGGATGCTGATTGGATGAATCCTGATGAAATTAATAATCAAATGAAATTCAATCAAAAATTAAAAAACATATCAGGGAGCTCAATCTATAGTTATGCTGATATTGTGAAATCAGATATTGATTCTTTAGATGAAGCTTTACGTCCAAGAAACAAAGCTAAAAATGACAGTATTGATATTCTGAAATCTGATTCGTTCAGTAAACCTTCACTAACACCAAGTCATAAACGTTTATCACCGAAAGATACGAGTCCACTACATTCAGCTTCAATTAAAGATGGCAAACTTGTTTGGACAGATACTTTAAATAATAATGCGCGTTTCTATGTCATCTACAAAGGAACGCCAGGTCAAACTGTAGAAGAAATAATTGCTGCAGGAAACATTGTTGAGCGTGTGAACTTTGAAGCGGGTAAAAATAACGTATATAACTTAGAAGATGTTAATGCAGCCTATGCAATTACTGTTCTTGATAAAGCTTATGTTGAAACAACAGGAGTGAAAGCTAAAACCGTAGAACCACTAAGTGTTACTTTTACAGAGAAATCAATCAAGGTAAAAGTAAACAGTGGTTTGACTGAAACAGAATTACTAGAACTTGTAAAAGTAGTTTCAAATCATGAAACAGCAATTGCGACAGACTTTACACAAAAAGTAGACTTGAGTAAAGTGGGCGAGTATACAGTAAATATTAAAGTTACTTCTTCAGTTACTGACGAAGTATTCGAAGGCAATGTGGTAGTTAATGTTGAAGCTGATACTCCAATCGAGCCGGAAGTAAAACCGGATCCAGAAGTGAAGCCTAACCCGGAAGTGAAACCAGAAGGCAAATTGCCTGGAACTGGTGTGTCATCAAACTCAATGTTTATCGTAGGTGGACTTGTTGTAATGGGATCAATTCTTGTTCTTTATAGTCGTAAGAAAAAAACATTACAATAAATTGATGACTTAAAACCAAATTCTTATCACAATTATTTCATAATTATCGAAATTAATATAAAATAATATTGTAGTGACTCCTGTCTCCAAACAGACACTACACAGACGGCATTTTCCCAGAATGTCGTCTTTTTTAGTGTGTTAGTGTATTATTACAACAATGTAAGATACAAATTAGTAAAAGTATGGTATTATTTTTATGGGCAACATCTTCCACATGTTTAATTAATGATGCCTAAGCACTTTTAACTAAGTGCTTTTAAACTATAAACTAAAAGAGAAGGAGAATAGATTATGAAACAATCATATTTCGATGGCGGTTTAGGGTCGTACATCGTTCTTCAAATTACAAATGTATTAATCGTTATCTTTACCATAGGTTTGGGTACGCCATGGGTTATTGTTCGTTCCTATCGATGGGAAATAGAACATAGTGTTATTGAAGGAAGACGCCTCATGTTTAATGGTAGTGCTGGTAGTCTTTTCACTCACTGGATTTTATGGTGGTTCTTAACGGTGATTACATTAGGAATCTATAGTTTCTGGGTCCATATTAAAGTGATTGAATGGAAAACAGAACATACATATTTTGCAGCTTAAGATCTCGAAAGAGGTCTTTTCTTTTTATAATACCTAGAACTTCACCCCAAATGTTATAATTCATGATATAACTATAGATAGAGAAAAGAGAGTGTAAATTTATGAGTGAAATTATTGCGACATCGATGTATTCTAAGAATTTAAAACTTGATTGGAATTACGGTGTTTATATACCTGAATCATGGAATCCTGATTCTCATTTGCCTTTGCTATGCTTATTCCATGGAGCCTATGGTAATCATACGAATGTTGTTGATAAGGGTCTTGCGAAAGAACACTTGGATCGTCTAAATATCCAACAAATTGTAGTGTTTGTGGATGGCTTTAATTCGTTTTATTACGACGGTCCAGGATTGAAAATGGAATCCGCGATTCTTGATGATTTAATTCCAATGATTCAAGACAAATATCATTGCAATGATGAACTAAACCTTGGTGGCATTTCTATGGGAGGTCATGGTGCACTTCGTATTTCGCTAAAACATCCAGATAAATTTAAGAATGTCTTTGCGATTGCTCCAGCAGTTTGGTATGACGTAACGAATGAAACTGTAACATCAGATTGGGGCCTTTTTAGAAACGATACGAACGAATTTGATCACAGTATTTGGAAAGCAACTCACCCGCAATCATTTTTAAAAGATACTGCTGTAAATTATTACGTTGAAGCGAGCACGATTGATCCTATTGTTCCTGTCGAAAATGTACAACGTTTTGTTGGCAAACTGAAAAATCATGCGAAAGTATCTGAACACTACTATCATGATGGTGAGCACAATTGGGATTACTTTAGCGTTGCTTTGGGTAGAGGTCTGACATTTATAAAAGAAATGGAAACTTACTCAAAGTAGAGAAACATATTTAGAAACAGAAAAATTTAATTTGGTTTAAATCAAAAAAACATTAATCTTTAACACCTTGGCTGAGGTTTCTTAGATTAATGTTTTTCTTTTGTTATTTAATAGGTGTTAATGCAATGAAATCATCGATTCGTTTTGCAACAACATCAAGACTTGATTTCCAGAAGTCTTCTTGAGTAACATCGATTCCAGCCATTTTGGCTACATCTTCGCAAGATGCTGTCGTTGTAGCTTTGAGAAGTGCTTGGTATTTAGGAACAAATGAAGTACCTTCATTTTCGAATTGTGCGTAGAGACCAAGAGCGAATAAACCACCAAATGCATATGGGAAGTTATAGTAACTGAGTCCACCGCTATAGTAGTGTCCTTTGCAAGCCCACATATAAGGATGTAAGAATTCAGGATCTAAGCCATCACCGTAAGTATCACGTTGAGCTTGCAACATGATTTCTTTTAAATCAGCTGCAAATAAGAACTCTGTTTGACGTCTTTCAAAGACTTCACTTTCAAATTTGTAACGTGACATGATATCTACCGTAATTTGAGTTAAGTCAGAAATTGAGTTTTCGATTAAGACAAGTTTTTCTTCATCACTTGCGGTTTTGAGAGCAGCATTAAAGACAATGTTTTCACAAAATGTTGATGCAGTTTCTGCAACAGGCATAGTGTAGTCTGTATTTAAGATTGATAAGTCTTCAATCATCATTCCGTGGTACGCATGCCCTAATTCATGGGCTATCGTAACGATATCCGAAATTGAACCATCAAAGTTTGTAAGTACACGGCTCTGTTTGATTTGCGGTTGATTTGAGCAGAATGCACCATCACGTTTTCCTTCACGTGGTAAGAAATCAATCCAATGGTCATCGTAAGCTTTACGCGCCATCTCTTGTAGATCATCTGAGAAGTGTCCGAAGCTATCTAGAATAAATTCGCGAGAATCTTCGACTGTATATTCTTTAGGATTGCTTGTCTCGAATGGTGCAAATAAATCATACCAAGGAAGTCCGTTGGCGTGTCCTAGAAGTTCAGCCTTATGGTTAAGATATTTTCTAAATATAGGTAGATAAGATTCGATTGCCCCCATCAGTGCATCTAATGTTTCTTTTGACATACGTGAAGCGATGAGTGTTTGTTCAAGAGCGTTTTCATATCCACGAAGTGTAGAAAGGGTATTAACTTCTCCTTTAATACTATTCAATGCGAATGAAATGGCATCTTCAATCTTCGAATAAAGTTCCAGTTCCTTCTCGTATGCTTCTTTACGCGTTTTTGCATCATGTGAATAGGCAAGATTACGAATTGATGAAAGGGTATGTGTTTTACCATCATATTCAATGGTAGCCATTGAGCCAAGGTAACCTTGTAATTTCGACCAGTTAGAAGATGCGTTAAGTTTCATTTTCGCAATTACGTCTTCGACATCTTCATTGAGGTTGTACTGGCTGTTAGTAATGATTTCACGAAGAATAAATTCATGTTCTTTGAGGAAGTCATCTTCACGAACCCATTGATCAAAGTTATTTTTATTCGCTGCTAAGAATTTTTTGAAGTAGGCATAAGCTTTGGTAGCTTCATTAAACATAGGCATCAATTGGCTATATTTTTGATTGCTGATTGTATCGGTAGCGTTAGTAGCTAAATTTAAGCTTACGAAGCTAACGAGTGATTGTGCAAGATTGTTGAATTCAATATCCAGTTTCATAAAAGCAATTAAATCTTCTTTGTTGTTTAAGCTAAGTGCTTGTTGATTAAGTGATGTGATAATTTCTGATACTTTTTTTACATCTGTATCGAAGGATTCATCGTATCCTTTATAGAGTTCATCTAAAGACCAAGTATACATATTAAGTATCTCCTTTTCTTCGCCTATTATATCACTAAATGAAACTTGTTTACATAGATAATGAAAAGTATTGCAAACAAATGTAAGGGATGATATTATAGTCCCAAGGAAGGTTTGGATTATGATACAGACTATTCAAATGCTATTAAGCTTCTTTTTTATCTTTAGAAACTAGGTTAATGTCGCCCGTTGATATTGACCTTTTGTCTTTGGTTAAATCAATGTGGCTTCCTTTCTTAAATCAATCAGCCACATTGAGTGGCTTTTTTATTTGAGAGAAGGAGAGACTATGAAAAAAGTATTGGTTATTATGATGAGTTTGATATTACTTGCAGGGTGCGCGAGTCAGACGAGCAATGAAAGTAAGTATCGGATTGGGGTGATCCAGATTGCGGAACATCCCTCACTTGATGCGGCACTAAGAGGTGCACAAGAATATTGGGAAGAAAAATACGGTGAAGATGTAGAGTTTGTGGTCAAGAATGCTCAAGGTAATGTAGCGGATGCTGATTTAATTGCGCAAAGTATGGTTTCTGATAAGTATGATTTAATATATGCCATCGGAACAAACGCAGCACAATCTGCATTCTATGCTACCGAAGGTACAGGCATTCCTGTGGTTTTTAATGCGGTAACCGATCCGGTTGAGGCACAGTTGGTTGATACTTTAGACCATCCTGGAAATAATGTTACGGGTGTTAGTGATTTGGCTCCTGCTGACCGACAATTGATGGTTGTAAAAAACATTTTTCCAAACGCAAAAAAAGTTGGAATTATCTATAATACAGGTGAAATTAATTCTACTGTTCAAATTGATGCATTACTGAAAATAGCGCCAAGTCTTGGTATTGATCTTGATATCGTAGGGATATCTAACATCCAAGATGTATCAACAGTTGTCACTCAGATGTTGGGGCGTGTGGACGCAATATACAACATTACAGATAATATGGTTGTATCCGCAACATCCACAATCACTGAATTGGCTACGAAGAAGGGAATTCCTGTCTTTGCATCAGAAGATGGTCAAATAAAAGAGGGAATTCTTGCGGCAGAATCATTAAGTTATGACCAGCTGGGGAGAAAAGCGGGAGAAATGATTGAAAAGATTCTTATCAATAATGTTCAACCTGAATCCCTCAGTGTCTACCAAAGTCGTGAAACAACGCTTATTCTCAATCAATTAGTCGCTGAAAAATTCGAAATAGACCTAAATAACTATAAGAATGCGAAAATAGTTAAATAGAGGATTGGGTTTTGAACAGTTTTATGCTATATTATTACCAAGCAGTCCTTTAAGTCATAGCGAGACTATGGCAAGGATAAAGAATATAACATAAGTTTTATTCTTTAAACTATCCTTAAAGGGCGCGTATGCGCTCTTTTATTTTGTGATTGCACAGGAGGAAGTTATATGGGGAATGGGTTACGTATTGGTATTCATGAGAAACCAAAATCAAAGCTTGAATGGTTAGTTTTAAGTTTTCAACATGTATTTGCAATGTTTGGGGCAACAGTTCTTGTTCCGATATTAACAGGATTAGATATTGGAGTTGCCTTAGTATGTAGTGGGATTGGAACCTTAATCTATATCCTTTGTACTAAAGCAAAAGCTCCAGTTTATTTAGGAAGTAGCTTTGCATATATTTCGAGTATTTCCGCAGCAATCATGGCTACAGGTGGACCAGAAAGTGCTTATACTGGACTGATGGTTGTGGGACTTATTTATGTATTAA
This sequence comes from Erysipelothrix sp., assembly GCA_036637915.1. Taxonomy (GTDB): domain Bacteria; phylum Bacillota_I; class Bacilli_A; order Erysipelotrichales; family Erysipelotrichaceae; genus Erysipelothrix. The sequence continues at coordinate 6,627 of JAVWLP010000002.1, read as the reverse complement.
TTGCGATTGTTATTTCGTTTACAGGAAGTGGATGGATTAAGAAACTTCTTCCTCCAGTAGTAATTGGACCAATGATTGTAATTATTGGATTATCACTCGCACCGAATGCGGTGGTAGAATCAGGATTAAGAGGAATTCAACCTCTTGTTGAACAAGGAAAATATTTAGGTGTTGTTGGTGCAGGGTGGAAAGTACCGCTTGTTGCACTCATAACATTCTCAACAGTAGTTCTTGTATCACTTAAAGGAAAAGGGTTTATTCAAGTAATTCCATTCCTAATTGCTATCTTAGTGGGGTACATTACTGCGGTTCTTACAGGACTTGTTGATATTAAACATGTTCTTGACGGCTATAGTTTCTTTCAAATTCCAAATTTCCAAGTTTTAGGAACATACAAACTTGATTTTGGAACCGTTATTGCTTTCGCACCACTCGCACTTGTAACGATTGCAGAGCACATTGGTGATCATATCGTTCTTGGAGAAATTACAGGTAATGATTTTCTTGAAGATCCAGGTCTTAATAAAACTTTATTGGGAGACGGAATTGCGACCTTTGTATCAGCAGCATTAGGTGGTCCGGCAAACACAACATATGGCGAGAACACAGGTGTTATCGCGATGACTGGAGTAGGTTCTGTATGGGTCATTGGACTCGCGGCTGTCATCGCAATTTGTCTTGGTTTTCTTGGATGGATTCAAGCGTTTATTGCAAGTATTCCTTGGGCAGTAATTGGTGGTATGACAATTATTCTCTATGGACTGATTGCTTCAAATGGAATTAAAGTATTAATTAAAGATAATACAGATCTTGCTGATATGAAGAATCTTGTTATCGTATCAAGTATGCTTGTAGTTGGATTGGGTGGCGCAAGTGTTGAAATTATGAATGGTGTTGCATTATCGGGAATGAGCCTAGCAGCTATCATTGGAATTCTACTCAACCAAATTTTAAACTTACTTGTTAAAAAATCATAAATATTAAAGGCGCACAATTTGTTGCGCTTTTTTATTTAGATAATAGTTGTTGACTCTAACGTAGTGTTAGAGATTATAATGGATGTAGCGAGGTGATCTATGTTTAAGATTGGTGCTTTTTCGAAAATAACGAATACAACGATTCGCACGCTTCACCATTACGAAGACTTAGGTTTATTTATGCCTGTCAAATATAATGAAAAAACAGGATATCGATTTTATAGTAGTGACCAAATAAAGGATTTGAATAAAATTAAGGTTCTTCAAGAAGTTGGGTTCTCTTTGTCGCAGATAAAAGAAATGAGTCAAAGTACTGATTTAGAATTTGTTCGAGAGAAACTTAATCTACGAGAATTCCAACTACATGAAGAAATCAAGGATATGGAAGCTAAACTCCAGTTATTGAACGCTATTAAAAACGGAAAAGAGCCCTCTGATAAATATCATGTAGATATCAAAGAAATTCCTGAAAGAAGTGTCGTGAGTGTTCGTAGATTGATCGATGGCTATCATGAAGAAGGCGTATTATGGAATGAACTTTATGACAAAATAAATGATCTGGATACGAAAATATCGAATCCTTATTTTGGTATGACTATTTATCATGATAAGGAATATAAGTTGAAAGAAATTGATATCGAAGTTCAAGTATCAATAGATACTTCGGATTTACAGCTACATAAAGAAGCTTGCCATCAAGTACCATCATTTAAAATAGTATCTACAGTATTTTCTGGCGACTATGAGCAAATGAATGATGTATGTGAGGCTCTTGCTAATTGGGCAGAGCATCACGATTTTGAATTGTCGGGTGAAATGATTAATATTCCGATAGTATCACCAGCTCAAAGCGATGATACCCGTGAATGGATCACTGAGGCAGGGTATATAATTATAGAGAAGGAGAAATAATATGGCCAGACCAACAACAAAAAAAGATCTCATTGAACAAAGTAACGCTAATTTTGAAAAATTATGTAATCTACTCAATCAGATAACTGATGAAAATCTCAAAGCGAATTTTAAGTTTGAGGGAGATAAATTCAAGGAAGCACACTGGAAAAGAGATATAAATATTAAAGATGTTCTCATACATCTCTATGAGTGGCACCGATTATTACTAAACTGGGTTAAGGAAAATAAAGAAGGTGTTGAAACTCCCTTCTTACCGTTACCTTATAATTGGAAGACGTATGGAGCGATGAATGAAACATTTATAACTAAACATCAGGATACTTCATATGAGGAAGCTTATGCACTTCTTAAAGAGAGTCACGATGATGTGATGGGAATGGTTGATACATTCTCTAATGATGAACTATTTTCAAAAGGTGTATTCAAATGGACCGGTGGTAGTACATTGGGTAGTTACTGTGTTTCATCGACGTCAAGCCATTATGATTGGGCAATTAAAAAGATTCGAAAGCATGAAAAAATAATGAAAGAAATGAAATAACGAAATTTTCTTACAGAAACTATGGATTTTAAGAATCAATTATGATATCTTAGTTAAAAGAGGTAATAATAATGATGATAAATAAACGATGGAGCAGCAGACGAAGTTAATCAAGGGAAGCAAGTAATTGCCGCCCTTTTCGTCGTAGGGCACATCAAATGTTATTGATATTACATTGAGGATCGTGGATACACGATCCTTTTTTTATGGAGGAGCAGGTTATGCGAAAGAAACTAAGTTTATTATTAATTGTATTATTGGTGTTAACAGGGTGCGGTTCAAAGTCATCTGCGAAATATAAAGTCGGAGTGCTTCAATTTGGAGATTATGCTTCACTGAATGATTCTTATGCCGGGATGGCCCAGGTTCTCGAAAAGGAGGATGTTGAAATAGTATTGAAAAATGCCCAATCAGACCCGGCAAATATTATGATAAATGCTCAAGCTTTGAAGGATGAAGGTGTCGATGTAATTTATGCGATCACAACACAATCGGCACAAATGGCACTTAATGTATTTGATGGATCAATACCGGTTGTGTTTATCGCAGTAACCGATCCGATAGCCGCAGGACTTGTTGATGATATGGAACACCCAACCGATAAGATAACTGGTGTAACAGATAGAGCTCCTGTAATACAACAACTTGAATTGATGAAAAGAGTTATGCCAGATAGTAAAAAAGTTGGCTTAGTTTATCGAACAGGAGATAGTAATGGTGAGTTTCAAAAGGTATTACTTGAATCTGAAGCACAGAAAATGGGATTGAGTGTCGAAAGTATGGGAGTCACAAATGCTCAAGAACTTGCGTTAGGACTTCCCAATCTCTTAAAAAAAGTAGATGCCATGTATCTGATTACTGATGACTTAAATGTAAGTAATACCTCATTGATTGTGGATCAAGCTAGTTTTAATCAAGTTCCTGTCTTTGCATCAGAAGATGGTCAATTTGACGAGGGGGTTCTCGCCACTGTTTCAATAAGTTATACAGAACTTGGAAATCAAGCGGGAAATATGATCTTTGACATTCTAAGCAATCAACGGAAACCTTCCGAAATTCCTGTTGAGAAAGCGAAAACTACACGCATTCGGATTAATGAAAAGATGGCTAAAACGTATGGGGTTGAAATTCCCAATGACTTGAAAGAATATCTTGAATAGTGAAAAAGAAATGAAAAATCATGTAAAACTATTGATAACTATGAAAATGTCTGTTATTCTATCAAGGAAAGGTTGGTGCTTCATATGAAAGACAACATATTAATTAATACACAAGCCCAACAATGGAGCTACTATTATTATTTTAGTTAATCAGTTAATAGCCGAGTGGATATTAGCTGTTTTGTGTTACTAAAATCTACATAGGCTCATTACTAAATCTTCTAAACATTTATTTTGGCCGTGTAGATACACGGCTTTTTTGTTGAAATAGAAGAGAAGGATAGAGACTATGAAAAAGAGATTATTAATTGTTTTACTTGCAATGTTTGTTTTGGCAGGGTGTCAAACTAAAGGGAATGAAAAATTTAAAGTGGGAGTTATTCAATGGGGCGATCACCCAGCGTTGAATGATTCATTTGATGGAATGAATTCAGTACTGAAAGAACGTGACGATTTTGAAGTGGTTATCAAAACAGCAAATGAAGATGTATCAACAGCACAACAAATCGCATCGCAATTTGTGAATGATAAAGTAGATTTAATATTTGCGGTCGCAACACCATCGGTACAAGCTGCTGTTAATGCGGCAGAAGGAACAGAAATTCCAATTGTATTTAGTGCTGTGTCAGATGCAAAGCAAGCGGGTCTTGTAGAAAATGTAAATCATCCTGAAGGAAATGTTACGGGGGTGAGTGATATGCCACCGTTAAGAAAGCAGTTTGAGCTGATTAATGAAATTACTCCGAATGTTAAAACAATTGGAATTCCATTTAATACGGGTGAAATCAACAGTACAAATCAAATCAAAGATATCAAAGCATTCGCTTCTGAACTAGGATTAGAAATTGTGGATAAAGGAATTTCGCAAAGTAATGAGCTTCCAATGGCTGTTTCGCAACTTGCACAAAATGTAGATGCGATGTTTATCGTTAATGATAATACTGTTGCTGCATCTACTGGACTTGTAGTTGATGCAGGTTTAAAAACAAATATACCTGTATTTATGGCTGAATCAGGACAATTTGATCAAGGCATCTTCGCGAGTGATTCGGTAAGCTACATGAACTTAGGAAAACAAGCAGGCGAGATGATTGTTGATATACTTGTAAATAAAAAAGAAATAAAAGACTTACCAGTTGTGACAGCAACATCAACTGAATTAATGGTAAGTAAAAAAATCGCAACAGAATTAGGGATCGAAATTCCGAGTTCTGTATTAGAAAGAGCTATGGTGAAAGAATAATGGCATTCGCAATTGATGTATTGATTCAGGGGCTTCTCTATGGGATTCTCACTATGGGAGTCATGTTATCTTATAAAATTTTGGATATTCCAGATTTATCCGTTGATGGAACGTTTCCGTTAGGGGCGGTAGTTAGTGCAGTTCTTATAATTCAAGGTGTTAATCCTTGGATTGCACTAATTGCGTCACTTTTGGCAGGTGTCTTAGCGGGGATGATGACCGGTATATTCCATGTGAAATTTAAGATAACGGCGTTGTTGAGTGGAATCCTAGTGATGACTGGATTATACTCGATAAATCTACTTATTGGTGGAAAAGGAAATATTGCTTTATTTAAATATGCAAACCTCTTTGATACAAATTGGTTAGAAGCAATCAAAGCTCCATCATTTATTGTAAGTAACTATCAACTAATCGTGATGGTTATCCTTGTGGTAGGTGTTAAGATTTTTATTGATTTTATCTTGAGAACTCGTCTTGGATATTTATTGAAAGTAACTGGAGATAATGAAAACCTAGTAGCATCATTAGGTCACGATGTTGGGAAAGTGAAAATATTTGGACTGGCATTATCAAACGGCATCGTAGCATTATCGGGTGGTGTTGCCGTATCAGTTGGAAAATCATTCGATATTTCTATGGGAACAGGAATGGTTGTATTAGGCCTAGCATCAGTTATTTTAGGAACACTATTATTAAGGAAGACAAAATGCAGTATGACATTCATGGTGATCGTGGGTTCAATTCTCTATAGATTTATCATTGCAATCGCAATAAGAATGAACATGGATCCTAAAATGATGAAACTTGCGACTGTAATAATATTTGTTGGTGCAATCGTACTTAATAATTTGTCTACGAAATTACCAAGACGAAAGGTGAAGGAACAGTAAAAATGGATGGAATAATTCAACTACATAATATAAGGAAGAAATTTAACGTCGGAACAGTATCAGAAACAGTTCTGTACGAAGATTTAAATTTAGATGTTAAGCAAGGTGATTTTGTAACGGTCATTGGATCGAATGGTTCTGGGAAGTCGACACTACTAAATGTTATTTGCGGTCAAGTTGAAAGTGATAGTGGTGACGTTATTTTTGAAGGGTCCTCAATTCTTAAAAAACCTGATTTTAAAAGATTTCAAAATATTTCGCGGGTTTACCAAGATCCGCAAATGGGAACATCACCATCATTAACAGTCAGAGAGAACTTAGCACTATCTGAACTAAAGGGTAAATTGTTTAATTTGAAATCATTGGGACATCGTACAAATGAGAAGAAGTATATTGAAATGTTATCTCAACTTAATATGGGATTGGAAGATAAATTGGATGTAAAGGTCGGATTGCTATCAGGGGGACAACGTCAGGCTCTTTCATTACTCATGGCTTCGATGAATAATCCTCATTTATTATTATTAGATGAACATACTGCCGCTCTTGATCCGAAAAGTTCAGAAGCAATTATGAATCTCACGGATAAGATGATTAAGGAAAGAGATGATCTCACTGTCATTATGGTCACCCATAATTTGAACCATGCGCTTCGTTTCGGAAATAGACTTATCATGTTTCATGGAGGAGATATTGTTGAGGATTTCAACGAAGTAGAAAAATTAAACCTAAATCAACAAGATTTAATGGATTTGTTCATGCAATATGAGTACTCATTTAGTGAATAATAAGCGGATTTCAGACGAAAATCTGCTTTTTTTAATAAATTTGAAATAAAAGTGAAAAAAGCGTTGACAGGGTGTTGAGGTAATGATATTATGTACAAGCGCTAAGGGAA
>JAVWLP010000001.1:53992-208715 GCA_036637915.1 Erysipelothrix sp. | reverse complement strand
AAATCCCAGTCTAAATCTTTTTATATGTGTCTTACCTAACTAGGTCACTACCATTTACTACCAGCACTTGCTGGTAGTTTTTTTATCCTCCCACTAAAAAACCACACACGGTGTGGTTTTCTTTATGCTAATTAAACTTGTCCCAATTGTTTTACGAAAATAATTTCAAGATTTTCTCCAGGGAGTACAAACGAACCCGCATCTTGGTACTCTAATTTTCGGTAAAAATGCTGTGCCGATTCTTCAGCTAAACTGGATGTCATCGCAAGGTAATGTCCCATTGCCCTTAGTTCAGTTTCCCAATAGTTCATCAATTCTAAACCATTTCCTTTGTTTCGATATGGTTTCAAGATATAGAGCTTCGTAAGAAACGGAATGTGGTCCCAAAACATATTATAGCGAAGCCAACCAATAAGTTTGCCTTCATCCTCATAAACGAGCACGCGTTCTAATTTAATTATATTTTCCATTTCACTGTATTCAATATCGTTATCTAAATCTAGAAGAATATTGAGATCTTCCAAAGTTGCATGACGGATCATAGGATATACCACTCTTTCTAACTTCATTTTAAAACTATTGGAGTGTGGTTTCAAGACTAACCGTCATTGATTGGTAATTCTAACGAATTGGTCCATCACAAAATTTTGCTTTCTACGTGAAACTGGAAACCTTTTTCCATTCGTTAAGAATAATTCCTGATTTACTATTTTAGTTACATATGTCATGTTGACAAGGATACCTCGATAACACTCCACAAAGTAATCCATATCCAGTCGTTCTTTCCACTGTTGAAAAGAATCTGTACTCGAGTAAGTCATGGTCAATGTCCCTAATTCTACAATGCGATTTCTTACCTCGATATAAACAATGTCAGAAACTCGTACTTTGTAAAGACCATTATCATCAATAATGACAGTCTTCTTATCAAGACTTATACTATCTACAACTTGTTTTAGTCTTAGTATTAAGCTTTCCTTCAAAAGAGAACGGAGTACTTGCACATGAACCGATGCATATTTAAAGTATTCGTCAGTAATTAGAATCACATAGGCAACTTGTGTCATTTCATATTCATAAGTTTTTTCATCAAGAATGAGAATGTCACATGGTATTGATTCATTCCACTTCTCATACACAATATATCGCACATGATGATTGGTTAATTCTTTAAATAAATTAATACTATGAATGACTTCTTGTTGATCAATTGGATTGGATAAATACACGGCGATTTCAATCATAATATCCCCCCTACGCCCTAAGATATTCATTCACCAACATTTTGTAAAGTATAAATCCCAAAGGGTTGAATTGACTTCAATAAAGGTTTTCTTGAATGACTGTAAGGTATCAATAACTACGTATAAGTTGACTTAAAATCCTATGCAAAAGCATTGCTATTTTATGTTTACAGTTGTAAACTATTGGTAAGGATGTGATAGAATATGAAACCAATTGATTTACAAGCTTCACAAGCAGAATGGGATGTTATGAGAATTGTTTGGTCATTAGAAAAACCAACCAGTCGCGATATTTCTACAGTGCTTAAACAAACTAAAAACTGGGAACCTTCTACCACAAAAACACTCTTAAGTAGACTTGTAAAAAAAGGATACCTTGATGTTGAGAAGGAGGGAAAGTCATTTATTTATTTTCCGATGATGACAGAAGAAGATAGTGTTACCCATCGTGTAAATGGACTCTTTGACTCGTTTTGTGAGAAAAAAGTTGGATCTGCTATTGTAGAAGCCATTGATAATTACGACCTCACTGTATCGGATATTGATACAATGATCGAACTTCTCAAAAATAAGAAACCAGCTGAACACATTCAATGTTCATGTATTCCAGAAGACTGCTCATGCGAAGGTATGAAATGTACCTGCCATCTCAAGTAATTTCACAAAGACTATCCATCATGGTTTAGTCTTTTTTTTAAGAGTAGATTTTACTCGCAATTGTGATAAAAGTTTCACATAGTTTCTTTGACATAACCTCCTCGATGTATTAATATTTATCTACAACAATTAAGGAGATTTTATATGAAAAAAGTTCTTACAGTCCTCTTGGCTGTATTCTTATTAACTGGGTGCTCTGGAGGAAATAACAAACTATCATCAAAATGGAGTGATGATCAAATTTCAATTAATGGAAAAGTGATATCAATGTCTATGTCTTTTGATGAAATATTGAAAAAGACAGAATCTGTTTACTCAACACTGACCTATGGTTTGATTCCTAAAGATGTGAAAGTAGCGGATATTGAATTCGAATATGCAGAAGCAATATCACTCAAAATGACTACAAAAAAAGCACTGGATGCTGAAGAGCATGGTTCAATTGAGTTTCTAATTGTAAACCCTAAGGAATCAAAACAAAACATGACGAAAAGCATTCCTCTTATGATAGATATCGATATGAAAAATCTTGATGATTTTAAATCTACTGAAATAGAATTTCCAGGTGGAATTAAGCCAAGATCCAAACGTGATGATGTTATCAAAGCTTACGGAGATGAATATAAGGAATATGGATCCAGTACAATTATCTATATTTTGGAGGAAGTCGATAAGGGCGGAAAATCAGATCACGTTTTACAATTGAAGTTTAATAGTGAAGATGAACTTCAAGGATATCAACTTATCAATTCCCAAGGCGTCGACACATCGAAAATAAAAGAACACAAATTCAAATAAAATTTACAAACTGAGAAAGTCATCACTTTCTCAGTTTGTTTCTATAAATCAGATAGTTCTCATACATTTCTGAACCTAACTAAGAACATTTGTTTACTCATGACCTGTATTTTATTATAATTCATATATACAAGGAGCCCTTTATGAATCATTTTAAAATCAAAGACGTATTCAAGAAAAGTAAACAATTAATTCAACGTGACTTCTTTACTTATGTTGCGATAGTGATGATTATTGAATCACTCGCACTATTTTTAATTAATCAAGTGAGTTCGCGCGTTTTCAGCCTTGCTTTAATTTCAGCAAAAATGAAAGGAATTACAAACGAAAACTTTCTACAAGTCTTTTCTCATCCGACCGCTATATTCTTATTATTATCCGTCGCTATTATATCAGCGATATTTATTGTACTTCAATTAACCATTACCACCTCGTATGCTAATGGTGGGTACACGAAAGAACCTTTGAACCTTAAAAGAGCACTCGCTCCTCTCAAAAGAATTAAAGTCAAAGAAATACTTTTACTTTTAATCTTTGTGTTTGTAATCTCCCCTAATGGCAATTTGAGTATTAGTTCAGAAATCACTTCTAATCTCCATCTTCCACGTTTTATCGTTGATACTATATTAGAAAACACACTCTATTCAACACTTTATTTTTCTGCTATTGCAATATCTTTCTATTTAAATCTAAGACTTTACTATGCTTTTGTTATCTTTAGCTTAGAACCTCTTTCATTTACAGAATCTCTTAAAAAGAGTTGGAAAATAACAAAACACCAACAATTACGAATTCTTGGATTAATTGGTGCTATTACGATTAGTAGTGTCATCGGTGTACTCGTAATCTTTGCACTTGCTTATTTCCCTTATGTTGGATTAGCGGCTGTGTGGCCTCATTTAGATCGTCTCTTTAACTCAGTTATGCAAGTTTTTTTCCTCTTTGGAACTATCATCTTTATATCCTTTGTTGCGATTCTTTCCATCCAAGTTGCTGTCGTAAGTTATCATGAGCTCAACAATGAAGAACCGTACGAAATAACAAAGAAACACCATGCTCTAAAATATCGTATTACATTTAACACACTAACACTTATTGCATTTTGTGTCGCTGTCTTTGCTGCATATTATGATCAACCCGATCCTTCTCTTCTTGGGAATGTGAAGATTGTGGCTCATCGTGGTGAATCCTTTGCTGCCATAGAAAATACAATGGAATCACTCAAACTCGCAAATGAATATAAACCTGACTTTGTAGAAATGGATATTCAACAAACAAAAGATCACCAAATTGTTGTCTACCATGACTACACTCTTAAGAGACTTTCAGATCAAAGTGATCGCATTAATGCTCTGACTTGGGATGAACTCAAGGATGTGGAAATATCACATCGAGGACATACATCTACAATACCTCTATTTGATGATTACCTTGCTCTTGCAGCAGAATTAAATCAACCCCTAATGGTAGAAGTTAAAACAACTTCACTTGATAGTCCAGAATTCTTAGATGACATGATGGCTCTAATCAAGAAAAACAAGATGGAACATCGCGTAATCTTCCAATCTCTTGATCTTGATGCTATCTTACTTTTAAAAGAAAAATACCCTTCAGCAACAACAGGATATATCCTTGGCTTTAATCTTGGTGGTCTTGAAAACATCAATGTAGATTTCTTCTCGATTGAAGACTTCTCAATTTCATCACGAGTTATGCGTGATGTCCATAAATATAATAAAGGTATCTTCGTATGGACCGTCAATGATGAAGAAAATATGCGATTATACTTACAATCAGATGTAACTGGAATTATCACGGATTATCCAGCTACCGCTAAAGATATTTTTAAAGCTTTAAGAGAACGACGTTTAAGTGATATATTTTGGAACTTCTCGTTCGACTAATTTGAGGTAAACTATGAAACAATGGACTATTGAAGCCACATCTGTGGGACTTCGTGCTGATGTATATATTAGTCAGCATTCTGACTACTCACGTTCTAAAGTTAACGAAATGATTAAGAATGAATCTATTAAGGTAAACCATCATTCAATCAAGGCTAATTATAAATTGCATTTAAACGATTTCATTGAATTGCAGGATTATGTTGAAAAAGCACATGACTTAGAACCCGTTAAAATTAAGCTTGATATCGTATATGAAGATGAATTTCTTATTATTGTGAATAAACCTTCTGGACTTGTTGTACATCCAAGTAAAGGAAATCGTGATCAAAGTCTTTTACAAGGACTGATTCATTACTACCAGAACACTCCATTTAAGCCTGGAATCGTCCACCGCCTTGATAAACAAACGAGCGGACTTCTTATCGTCGCTAAAGACATGATGACACACCGACTCCTTGCTAGTGCAATTGAAAAGAAAGAGGTTCATAGATATTACAGAGCCATCGTACAAGGAGATTTTACGGAGAGTAGATGTTGGGTTCGTCAAAAGATTTCTGAATCAGCAAAGCTCAAGCAAATGATTCTAGATCCCGAGAATGGAAAAGAAGCAGAAACTGAAATTCTAAAAATTGCTTCCAATCACGCTTACTCTCTTTTGGAATACCATCTCTTCACCGGTCGCAAACATCAGATTCGTATTCACTCTAAATCTTTGGGATTTCCAATTCTAAACGACCCAATTTATGCCCTTGATTCTTTCGACCCAGATTACGGACAATTTCTATGTGCTTTCAAACTGATGTTCACCCATCCAAGGACACATGAAAACCTTGAATTTGCCATTCCACTTCCCGAAGAATTCTCACAATTCATTCAGCTTTAATAAAAAAGCATCGAGATTCAAAACTCTCGATGCTTTTTATCTATTTTCGATTTTCTAATATTTTTTCGATGTATTTCGCAACACCATCATTATCATTGGTATCGGTCATGTCTTTCGCAACTGCTTTTAAGGATCCCATGGCATTTTCCATAGCAACACCCAATCCTACACGTGAAATCATACTGATATCGTTTTCCGCATCACCAAATGCCACGATTTCTTCAGGTTTAATTCCTTTCGAAGCAGCGTAAGCAATTAGTGCTTCACCTTTATTAACAGATTTCGGCATAATTTCTGCCCATCCGTGTCCTACGAGTAGGAAGTCAAAATCATAATGTATTTCTTTTTTAATACGACCAAATACTAAATCCAGATAATCATCATTTTGAACAAAGACAATTTTCAAGATAGGATCATTTGCTTCAAATCGATGCTTAATATCGGATAGGGCTTGAATCTCTTCAGTATTGGCACGGTCTTTAAAAAAGCGTAACTTATCATGTTTCATACCCATTGTGTAATCTTGATAAGCTATATTTTCCATTTGAAAGTAAATAACATCATCATAGCAATATAAAATTCCCATATGATACTTCTTACCAAGCTGTTCCATCTTAATGCATTCTTCATACGTCATGGTTTGACCATCAACACATTCTTCGTGAGGTAAATTATAGGTTCTTAATCCATTTAGGCAAATGATACCGTATCCTTCTTCTACAATATCTAATTGTTGGGCTACTCCCAATGCACCATCATAAGAACGACCGGTAGCAATTACAAAATCAATTCCATGGTCTTTTAAACGATGAATAACTTCTTTGGTATACTCTGTAGCTTGATGCTCCGAGTTAATAAGAGTTCCGTCAACATCACTTGCAATTAATTTAATATTTTGAGTCATCTCTATCTCTCCTTTGATAAAAAAGTCCAACACAAAAATGCGTTGGCTTATTTTTTCATAGCTTCAATTGTTTCTTCAAGTTTATTATGTGGATCTTCCCAACCTGCAGGTTTAATTGTTTTTCCATCTTTATTATAGTGTGGTTTCCCATCTTCCCATAACTTGCTCATGTTTGCATGTTGTACAATTTCAAAAAGTGGATCTGGTTGAATTCCCATTTCTACAAGCGTACCTAAAGCAAAGTAGATTGTATCAATCATTGCATCTGCTTGTTCTGTAATATCATCTGCTTCTAAAAATTCATCAATTTCTTCAAGCATCCATTTGTAACGCTTTTGTGCACGTTCTTGATCCATGAACTTAGGCGTATCAGCAACTGGATGATCAAATTTTTCATGAAAATCGCGAACTGCTTCCCATTCTTTATTCATCAACAAAATCCTCCTCATTCGTTACTATATTATCTTATCATATTGCTATTACAATATCACTTAGACATCCTCTTTTTCACAAACTAAAACAGATAATATCTAAAGATTTAAGGACAACTAATATTTTTATTACAAAATTAAAAGAGGTCTTGCATTTCAATTCAATTGATGTATAATGAACGCATGAACAAGTATTCATATATTAGGAGGTATCATATGAGTCATAATCATTCAACACATGAACACAATCATGATAAACACGATCACAGTCATCATCATGATCACGATCACAGCAACGATCATGGTCACAGTCATGATCACGATCACGGATCATTACCGGTCTATTTATTCTTTGGTGGTCTTGTAGCATTCTTAGTTGCTCTTCTAGCACCCCTTAGTCCAACTATCAAAGCAGTACTCTATATTGTAGCGATGTTAGCTTCTGGATATCATATTATTATTGAAGGTGTTAGCGATACAATTAGTAGTACTAAAGAAAAAGGTAAGTTTACACCCAATGTCCACATATTAATGTCACTTGCAGCTGTTGGTGCTTCAATCATTGGAAACTTTGAGGAAGGAGCCTTATTAATTCTTATCTTCGCTGGAGCTCACTTCTTAGAACACTACGCAGAAGATCGCAGTAAACGTGAAATTACGAGTCTTTTAAACATGAACCCAACTGAGGCACGTCTTCTCAAAGAAGATGGAACCACAAAAACAGTTCAAGTTACCGATTTACAAATTGGTGATCGTTTACAAGTCTTAAATGGTGACCAAATACCCACTGATGGGGTCATCATTGAAGGATACAGTTCTATTGACGAATCTTCAATCAATGGTGAAAGCATTCCACGCGAAAAATCTGTTGGAGATGAAGTATTCGGCAGTACTATGAATGGCACTGGAAACTTCGTTATGGAAGTTACTAAAGATAGTAGCGAAACACTTTTCGCTAAGATTATTGAACTTGTAAATCAATCACAATCAAATCTATCACGTACTGCTACTAAGATTCAAAAATTAGAGCCAACATACGTTACAGCTGTCTTGATCATTGTTCCTATCTTTATTCTTTTAGGTCCTATTGTCTTTGGATGGTCATGGTATCTCAGTTTCTACCGGGGTATGGTATTCTTAACTGTTGCTTCTCCTTGTGCACTTGCTGCAGCTGCAGTACCTGCAACTTTATCTGCAATTTCAAATCTTGCACGTCAAGGCGTACTCTTCAAGGGAGGATCATTCTTATCCAACCTATCAGATGTTAAAGCAGTTGCATTCGATAAAACTGGTACACTTACAAATGGTAAACCTGTTGTAACTGATTCCTATTTCGAATCTCATTTATCACAAGAACAAATTCAAGCATATAAAGATATCATCGTTGCAATGGAAAAAACAGCAAACCATCCATTAGCTGATGCAATAATCAAAAGATTCCCAACTAACGAATCTCTAAAATTAGATGTTGAAAATGAAATTGGTAAAGGTTTAACTTCAACTTATAATAACAAACAATATCAAATTGGAAAACAAGCACTCTTCACCATTACAAATGAAGATATGATTGCGAAAAGCGATGCTTTTGCTAAGGAAGGAAATACTGTTGTATACTTTGCTGAAGATGGTGTTGTATTGGGAATGATCGCTATGATGGATATTCCAAATGACTATGCTAAAGCAGTTATTGAATACCTACACTCTCAAAACATCTATACTGTAATGATTACAGGTGATGCTGAAGTAACAGGCCAAGCAGTTGCTAAACAATTGGGAATTGATGAAGTAATTGGTAATGTTATGCCCGAAAACAAAGCGGCTATTGTAACGCAACTCCAAGAAAAACACGGCGTTGTAGCCATGTTAGGTGATGGTGTTAACGATGCTCCAGCACTTGTTAAAGCAGATATCGGATTCGCAATGGGTGATGGTACAGATATTGCTATTGATGTTGCAGATGCAGTTCTCATGAAGAATGATTTAACAAAATTCGCCTATGCGCATAAAGTATCCAAGAAGCTAAACAGAATTGTATGGGAAAACGTCATCTTCTCTATGTTCATTGTTGCACTACTTGTTGTACTTAACGTTTTAGGTAAGATGTCCTTACCACTTGGAGTCATCGCTCATGAAGGTAGCACACTTGTGGTTCTCTTCAATGGACTTCGACTCTTAAAGAAAATTAATGAATAGCTACTAAAAAGGGATGGTTTAATAACCATCTCTTTTTTAAATTACTGCATTATCTTCTAAGTATTTCTGAACATCCCGAGGATCTTTATTCGTTAACTTAGCCTGTACCGTTTGTTGCATTACCCGAATAAATGATTGATAGAACTTCGTATCCGTTTCCTCAAATAACGTAGCGCACGCCACAAACAGTGTTATTAAATCGATATCAGAAAGTTCATCAAAATGCTCTGCAATATATTTAACCCGATCCAGTATTATTATCTTACGATCATCATTCATGAATTAGCCTCCATCTTGTTTATAGTTATATTATATCAAACATTCATCTCAATAAGACAAAAAAAGAGGCTAAGCCTCTTTAATATTTATACGGATTTAATTACTTTACCAACACCGGTACCAATGAATCCAATACCAATCCATAGAACTAAGAAACTTTCTGCTTCTTGAGGATTAAAGAGCAAGCTTGCTCCGTAAACAATTAATAACACATCTAATATAATCATAACAATACGTGACCATCCCTTTTGGAAGTGTACAACATATTGAAGTTGAACTGCACTATCAACAATAATCCAGAAAACCAATAAGTAACTTAGCACTAATGTGTTGTTGATGAAATCACCAAACAAGAACATTAATCCAAGTAAGAGTAAACAGATACCTTCAAGAAAACTACCCGACCGCACTTCATCATTCTCTCTATTTTTAAATGATGATAGTGTTGCAAGTATCCCCATGATGGTAACAGTCCATCCCATTGCAAACGAAAGAGTTGACAATGTTGTTGCTGGATGTTGAATCATCAAAAATCCAAGAACTGTATAAACAAGCCCTGTGCAAATATAAATGATTTTCTTCCACAAACTAACATGCCCCACTTCATACTGAGTATTCATAGTTTAAGACTCTCCTTTTCCTACTCAATTATACGCTTTATATTAACAACAACAATGATAAGTTAGGTTCTTTCACAAATATTTCACACTACGAAAACGAGTCAATAAATTCTACTTAGCTACTTCGAGAACAATTTCATTAAAGAGTGTCGTTATTTTTTTATCCTGGAGGTGTCTTCCAATCATAACAATTTTAGTTTCTCTAACATCCGAACTCCATTTTCGACCCATTTCTGTTTTAAATGCCATATTAACACCTTGAAGAACGACTTGGTAATCAAAATTAAGAATACTAATAATTCCCTTATACCTCATAAGATCCTCACCATATTCTCCTATTATTAAGTTTATCCAAGTTGAAAGTTTTTGTTCATCAAGCGGCTTATCGGTCACAATCGATAAAGTATCCACTTCAGTATGATGATGATCATGATCGTGATGATGGTGGTGTTCGCGTTCGACCAAAGCATCAATATCATCCTCTACACGATGTATTTCACCTGACGCACGATCAAATAAATTTAATCCTACGACATCTTCAAACTGCACGATATCAAGATTAAGTAAATCGACTGCAATTAATGGATTGATATTTTTGATATGAGTTTCTACACGCTTTAGTTCGTCTTCAGCAACGTCTTCTGATTTAGTAATAAATGTTTGATCAGCATATGCAATCTGATCGCGTGTTTCTACAAATTCGTGCATTTGTTTCACACCATTCACTGCGTCGACCAATGTAATAATACTATCAATTGATAGTTGTTCGCTAAGACGTGGTGTACGCAAAACTGTTTGTGCTATAGGACTTGGCTCTGCCAAGCCACTAGTTTCGATGATGATACGATCGATTTCAAGACCCTCTTTTTCTCGAGCGTCCAAAATACCATAAAACATTTCAACAAGATCATCTCTCAAAATACAACACATACAACCATTATTAATCTGATAGATTCTTTCTTCTTCATTTACAAGTACTAATTCATGGTCAATGCCCATATCTCCATATTCATTTACAATCACGACGATATTCTCATCCTGATGATTTTTCATAATTTTATTGAGTAATGTTGTTTTCCCCGCACCTAAGAATCCTGTAACAATAGTAACTGGAATTGGTTTCATAGTTATCCTTCTTTCTACTATTTATAGTCTCCATTTTTGGATAAACTTATCTTAAACCTGTACAACGATTCTGTCAACACAGTTGCGAACGATTCGCATCAGCAAACTTTAATATAATCTGATATCGTTACTCTACACAGTTCCCATTTGCTTTAAATATCTTCTCAACTAATTTGGTATTTCTTTCAATCTGAGACATTTCACGTGGATTGTAATTGTCATATTCTCCAAAGTCCGACATCAATTTTTTAAGTTCTATAACCATCCTCTTCATATAAAAAATTTCAACGATTTCGAGATTAACATTAATTGTATTGATTTCTTCCATCTCATTTAAAATATCATCCAGCTCTTGTAATAAGCCTGCAATATCAATGATTAATTTTCTCTCTTCCATTTCTTCTCCTTTTTCCATCAATATATCTAATTGAGACTGATAACATTCAGTTTCTTATCATCCTTATTCAAATAACACACCACTGACTAAGTTTATTAATTTGAAACTTTCCATGGTGTGTTATTTTATCTAGTATTTATAAACTTCTGTACTATTTCTTTTTTACAATCTATAACAATTAATAGCCTACCTGAAAAAAATAATTGAAATTAGATAATTGTGTTTTTACGACATCAGTTTTCCAATATATAAAAATATTGATATTAAATTATTAGTTGCAGCTAAGTTGATTGATAACTTATCCCTAACCATCCATAAGTTACAACTTTAATTTTAGTTTATATTAAGATTGTTTATTTCACTAAGAGTATGTAATAAAAGTTACTCGAAATGTCATGAATTACAAGAAAAAGCCTCATCTTAAAGATGAAGCTTTCATAAATATTTATATCAGTAGATCTTATTGTGCGGAGCTTGAGCTCGATGAAGATTTGTGACTTGAAGAACGATCCTTCTCGATTTCATTGTCGACTACGATAGCGACACATAATGCGAGTAACTGGTGTTTTTCATCAAGTATGTTTAATTCGTAGCTATCACCCCATGTAAACCAATGCTTACGAAGAGACATGACCGGGGCTTTACCGTCAACTATCGAGTAGTTATGAGACATGTAGTCTCCTTTTAACTTCCAATTTGTTCCATCAATTTGAAATTTTTGTTTGAACATTGTGAAGTTTCGTTTAATGACAACACTTGGTTGGCCTTCAATCGTGATCTTATAGTGAGCCATAATTTTCAGCATTTGTCGTTCGATGGTTGCTACTTTTTTACCATATTGATCGGAAATCGTAAACTTCTTAGGAATTCGCATAAAACTTCCCTTAACCCAATAAACATCTTCATTGAATTCATTTCGAACCGTGAATGATTCACCAATCGTAAATACTTTTTGTTTGATATATAGTTTCATTTCTGAATCTCCTTTTCAACCATTATATCACTGTGACTGGATGTCATTGATATCTTTTTAATTATTATCTAGGAGATTTTTTACAAGTGATTCTGGAACTACATCATAGCGTACGAATGTTTCTTGGTAACTACCACTACCCTGAGTCATCGAACGTAAATCTGCAACGTATTTCTTTACTTCAACTTTCGGTACTTCTGCCTGAATCAGTTGAAGTTGGTTTTCAAGTGCATCAACACTTAGGATAACACCCCGTCTTTTATTTAAGTCTCCCATAATTGTACCTGTAAAGGATTCAGGTACGGTAATTTCAAGTAAAACAATGGGTTCTAAAAGTTGAACAGTTGCTTTTTCCATAGCATCAAGATATGCCAAACGAGCTGCTTGCTTAAAGGCAATTTCTTTGGAGTCAACATCATGATATTTACCATCTACAAGTGTTGCTTTGACACCTACTACTTTATACCCTGCTAGAACACCTTTAACCATTGCCTCACGAAGTCCTTGCTCTACTGAGCTAAAGAATTGCTTCGGAACTGCACCACCAACGACACGTGTTTCGTAAACCATTTCCTCGCAATCCCAGGGTTCAAACTCAATAAATACATGCCCGAATTGACCAGCTCCGCCTGTTTGTTTCTTATGTCTTCCTTCACCGGTTACTTTGTTTCTAATTGTTTCACGGAATGCGACTTTTGGTTCAGCCACAGTCACGGTTACACCATATTTATCCTTAAGCTTTGTAATGAGTGAATCCAGGTGTTGATCTCCTAATCCATATAGAATCTGTTCTAGTGTTTCAGGATTTTTCTCAAAGCGTGCACCACAATCCTCTTCAAGTACCTTACTCAAAGCCATGCTAAGTTTGTCTTCATCTTTCTTTGTTTCAGGTTGAATTGTGACGCCTAATAATGGTTGTGGAATATCGGGACTATCATAAATAATTTTACATTCCAATGCTGCAAGCGTATCAAAAGTTTTAGTACTTTGAAGCTTAGTTACAGCACCAATATCACCAGAAAATAGTTTCCCGACTCCTATTTGATATTTACCATTAATACTAAACACTTGATTAATGGTTTCTGTTTCTTGTAGATTATTGTTTGTAACTTCTGAATCAGCGCTCAATACACCACTCATTACTTTTAAGTAACTAATCTTCCCTACGAATGGGTCTACAATGGTCTTAAATACTTGTGCACTGAAAGCTTCATCTTCTTGAGTGCGCAACGTAATTTTGTTTCCTTTTCGATCTTTACCCATTACAGTTCCTTTTTCTTGATAGCTTGGGAAGTACTCTGTAATGAGATCCAAAAGTCGACGCATTCCAATTCCAGCATTGGCACTTCCGCAGTAGACAGGACGAATGTCTCCACTTCTCACACCTAAAGAAACTCCTTTTAAAATATCTTCTTCTGATAAGTTACCTTTATCAAAATATGTCTCCATCAACTCATCGTCAGTCATTGCGACCGCTTCACAAATTTCTTCCCAATGAATTGCTACTTGGTCAGCATATGCTTCAGGAACTTCATGTGGTTTTTCAGGATGATCGTAGTACCAAACTTTCTTACTTAATAAGTTAATACTTCCAATGACAACTCCCTTTTCTCGTATCGGTATCTCAAATGCAATGACACTCTTTCCGAATGTTTCTCTTAACGTATCATAGGCTGTGTGGAAACTAACATTTTCATCATCCATTTTATTAACGAAGAAAATAGTTGGTTTGTTCTCCGATTCTACCCAACGAAATGCGGACTTAGTTCCCTCATCCACACCGTTTTTACCATCAACTACAATTAATACATTATCTCCAACACTGAGTCCTGATAAAGTTTCGGCAACAAAATCTGCATATCCTGGCGTATCAATACAATTAATTTTACAGTCTTGCCACTCAATTGGTACCATCTTTAAAGATAGTGTTTGACCTTTCTTAATCTCTTGAGGTTCAAAGTCAATTGAAGATTGTCCACTCTCTGCTGAGACAATACGATCTATTTGTTTAGCTTCTAACATCATGGATTGAATTACTGAGCTCTTGCCACTTCCGTTATGTCCCAGTACTGCTAGGTTTCTTACATTTTCGCTTCTATAGTCTTTCATATTAAGCCATCCTCACTAAACTAAATACTGTTTCAATGTTTCAAAATCATGCTGTCTGACATAATGAATCGCAAGTCTATCCTCGTCATCTTTTATTGTAATGTCAGCATCTGAATCTATGAGATATTTAATCAATTCTTCATAACCTGAGTATGCTGCTCTCATTAACGCTGTACAGCCATTAACGTCACGCTCATTAACATTTGCTTGATTGCGAATTAGATACTTGATGATATCCATTTGGTACGCCAGCGTTGCCTCCATGAGCGCTGTACGACCTAACGCATCTTTAGCATTTACATTTGCTCCGTTTTCAACAAGTAACTTTACGATCTCTAAATGCCCTAAGAAACTTGCTCTCATTAAAGCAGTACGTCCTTTCTCATCTTGAAGATTAAGATTAGCACCACCTTTAATTAATAGAGCAACAATATCAAGATGACCTTTCTTAGCTGCACTCATTAAAGCATCCTTGCCAAAAATATCGAGAGCATTTACATCAGCATCATGATCAATTAAAAATCTTACGATATTAGTATGGCCACGTTTTGCACTTCTCATTAATGCTGTACGATTCTCACCATTTACAACATTGACGTCAGCACCTTCTTTGTATGCTAAATCTACAAGATAGATATCACCATGTGCAGCTGCGTCAAAAAGCTTTTTATTTGTTTGATCCATTGTATCCTCCTTGCAAACAAAAAAGACAGGCACAAACCCGTCTTTCAGCTCAAATCATCGATGGTGACACAATGTTTTCCTACATCAGTTATAAAGGCAATTAAATTGAACATTGTGACCACCTCCTAGTTATATTGTAACCGATTACATAGATAATTCAAGTGTAATATTAACGAATAGTTTCACACCTTTAAATACAGTTTAATGTATAATGAAACTAATAGAAGGGAGATCATATGGAAAACAAACAAAATTCAAACCTAGAGGTATCACGTAAAGATGTCATCGAATTTACTAGCATTCTCGAAGGAATACGTTATCGTTTAACACTATTGATTATTCTGGTTATAATCCTGATTATCACAATCTATATGGTTAACCTCTGAAACTAAAAAACATCCATTGCCAACGATGGATATTTTTTTTATATACTTCAATTTTGGGCAGAGAAAAAGAAGCATTGCTGCTTCTTAATTTTCGACTATAAAGGGCGAACGTTTTCTGCTTGTTTACCACGTTGTCCTTGAACAATATCAAATGATACTGCTTGTCCTTCATTCAATGTTTTGTATCCTTCGATATCAATTCCTGAATAGTGAACAAACACTTCTTCGTTTGAACCGTCAACAATGATAAATCCGAATCCTTTTTCACCATTGAAAAATTTAACTTTTCCTGATTCCATTAATAGTGCCTCCTGTTCTAGAAAATAAGTACTTAACTCTCAATAACAAAAGACATTATTTAAAGTGTAGTTTTTCTTATAACATAATTACTATATCATCAATATTTATCTTTGTCAAAAGAATATCAATCAATTTGTAACCGCTTTATTACTTTATAGTTAAAAGGCATCTTTCCTAATAGAAGATGCCTTTATTTGATATATTTTTTTACGCTAGTTGATTTTTTGATGAACCTGTTTCAATAAATTCTTGAAGGTTTTCATACGAGAATTCGACCATATTCGCTACTGCTTCATCTGTATATGATCCCACGTGAGGTGTTACAAGTACACGTGGATACAAACCACTAATACGTGTCATTAAAGCATCAAAATCTTCAGGTGCTGTAACCTTATTGAAGTACTTCGTTTCATTAGCAAGAACATCCGTTCCAAATGCTTGAATTTTTCCGCTTTCTACGGCGTCAAGAATGTCTTCAACATTTTGAAGTTCACCACGTGATGTGTTAATTAAGATAACACCATCTCTCATCTTACTGATGATTTCTTTGTTGATGAATTCATCATTTGATCCTTTGAAATATGGCATATGCATTGAGATAATATCTGATTCTTTGAGTAGAGTATCTAAATCAACTTGATTACATACATCTCCTAAATAATCTTTTTCAACAACATCATACCCTATAACATTAGCACCTACACCATTAAATAGTGTTGCAGCAGTAAATCCAATTTTACCTAAACCAATAATTCCGACTGTTGACTTACGAATTTCTTTTGAGAACATGAAGTTATCAATTTTAAAATCTCCGTCTTTAGCTTTATTAGTAGTATATTGTGTATGTCTTGCAAGTGACATTGCTAATGTAAGAGCGAGTTCAGCAATCGCATTAGGGGAATAGAAGGGAACATAAGCAACTTTAAGTCCGAAATCTTTTGCTGCTTCTAAATCTACATGGTTGTATCCAACTGTACGTGTTAATACATATTTTACGCCATAGTTTTTATAAATTTCTAAGTTTTGACGTGAACCAGGACAGTTACCACGAAGCATAACTGCTTCACATCCTTCAGCAAGATGAACTGTTTCATCATTCAACATCTTTTCAGTTAAAACAAGATCAAAACCAAATTTTTCATTATATTTTTCGAAAAATGGTCTTTCAACTTCACGAACACCGTAACATAATAATCTCATAATTAATCTCCTTTATTTTATAATATAATACCAGCGCTATTTAAAGCTGCAAGTACAACAAGCCAGATAATAATTGCGACAATTGATAATACTGTAGATACTAAGGAAGCATTTGAAGAGAATACTGCTTCTTTATCAAAGTTAATTGCATAACCTACAGCAACAGTTGCAGGTGGTGTAGCAAGCATAATAATGATACCTGTAATAGCTACGTAGTTAAGAGGTAAGAATCCAATATTACGGAATAGAATCATAAGAATTAACATGATTGCAGGCATAATGAGCAATTTACCAATTGAGTAAACCCAAACATCCATATCTTTAACAGCATCTTTCAATGAAATCTTAGCAAGTGTCATACCGATTGCTAACCAAGCAAGTGGTGATGATAATGATGCAAGGTAACCAACTGCTTTCATGAACCATGGTGCTGTTTGATCAAGTCTTAAGAATGCATAAGATTTAGTTCCTTCTTTTACTGCAACACTAACTTGTGGAAGACTTGCTTGGAACATCCAAATAAAGAATCCTAAGAATGTAGCAATAATAATTGGATTTAAAATAATTTGTTTTAGATTCTTCTTTTCAAATTTCAATCCTGAGAACATGATGTATCCGTATGAATAGAGGAATACTCGGTATGCAATATTAAATAAGTTTGCATATAATGTACCTTCAGAACCTAAGAATGCTTCAATGATTGGTAATCCAAAGAATGTTGTAGAACCAAAAATTGTAAGTCCTCGCATAACGTCAAGTTTGTCCCCTTTATACTTACCGCGATATGCAAATGTGATTAGAATTAATATAATATATGCAACAAAACCAAAGATGAATGAGTTTAAACCTGTTGTGAATGTTTCGGGTTTAATATCTGTCATAAATGCTTGGAATGCTAATGCAGGTAACGCAACGTTCATCAACACTGCAGTTAATGATTTTGCTGCTGTATCTGTAACCTTTCCCGATTTTCTTAAGTAGTACCCTAACAGAATAATTGAAATTGTTGAGAACACAGCTCCCAAGAATTTCGGATCAGTTAAGACCGTCTTCATAATTTCCATATGTCTTTTCTCTCCTTTTAAATTTGTGAACCATCACAGGTTCCGCATATTTACTATACAACCATGAAAGGACATTTAAGGTGTTTTATGTGTATATAATTGTGACAACTTGAAGAAATTGTCCGAACTTTCACATCTTTTTATTGATTATGTTAAATAGGTTAAATATTTCACAATCATTTCGGTCAAACGCTTTATCACAGGCTTTTCTATCAATAATAATTAAATCTTATCGCTATAAATATAATAATTATTTCTTAACAGCTTATAAAAAAAAACGATAGAGGCTATCGCTTTAAAGTTTTAGATTAGACCTGCAATTAAGCCTACTAAAAATCCTATAATACCTATTCCAATCAAGATTATACTCAGCACCTTAACATTATATTTGGGTTGCTCTGTTGAACCCGATTGGATTTGTTGCATATTGCTCAACTTGGTATATTTAATGATGGTATAAAATAACAATACCACTAATCCAATTCTCACAAACAACGACAGTCCGAGTAGAACTGACATTCCTACTCCCGATGAAGTTTCATTGTCTAAAAATAGCATTGATGATGTCGTTACAGTTAAAACAAGAATCGTTAGTAGATTAACTCTATTCCCCATTTTTTTGACATCTGAATCCTTAATTAATTTATCCATAACTTTTCGGTCTCCTTTTAGTAAGTCATCAAGGGAGATCTGATAAACGTCACTTATTTCGACAATACTTCTTAAATCAGGAAGGCTTCTGTTATTTTCCCAATTTGAAACTGTTTGACGTGATACACCAATTGCTTCCGATATATCTTCCTGTCTAAGTCCTATATTGGATCGTGCCTCTTTAAGTCTTGTTCCAAAGTCCATTTACCGTTCCTCCTAATCCCACTTTAAAAGAGATTTATTACTCTATCAATCTAAAAGTTCTTTACGTTGTATCTAATTCCATGTAAAACATCTTTTACCTATTCTTTACGGCTACTCATTATGGTGTTATAAGTGCTCGAGTTGGTGCTTATATATACATTAAAAGCTTCATCCCAGACTTCATCAATACTTGATTTACTGTTTTCTTTAAGAAGTTTTTTTACAATCTTAAAAAATATATCTTGAGCACTAATTCCATAAGCGATGGAATCTAACACAAGAGTTCCCCACTCTTTATGATTTTCGAAGTAATTTGAATTTTGATACTCTTCACAAAGTGAATCAAAAGTATCAGCAATAGGAAGTGAAACCACCTCCACATCAATTACTTCACCAATATTAATAATCAACAACTTATAATCAGGTCCATCAGCAGGAAGTCCCAATGACGATGCATTAATAAATCGTTTCCCTTTATAACTCAGATCGAAATGTCTGTGAATGTGGCCCATAATACAAACATCGAATTCTTCCATTTCAATTAATTCATCAAAAGTATCTTCTAAAGGTTTTCTTATTAAAGGATTATCACCATGAATAAATAAAAAACGTACTCCTTCATACTCTATCAACTTAAAAGTAGGCAGTTCTTGTAAATATTTAGTACTTCTTTTGTTAAGATGTTTTAACGTCCAAGCTTGCGGCCTAAAATTTACAGGTAACGGACTGGGAAGGTCCGAACTATTAATCCTATCTCTATTTCCAGATATTGCATGAGTCGATACATTTTTAATTTTTTCAATCACTTCATTATCTTGATACCCATCCGTAATATAATCTCCTAGGAAAATATATTCTTCCATTCCTTTGTCATCTAAATAATCGAGTCCTTGTTGTAATGCTATCAAATTTGAATGTATGTCACTAATTACAGCAATTTTCATAGTATACCTCTTTAAAAATTATAGCATAGATATAAAGTACTTTACCAATAAACAAAGGCCTCACTATATGTGAAGCCTGATGAATCTTAAACGTTGTTTTTGGGAGAACAACTATTTTTTATCACGGATACTTTTCCCAAGACTACCGCCTGGATGCCATTTTACATATACTTCGGGCGTCAAATTGTTTAAGTCCTGAAGAATGACACTGAGCGCTTGCATAGCGATTGTTTCCACTAGTATCGAAGAGCGAGGTGGCTTGTTTAAATTGTCACCCTCTTCAGTTACTCCTGCAAAAATATGGTAATCTGAATTTTCTGCCATCCATGAATCTGCATTTCCGGTCACGGTTATAAGTATGGCACCATTATTTTTTAATGTAGTAATTGTACTTTTTAATTCTTCAGTTTGACCACTATTTGATATAGCAATAACTATATCGCCTTCTTTAACTTGTCCACTACTTCCATGGATTGCTTCCGTCCCATCAAGGAAATATGTAGGCGTTCCAATTGATGAGAATAGTGATGCTACATATGTCGCTAAATGTCCGGGTTTACCGATTCCTGTAGTGTGAACTCTGCAACCTTTGTTTTCTTGACTCTTAATTACATGAGCCACTTCTTCAAGCTGCTCATGATCTATTTCATCGTAATAATTTATAACTTCTTGTTTTTGAATATCAAAATATGAATTTAGTACACTCATTAATCTAAGTCCTTTCGATAAGGCAAACTAGAAATAGCACCTGTTTTTGTGACGGTCAGGGCTCCCACTCTATTTGCAAAGATTACTGAATCTCTCATAGATTTTCCTTCTAATATAGCTACTGCAAGCGCACCATTAAATGAGTCACCTGCTGCAACTGTATCTACTGTATCAACCTTATTCGCTTCAACATAACCGCTTTCGTGTTCGTTAGCAAAATAAGCTCCTTTTTCTCCAAGTGTAACGATAACATTTTCCACACCTTTATCTAAAAGTTGTTTAACCGATTTTTCGACATCTTCTAGAGTATCTATCTCAGTATTTGTTAGAATTCCAAGCTCAGTTTCGTTAGGCGTTAAGTAATCAATTTTTGATAACCAGTCATCCGAAAGAATTTGAGCAGGGGCGGGATTTAATATAACTGGAATTACTAAATCGTTAAGCTTGCTTATTATTTTATAGGTTGCATCATAATTCATTTCTAATTGTAAGATTGCAATCGAGGTATCATCCAGTTTATTAATAATTTTTTTAAAATCATCATATGTGTAGGACATATTTGCACCTGGAACAACGATGATTCTATTATCCCCAGATATTTCTTTTGTAATAAACCCAACACCAGTACTCTGTTTTCTGTCAAACAGTACATCCTCAATATCAATACCTTCACTATCTAAGACTTTTGCAAATACGTCTCCATTTGGATCGTTACCCAACTTGCCAACCATTTTAACGTTTGCACCTAACCGCTGTGCTGTTACTGCTTGATTTGCTCCTTTTCCACCGGGATTAATGGTGAAGCTTTCACCGATCACTGTTTCACCTTTCTGTGGCACAAGAGATGTTGTCACAACTTGGTCCATCATAAAACTGCCAACAACCAATATATTCATTCCTTATTCAACTCCATCTCCATGTTTATATGTAACTTGTTTTTCAATCTTATTATCTTTTAATATATCATTAATTATTTTTCCAACTTCCTTACCCATATAGTAAGGATACTGTTTATGACTAAAGAAATATTGATCATCGAGCAAATTTTCGAAATCAAGTGAACCGTAAGACGCAATTAGAATCTTATTTTCTTTGTGACTATTTTTCTCTGCAAAACGATTAATCATTCCTTGTGTCATTGTATTATTAAATGAAACAATTGCTGTAGGAATTGTTTCCATGTGTAAAAAGTAATCTGCTGCACGACGTCCATCTTCTAATGTATAATTCCCATAAAAATAATTGAATTCTGGAATTTCAATGTTATGTTCTTGAAGGCATTCATTAACGCCTCTCAAACGCTCTTTACCAGTACTTACTCGCAATGAACCGACTACGAATCCAATATCTGTATGACCTCGATGCAGAACATCCTTCATTAATTCATAAGCACCTTGATAGTTATCCTCAACGACATAGTTATAAGAATTATCATTCTCTATTAATCTATCAAAAAGTACAACGGGTACTGATTTAGGTAACAACTTTTCGAGTCTTATTTTATCTAATCCTGATGTTGCTAGTACTAAACAATCTACACGATGTTGCATGAGTGTTTTTAATACCCGTTGCTCTTTTGATTCATTTTCATCTGTGCTTGCAATAATAAGCGTTAGGTCGTCTGATTCTAAAGCATCCTCGATTCCTTTTGCTGCTGACATAAAATATGAGTTTGATATGTCAGGAATAATCACTCCAATAGTATTGGTTTTGTTAACTTTCAAACTTTTGGCTGCAATATTCGGTGTGTAATTTAATTCTTTGGCACATTCTAATACTTGTTCTCGAACTTCATTACTGGCGTAACCTGAGTTATTTAATACACGTGATACTGTAGCAACTGAAATACCAAGTTTTTGAGCGATATCTTTAATCGTAGGATTTTTCATTTGACGCCCTCCCATTTAGTTTATTTTACCATAATCTATTGTCGCAATGCTTCACTTCTAGTCGTAGAGTAGTGGTGCTATCTCATTTGAATCAATATTTTCTGAGTTATACCACGCTGCGGGAACATCAACATCTTCAACTTTTTCACCTTGGGCAACTTTATATGCTAGTGTAACTGCCGTATGTCCAATTTTGATTGGATCTTGTGTAACACTACCAATGAATGTTTTATTCTTAACTGCTTCTTTTTGCATTTTACCTGAATCAAATCCTGCCGCCAAAATTTTATCAGCACCCAGTACATTTCCTAATGATTCATTTGCATTTAACAAGCCTTTTGATGCGGTTTCATTTGATGTAAATACAGCTGCCAAATCTGACATATTTAGAAGTGCAAGTGCAGCGGATTGAACTTTTGAATCAGTAGCATCTGCTGGTACTTGAACTTGTAAAATTAACGCAGCTGAGCTTTCACTGCCTCTATTAAATTTATCGTTACCAACGATAGCTACTTTATCTCCAATATTATCAAGTTTCTTAGCATGCTCTTCAAAGCGAGTAATAAATCCTTCTGTTCGATCACTAATTGATTGAGAGTTAACTTCTTGTGATAATACCGCTACACGAATTGGTGATCCAACTTTTGCTGTTTTAAGTTTTTCTTCTAATGCTTCAAATAATGCATCCGCTGCGATAGCAGCTGCATCTTTATTATTTGTTGCCGCTGTAGCTAGTACAGAACCTTCCGGTGCATTTGGAACACCTGAATCAAATCCAACAATTGGAATTCCGGCAGTCTTTGATTGATTTAATAAATCGATTTGAGACTCAGTATCTAATGATGCTAGAGCAATTGCCATCGGTTTTTTATTGACGGCATTACTTAGCATTTGTACTTGTTCTTGGATTGCTGTTTCATTTGCAGGTCCCGTAAAGTTAATCGTAACTCCGAGTTCTTTTGCTGCTGCTTCAGAACCGTTTTTTACTGCTGTCCAATACTGTTGCGTAAACCCTTTAGCGATGACTTCAATTTCGCCACCTTTCTTGTCACCGGTTGCTTCTTTTTGACCACACCCGACTAACATAACCAAAGCTATTGATACAATTGCTGTTTTCTTAAATATATGTTTCATAATATCCTCCTTAGTGTTTTTACACTTCATTTAAGACTAATTTAATGTGTATCATTTCTTCGTTTGAAGACGTCAATATACACTGCAACAATAATTACAATTCCTGTAATAAATATTTGATAATGTGGTTGTAATCCAATGAATGGTAATCCTGTTTGTAGAACTCCCATTATAAATACCCCGATGACAGTACCTAATAAACTAGCAATTCCACCAGTCATTGATGTTCCTCCAATGATTGCAGCAGCAATTGCATTGGTTTCAATCCCCGTTCCAAGTCCTGGAGTGATTGATGTATAGGTAGAAGCATAAGCTATTCCAGCTAATCCAATAAAGAAACCACTAATTATATAGGCTCTCCATTTCCATTTAACGACATCAATTCCCGATAACCTAGTTGCATCCTCATTACTACCAATCGATAAAATATAACGTCCTGTTTTAGTTTTATTCAAGATTATATAAAAGATTAATGCTAATCCCAAGAAGATAAATATTCCCGTTGGAAAGTTATTATCAGTTCGGAATAAGCTTTTATAGTATCCGTCGGGTGATGAACGTAATGGGAAGTTAACAGTTTGAACTTTAGATACGATTGATCCAAGTCCTAACATCAACATTTGAGTACCTAACGTTGCAATAAATGGTGCTATCCTAAGCTTAGCAACTAAGAAACCATTTAAAACCCCAAGTAAGATACCAACCAATAATGTTACAATCATAGATACCCAAACCGGCATACCATAATTTTGATAGAGTAGTCCACCGATAATGGCAGATGTAATCATTCCAGTACCAAGTGATAAATCAATGCCACCTGTAGCAATTACGAAGGTTACTCCTAATGCTAGAAAACCAATATAGTAAGCAGCATCAAATATACTTGTTATGGTACTTGTTGATCTAAAAGCAGGACTCGATATCGAAAAGTATATATAAAGTACAACAAGTGATATCCCTGCTATAAATTGCTGACTCGATAGTATTTTTTTTAATTTTTTAGTGTCTTTCATCTTTAACTCCTTCTCTTGGAACAGCATACCTCATAATTTCTTCTTGTGTTGCATCGTCAATTGAAAGCTCGTGTACCAAATTACCCTCACACATCACAAGGATTCGATCACTCATCCGAAGCACTTCTTCCATTTCAGAAGAAATCATAATAATTGATTTTCCCTCCAAAACGAGTCGGTCCATAAGATCGTAAATTTCTACTTTAGCACCAACATCAATACCTCGCGTTGGTTCATCAAATATTATTATTTCACTATCCTTAGCTAACCATTTTGCGATGACAACTTTTTGTTGGTTTCCGCCAGACAAGTTAATAACTGCTTGCTCAACATCATGTAATTTAATATTTAGCATATCTCGATAGATTTCAGCTTGCGTTGAAATTGCTTTATCATCGAGAACCCCTAGAGCTTTTTCAAATTTTTCTAGGTTATTAATTGATATATTCTTCGAAATACTCTCGTGTATATGAACGCCGTTTCTTCGACGATCTTCAGATATGTATCCGATACCATATTTAAGAGCATCTGTTGTTTTCTTGATTTTAACTGTACTTCCGTTAACAATAATTTTTCCAGTGTCGATCGGATCTGCACCAAATATTGCTCTTGCAACTTCCGTACGACCAGATCCCATAAGTCCTGAGAATCCAAGAATTTCACCTTTATGAAGTTCGAAATTAATATCATTAACGTATTTATTAGTTAAACCTTCAACTTTCAATACGACTTCATCTTTGATGCATGTACTTGCTGCTCTGCGCTCGTTTGATAAAGTTCGGCCAACCATCATCTTAATTAGGTCATCCTGAGAAGTTTCTTTAGTTTCTACAGTTCCAATGTATGTACCATCTCGTAGAACAGTAATTCGATCTGTTATTTTCTCTATTTCATCCATTCTATGTGATATATATATAACACCTATTCCCTCATCAGTTAAATGTTTTATAATTTGAAAGAGTGCTTCTATCTCCTTCAATGACAAGGCTGCAGTCGGTTCATCAAACACAATAATCTTCGCATCTACGGCAATTGCCTTAGCTATCTCAACCATTTGCTGTTCGCCGATACTTAACTTACCTACTCTTTGAGAAGGATCAATATCCACATGAAGTTTTTCGAAGAGTTTTCGACTTTCTTTAACCATGGCCCTATCATCGATTAGTTTTCCTCGTTTATAAATTTCTTTTCCGAGGAAAATGTTTTGAGCCACCGTTAAATCTTTCATCATATTAAGTTCCTGGTGAACAATTGTAATTCCTTTTTCTTGCGCTTCAGCAGTGTTATTAAAATCAACATTTTCTCCACTTACATACACCGCACCATCATCTTTTGCATAGATACCGTTCAGGATTTTCATTAATGTCGATTTCCCAGCTCCATTTTCCCCCATGAGAGCATGAACTTCACCACTCTTAAGATTGAAATCAACATCCTTTAATACCTGTACCCCTGCAAAGCTTTTATTAATTTTTTCCATTTTTAGTAGCATAATTACACCTCAACAACACCTTTTTTTAGGATTATGTTAGCAAAAAGTGATGTTTCACTTGTTGCTATAATTGCATAAGCTTCTTTACCTCTATTGTAGAAACTAAATCGTTCTAAATATTCAATGTTAGTGTTTTCTTCTTGAGATTCTTGAAGTACAGATTGGTAATCAGACCATATCTTTGGAACTTCATCACCTTCGGACACATTCATGTAGCTAACGGAATATTTAGAACTCTTATCAAGTGGTAGCACCGATAGCACTCCTTCTAAAACTTCTACACAACCTAAGCCGTCAAGCCTTATCAAATTTTTTGCATTCGAAGCACTTGGATAATTTCCATCAGCAATCACTATCTCATCGCCATGGCCCATTTCCATTAAAATCTTAATTAAGTCGGGAGACAAAATCGGATTTAAATTCTTAAGCATATATTACCTCCTAATGTGTAATCGTTTACACATTACCTTAAAAAAATATGTAAACGTTCTCACACACATAATACACAACTATGTAACCGATTGCAATACATTTTCTCATATTTTTTTATTTTATGATGAAATTTAAATTTAGGAACTTCCTCTTGAATAAATAAAAAACTCTCCCAACTTTGTGTTGAAAGAGTTATTAATCATATCATGGTGCCGCCACCGAGAATCGAACTCGGAACTGAGCATTACCATTGCTCTATTTTACCATTGAACTATGGCGGCATGAATATATAATACGAAATTTCCGTACTAAAATCAACTATATTTCAGACTTTGTATTGTTATTACATGAATAACCAAGTGACTCGATTTTTACCTTGCCTATTTGATATTCATAATTCAATAGTAAGGTATGATTTTTAAGTTTTTGGTATACTAACTCTAGGAGGTATACTATGCAAGAATACTATACATTATCAAATGGTGTTACAATCCCTAAGGTGGGATTTGGTACATGGCAAACACCGAGTGGCGAGGTTGCAGAAACATCAGTTACTACTGCATTGAAGGCTGGATATCGTCACCTGGACACAGCAGCAATTTATGGCAATGAAGAAAGCGTTGGTGACGCTGTAAGAAAGAGTGGTATTGATCGTTCTGAACTCTTCATCACTACAAAACTTTGGAATGATAAACGTACTTATGAAGAGGTTAACGAGGCAATTCAGGAATCTCTAAATAAATTACAAACAACTTATATCGATTTGTATTTAATTCATTGGCCAAATCCAGTAGCTATCCGTGAAAATTGGGAAAGTGCTAATGCTGAAGCATGGCGTGCAATTGAAGACGCATATGACAAAGGTATCATTCGTGCAATTGGAGTCTCTAACTTTAGGCAACATCATTTAGAGGCACTCTTAAAAACAGCACGCATTAAGCCTATGGTAAATCAGATTTTCTATAACCCAAGTGATATGCAATTAGATGTCGTAAACTTTAATAACGAACATGGTATCCTAACAGAAGCTTATAGCCCATTAGGAACAGGAAAGATATTTGAAATTGCGGAACTGAATGATATTGCACTCCGTTACGAAAAAACACCAGCTCAAATTGTACTGAGATGGTGTTTACAAAACAATATCTTACCACTTCCTAAATCAGTAACGGAAAGTCGAATTTTTGAAAACTTCCAGGTATTTGACTTTGATCTTCATGATGAGGATATGGCTTTAATTTCTTCGTTTGCAGGACAAGCTGGTGAAGCTCTCAACCCAGACGAAACACAATTCTAACTCTCAGTTTTTGAGAGTTTTTTATTTGGTTTCACAATTGGAATCATGATAGCTGTTTGAAATTTATTCTCTTGAAAATGGGGATTACTACTCATAATACCACCAAGTGATTCCACTACTTCTTCAACTATCACAATACCGTATCCATGTCCGGATTCTTTTTTAGTTGTTTTCAATCGTGATTCATTATACGCTACTTTACCATCATAGGTATTTGTAACCTCTATTCTGAACCAAGAATCAACTTTACGACCTGTAATTCTTAGAACTCTTTCACCGTCATATACACTGCATGCACGAATTGCATTATCAATCAGATTAGCGAAGATACGTACAATATCCATATCAGACAATGCAAAGTTATCCGGTATCGAAACCAGCGCATTAAAGTCAATATCAAACGATTGTGCTCGTTCGGCATTATCATGCAAGATAGCTTCTAATAAAGTATTGTTGGAGTATTGAACGATATCCGGTGATGACAGATGCAACGCACCACCCATGTCTTCTAGATACTTCTCAAGTCTCTCGTACTCTTGTGTATCAAGTAAATGTCTTACCGTGCGAATCATTTTTATATAATCATGTTTAAACTTCTTAAGCGCCTCATTCTTTTCTTCATAAGAGCGATAAAATTCTAATTTGGTTTGTAATCCGCTCATAATTTGTGTTGAAACGCGCTCATTTTCAGCTTGAGCACTCATTTGAATGACATTCTTGAGACTAATATACAATAATGCGATTGAAACGGCACTGGTAAATAGATACAAATATGAGAACCACTTAAATGTGATCTCTAGACTTCGACCGTCATTGATGAACATGAGGTAACTTATAATCAAAACTTGATATATCACTAAATACTTCATTTGATGTTTACTTTTGAAGAGTATTGTCATATTGTTTCGATTTCCAAACGTTCTTCGTAGAACTCGTATAAATAGAAATGCAACGAGAATACCAAGAATATTGAATAAGAAATAATGAGAGCTTCTTGTTAATGATTCTATTATCGTCACATCGTTAATTACCGCATACAATCCTGCAAATAGACCTCTAAATGCATACATCATCGTAAAATATAAACTTGATATATACAGGTAGTAAATCCAAGATGAACGATAAATTAAAATACTATTTACAAGTATTATGAGATAGGTTACACCTACACGTGATATGGGTCCCATATATTTAATGCTTAAATGCCACGCAACAACATTAACTATAATTAGTCCATATTTTGACTTGTGTGCATACTTGCGTGTTTCAAGTAAATTCTCATAATCACTCGACATTGAATAGATATACAACGCATAAATTACGAGCATTGCAAAGTATAGTACAGTTTGCATCCAATCACCCCTTGCATTTATTATATATCATTCTTAATTTATTTTTGCTCATTTGTTTCAAATAAGTTTGTATGTTTTCGTACATAGTATCCTGGCATCGCTGTACGATAAAAGTCAGGAATTTTCGTTACATATTCTTTACGGTCTTTATCCTCATCAATCGGTAACCAAAGCAAGTGATATCCTACACCAAATGCATCCCAATAATAATGAGTCATTCGCGCATCATTTCTCAAATAAAAATCAATACGGCGCTCCCTGATATGAATTTCTTCTGAAATGTCTGTATCATTTGGACGCTCACTTTCTATGAGTAATCCTTGATACTCCAAAGTTTGTTTAAGTAGCTGCAAAAACACACTTCCCAAACCTTCACTTCTATGAGAACTATCTATCGCATAGTAGTCTAAAAGTGCAATATTTTCACCATCATCCTTTATAAGACAAGCATATCCAAATACATGATCTTCTTTCTCTAAAACGTAAACTTCATATTTTGAATGTCGGAACATTCTGCGAATGCTTCGAATAGAGCGTCGTTCATTATCTGGAAAGTCTACCATCATTCTTTCATCATAGATTGGTTTAAACTCCGCAAATGAGATTGCTCTTACTGAATAATCCACAACAACACCTCTTTCATATCAAACTATTATAGCACAAAACACTTTTCTTCGTTAATAATCAAATTCTCGTATAAAAACCACCTCATGGTCATGAAGTGGTTTGTAGTTTATATAATATTTTACCAATTACGGTGTTCTAATTCATAATTAACACGTGAGATTGGTAATCCAATTACTGTATAATAATCACCAACAATGGATTCCACAAGCAAAGCCCCTTTGCCTTGAATTCCATAGCTACCAGCTTTATCAAGTGGTTCGCGTGTTGCGACGTAGGCTTCAATAGCTTCATCACTCAGTTCATAGAACTTAACATCCGTCTTCACGGAGAACGTTACATGTTCACGTACAGAACGCATTGATACCCCTGTAATAACTTGATGAGTTCTTCCTGATAATTGTTTAAGTGTGCTGATTGCATCTTCTTCGGACTCAGGTTTTCCTAAAACTTGACCGTCAATAACGACTACCGTATCCGCACCGATTACGATTGTATTATCTTGAAGATCAACTGACATTGCTTTATCATATGCCAGTTTTTCGATACGAGCATCAATAGGGAGATCTAAATCCATTACTTCTTCTGATGTTGGAGACACAACGCTAAATGGCAATCCGAGATACGTCAGAAGCTCCCTACGTCGTGGTGATTGACTCGCTAATACTAATTTTTTTAACATATATATCCTCTTTCCTACAACATTATAAACTATTTGTTTCGAATATACACATGTTTAACGTTAGTATTTGGAATCTTTCTTTCTTCAATATCAAAACTACCCAACGCTTTGATAAGCGGAGTCAGTTGATGAAAACCATAAGTTCGCGGATCGAAATCAGGATGTTTTCGGATAATCGAGTTACCCAAATCACCCATAAATACGTAACCATTTTCATCAGCTAAGTCTACAATAGATGCAGATATAAGTGACGAGAGTTGTTGTTTCATTTTATTATTTAATTTTTCATCTGATGCTTGCACATTTTTCTCAATCTTATCAATATTTTCAATATAAACAAACTTATCACATGAAGCGATAAAAGGAGTTGGCGTCTTTTCTTCACCGATTCCCATTACATACTTACCCGCTTCACGAAGACGTACTGCCAGACGTGTAAAATCACTGTCACTGGATACAATGCAGAAACTATCAACATTACCCTCATATAACAAATCCATCGCGTCTATAATCATTGCTGAGTCGGAAGAATTCTTCCCTGATGTATAAGAATATTGTTGGATTGGTATAATCGCATGTTCAAGTAAATGACTCTTCCATCCGGATGCAGTTTGTTTTGTCCAATCACCATATATTCTCTTCACCGTTGGTGTACCATATCGTGTTATTTCTCGTAAAATACCACTAACATTTGCATACGGAACATTTTCAGCATCAATCAAAACGGCTATTCGTTGATCGTCTTTCATAGGTTACCTCACTTTTCTATTTTAAATTTAACGCCTTCATCATAATTCTCAACAGATACTTTATATCCGTAGTTTGTTACAACTTTATTAACGATTGAAAGGCCCAGACCAAATTGCCCACCTTCACCTTTTTCGTATGCTTTGAAGAGTTGTTCGATTCGTTCAGGCTTGATGTTGGAGCCATCATTATATACTGATAGATAATCATTATTGACCTCAATAACAATTTCTGTCTTAGCATATCTCAAAGCATTTTCAAGTAGGTTTTCAATAACAACGCGCCATGGCTCGTCATCCCCTTGGAATGTACTTTCTTCACCCTCAACACGAATATCAATTTCCGGTCTAATTTGACGCGTTGATACAATAACTTGTTCAGTAATATCACGTAACTCAAGTTCATGCATTTCAACATTTTCTTTTGTAATATAATCCATACGATTCAACATCAGAAGATTAAATACTTTCTTCTCAAGGCGATCTGCATGTTCAATGATAACATCGACAGACTCTTCCAAAGTACCATATGGATAAACACCATCCTTAATACTTTCTCCATAAGATTTGATTGTAGCGATTGGTGTCTTTAAATCATGAGAAATATTCTGTATCATTTCCTCTTTAACTTTTTCTTGGTGACGTATTTCTTCATTCATCTCTACAAGAACGTTCGCAAGTTCACCAATCTCATCGCCTCTATTTACATAAAGTGTCGCATCTTCATTTCGCTTAATTTTTTCAATATAATCTCGAATTTGATTGAGTGGATGAATGATGTAGCTAACCCATGCTAAGAGCAATATAAATACAACACCAATCATTATTATCATCATATTGATGACTGAATTCAAAAGCATTGTTTTAAACTGGTTCTGATAGTTCTTAGAAATCAAAGTCGCAATTGTTGCCTTCTTACTTGGGATATTTGTAATTGTATAAAGACTCTTATCTTTATACTTACCATCTACCGGTTTCGTAAGCTCTACGGCTTCCATTTGAATTTCAATCTGTTCTTGTAAGTCTTTACTTACAGCATTGATATTATTTGAAATAATTCGACCATCTTCTGTCATAATAATATGAATAATATTTGGATCATTGGCACCATAAAGGTCACCATCATTCATATCTCTAATGTAGTTATAAATAACATTTTGTTGTGCCGGATGAATCAAAGCATACATTTGCTTGTCTACAAAACTATCAATATTTAACGTCAGTGTTCCAAAAAAGAACAATAAGAAGAACGTAAAGGTAAAAACAACAATTGTAATCAATTGTTGTGTTAAAGATAATTTTTTAATAAAGATGCGTAGTTTTTTCATTATCCGAGACGATATCCAAAGCCATAGATTGTTTGAATATTAAGTCCTGGCATCTTCTTGCGAAGACGTCTCAATGTATCATCTACAACACGGTCAGATCCGAAATAGTTGGTTTCCCAAACTTTTACCAGAATTTGTTCACGTGTAAATGCTACACCGCGGTTTTTTACGAACATCATTAAAAGATCAAATTCTTTTGTAGTAAGCTCAAGTTCATAGCCATCTTTTGAAGCCTTACGTTGCTTCTCATCGATGATATAGCCATCAACCTCAGTTTGTATATCTTGGTTATATGCACGCTTAATAATGTTATTTACGCGCAATACCAATTCTTTTGGGGAGAAAGGTTTAGTTATGTAATCATCACTTCCTTTTTCGAGTCCAATAATACGATCAAATTCTTTATCACGTGCCGACATAAAGATAACAGGTGTTGATTGTGCATGAGATTTAATTCGCTCAATCAAATCAAAACCACTTTTATCATCTAGCATTATATCCAAGATCCATAAATGTACATCATCATCATAAACATGCGCATTTGCTTCATCATATGTAAAGTATGAACGAACTTCATAACCCGCATTTTCAAGATAACTCTTTACAAGTTCATTTAAGTCTCTTTCGTCTTCAACAATATTAATGACATACTTCATATTTATCACCTACCCAATATTTTTTATTAGTTCAATCATATCAGAAACATGGCGATCACAGATTTCTTGAGTTTGTGCTTCTACCATGACACGAATTAACGGTTCAGTACCTGAAGGTCTTACTAAAATTCGTCCTTCATCTCCCAATTCATTTTCAATACGTTCTATTTCTTTTGCTACAGTAGCATCTTCTAAAATAACTTTTTTGTCTTTAACTCGAAGGTTTTCAAGAAGTTGTGGGTACTGTACAAATTCTTCATTAAGTTCAAACAGACTTTGCTTATGCTTAACAGCAACTTCTGAAAGGACAAGCGCTGTAAGAACACCATCTCCAGTTGTTGCATAGTCCTTTAAGATAATGTGACCTGATTGTTCTCCACCAAGCTTATAATCGTTTGCAAACATTTCTTGGTAAACATAGCGGTCTCCAACTTGTGTTGTAATGACATTAAGTCCATATTTTTCGCAGACTTTTTTGAAGCCAATGTTTGCCATGACTGTTGAAACAATTGTATCATCTTTCAACATTTCTTTTTCTTTTAAGTATCGACCAAGAATGTAAAGAATTCCATCCCCATCAACAAGGTTTCCCTTATGATCAACTGCTAGACAACGGTCGGCATCACCATCAAAGGCGAATCCCATATCAGCTTTTTCAGTTACAACACGTTCCATTAGACTTTCTGGGTGGGTTGAACCACAATTTGTATTAATATTAATACCATCCGGTTCATTATTCGTCACGATAACATTGGCACCAAGCGTTTTAAATGCATTTTCCGCCGATGATACTGCGGAACCATTAGCGCAATCTAAGACGATTTTCAAATCATCAAATCGAACATCAATCAAACTTTCAATGTGTTCTAGATATGCGTCAACACCGGATGCGAAGTCAATCACACGACCAATTTCATTTTCATGAGCTGGTTCTATACTAATATCGCCATCAATATATGACTCAATTTCATCTTCAAATTGACTTGAGATTTTCATACCATTAGATGCAAAACATTTTAGTCCATTATCATGATAGGGATTATGACTTGCGGAAATCATGACGCCACCTTCAAATCCGTGATTATTTACAGTGTATGCAAGTGCAGGTGTTGCGCATACTCCGAGCAAGTAGACATCTGCACCATATGATGTTGCTCCAGCTGCAATAGCTGAAGCAAACATCGTTGAGGAAAGACGTGTGTCTTGTCCTACAACAATTTTTTTTCCACGGTGTGTGTATCCAAGATATTGTCCGACCTTGAGTGCTAACTCTACTGTCAGACCTTCATTTGCTTTTCCACGAATTCCATCTGTTCCAAAATATTTAGTCATAATCCTATATACTCCTACCTACTTGTTTTAAATTCAAATGTTTCATCACTGAGCTTCATTCTATAGTATGCGAAATTAGCACCAGTACCGTCTTCACTTCTAATATAGAGTTTCTCATTATAAGTTTTATCCGGTTGAAGATCACGCATGTTTACATATACGTATACCTTATTCACATCAAATTCATCGAGTTTTTCTTTTGTCCCTGTAACGGTTAGGGTTGTGGTTGCCTTCGATACATCCACTAATTCTGCTTTCAAGTTATTGTTGTTGTAAGCATAGTTAATTGGAATGTCAGTAAAGGTACGCGTTTCAGCATCACCTAACTTAATATCCAGGTTAACCTTTGTTACGTTAGCGTTTCGAACTTTAGTTGGAAGGCTAATTGTATGTACCATCTTCACATCTTCCGTTAATGTTGCTGCGGAAATTGGTATCTTAATATCATCAATGCTATCCAGAACAGATTGTTCTGCATATATTGTAATGGCCTCGTTATCCATTTCAAAACTTGAAATAGCTTTACCATTTGGAATTTCACCTTCAAATACAGGTACAATCGGAACCCGTTTATTTGGTGAAGAAATCGGTACTTCTACAGTTACTTTATTTGGAATGATATCAACGGTATCAATACGCTCACCTTTTTGATCATACGCAACTATTATTGCATCTGTAGTAAAGGTTTCTGTACGTCCAGAAACATCAATAAGTGCTTTTACTAAAGCGACTTTTTCAAGTGTTTCCTTTGAGCCCTTGATGGATACTTCACTTCGGTGAGGCACATAAGTAGGCTCTCCTACTACATATTGAGCACCGAGCTTATCTTGATTTATAAAGTCATAGCCAAGAGCCATGTTTGAAGCTTCTTTTGTTTTAATCTTAATTGAAGCCGATGCTGGCTCAATTACAGTACGGACACGTCCCGATAATCCAGAAACTTTATATTGAACACGGTGTTCCCCTTCAGTAAGTCCACTAAGATCAAGTTCAACCTTAAGGTCTGCACTTTGTTGATTAATAGCGTTCACTTCACTAAAGTCACCATTTACAAATACTGTTACTGCTTTCTCATAACCAGTTACTTCATACATTTCCGAGTTATAGTTTAATACTACCGGTACTGAATCAATAGTTATTGAATGTTGTGGAGCACGCGTTGATGCGACTCCTGTTGAGTTAAATGCGAAATATAACAACAATGCAATTCCAAATGCCACAAGCTTACTGTGTTTAGGATTAAAGAGTACACGATCAAATCCAGCACTTAACCAACGAATCAGTTTCATAAAGGATTCACCAACAGCTTCAGTACGCTTGGTTATTTTCTCTGATTTTTCAGCAATAACTTGAGCGAGTTCAAGTTTTTCTTCAGGTGTTTCTGCTTTTTTCTTATTTTTCTTCAGATTCATCGCGCTCACCTCCTTCAACTTCTGATGTTTGACCATCAACTTGTTGGTCACCATCTATTGGAGTAGTTTCTTCAACAGCCACTTTATCGTCATTTTGTACTTCATCAACGACAGGTGCTTTATCTTCGACAGCAACTTCTTCAGAACTTAAATTTTCTTTAGAAGTATCTTTAACTTCTTCGTTTTCTTTATCTTTTTTATCTGATGCTTTTTTAGGTTGTTTCTTAAAGATGTTGATGAGTTTTGAGAAGTCTTTCTTTTCATTTTCATCTTCATTAGCTTCTAGTAAAACATCTGGTGTATCAAGTTTTTCAATTTTAATTGGGTCCACATTGATTTTAGCTAAATTGAAGCGACGACTTCTTTTTAAACCAACACTGTGACTTACTTCTGTTTCTGAGTTTTGAATTAACAAGTTGAGATACTCACGAAGACTCTTCTCATCCATCTCTTTAAGCTTACCTGCTTCCGCTATTGAAACAGTACCTGTTTCTTCGGAAACAACAATCGTAATAGAATCAGTAATTTCTGAGATTCCGATTGCTGCACGGTGGCGCGCACCATAGCGTACAGGAAGTTCTTGATTGGTTGGTGGGAAATACGCAGATGCACAAGCAATACGATCCCCTTGAATAATTACAGCACCATCATGAAGTGGTGTTGAAGTCACAAAAATTGAAGTTAGTAATTCTGCCGATACAGATGAATTAATAGGGTTCCCTGTCTTAATATAATCTGCAAGAGAATGACCTTGCTCCAACGTAATGAGAGCTCCTGTCTTACGATCTGAAAGAACCATTGTTGCTTCTACTAAAGAATCAATAAGTTCTTCTTTTTCATTTCCTGACAAGGAATGAAGAGCTGAAAAAACTGAGGTTTTACCTAAGCGTTCCAACATTGATCGGATTTCCGGTTGGAATATGATAACGACAACAATAAGTCCGTATGCCATAACATAGTCCAAGATTTGTTTGAGTGTTGTAAATCCTAATTTTTGTGATAAGAACCACATGAATACTACAACGATAATTCCTTTAAATATTTGTACAGTACGGGAATTATTTCGTACGATTTTTAATACATAATAGACTAAAACCCAGATTATTAAGAAGTCTAAAAAGAATCTTAATCCGGATATAATCGATTGAAATGTTATTAAGGTATTTTGCATATTTACCTCCCTAGTCTTCATAATTATAACATGGTCATCACGAATAATCATGACTGTATTTTAGAATATCACATTTTTGTGTTAAACACACAGACTCACATAACTTCACATTAGAATTGACTCATGTATAAGTCGTGATAAAAACCTTTTAAAGACATTAATTCATGGTGAGTTCCTTGCTCAATAAGATGTCCCTCTTTCATAACTAAGATGACATCCGAATCAATAACTGTAGATAAACGGTGTGCAACAAAGAAACTTGTATGTGACTTCATAATTTGCG
The DNA here is from genome assembly GCA_036637915.1 of Erysipelothrix sp. GTDB lineage: Bacteria > Bacillota_I > Bacilli_A > Erysipelotrichales > Erysipelotrichaceae > Erysipelothrix. Next base: position 171,211 of record JAVWLP010000001.1, on the reverse strand, counting down.
TAAAAATCGATTGAATGCGTTTCTCAGTTACAACATCAATACTGCTCGTTGCTTCATCAAGGATTATAATTGGCGCATCCACAATTAATGCTCGTGCAATAGTAATCATTTGTTTTTGTCCCAATGATATATTTTGCGACCCTAAACTCACTTGAGTATCAAATTGATGATCCAGTGACATGATATAGTCATAACATCCAGCTTGACGTGTTGCTTCTTTAACTTCCTCTAGGCTAGCATTTGGTTTCCCATATTTAATATTATCAAGTATCGTTCCTTCAAAAAGCCATGGGTCTTGAAGAACGATTCCCATAAGATTACGCGTATCGGAACGTGCTATAGAATGAGTGTCTACACCATCAATAGCGATAGTTCCTTTATTAACATCATAGAAACGCATTAGAAGATTAATAAGTGTTGATTTACCCGCACCTGTTGGCCCAACAATCGCAACTTTGCTTAATGGTTCAATTTGTAAATTGAGATTTTCGATTAAAGGATTATTTTTATTGTATGAGAATGCTACATCATCAAAGGATACAACATCCCCCTTGAGTTCAACGTGTTTTTCACTATCAATTTCAAAGGGTTCTGACAAGACTTCTTGGAAACGTTGATATCCTGCTCGTCCCGCTTGAATTTGCGCAACAATTGCGGAAAATTCATTGAATGGTTTAGAGAACATCATTGAGTAACTGATAAAACTTGTGAGCATTCCAATACTTAGTCCATAGTTCATTGCTGAAAGAGCTCCAGTTAGTCCCAATAGTAAGTAGGACAAGTTATTTACAACACGAGTCGTTGGATTGGTCATTGCCGATAAGAATTGTGCTCGAACACCAATATCACTCAATTTCGTGTTAATATCCACAAATTCCTTAATAGATTCTTCTTGATAGTTTGAAGTCATAACAAGGATGTGATTATCAATAAACTCAGAACTTTTGCCACTCAATTGTCCAGAGAGATCTTGTTGTTTTTTAAAGAGACGTAATGATTTCTTTGAAACAATATGCGATGTTAAGAATACCAATGGAACAAGAGCAAAGACGATAAAAGTCATTCCCACATTAATCGTAAACATAAAGTATGATGCAATTAAAACGACAAAGATACCATTTAAAAGCTGTGTAAGGAATTGATAGAAACCATCTAAAATTAATTCACCATCCATCGCAAATAAAGATTGAAGGTTCCCATGAGAATGTGTATCTAAGTATGATATTGGCAATCTACTAATATGACTTTGGAGTTTTATACGAAGTTCCATCACAAAATTTATAGAGATGTTATTAGCAATTAACATGGACACCCAACCTGCAACAAAGTTAACTAAATAGAATCCGGCAGTCATACTGAGATAGTAGAAGACACCTTCCATATCAACGTTACCTTGCCCAACCATTAGATCAATAGCTTTCCCTAAGTAAAAAGGTGTCATAACTAAAGTCAAGCTAGATATAAAGGAAGCGATGATACAAAGTACAAGTGAAAATTTATCTTTTTTAGTGAGTTCCATGATCATCCTCCTGTGTTTGAATCGAATGTATTTCATGATAAAGTCGGTTGTTCTCAAGTAACCATTGGTGCGTTCCTTGTGCGCTAACTTTTCCATCTTCTAAAACAATAATTTCATCGGCATGCATAATACTCGTCGTTCTCTGTGAGATAAAGACTTTGGTTGTATCTTTATAGTTTGCATATAAATCTTCACGAAGACGGCGATCTGTTAAGAAATCCAAGGCTGAAAAACTGTCATCAAAGATTAAAAGCTGAGGATTTTTATTCAACTCACGAGCAATGTTCAAACGCTGACGTTGTCCACCCGATAAGTTCGTTCCACCCACTTCAATTTTTGAATCAAGACCTTTCGCCATGATTTCATTACCTTGAGCTTGTTGGAGTGATTGTTTGGGATTGCCTCCCTTTTTCATGGTTATATTATTTTCGATGCTTTGGGATAAGAATTGAGCAGTTTGAGAAACATATCCAATATGATTTCTTAAATCGTTGAGCTCGTAGTTTCTAATATCTTCTTGATTAATAAGAATTCGGCCTTCAGTTGCGTCATAAAAACGAGGCAACAACTTAATTAAAGTTGATTTCCCACTCCCAGTTAAACCAATTATCCCTAATGTTGTTCCTGGTTTAATGTGAAGGTTGATATTCTTTACAACTTTCCTTTTTTCACCAGGATAGGAAAAGGACACGTTATCAAATACCACATCCATTGCACCCTTAGAAGTTTTAAGAGTCCCTTCATTTTTGATGGATGGCTCCACATTCATAATTTCTTTAACACGAAGGCTCGATGTATATCCACGTGAAAATACCATGACAAGGTTCATCGAAACAATCAACGTCAAGACAAGTTGTGTACAGTAGTTAATAACCGCAATGATTTGTCCTTGCGTCATGCTTCCATGATCAATTTGAAGTGCTCCAAAATAAACAAGAATTAAGAGTACGAAGTTCATGATTAGCGATGTAAATGGTGTCGATAAAGTTGTAATCCAACCTACATTTCTTTGCTTACGCGCTAATTGTTGGTTTGTTTCTGCGAATTTCTCATTTTCGAATTCATTTTTAGAGAATGCACGGATGATACGAACACCGCTCATTTGCTCTTTAACACGTTTTACTAATGTATCAAGAACTGACTGAGCCTTTTTATGTCCACGCATTGATAGCCACATAAACGCTACGACAATGACTACAAAAACTGGAAACGAATAGAGCAAATACATCGCTAATTGTGGACTAATTTGATTAAGCGCAAAAATACTCCCTACCATCAATATCGGTGCACGGACACCAAGACGAATTACACGAGCAATCATTTCTTGAATAAGATTTACATCAGTAGTAATACGGTTTGTTAATACAGCTGACGAATACTGGTCATATTCAGCCAATGAAAAAGTATTAATTTTCTTAAATAATTTGAGTCGAATCCGTGATCCAACTTTTTGTGATACTTCTGAAGCATAGTACTGACAAACAAGTGATGAGAAATAACCCAAGATGGTAAGGACAAACATCCAAATAACCATACGGTAAACGGTATTCATATCTTTATTTACGATTCCCACATCGATCAGTGTTGCCATTAATAATGGCATCATTAATTCGAATACTGCTTCAACTGTTTTTGCTAAAACGGCTAGCACAGATTTAAACTTATACCCCTTAAAATACTGCATATAATAACACCTTCCAAACTAAACTACCAAAACTATAACATAGAGCGCTCATTAATAAAAATATGAAACAAAATAAAAGCACTCCAGTTCCTTTGAGATTAATCGCAAGAACTAGAGCACTAAATAACGATTAGATTACCAGCTTCCGCCGCCACCGCCGCCGAATCCGCCACCACCGAATCCACCACCGCCACCAAAGCCTCCACCAAAGGAGCCACCGCCCCCAGATGAACCTTTAGAGGTTGCAGGTACAGATACCATGGACGATTGAATTGTTGACATAGAACGATTCAAGGTCGACCAAATGTAGAAGGTTGTGAAATCAGTACGGGTTGTATGATACCAATCTGGTTGTTCAATCGCAATAGATTCGAATTTCTTCGACCAAGCATCAGTAACGCCCAGAACATAAGCATAAGGCAAGATATCATAGAAAATGGTAGGTGATGAATCCACTAACATTTCGATACGATCCTTCTCAGCTACTTCGATAAAGCGCTTAAGTCCAAGAATTTGTCCATACCAACGATTTCCTTGATCTGTTCTACGCGACATATTCGCTACACAGAATGCTGCGATACCATACAATAAATTAACCGCAACAAGTAAGAGTCCATTAATATTAAACTTGTTATAAATTGGATACAACCCAATTGTGAAGAACACAAGGATTACTCCGAAGATTATTTTTCCTACCATTGTGTTAGAAATTGTATTAATATTCTTCGTTCCAAGCAAGAATGTTGAGCCGACACTTAGAGCTAAATAGAATGGGAAAGCCAGTCCAAACATAAGTCCAAGATCAGCGGCATATCCTGATCGTGAATACGGTACAAAGATATGAACAGCAATTGGAATAATCGGTAAGAGAATAAATAACATCCATTTTAAGACGGATGATTGACGTTTAAAGACTCGTACTTCATCATTTTTTAAGAAACGTTTATTCATGTTCATAGTTGCATGCTGAACTGTTGAACCAAAGGTATTATTGAGTTTCTTGGTTGTAATTTCATCTCTGCCTTTAAACAACGCATTGAATACACGTAGTTCTTCACGGTTCGTATAGTTATCTAAGTCTTTGAGCTTGTTAAGCTGAATGTTATCGCCTTTTTCATCAAGCTCAGTTATTGTTAGGTAACCGTGTGATGCCCAATAGATAATTAGAGAAACCACATCTTTACTCTTACTGTGTCCACGGTAAACATAACCAATTTCTGCGCTTGATAACCCTTCAGGTGCCGTAAATTCTACAGTTTCTACGATAGGATCTTCTTTACCATGACGACGATACATAAAGTAAACGAAAGCAGTTAAAACTACGGCAACAATCATACCAATCCAAGTATAGTTAAATGTAGGATATGTAAGGTAACCTTTCGGTAACTGTAATTGAAATTCTTGACCCCCACCATTAAACCCTTCCGACACATGACCTGTTAAGGTTCTTGTTGTCGAATTGTATTCGTAACTCGCACTCCCGTTCGTTTCGAATAAACTTGATTTAGCGTCAAAATCTTTGGGAAATTGAATCTCAAAATCGAGGCTTTTGTATGGGAAAGGATTATTTTTATGAATTAAGTCCAAAACAAGAATATCCATATCTTTTCTACCAAAATCTCTTGAATTAATCGTATATGAATAATCAAGTGATTGGTTATCTCTAAAATAGTTATCATCATAGATTGTTAACAATTGCATTTCAGATTGATTTGATATAGAACTTCTTCGGTCATTCACTTTTATATTTGTGATTGGGTAAAGTATCGAATCTTTTTTTGAATCCAAGTTAGTTTCTACTTCTTGACCAATTGGAATTGTAATAAATGGACGTTGACTGTTCAATTTCATTTCAATATGGTTATCAACCAGAATACGTCCATCCTCTTGAACACTCATTTTTATCGATGCTTTGTTCGCATACATTGCTAACATATCAAAAGGATCAAGCGGATTCTTACTAAAATCAAACATTCCATTTTCAACTTCAAGCCACATTGTTAGTGGTTCAGAATACAAAGGCTTATCATAACTCCCCGTAATTTTATTATTCTGGATTGAATACTTTACATCGTGATTTTCTTGTGATCCATGAGTATAGAATTTAGGTTGTAAAGAAAATGCTCCTGGCAGTTGAATATCAAACGTTGTTTTTTCAATTGGAAACTCCCAATTTTGACCTACGATATTTTGATATAAAAACTGACGACCTGTTACTCCCAAATCTTGTGCATTAATAACATACGTATATTCGTATCTCTTTTCACCGCGAATATAGTTTCCTGCTTCACCAATTTTAATAATATGGCCTTCTTGACTTGAATCAACTGTGAAATTTTCATTTTTTACGTCAATATCAGTAACAGGGAATGTAAATGATTTTGATACACCATCAAAGACAACATTGTCATACTTTTGCGGAATATCAACGAAGATACCTTGACGTTTATCATTAAACATCATATCTAGAACTGTGGTGACAAAAATTCGACCATCATCTTTCACATCCATTGAGACATGAATGTTTTCAGCATATACATCATCATTACTCGAAGCAGATACTGGAACTATTGGTAACATCAACAGAAAGACAAGTAAGGCAGTTATAAATTTTTTCATTGTCATATCTTTCCTTTCGTAATAAAAAAGGGGGAATCCCCCTATTAGAATTGAACTTTTACGTTTTGACGTTCCACTTCATTATCAACTTCAAATAATGGTTTGCGGGTGAAACCAAACATATTCGCAATTAAATTAGTAGGGAATGTTTCCAATTTAGTATTAAATTGACGAACAATTCCATTGTAATATTTACGGGATTGAGCGATTTCGGTTTCTAAAGCTTTTAATTGATTTTGTAAATCAATAAAGTTTGTATTTGCTTTCAAGTCAGGATAGCTTTCGCTTAGCGCAAAGAGTCTTCCCATAACTTGGCTTAACCCATTCTCAGCTTCAATCTTAGCTTCAGGTGTCGAAGCAGTTAAAGCAGAGTTACGTGCTTCAATTACAGCTTGTAATGTATCCTTTTCGTGTGTTGCATATCCTTTAACTGTTTCTACTAAGTTAGGAATTAAATCATAACGTTTCTTAAGGTAAACATCCATTGTTGAGAATGCTTCCTCAACCATATTTCTAAGTTTTACTAATCCGTTGTATGCGGAGATTACAAAGAGTACAAGTAGTACTACGACTCCTAAAATTATCCAACCAATCATATCTAACACCTCCATGTATTATATATATAGTACAACTAATGCAATTCAATGTCAATTTGAAACAACTGCCTTATTTCAAATTTCTAAGTGAAAAGGTGGTTACCCACCTTTCAAATAATTACGATAATTTCTTTGACGATTCGACCATTAGTCCTGCTATCTTCTTAGAGAAGTCTACAGGGTCTTCGATTGGTAAGCCTTCAATGAGACAAGCTTGATCATAAAGGACTGTCGCATAGGTATCAAGTAGTGACGAATCCTTTTCATAAATTGCTTCTAAAGCACCTAAGAGTTCGTGATCTGGGTTAATCTCAAGAATTCTTTTCGCTTTAAATTCCTCTTGCGAATCTGGCATGGCATTCAGAACTTTTTCCATTTCAAACGACATTCCGTCTTCTGAAACTAAGCATACTGGGTGATTCACTAAGCGAGTTGATAAACGCACTTCATCAACTTTGCTGCTGAGGCTATCTTTAAGAGCACTGATTAGAGACTGAGCTTCTTCAGTTTTCTTAGAAATCTTTTCCTTGGTTTCTTCATCAATAAGATCAAGATCACCTTGATTGATTGATTTGAATCCCTTCTCTTCATAACTTTGAAGAATCTGAATTACGAATTCATCAATTTCGTCTGTAAGATAAAGAACTTCATATCCCTTATCTGTGACGAATTCGGTTTGTGGTAGCATTTGGCACTTACTTACTGATTCTCCTGCCACATAGAAGATTTCAGTTTGATCCTCTTTCATTCGCGATACATATTCCTTCAATGTATGATAACTCTCATCATGAGAGCTTCTGAATAAGAGTAAGTCTTGGAGTTCATCACGTTTCATTCCAAATGATGAATAAAGACCATATTTAATTGTCATACCAAATTGTTCCCAAAGTTCTTGGTAACCTTCACGATCATTTTTCAACATCGTTTCAAGTTCTGTTCGAATTTTTCTTTCAATACGATTTGATATTAATGTTAATTGACGATCATTTTGTAATATTTCTCGTGAGATATTTAAGTTTAAATCTGGAGAATCAACCAATCCTCGCACAAATCTAAAATGTTCCGGAATTAACGATTTATTATGATCCATAATGAATACGCCGCGACTGTATAACTGAAGTCCTGGTTCATATTGAGTCGAATAGAAATTCATTGGAACATGCTTCGGTATAAAGAGTAACGCATCAAAGGATGGGTTTCCCTCAACACTCATACGAATTGTTTTAAATGGATCTTCGTAGTCATGGAATTTATCTTTATAGAACTGATTTAGTTCTTCTTCACTAACATCACTTTTTGAACGTTTCCATAGTGGAATCATTGAGTTAATTGTTTCTCTTTCAACAATTGATTCTTCTTCATCATAATGTTCAACATCCATGACAATTGGATAACGAATGTAATCAGAATATTGTTTAATCAAATGTTGTAATGTAAAGGATTCTAAGTACTGATCATAATTATCATCATCTGTCGATTCTTTAATCGTACAGATAACCGTAGTACCATGATTCTCACGTTCACCTGGTTCTATGTGATATCCATCTAAACCATTTGACGTGAACTTATAGACTTCCTCTGATCCAAATGCGCGTGAGATGACCTCTACTTGAGAACTCACCATAAATGCCGAATAGAACCCAACACCAAACTGTCCTATCACATCCACATCACTATCTTCCTCCAAAGCATTTTTAAATGCGTGAGAATCACTTTTCGCAATTGTTCCAAGGAATTGTTCCAATTCCTTTTCATCCATTCCTATACCATGATCTTTAATAATGAGTTGTCTATTTTCTTTATCAATGTCAATCTCAATATTCAATGAATCTTTATCCACATCCATTGAACCATCTTGCAATGATTTGAAATATAGTTTATCTGTTGCGTCACTTGCATTTGAAATAAGTTCTCTTAAGAATATTTCTTTATTTGTATAAATTGAATTAATCATTAAATCAAGTAAGCGTTGTGACTCCGCTTTAAATTGTTTCTTTCTAGCCATCGTACCCTCCTTAGCACTCATTGATGTCTAGTGCTAAATAATATTCTACATCATTCTAGATTAATGTCAACACCTTGTCCTGTTTCTATTTTCCGACAAAAAAAGATAACCGCAGTTATCTTAGTTTGAACGATAATTAATTAATGTGATCCATCGAATGAGACCATTATCTTTGCTTACTTTAACTTCAACCTTCGCAAGTTTACTCAATTGGTATTCGTAAATATCAAATACTGAGTTATCACTATGAGTTGGCTCTCCAAATTTCTTAGTAAAATCTTCGATACTTGAATCAAAAGTTAGAGTATCGTAGAGAACAATATTAGGCGCTACATCTGGACCGAAGGTACGGTTTTCCGCAGCTACTTCAGCAATAAGCCCATCTTTCATATCAATTGGTTTATCGGTTGGGTTATAGAAAGAAACTTTAATGATATTCTCTTTATTTCTTAAGAAATAATTAGTCATGTATTTCTTAGGCTCAATTTGTTCATCGATTGAAGTATTCACTTCCCAACCTTTTTCAACCATTTCAGAATAAGGTACTGGAAGATCAAATTCTTCATCTCTAATAGTAAACTTTAAGACATCATACGTTTCTTTAACTTCTTCCGGCTTTGTTTCTTCGGGTTCTTCTTTTTGGGTACATGCTGTAAGCATAACGAGAACCAAGAGGACTCCGAGTACTCTTTTTAAATTATTTTTCATCTTCTTCATTAGGATCAATATAAATGTCTGTTCCTACTCCACAACAATATCCAATGCGACTGTTATTGGCTTCTTTTAATATTTGATTTTGCGTTGTAACGTTCTCGAACAATTCGAGGTTTAAACTAAACCAAGAAGCAACATCAATCTTACTTGGATAACTGCCATCAAAGATTAAAACATTATCAATTTCAAATACAGGAAGATTATTTTTATCACTCAATTGATCTTTATGATGAATCGTATCAAAGCGTTCAACTTCAACGCCATTTTCTTGTAGTATATCTACAATCTGATTGAAGCCTTCTCTCGACGCATCTTTTTGAATTCCTAGAATAATTGCACCGAGATCTTCTGCTTCTTCAAAAATCGTAAGTTTCATTAGTAATTACCTCCTAATACCCGTTCATAAACATCTTTCAGTTGGTATCCAATGGCCTCAATACTTCTTTCTTTCGCTACTTCATATCCCTTATCAACTGTTGATGGTAATTCCCCATCTATGACACCTTGAACTAAGAAAATAAAGTCAGGAATCGAATTTCCTTTATAACAGTTTTCACCATGAATTAGCCATGGATCATAGACACCAATTTCTCTTACAATGGTTGGACATTTTGAAGCAAGCGCTTCAAGAACTACAATACCTTCTGTTTCCTCGTATGATGGGAATAAGAACGCATCAGCACATGCGTAGGCACCCTCAATAATATCCCCACTTATATAACCCGGCAAGAAAACATTATCTGGTTTTTCTTTTATAGCTTCACGAACTTTTGATGTTACAGATGCAAGAGGTGTATGTCCGAACCATACAAATTTATAGTCAGGAAGTGACCTCGCAATTTCCATAAAATCAGGTAATCCCTTACGTTCGAAATAAAGTCCAACAGAAATAATCACTTTATCTGTTTCACTAAATTCAAAGAACTCTCTAAACTTAGCAACTTTTTGTTGATCATATTTAAAACGATCCAAATCAATTCCGTTTGAGATATCTTGGATAGGAATGGTTATTCCATACCCTTCCAAAATTTGCTTAGAGTAAGGTGTTGGGGTGAGAATGTAATCTCCCAACTCATAACAAGAAATTATATGTTTTTTAAATAAGGGTGACAGTTGATTTGAGAAAACAAACGAGTTTCTAAAATCCTCTTCAGTTGAGTGTGCGTGATAAACTACTTTCTTGCCTTCCTTACGAGCTTTTTGGGCCATGGAACGAGCAGAAAAGTCCACAGTATTTATGTGTACAAGATCATAACTATCATTTTCATCAGTTGTATAGGAAACGTTAGCGGTACTAAGTGCTCTTACTTGATGTTTCATTGCACGACCAATTCCAGATTTACTTAATGCTTTTTCACCACGTTGGTATAGTAATATTTTCATAGTTGCCACCTTTTACTGTATCAATTACACTAATACACTATCACTATAATTATACCCTGTCAATGAACCTTTCAGAAATGAAAGATATGATAATTCGACTAAAAATGATATGATATTTTCGAGGTGATAATATGGATGGCGAATCACGCAGACAAGAAATATTAAGTCGTCTATTAAAACAGGAGCATGCAATTAGTGCTACTGCTTTCGCAAATGAATTTGGTGTATCAAGACAAATAATTGTGGGTGATATTGCACTCCTAAGAGCGAGTGGCCAAGATATACTCGCAACATCAAAAGGATATGTATTAAATCATACCCACGACTCATTAATAAAGAAAGTTATCGCAGTCTCCCATACTACAGATCAAACTGAAATTGAACTGTCGACACTTGTGAAACACGGTGCCATTGTTGAAAATGTCATTATCGAACATCCTTTATACGGTGAGATAACAGGCGGACTAAACATTCGTACTCAAGAAGATATTGATGACTTCCTAAGTTCTGGCGTCCAACTTTTATCAGGGTTGACAGAAGGACTGCATCTTCATACCATTTATGTTCAAAACGAAGCAGATTATGATGCATTAATTAAGGACTTAGAAAAACTTAATATTTTATATCGGAATTAGGTGTCTTGACACCTTTTTTCTTTTCCTTTACAATACTCTCGAGGTGTCTTGACACCAAAGGAGAGTTTATGAAATCTATTAAAAACATGACACTCGCTGCAATTCTAATTGCACTGGGTATCGTAATACCAATGTTAATGCCAAAATTGGTCATCGGACCTGCTTCTTACACACCTGCAAGCCATGTACCGGTCTTTGTAGCAATGTTTGTCTCGCCAGCCGTAGCTGTCGCTGTAGTCCTAGGAACGGCATGGGGCTTCCTAATATCTACCACGCCAGTCATTGCAATGAGAGCACTCTCTCATATTGTATTCGCTTTATTGGGTGCACTTTATATTCAGAAAAATCGTCAAAAGTTATCGGATAAGAAAACCATGTTGAAGTTTAATATCATTATCGGATTAATCCACGCTTCTGTAGAATGTATTTCAGTACTTCCATTTTACTTCTCAGGATCCATGGCTCAAAACATTTATCAAAGCGGATTCTTCTACTCTATCATCATATTAATCGGTTTTGGTGGATTTATTCACAGCCTTGTCGACTTCATTATTGCTGAAAAAGTAGTAGACCGACTACCACTAAAACCAAAAGCATGATAATATAAAGCATACGGAGGATATTTATGAAACCTTTATTTATATATTACCCAAAATGTAGTACATGTAAACGCGCAATAAAATTCTTGGAGGATAATAATATCGATGTCGAGTATCGTGATATCATGCTTGAAAATCCTACAAAAGAAGAGTTAAAAAAATGGTTGGAAATTAGTGGTCTACCCATTAAACGATTCTATAACACATCAGGAATAGTGTACCGGGAAATGAATCTAAAAGAGAAACTTCCCGAAATGAGCGATGATGAAGCACTAGAACTTCTATCGACAACTGGAAGACTTGTAAGAAGACCTTTATTAATTGGTGATCATGGTGTGTTCGTTGGATTCCACCAAGAAATGTACGAAACACTCGTTTAATTTATGTTGATTTTACTTTCACCAACAAAGACACAAAAGTTTGTAGATAATGCCGCTGAATGCGGCATTATTTTTGAACAATCAAAAAACAAAGTTCTCAAACTACTCCAAAATTATTCCATCGAAGCGATAGGCGAACGTATGAAGTGTTCTGAAAAAATTGCGACAAGTACCTACGAACACCTCCAAAGTTTTAATGAAGTTATCCCTGCTATTTACGCATATAATGGCGCAACTTTTAAAAATTTGGATTCCAGTTCATGGTCTGAAGATGATATAACATACGCTAACAATCATCTTCTCATTTTATCTGCACTCTACGGATGCTCCAAACCGATGAGTCCAGTGGGTATGTATCGCTTAGATTTTAATGTGAAATTTGATATTAACCTGTATGATTATTGGAAACCCTTACTAACTGATTATCTCATTTCACGAGATCAAGTAATTTTGAACCTTGCTTCTCAAGAATATTTCAATATGATAGATTTAGATTCTTTTCAAAAACCAATCATTACACTCGAGTTTAAAGAAGCATCTGAAAATAGTTTTGTCACTAAAGGAACTTATGCCAAAATTGCACGGGGGAAAATGACAAAAATTATTATTCAAAATAAGATTTCATCTCTCGACGATCTGAAAAAAGTAAGCTTTGACTCTTATAAATTTAATGCATCTATATCCACTCATTCTAATTTTATTTTCACGCGTTAAAAACACTCAATAGAGATCTCAACTGAGTGTTTTTTTGCATAGAAAAACCGTATCACTTGGATACGGTTTGTTAAATTAGTCGATTGAAACTTTGATTCCAGGACCCATTGATGTTGAAATAACAAGGTTCTTAATGAATGCGCCTTTTACAGCAGCTGGACGTGATTTCACGATTGTATCGTGTAATGAACGGAAGTTTTCTTCTAATGCTTCATTTGAGAATGATGCTTTACCAATAATTGTGTTGATGTTTGCTTCTTTATCAACACGGTATTCAATTTTACCTTTTTTGATTTCTTCAACAGCTTTAGCTACGTCTGTAGTTACAGTTCCTGTTTTAGGGTTTGGCATTAAACCTTTAGGTCCTAAGACACGTCCAAGTTTACCAAGTTCTCCCATCATATCTGGAGTTGCAACGATGATGTCAAATTCGAACCATCCGTTTTTAACTTCTTCAAGAATTTCTTTTCCACCAACAAAATCTGCTCCTGCATCTTTTGCTTCTTGTTCTTTAGCACCTTGAGTAACTACAAGAACTTTCTGTGAACGACCTGTACCATGTGGCAATACCATTGCACCACGGATTTGTTGGTCAGCGTGACGTGGATCCACGTTTAGGTTGTATGATACTTCAACTGTTGAGTCAAAGTTTACAAATGTTGTATCTTTAGCTAATTGAATTGCTTCTGCAAGAGAATAAACTTTAGTGCGATCAACTAATCCATTAACTTTAACTGAGTTTTTACTTTTCTTAGCCATTTTGATTAGTCCTCCATTCCTTCGATTGCAATACCCATATTACGAGCTGTACCCGCAACAATGTTCATTGCTCCCTCAATATCATTGGCATTAAGGTCTGGGAATTTATATTCCGCAATTTCTCTTAACTGATCAACTGTGATTGTAGCTACTACTTGTTTTCCAGGTGTAGCAGAACCACTCTTGATTCCTGCAGTTTTCTTTAAAACGATTGATGCAGGTGTTGTTTTTAATTCGAAATCAAATGATTTGTCATCATAAACAGTAATAACAACTGGGACAATATCGCCAGCACGTTCTTTACTTGCATCGTTAAATGCAGTACAGAATTGAGGCATATTGATACCAACACCAGCTAATGCAGGTCCTGGTTTAGCTCCCCCAGCAGGGAACTCAAGTTTTACGATTCTAGCAACTTTTTTACTCACACGACATTCCTCCTTTATTTAATGGTTGTCTGTGATGTGGTTTTAGTGAATGGTTGCACATTCTTCCACATACAAAAAGCCTTTTCAGGATTATTAATTATACGAATATTATAATTCAATGTCAACGATTTCGTGCAGTCTTCTGTCTATTTAAATAATATATACTTTAAACAAGAAAAAGCTCTAACACCTTATGGCATTAGAGCTTAGAATTAAGGAATTAACCGCGAACAATTTCACTAATTAAAGAATCTTCTTCTTCAACCTTATTTCGTTCAATACGTTCCTCACGTTTCTTCTCAGCTAAATTGCGTACACGTTCTGTTGATTCACGATAGAGATCAGAACCTGTACCAGCTGGAATTTGCTTACCAATGATAACATTTTCTTTAAGTCCCATTAATGGGTCAATTTTAGATTTAATTGCAGCATCAGTAAGTACTTTTGTTGTCTCTTGGAACGATGCAGCTGATAAGAAACTTTCTGTTTCAACAGATGCTTTTGAGATACCCAAGAGAACTGGGCGGTAACGTGCAGGGTCTTTGCCTTCGATTAACATATCTTCGTTAATTGAAGTAATGTTATCAATATGCATTTGAACTCCTGGACTGATACCTGTATCTTGTCCATCAATTACAACAACCTTACGCATCATTTGGTTGATCATAACCTCAACGTGCTTATCGGAGATTTCAATACCACCACTTTGGTAAACTTTACGAACTTCTTTAAGGATATATTTTTGAACTGATAGACGTCCAGAATACTCCATAAGTTTTTTCGGATCAACTGATCCTTCAGTAAGTTTATCCCCAGCTTCAACTTCTGAACCAATTTTCATCCACGAACGAAGTGGTTGGTGAGGCATTGTTTGATGTTCTACTGTACGTTTATCATTTGTAACAGTGATAATGTATGATAGACCATCTTCTGTTTGCTTGTTATCTGTAATATGACCTGAAATTTCCGAAATTACTGCAGGCATCTTCGGTGTACGAGCTTCGAAAAGTTCTTCAACACGAGGAAGACCTTGAGTAATATCTTCACCACCAGCAACCGCAACACCACCAGTATGGAATGTACGCATGGTTAGCTGTGTACCAGGTTCACCGATTGATTGAGCAGCCACAATACCAACTGCTTCTCCGGCTTCAACAACTTGACCTGTAGCCATGTTACGTCCATAACATTTTTGACAGATACCGTGTTTTGAATCACATGTAAATACTGAGCGGATTCGTACTTGTTTGATTCCTGCATTAACGATACGTTTTGCAATGAATTCATCAATGTATTCATCTTCTTCAACAATTACTTCTTTTGTTAATGGATCCACGATTGTTTCTTTAATGTAACGTCCAACAAGGCGATCATGAAGTGATTCAATAACTGTGTTAGACTTACGGTCAACAATTTCTTCAACTAAGAATCCATTATCTCCGTAGCAATCTTCTTCAATGATTGTAACATCTTGGGCAACGTCAACAAGACGACGTGTTAAGTATCCTGACTCAGCAGTTTTAAGAGCTGTATCGGTTAGACCTTTACGCACACCGTGAGTCGAAACGAAGAACTCACTCACATTCAATCCCTCACGGAATGATGAGTAGATAGGAACTTCGATAATTGAGGATTGATAGCCAGATTTTGATTTAGATTGAGTAGGTTTACCCATCAATCCACGCATACCAGCTAATTGGGTAAAGTTAGAAACGTTACCACGAGCACCAGAAGTAGCCATCATGTTAATTGGGTTCTTACGAGGTAAGTCTTCCATTAACTCAGCACCAACTTCATTTTTAATGCCATCCCATAATGTCATCAACTTACCTTCCCATTCTTGAGCAGTAAGAAGACCACGTTTGTGCATTTTCATTAATTTAGCAGCTTGTAATTTACCTTCTTCAACGTATTTTTCTTTATTTGGGGCAACGTTAATGTCGCTTAGAGCAACCGTCATACCAGCAAGTGTTGAATACTTGAATCCAAGGTCTTTAATATCATCAAGAATTTCAGAAGTCTTATCTAATGAATAATGATCAAAGATTTCCTTAATGATTTTTTCAAGATCTTTTTTCTTAAAGTCATTATTTAAAGGCATCGCTTTAATAATTTCTTTAACATCTTGTCCCTTAGGAATAAAGAATTTGTCAGGTGTAGCCTTAAAGTTATCTGCACTGACTTCGTTTAAGTAAGGGAAGTCACTTGGGAACATTTCGTTAAAGATAAGTTTACCCAATGTTGTGACAAGATACATTTCATTTTGTTTTGCACTAAAGTTGGTTTTACCTAACGATGATGCACGAACACAAATTCGTGTATGGTAGTGAATTTGACCATGCTCGTGAGCAAGGTGTGCTTCACTAATGCTTCGGAATGATTTACCTTGGTTGTTACCATAATTACGCCATTTATCAGCTTCATCAAGGTCACCACGTTTTTCACATTCATCAGCTTTTTCAAAGAATTCCTCTGGTGTTTCTTCCATGTTTAAGTAGAAGTTACCAAGAACCATATCTTGTGATGGTGTAACGATAGGCTTTCCATCTTTAGGTCCAAGGATGTTACGGGAACCTAACATGAGAAGTTCAGCTTCAGCTTGTGCCATTTCTGATAATGGAACGTGAACCGCCATTTGGTCACCATCAAAGTCCGCGTTAAACGCTGGAGTTACAAGAGGGTGAAGACGAATAGCACGTCCTTCAATCATTTTAGGCTTAAAGGCTTGAATACCTAAACGGTGAAGTGTCGGCGCACGGTTAAGAAGAACAGGGTGTTTTTGAATTACTTCTTCAACAATGTCCCATACTCGTGGATCTTGACGTTCAATTAGTTTTTCGGCTGCTTTAGCGTTATTACTAATTCCACGTACTTTCATTTCATTCACAACGAATGGTTTGAAAAGAACAATCGCCATTTCTTTAGGAATACCACATTCATACATCTTCAAGTCCGGTCCAACAGCAATAACTGAACGACCTGAGAAGTCAACACGTTTACCAAGTAAGTTGGCACGGAAACGTCCTTGTTTCCCTTTAAGACTGTGTGATAGTGATTTTAGCGGACGTCCACCAGCACCTGTAACAGGTTTTGAACGACGACCGTTATCGATAAGCGCATCAACAGCTTCTTGAAGCATACGCTTTTCATTTTGAACGATAACTTGAGGAGTTCCCATCTCTAAGAGACGTTTTAGACGGTTGTTACGTGTGATAACACGACGGTATAAGTCGTTTGAATCACTCGCTGCAAATCGTCCACCATCAAGTTGTAACATTGGACGTAAATCAGGTGGTAAAACAGGTAGTTGTGTTAGTACCATCCATTCAGGTTTATTATCCGAATTAATAAATGCTTCAATTGTTTCCAAACGACGGATTAATTTCTTACGTTTGTCACCTTTAGCACTTTCAAGTTGTGCAAGAATATCTTCTTGTTCAGCTTGTAAATCTACATTTTCCAACAAGATTTTAATTGCTTCTGCACCTGCTTCAGCTTTAAAGCTGTTGAATCCAAATTCATTAATATAATCACGGTATTCGCGATCATCAATTATTTGTTTGTATTGTAGTGTTGTGTTTTTTGGATCAATTACAACCCATTTAACAAAGTAAACTACTTCTTCTAACACTTTAGGTGTGATATTTAGTAATAAACTCATACGTGAAGGAATTCCACGTAGATACCAAATGTGTGCAACCGGTGCAGCTAAAGTAATGTGTCCCATACGTTCACGACGTACTGCCGACTTCGTTACTTCAACACCACAGCGATCACAAATTACCCCACGGTAACGTACTTTCTTGTACTTACCACAGTAACATTCCCAGTCTTTAGTAGGACCGAAAATTTTCTCACAGAACAAACCATCACGTTCAGGTTTTTGTGAACGGTAGTTAATAGTTTCAGGTTTTTTAACTTCACCATATGACCATTCTAAAATACGTTCTGGAGAAGCTAACGCCAATTGAATTGAGGCAAAATCTTTTGTACTACTCATCTGTCTCTACGCCTCCTTCTAAATTTCTTCGCCGGAATCATCTCCAGCATCAAGTTCGTCGGATTGTAAGTCGTCTTCATCAACATTTTCGTCAAGTTCAACTACAATTTCTTCTACGATTTCATCTTCTTTGTCTGCTTCACGTCGAGGAGCATTTTGATCCTCCTCGACAAGTGTTGCAGTAATTTCTTGATCATCTTTATCTAAGAATTTAATATCAAGTGCCAATGCTTGTAATTCGTGTTTCAGAACTCTAAATGCTTCTGGAATACTTGGTTCTGGAATATCCTCACCATTTTGAATTGCAGCATAAGTCTTAGTACGTCCGTTGACGTCATCAGATTTGATTGTCAGAATTTCTTGAAGTGTATGAGCTGCACCATAAGCATACAATGCCCAAACTTCCATCTCACCAAATCTTTGTCCACCATTTTGCGCTTTACCACCCAACGGTTGTTGTGTAACAAGTGAATAAGGTCCTGTTGCACGAGCATGAAGTTTATCATCGATCATGTGGGATAGTTTCAACATGTACATAACCCCTACAGAAATACGTTCATCATAACGTTCTCCTGTACGGCCATCATAAAGTACGCGTTTTCCATCAGGATCAATATTACCTTCTTCCATGATGCGGAAGAGTTCATCAGTTTCAATACCATCAAATACGCTGGTTGCAAACTTAATTCCTAAGTTCTTAGCAGCAATACCTAAATGAAGTTCAAGAATTTGACCGATGTTCATACGGCTAGGAACCCCAAGAGGGTTAAGCATAATATCAACAGGTGTTCCATCTTCCATATATGGCATATCTTCTACAGGTAATATACGAGAGATAACCCCTTTATTACCGTGACGTCCAGCCATCTTATCCCCTTCAGAAATCTTACGTTTCTGAACGATATAAACTTTAACTGTTTCACTTACTCCTGGTGGAAGATCATGTCCTTCATCACGTCGGAATATTTTAATATCTTGAACAATACCTGATCCACCATGTGGAACTTTAAGTGAGTTATCGCGAACTTCACGAGATTTCTCTCCGAAGATTGCAAGAAGAAGTTTTTCTTCAGGTGAAATTTCGCTTTGGCCTTTAGGTGTAACCTTACCAACTAAAATATCTCCTTCTTTAACTTCTGCACCAATCATTACGATACCACGAGCATCTAAATGACGGCATGAGATTTCACTTACGTTAGGTATATCACGTGTGATTTCTTCAGGTCCGAGTTTTGTTTCACGAACTTCGAGTGTGTACTCTTCAATATGAATTGAAGTATAAACATCTTCTTTAACTAGACGTTCACTCATGATGATAGCATCTTCATAGTTATATCCGTTCCATGTCATAAATGCGACAGTAACGTTTTGACCTAATGCCAACTCACCATTTTGCATAGATGGTCCATCAGCAAGAATATCCCCTGCAACAACAGATTCACCTAAACTTACGATTGGTTTTTGGTTAATACACATACCTTGGTTTGAACGACGGAATTTTTGTAGTAAGTAATTACGTTCTTTTCCATCAACTCCTGTAACAACAACGTGGTTACCATCAACGTATGATACCATTCCATCTTCTTTACAGATTACTGCAGAACCAGAGTCCTTAGCGATACGGTGTTCAATACCTGTACCAACATAAGGTGAGTTAGGTTGTAATAATGGAACAGCTTGACGTTGCATGTTGGCACCCATAAGCGCACGAGAAGCATCATCATTTTCCAAGAATGGAATCGCTGCAGTAGCAACCGAAACGATTTGTTGTGGACTAACGTCAACAAGTTCAACGCGTTCACGTGACGCAAGAATATTTTCACCTTGGTAACGAACAACAACTTGTTCATTCGCTAGTTTGTGATCAATTACTTCGTTAGCTTGAGCAATAACATAGTCAAATTCGTCATCAGCTGATAAGTAGACGATTTCTTCTGTAACATCGCCGCCTTCTTTAACAATACGATATGGTGTTTGGATGAATCCATAAGGATCAAGACGACCATATGTCGTTAAGTTAGAGATAAGACCAATGTTAGGTCCTTCAGGTGTTTCAATCGGACAAATACGGCCATAATGTGATGTATGAACGTCACGCACTTCAAATCCAGCACGTTCACGAGTCAATCCACCAGGTCCTAGCGCTGAGATACGACGTTTGTTCGTAAGCTCTGCAAGAGGGTTCAATTGGTCCATAAATTGAGATAATTGAGATGAAGAGAAGAACTCTTTAACCATCGCCGTTAACGGACGAATATTCGTAAGGTTTTTTGGTGTTAAACTGGATGAATCTGAAGAGATTGACATTCTTTCTTTAACAACACGTTCCATACGGCTTAATCCGATTCGGAATTGGTTTTGAATTAATTCACCCACTGTACGAATACGACGGTTACCCAATTGGTCAATATCGTCTTCGCTTCCAACATCATCTAAGAAGTTTAGGAAGTATGAGTATGTTGCGTAGATATCTGATGCAACAATCGTTGTCTTATCAAGAAGTGGATCAATACCAACAATCTTAACGATTTCATCACTTAACTCATCAGGATACACATGGATTTCTTGCATTGCTGCACCAATTAACCAAAGTGTTAATGGTTCTTTATCCAATGTTTCGATAATAAGTTTTTCATTAGTTTTATTAATGTGAGGCACATTCACGTTTGGTACGAAACGATCAACAACAAAGGTACCCTTAGCTGACATTAAGTCAGAACCATTAGCTGTTTGTAAACGACCAAATGTATAAAGACGTGAGCCATAGTTTAATACAGACCATACATTATCTTTTGTTAAAGTAACTGCTTTAGCAATAATACCTGTATAGATTGTAATTTCATGTCCCATTAATGTTTTTAAGTCTGCAGTTGTTAAAACAGTTCCGCGTTCGTATTCAAAATTATCATGATCGATATCACGAGCAAGAATACGTCCATCTAAATGAACAGTGTGATCAACTGTAAGTGTGCGAGTATCTGGTGCTGAGAAAATGTTCTTTAATGGGAAAGCATTAACATTTCCTGCTTCACGTAATACGTCACGTAATTTTAAGACATCATCACGTTTAGAAATGAGTGTTCCCTTTTCAAAGACAACATTGCCATTGATATCAAGAACATCGTTTACAAGACGTGTATCTTTAACACGGTTAAATACTTCTAATTTTTTATGTATTTTAAAACGACCTGCTTTATTCAAGTCATAACGACGTGGATCTAAGAACTTAGCATTCATTAAGTTAATAGCACCGTCTGTAGTAGGAATTTCGTCTGCGCGTTGGTTTTCATACATAACTCTTAGTGAGTCTTCAAAAGTAACTGTTTTATCAAGAACTAATGTATCAACGAGCTCTTGGTAATTACCAAAGAAAGCAGTATAAAGGAGTGCATATAACGATAAGAATTCACGCTTTTCACTGTCCAACTCATCCCATTCTTCATGTACTGGTAAATCAAGTGCACGTAAGAATGTTTTAAATGAGTGTGTATCAAAAGCATCTTCACCTTCTTGAAGGTCAAGACTCATTCCAAATGCCTTAAATAAAATAGTAGAAACAATCGTACGTTTACGGTCAACTTTCATGTTTACAACACGACCATTTGCCGCTTTACGATCATCACTCATAAATTCAAGCCATGTACCACGACTTGGAATTAATTCTGAAAGGTATGTTTCTCTACCTGTTTTTTCATCTGTTTCAGATTTAAAATATGCTCCAGGTGAACGAACAATTTGTGAAACAATAACACGTTCAGCACCATTAATAATAAACGTTCCCGTTTCAGTCATTAATGGTAAATCACCGAGGAATACTTCCTCGTCTTTTTCAATTACCTCACCCGTTTGCTTATTAACAATTTCCAAACGCATGAGAGCACGTAAAGGCGCGGCATAATTTGCCTCGCGAGAACGACATTCATCAACATCATATTTCGGTTCATCAAATGAATAGTTAATAAATTTCAACTTAACATTTTCATTATAGCTTTGAATAGGATAGATCTCATCGAAGACTTCTCTCAGTCCTTCGTTTTTAAACCATTCATAGGCTTCCGTTTGAATTTCAACCAAATTAGGTAGTTCTAATCCACCACTTACTTGAGAGTAGTCTCTACGGGTAGCTTTGTTACCAAATTTCTTCACTTTATATACTTGGTTTTTTTCCATTTATGCCATCCTTTCCTGCAAAAAATCAAACAACTAAAAAACGCGCACAAACCCACTATTATGCAATTATATATATTAGCATAATCAAAGTAATTCTACAAGCTTTTTACTGCGATAAATGTAGAATCCTTTATCTTTTTTTAACAGTTCACAATTTCCAAATAAATCGATACATTTTGCTTGTGCAGACTTCGCACCATGGGACTTGCGTATTACAAACAAAAAAGAGCCATTTGGATTCAACGATTCGTATGCATCATCAAACAATGAATACATTTTTTCTTTACCAATTCGAATAGGAGGATTTGTAACCACAAAATCAAAAGTTCCTTCCAAACCATCCGACACGATATTTTCTCCGTTAATATTGTGTCTTTTATAATTCAAATTGGCGAGCGCTACAGCACGAGAATTTACATCAACACCCGTTAATGAAATTCCTGGAAACATTTGCGATAATACAATTCCAATTACACCAATGCCACACCCTAAATCCGCAACACTACCTTGTATATCTTGTGTAGAACAGACCTTTAGAAGGGCCTCTGTTCCACGATCAAGATCTCCTTTTGAAAAAACGCCGTCATCAGAAGTGAGTTTATACTCAACGCCCAAAAACCGGAAAGAAATTTCTCTCCGGTTTTCAGCTAATTGTGAATTGTCTGTAAAGTAATGACTCACAGATTCTCCTCTAGTTTAATTATTTAACTTCTACTACTGCGCCAGCTTCAACAAGTTTAGCTTTTAATTCTTCTGCTTCTGCTGGTTTGATGTTTTCTTTGATTGGTGATGGTGCGTTGTCAACTAATGCTTTAGCTT
This sequence comes from Erysipelothrix sp., assembly GCA_036637915.1. Classification (GTDB taxonomy): domain Bacteria; phylum Bacillota_I; class Bacilli_A; order Erysipelotrichales; family Erysipelotrichaceae; genus Erysipelothrix. The sequence continues at coordinate 148,187 of JAVWLP010000001.1, read as the reverse complement.
CCATCATACCAAGACCTGTGATATCACGAAGTGCCTTGATAACTCCAACTTTTGAACCACTAACTTCTTTCAAGATTACTGAAACTTCGCTTGGTCCTTCTGCTTCTGCTGAGTCAGCTGCTGCTGCAACTGCTACAGGTGCTGCTGCACTTACTCCAAATTCTTCTTCGATTGCTTTAACTAATTCGTTTAATTCAAGAATTGTCATTTCCTTTAGGGAAGCGATTAATTCTTCTGCTGTTAATTTAGCCATTAAAATTTTCCTCCTATGTGATTAAGCTTCTTGAGCTTCTGTTGTTTCTGTAGTTTCTTCGACTACTTCTGTTGTTTCTTCTACTGCTACGACTTCTTCACCGTTACCCATTTGTTCTGCAACTTGCGATAATGCATATGCAAAGCTACGGATTGGTGATTGTAACATACCAGCGATCATACCAATCATACCTTCGTAGTTTGGTAGTGATGATAGTTCCTTGATTTCTTCTGTATTAACAGTTTTTCCATCAACGATACCTGCTTTAAGAACTAAAGCTTTGTTTTTCTTAGCAAATGTTGCAAGTACGCGGCTAGGTGCAACTGCATCTTCACCGAATGCTACAGCGTTTGGTCCAACAAGTTCAGCTTTTAGATCTTCGAAGTCTGTTCCTTCGACTGCGCGTTGGAATAATTTGTTTTTGTAAACTTTTAATTCCACACCTTCAGCACGAAGTTGACGACGTAATTCAGTCATTTGACCGACGTTTAATCCACGGTATTCAACAATAACTGCTGAACCTGAATTATTAATCTTTTCTTGAATCTCTGCTACAACTGCTTGTTTGTTTTCTAATACTTCGTTACGCAAATGATTCACCTCCATTCGATTTAATAATCAATGATGACCAAAATAAAACCCACGACAAAGCGAGGGTCTAAAAGTTTTATACTTTAACCTCGGCAACATGATTAAGCTTTCGCCGTTGCTGTCTTTGGCATATTGATAACATTAATATTATGACAGTTTTCTTAACTTTGTCAATATCTAAACACTTATTAATCAGTTTTTTTATACTCTAGTAATGGTACAAGTTGCTGGTTGATCGACGAAGTGGTGTTGCCAACACGCACTGCACCCTGTTTCTCATAAAATCCAGTAGCATGAGCATCAGCCTCAATATCCAATACATTCGCTCTCATATGGGAGACCATGTCATCCCAGAGTATTTTTCCAATTCCTTCTCCCATGCAATCACGATTGACAAATAGATAGTCAAGGACATCTTTTTCGTCTTGATGAATAATTACATAGAAACCTTGTATCAATCCATCCTCAACCAAACGGCTTGTTTGATTTTCATCTAGAATCGAATCCAACACAAAAACATCATGACACTTTTCCAAGTAGGTAGAGTCATAGCCCCAACTTGCCTTAGAATCTAAGGCAAGTGTCTCAAGTTTTCGTATATCATCAACTCTACATTTTCTAATCTGTTTCCGTGTCATTGATACGATCCAATACATCTCTCACTTTGTCGTTAGATTTCAACATCATAACGATTTCATCAACAATCAAGACTTTATCTTGATCATCCAATTCCTTAACGTTTAAACCGAGCTCCACATCTGTGGAGGTAGAAGAAAGTGCGTGAAAGAGGGCAGTCTCTAAGCTGGAGACTGTTTTATCTTTCAGACAATTGGGTGTGTCTTTGACCAGCGAGTCAATACTCACACCCAATTCATCCGACAAACGCGCAAGGTTGTTGACATCAGGTGAGGAATTTCCCATTTCCCATTTCGCAACAGCTTGTTGCGAATAATTCATCTTATCTGCCAAATCCTTTTGCGTGAGTGCACTTTCTTTCCTAATCTTCCTTAAATTAGTCTTAAGCACATAATCACCGCCATCATTATAACCACTTTTGAGTGGGCTTTTCAATGTTTTTCTGATGCTTTATCTTGTTTTTTTCAGAAACAATTATCAAACGAGCAAAATCGGCCATTATTTGTTATGATAGTTCCGAGGTACACATATGAAAACTGTTACATTCCAAGATAAAACAATTCACTTCGTTTCTACTGCTCATGTCTCTAAAGAGTCTGTTAATGAAGTCAAAGAAACTATTGAAGCAATTAAACCTGAAGTTGTCTGCATTGAACTTGATGACAATCGCGCAGAACATCTTATGAACCCAGGCAATCAAGAAGATGTAGATATTAAAACTATTATCAAAAATAAAAAAATGCCCTCTTTTGCCGCAAACCTTATTTTGTCATCCTATCAAAAGAAAATGGCAGAGCAACTTGATACTTCAGTTGGTGCAGAAATGAAGCAAGCTATCGAAAGCGCTCAAGAGTTTGAAATACCACTTCGCTATATCGATCGCGATGTCCAAGTCACATTCAAGCGCATTTGGGGCAATCTTAAAATGTTTAAACGCATCGAACTGCTTACATCACTAATTTTCAGTGCCTTTGAATCTGATGAGATTAACGAAGAGGATATTGAGTCCTTAAAACAAAGTGACCTTCTTTACGAATCCGTTAAAGAACTGGATGACAAACTTCCTGAAATTTCTCGTGTTCTTTTGCATGAGCGAAACGAGTACATGGCTGAAAAAATTAAAGCACTTCCTTACAATAACATTGTAGTAGTCATCGGGGCTGCACATACTGAAGGAATCATTGATTGTCTTGATCAAGAGCACGACATTTACGAACTCAATCAAATACCTCCAAAAAAGAAAAAATCTTTTAAGAACTGGATTATTCCAGGTACTATCATTATCATGATTCTGGTTTTAAGTTTTAAAAATCCAAATCTTGGAGCTCACCAGTTCGTTTCCTGGATATTACTCAGTGCAGGACTTGCAACCTTGGGTGCTGTAATTTGTGGTGCACATCCCCTAACGATCCTCACTACCTTTATTTCAGCCCCAATTGGCACGCTATCACCATTTCTAGCTGTAGGTTTTTTTGCCGGACTCATGGAAGCTTATCAAAGACCGCCGCGCGTCTCTGACTTCGATGCAGTCCCTCAAGATATATCTTCTTTCAAGAAATGGTACTCGAATCGTGTCTTACGTATTATAATGATTATGTTAGCTACAAATCTTTTAAGTACGATTGGAACTTTAATATCTGGTGGACAGATTTTTTCCAACTTACTTCATTAAAGGAGAATACCATGAAAAAAAATGATGAAAATGTAATAGAAACAACACTGAAAGAAGCAACGAAAGACTTCAAAAGAATATTTGATAAAATCATAAAAGAAGGTGATCACTACCTTGTTAATGATGAGGATGGCGACTCTGTAGTGATGTTACCTGCTGATGACTTCTATTCTCTTCTCGATATCATCGCAACACAATTTAGTGATATCCTTGAGGAGGAAGATGATGACGATGATTTCTTAAACAAAGAATCAAAATTCAATGATTTCCTCAATGCAATTTCCTTCAACAGCGAAACATTTGTAGACTATGTCTTATCTAACGATCTCGACTTTGATGTAATTGATGAATTTCTCAACGAAAACATCAACATTGATCAAATGGTTGAAGCAATCTTAGACTACAATGACAATCTTGATTTACTACCAGTTATTAAAGCAGAAATGAAATTTAGCGAACAGTTTGAAGCGCTCGATGATGACCTTATGGAACTGATTTTTGACAAGGTTCCCAATGACGACCTTCTCTTCAAGTACTTCAACAACGAAATCACTCGCGAAGAATTTGTATCACTCCTTAACACATTACCTGACGTTAAAGTTGAGCCAACACATTTACATTAATCCAAGACAGCTTCGGCTGTTTTTTGTTTAATCTTAATAGTTCCTTAATACGTTTAGATTTAAAATGAGTTCATCAAGGAGCTTATCATGGAAAATAACTTATTAGAACTCATAGAATACGTTGAAACTCATCTCATGGACTTAGACCATCAGAATGTAATCAATAAAATAACGACATCAATGGCAGACAATCCCGACTCCGCGATTCCACATAACTTACTGGGCATTATCTTAGTAAAAAATGGTCATTACGATCTTGCCATGAATCATTTTAGAGCAGCCGTAGCGTTGGATCCCACATATACACCAGCAAACTATAATTTGATTTGGTGTGATGATTCAAAATTTTATCCAGTATTTTCTCGAAGTTCAATCATTTAGGACTCTAATCAAAAACTTACAATTATCTAAGACAGAAACATCGCAGTCATTCCTATCTAAAAAAGGTCGTCTTATGACAACCTTTTTATTAGGATTGATATTTCTTCTTACCAAAAATCAGTAAGAATCCTGAAAATAAGAATGCGATACCCGCTACCCAAAATGGTGATAACGGATTTTTTGAATAGGTATACGACGTTAACAGCGCCCCAACAATCTTCCCAAGCATGAGAACTGAATTGTATAACCCCGAAATTTGATTTCCTTCTTCGACACTGTGCTTACGAGCAATAATTGAATTTTGAAGTAGTGGAATCATCATGGTATAAACACCAAACCAGATTAACGATATCCCAACAAACATTGCAGCAGTTCTTAAGTTCGCGACCCAAAGTGATGTAATACCCATGATCAGTAATACGACAATAAGAATCGATTCCTGTCCTTTTTTCTTTCTTCCCATACGAATCAACATCAAGTTTAATACAAGAGCAAAGACACCGGTCACCGCTTTAATCAGACCATTTTGACTGGGTTTAAAATTGAAGATATCTTTAATATAATAGTTGAAACTTTGATCAAACAAAGTAACACCAATTGAAGAAATAAGATTCACGACCATTAGAATTAAGATGATGTCTCTTAATAAATGCTTAGATTTCTTTACAATGTTTAACGGATTTGAATCTTTTATCATGCTCATTTCAAGGTGTTCTTCAACACTTTCATAAGGCCCCAGTAACAGATACATAGCTACACCAACAAGAACATCCAAAATCGCTTGGATAACAAATGTAAGTTTGACTGAAATATCCCCAATCATGCCACCCAAGAAAAAACCTAAGGCTGCGCCAACACTAATCAAAATTGAATTAATAGTGATATAACGTGCCTGACTACCTTCTGGCGATTCATTCACAACATAGCTCATGAGTCCTACCTGAAACCCTCCTGCGAAGATACCACTGAGCAATCGCGCACCATAAATTTGAAGCTCTGTCGTAGAATAGCCAAACATAATTTGAGTTAGAGCATATCCTATTGCTGAAATCATCAATATTCTGCTCTTTTTCATACCATTTGCTACATTAGACCATACGAGTGCGAAAATAAAGTTACTAAAGCACATCGCTGCAAAAGAAATACCAAAAACTCTTGGCGGTAACCCAAGACTTTTGATCAAGGTCGGTGTTACAGGATGCCCTAAATTCATACCAATGGTTAGTAAGAGATTTAGAACTACAAAAATACTCATTTTGTTTTTTTCAATATTAGTCATTTTAAACTTCTCCATACGTCCACCATTATATCATAAGCATAAAAAAGAGCACTCCCTTTACCAGAGTACTCTCGATTAATTATTTCCAAAGTTTACTTGGATATGTTCCATCAGTTTGGAATTTATCAAACTGTGCTAATACCATTGGTTTATCTTCTTGGTATGTAACACCAAACCAACGATCAGGAGTTTGTAATATTTGAACTGATAATTTACCGTCATCAATTAATGATCCCACATCGTTTGGTAATAACGCTTCTGCTTTCATAGGATTTCCTACAACATCTTCTTTCAGGAAACGTTCAAATTTGCTGTCCATTAAATCGAAGATTGCTGGTGTGAATCCCCAGAAGTTCATTGATACTAATGTTCCATCAGGAATAAGGGCCTCACCAGGTCCACCAACAACACCTTTGTCTGTACGTTTGATACCATCAGTTTCAACGATATCCACTAAGAAACCTTCTTTATCTTTACATACGCCACGTGTAACTGTTCCGTTATCTGTAATTGTATTATCAACAATATAACCCATCATCGATGCTTTATTATCAGCTACAGATTCTTTCAAGAATTTTGCCATTTCAACAAATGCTTGTTTTCCATAGTAATCATCAGCATTGATAATCATAAATGGTCCGGTAACATGCTTTCTAGCGCTTAATAATGCATGTGTTGTTCCCCATGGTTTTTCACGGCCTTCAACACCTTCAAACCATTCTGGTACATCTTTAATATTTTGGAATGCATATTCCACATTGATATGAGGACGAATCTTAGCAACCAATTCTTCTTCAAAAATTGCTTCGTGTTCTTCACGAATGATTAAAACTAATTTATTAAATCCTGCTTGGATGGCATCATAAATTGAAAAGTCAATAATTGCCTCACCACTTTTACCAAACTTATCAATTTGTTTCAATCCACCGTAACGGCTTCCCATTCCAGCAGCTAAAATTACTAATGTTAGATCTTCCATAAAATCCTCCTGTTCTCATGTATTATACCATAGTGATTTGATTATTATTCTGTAATATCATGTGTAATCTTGCGAAATCTACACTACCTAGCATATTACACTTTTAAATAATACCTGATTCATTCGCTTAAGCTATAACAACCATGATAAACTATGTATAACACGTAGTGGGAGGAATCTCATGATTCTTAATAATCAGATTAAAATGTATCGTCAGGCTGCTGGCCTCACTCAGGAACAACTCGCTGAAAAAATGTATTTATCGCGCCAATCCATTTCAAAGTGGGAAAACGGCGAGTCTTATCCAAGTATTGATAACCTCATTTTACTCAGCGATATCCTTAGCATTCCACTCGATGACCTCATTAAAGAGAAACTCAATTTCCCAACACCCTTTGACTTTGGGAAACCAAAAAGTAAGAAACCCCTCTATGTGGCTTCCATCTTACCCTGTTTCTTCTTCGTCACAGCTCTCTTAGAAACAGGAGATCTGCCACTTCGGCTTATCCCCTTTTTCGCAGGAATCTTTTTTATTGGCGTTACCCGTTCACTTACCCCCTTTGATTTCAAACGATATTATTCTTATTTTACTGTGCACCGTCAAGGCATCGAAGTGGATACAACAACCGGAAAACTCTCATCAGTTAAAATCCTCAAAAGTCTTTTAGGTAAGAGATCCACTAAATTTATTCCTTTAAAATCAATTCAAAGCATCACCATCCACTTTGACACTTCCGGATATCAAGGGTCTGATGGAATGAATTATCGACCACGCCAGATGTATCTTGTCAGAGAGTCTTTTTTTATGACATTAAAGACTAAGGAGAATGACATTTACACACTCGACTTAGACTCCGTATATTATCCAAGTTCTAAAGAAAACCAATACTTCTATTCGATCTGTTATTATCTGCATAAAAATGATATCAAGATAATTGACCCTCACAAAATATTAGAGTCAATCCACAATGAATACCAATTTATTACAGAAGCTTACAAACTAAAAAAAGAATCTTAATTTCCTTATATAGCCACTAAATAGTACTTCGCAACTATTAAGTGCGTGATATTTCATCATATTTAGCCTATGATTTTGATAGGAGGTAGAGATTATGCTACTACATGAATATATGAAAAAGTTTCGAAAAAAATACAATCTGACTCAATCAGATTTAGCCCGCGAACTCGGAGTCTCCTCTGAACAAATTGGTCTTTGGGAAACTCGGAAGCAATTTCCGGACGCAAGTCAAAAACAAAAAATCCTTAATTATTTTGATGCAAAAAGCAAGGGTGTCGCCGATTTTGATGCACCCCTGAAAATTCCATTTCTATTCGGGAAACCACGTAGTTTGAAGCCAGTAATCTTTTCAACAACCATTCCACTGCTTGCTTTTTTTATTGCACTTGTTAATACGACTTGGAGTTCTTTGGAACGATGGATTTTTGTGCTTATTGGGATTTCGAATATATTTTTAATTTCAATCGTCAGTCCTTTCGATTTCAAAACTTATTATTCTTACTTCGGTGTATATGAAGATTACATCGATGTGGATGATACTCGTGGATTTATTGCTTTAATCAAAACTATCAAAGGAATATTCGGAAATAGAAAATCTATACACATTCCCTACGACGATATTAAGTCAATGGAAATTATGTTTGATACACATGGTCATGGTAGCATTCAAGGTTTGGATCACCGTCGTCGCCAAATGTATCGAAATCGCGAATTTTTCGTCATCAACATGGCCACTTACGAAGGTAAAACATATCAACTAAATCTGGATCGCACCTTTTACAAAGATGATCTAGAACGCCACTGCTTCAATGCAATGTTTGATTATTTCGAAGAAAAAGGAATTACTGTAAGTGATCCTAAAATGATTCGCTATTCTTTTGAAAATCATGAAGACTTTGTTATCAATGCTTATAAAACTGTTGGGAAAAATGTCCACTAATCAAGTTGATTTCATACTTTTCAACTAATTTTCTAAGATAGTTATTGTTGACAAGAATATAAGATTGGTTTATTATTACACTTAAATCGACGAACAAGAGAGTAGTTCATTAAAAATTTATAGCGAATTAGGGTTGGTGGAAGCCTAAGAAATTGATGATGAATGAAACGCACTTGGGAGATGTTTCTTTGAACTCAGTAGGAGAAACCGCAAACCTAGCGTTACAGGAAAGAGGTCTTATTACTAAATAAGGCAATTAGAGTGGTACCGCGTATTATACGTCTCTAGATAAATATATCTAGGGACGTTTTTTTGTTCCTAGATCTCAAAAAAGGAGAGAGAACATGAAAATAACTCAATTAACGCGACGACGATGTGGCTTCTAACAATTCAAAACACAAAATAACAATCGAATAAGAAGATAGGGAGAACACATATGAAAAAATTATTCACACTTTTATTAGCATTATTACTTATTACTGGATGTACAAGTGCAAGCAGTAAAGAATCAAAACTAAAAACTATCAAAGAAAAAGGCGAAATTGTTGTTGCAATCTCACCGGACTATGCACCCTATGAATTTATGGATGCTACCAAAGAAGGACAAGATCGTTATGTTGGTGCTGATGTTGAATTGGCTAAATATATCGCTGACAAACTTGGCGTTAAGCTAGTAATTAAACCTTTAGAATTTAAAGATATTGCCGGAGCTGTTTCAATGGGTAAATATGACATTGGTATCTCAGGATTTACTTATAGTGAAGAACGTGCAGAACAAGTTGTCTTTAGTAATACATATGATACTACTGAATCAACATGTCAAGGATTCCTCATTGACCAAAGCACAAATGACCAATATAAATCACTAGAAGACTTTAATGGTAAAACTGTCGCAGTTCAAAGTGCTTCGCTTCAAGAAAAATATGTAAACGAGGAAATTCCTGGTTCAACTAAGAAACTGGTAGCGCAACTTGATGACGCGGTAATTCAACTATCATTAGGAAAAGTAGATGCTGTCGCAATTTCATGTTCGTCTGGAGAAACATTTACAAATGCCCACGATAACTTAATGATTGCGGATGTGAAATTTGAAGCTTCCGATGATCAAGGAACAAAAGTTATTGGCCCTAAAGGTGATACAGAGCTAATCGAAGAAATCAACAAAATTATCGACGAAATGTTGCAAGACAACCTCTATTCGCAATGGATGAAAGACGCTCTTCAACTTGCTAAAGAACTCGGTATTGAAAACTAAAGGAGTAAGTTATGTTAAATGATATTATTAACCTCTGGTCTAAATACCATCAGGTTTATATAGAAGGTGTTATTGGAACACTTTGGATGTCCCTAATCGTAGTTGTTTTGGGAACCCTTGTTGGAGCACTTCTTGCATTAGGACAACGATCACGATTTAAAGTTATAAGAGGCATCGTGAACTGTTATGTTGAAATCTTTAGAGGAACGCCACTCCTTCTTCAAATGTGGTTGTTTGTCTATGGGGGAGCAATTTATACAGGAAATACATTTGATGAAACATTCTGGGTTATCTGTGCATTAATCGTGAACTCTAGTGCTTATGTCACAGAAATATTTAGAGCAGGACTTCAAGCTGTTGATAAAGGACAATTTGAAGCAGCACAAAGCTTAGGGATGTCACGTTCCAACATGATGAGAAAAATTATTTTACCGCAAGCAATTAAAAATATCTTACCTGCCTTGGGTAATGAGTTTGTAACCATGATTAAGGAAACATCAATTGCTTCAGTATTCTTTGTTACAAGTCTTATGACTTCTCAATCGATTGTAAATAGTGCAACACACTTATCAATCGCATCATTAATTATTGTTGGTTCGTTATACTTTGTTCTCACATTTATTTCTTCGAGACTTGTGAAGTTTGCAGAAAGGAAGTTGATTGAAAATGACTAAGAATCTTCTCGAAATTAAAGACCTTCATAAATCCTTTGGTTCATTATCCGTTCTGAAAGGAATATCAACAACCATTCAAGAAGGTGAAGTTGTTTCAATCATTGGTCCTTCAGGATCAGGAAAATCAACTTTCTTGAGATGCCTCAATCTTTTAGAAACACCAACTTCCGGAACAATTGTTTTCGATGGTAAAACATTAAATCCAAAAGATAAATCACTGAATACTTTACGACAAGATATGGGAATGGTATTCCAACATTTCAATATCTTTCCCCATCTCTCAGTGATTGAAAATATCACAATCACACCTATTCTTGAAAAGAAAGTTTCAAAAGAAGCTATCAACCAAGAAGCTATGAAACTTCTCGAAATGGTGGGCCTTCAAGCCAAAGCAGAAGAATCCCCCAAGAAATTATCAGGCGGACAAAAACAACGTCTTGCAATTGTTCGTGCACTTGCAATGAATCCAAAAGTGATGTTATTTGATGAACCGACCTCGGCCCTTGATCCTGAAATGGTTAAAGATGTCCTCGATGTCATTCAAAACTTAGCACAATCTGGAATGACTATTGTTATTGTGACTCACGAGATGAACTTTGCAAAGAAGATTTCTGATCGAATTCTCTTTATGGATGAAGGAATCATTGCTGAGGAAGGAACCCCAGAACAAATCTTTGATAACCCGCAGAATAAACGGACTCAAGAATTCTTGAGCAAAGTTCTATAAACAAAGGTATTAGCAATTGCTAATACCTTTTTTCATATATTCTCTAACTTCAGATATAAAGTATAGTGACCCTGTAATTACAAGTGTTCCTTCTTGCTTCAACAATAAACCTTTTTGTATTGCTTCATGATAATCGGCAATCACTTCTACACGATGATTTAAAGCAAGTTCCTGAGCACTTGCACCCCGATAGAAATCAAACTCTGTCACGACAACTGTATCAAAAGCACGTTCAAGCTCTGATAGCATCGGACTGTAATCTTTGTCTTTCAACGCGGTAAAGATGACTGTCCAAGGTTTCGGTAGAATTTGCATACTTTCCACAAGGCGAGCGATTCCCATTTCATTGTGTGCACCATCAATGTACACGCCAGGATTCACTTCTTCAAATCTGCCAGCCCAATTCGCTTCTCTAATTGCTTTTTGAAAAACTTCGTTCTTTAGTCCTGGAAGAATATATTTCACTATCGACACTGCTAGGGAGGCATTCGCAACTTGGTAACTACCCTGGTTTGTAATTTCAAACTCTATATTCTCATGATCAAAATAATATGTTTTATCTTTCAAGTGATACATTGGGATACACATTTGTCGATATTCTGAGTTCATGCTAATTGCTCGATTCAAAACAACTTCAAGTGGTTCTTTATGATCAATCATGGTAAAGAAAGGAATATTTTCTTTAATGATATATGATTTTTCTGTCGCAATCTCAGTCAGTGTATTTCCAAGAATGCCTTGATGATCGAAGCCAACGTTTGTGATTGCTGAAACAAGAGGTGTAATCACATTAGTTGCGTCCAAACGACCACCTAAACCAACTTCATAGACAACATAATCGACACGCTCATCTAAGAAATACCAGATGGAAATAAGCATATCAATTTCAAACATGCTTAGTTCATACTCATCCCAAAGCGAAAATGACTGATTAATGTATTGTAAAAATGTTTCATCATCAATTTGAATATTGTTTATTCGAATTCGATCATTATGTACAACAAGGTGCGGTGATGTGAAAGAACCTACTTTATATCCCGCTTCTTGCAGTATAGTTCGAACCATATTAGTCGTGGATCCTTTACCATTGGTACCACCAATATGGATGCAACGAAGCTTATCTTGAGGATTTCCTAAAGAAGCTAACGCCTCTTTAAATCGTTCGATACCATAAGTTTTATTTCGACGCGACATTACTGTCTGAATTGCAGTTTCAATATCATTAAACATTACTTTCTCCAATCAATGGGCTCCATGCCCTTCTCTATTAAAAATTCATTTGTTTTTGAAAAGGGTTTTGATTTCCAAAAGCCTCGATATGCCCCTAAAGGAGATGGGTGTGCTGATTCTATAATAAAATGTTGCGGTTCAATGTATATTTTCTTTTCTTGCGCCTTTTTACCCCAAAGAATAAACACCATCGGTTTTTCTCTTTTCCCTAGCTCTTCAATAACTGTATCAGTGAAAGATTCCCATCCTTTTTTCTGATGAGATAACGGTTCACTCTCTCTTACAGTCAGAAGTGTGTTAAGTAAAAATACACCTTGCTTTGCCCATCCACTTAAATCCCCGTTATTTTTTGTTACATCAACATCATCTTTAAGTTCCTTATAAATATTTATGAGACTTTTGGGTAGCGGTTGTTCTGGTTGAACCGAGAAACTTAATCCCATTGCTTGATCGGGTTGATGGTAAGGGTCTTGTCCCAATATTACTACCTTCACATCTTCAAACTCGACGTAATCAAATGCTTGGTAAATTTTATCATCACTCGGATATACGGTATATTCATTTCTTTGTTCGCTCACATATCGTTCTAAGTCTTTAAAGTACTCTTTTTTCCTTTCCGACTCAATTAGTTCTGACCACTTCATTCGCCACCTCCACAAAAAAAGAAGAAATTTATTCTTCTTTCATTGTATCATTTTCTTTTAACCAATCATTAGTTAATTGCACAATTTGCTTTACCGCTTCATCGCGCGTTATTTCCTTATTGAATAGCTTGCGTAATGGTTCCATAATATCCACCTCAGTATAGAGACTGCGAGCCAATCTATTTGGATTATTATCCAGTGCCATCACAGGTGGTGTATCATGGAAATTATATGCTTTGATCTTATCCAAGACTTCTAAATCTTGAATATTAAGATCTTCCATGTTGGTACGGTGATATACAGGAATTTTTCCAGTACTCTTTTGGAATATGGAGACAGCCTCACCCATTCTTAGAATACGAATTGCTTCTGCAGTTGCTGAAGGATATTGAGTTTCGCCGTTTCCAACGTAACCATCTACCTCACCTCGTGGTGTCAGATGATGCTTATCAAATTTAGGGAAAGGCGCAAACTTATAAACATCTCCTGTCGATTCCGAGTATTCTTTCGCAAGATCAAAATCAGATACTATTGTGAAAAGCGACTGACGATTAAAAAATGCACTTTCATATTGCCACTTCAAATCTTCAGCTTTCACAATCATTTTTGGTTTTACTTCTTCTTTATCAGAATCTGTAGTTGATTCAGATTCTTTTGGTTTTTCTGTATCTTTCGTATCTTCTTTAACTTCAACTGGTTTCGTTGTTTGATCTGCTGGTTTTACTTCTTCAGGTTTCGGTTCTTCAACTGCGACTGTTTTATCAAGAACAACATTTCCAAATATCTCAATCAGTTCAAGTCCATCTGAAAATTCTCGGCTATCAAATCCAGGTTTAGAACCTTTTTTGGTCAAGTTCAAGGTCCAACGTCCACCTGTTAAAAATGGATAGAAAGATTCCTGATCAACAAAAGTTAGTGGAAAGACAACATCAATTTTTTCTTGAATTTTGTCTGCGTTTTTAAAGATTAAGTCCCACGTTTCAAACACATCAGGAAGACCATCTTTATTCTCATCTTTAGTATCAAAATTCATTTCCTTCATTAGTGTTTCGTTGTATGCAAATAAGCTTCCAGTAATACTGTTTTGAACAAGATAATATCCCTTAAGATTAATCGTATCTTGAAGTTGTACTGGAATTTTCGAACCCACAACTGAATCCATATCAGATCCCAGGTCTAAAAATTTATCCACAAAGTAAGCTGCATCATTTTGTTTTACAACCATAACATCATATGGGAATTCTTTTGATAATACATCAATACCTAGCGGTTCACTCACTGCATAAGTGAGTGCGCCTTCATTTTCAGGATGAAGTTCATTCCATGTTTTAACAGCATACTCACCCAATGCTTCGCTCTCAACTTGAATCAGTATTTTTGCATTTTCTTCTATTCTAAACATCTCGGTTTTTTTGTCATAACAAACTGTTTCTCCATCTGCTGTACATCGCGTTTGTGAAACAATATATCCTGTAGCAATTAAACCCAATACAAGTGAAACGATGATTCCGACAATAATTGATTTATTTTGCTTCATGATATTTCCCCAGGCTTTCTTGTAGTTCATAATTTACTGTAGGAAGTTGTTCAATGCGAGTGACACCTATGAGAATCATACATTTTCGAATATCCTCTAAGAATTTGCCACACTCTGCCATCATCTCATCTTCAGGAAGTTGAGAAAATTTTAAAAATTGACCAGATATTCCCACACCTTTGGCACCAAGGGTCAAAAGTTTCACGACATCAAGTGGTGTTTTAACCCCACCTGAAGCAAGCACTTCAATGTTTTGATGTAAATTTCGTGTCATAAGAAGTGATTCAACTGGCGTAATACCCCAATCAGCGAGATATTCATAACGCTTATCTTGCGAACGCTCATTTTCTATCCAAACAAAGTTTGTACCACCACGACCACTCACATCAACATGTTTTACGCCACAGTCGATGATTTGTTTAACCGTATCAAGACTCATTCCAAAGCCCACTTCTTTTACGATAACCGGAACGTTAACACCATCAACGATAGCACGAATATGTTCAAGCCAATGAGAGAATTCACGATCCCCCTCATCCATCGTAATTTCCTGGGCAATATTAATATGAATCCCTAAAGCATTCGCATCAATCATTGCGATTGCTCTTTGAGCTTCTTCTACTGTTGCATTCGCACTAACATTTCCAATCACAAAGCCATCTGGATTTACATCTCTTACAATACTAAAACTTGACTCATATTCAGGGTTATCCAAAGCCACATGCTGAGATCCCACTGACATAGCCAAGTTAAAACGCTTAGCCATTTTAGCTAAGTTACCATTTATGATTCGCGTACTTTCACTTCCTCCAGTCATTGCATTGATGTAAACTGGAGCCTCAAAATCTTGATTTAAATAGTGAGCATCTAACTTCACATCACTGAAGTTGCAATTAGGAAAGCTATTATGAATGTAACGAACTTTATCAAAATCATTATCATAATCACCTTGTTTTAAGGCGAGTTTTACGTGTTCATCTTTTCTTTTTGATCTCATTTAATCACTTACCTTTATATCTAAATATAGGATACCATGTTTTGACCATTTTTTCTTTAAATATGGCATCTTCTTTGAGTTTTCTTTCTTGATAATGGCAATACCACAATCGCCACCTCCTGAACCAGAAATCTTACTCGCAAAACCGACTTCTCTTGCATCATTTATTAGTAAACTTAAGGATACAGTTTCAATGTCAATCTCCGCCCAGTTCCCTAATTTCTTCATGATGTTTCGGTATGTTTCACATTCTGTTTTCATTAAGTCGTAATTCTCTTTTTTTAGTGCTTCTTCAAAACTAAGTGTCGTTCTTTTCGCTTCTTCTAGGAATTTTTCATAGTACTGTTTATCAACAATACTTCGCTGTATTACTGAGTCGGTGAAAGATTTCGTTTTGTTTTGTTTTTGTGTCCAACCCACCACCAATTCATAAGCATCAAAGTTTAAAGATTCAATCTTTAATTTGGGCCATTCAAACTCAATATTTTGTAAACAAAGGTTGTCCTTAAGCCATTCCGTATCATATCGTTCATATTTTATGACACCACCATAAACACATGCAGCAATGTCGCCACCAGAACTCACATCATCCGTTTCATATTGCGCAATCACCGCTAACTTAAACAGCTCTAGTTTTGTCGCCGAGATATTATGGAATCTTAAAATAGAATCAATGACCGCTACAATCACAACACCACTCGAACCAAAACCGAACTTAATGTTATCTTCTTCTAAGTTACTCTTAAGTTTTAACGCAAACGTAAGTCGCGTGATTTCTTTCAAATCTAGGTATTGATGTGCAATCTTTATCGCTGCATGAACTTGTTTCATCGAATGATTATTTTCAAACAACGCTTCACCTCGTAAAATGCCATACTTTGATTCAAAGTAATACACTTCACTGGATTCGATGACTGCCTCAATCGTACGATTCACAGCTGCAATGATGGCAGGCTGATCTGATTCCATAATTGCATACTCACCCATTAAAAAAAGTTTTCCCGGATAATGATTAGCGATCATAAACTTCGATCTCTTTACCTGGCTTACATACGACTGTTTTTACATCACGAAGATGCTTCAAAAGAACATCAACATGTTCCTCAGTTGTCATTATTTTTACATTTGGTCCCGCATCCATCGTAAAGTACACAGGAATAGTTTTTTGAAGTTCTCTCACAATATTCATGATTTCAAGCGTCTTGGGTTCAAAATACCACATATTCGCAGCCATTAAAGAAGCATGCATTTTTAGAGCATTCTTTTGTGCGAGAAGACCCACATTTTGAATATCATGATTAATAACATATTTTGTCATGGGTTCAATATCACTTTGTGCTTCACCAACCCATGCATCAAAATAGGGGGATTCGTCTTGTGTGACATTCATAGCAACACTACTTGGATATGGTTTTAAACCGTCATTTAAAATACATACAACCATTCTAAAATCATGCCATGGTTCCATTTCAATTGGTTTCGAATAGCTATCATCATGATGATTACCACGATTCCAAACAACAAACCCACCATAGATAGAACGCGAAGCAGAACCAGAACCTAGTCGTGCAAGACGCGACACTTCCTCTTCACCAAGATTTAAATGTAGGGTACTTGCCTTTGCAAGCGCCGCAAAAGCAGACGCAGATGATGCAAGCCCCGCTTCTTGAGGAACATGATTATAAGATTCAATTCTCGCATACTCTTTTATGTTGTAACGTTCTCTCACAACGTCCATAAACTCGAACACACGACGCGAAACCTTGTTGTCTACCAAGACTCCATCAAGCAAGAAAACATCGCTCTCGAGCGATGTATCATAGTTTACAGAAGTTTCTGTATAGAATTGATCTAAAGTTAAAGATAAACTTGAATTACAAGGTATCTTTAACCGGCGATCCGCTTTGCCCCAATACTTAATTAAGGCAATATTTGTGTAGGCTCTAACCACCTTAACCATTTATATCATTTCCTTTTAAATCATATAACCAGGTTGCAACTGCTCCTGCTTCCACAAGTTTCGCTGCGACACGCTCAGCACTTTGAACACTATGACATAAAGCAATCATACAGCCACCCTTACCACTTCCAGTAAGTTTCGCTCCTTTAGCACCGGTTTCAATCGCAACTTGAGTCAGATGATCCAATAGTTCATCACTAACATTAATGTTACGAAGTAATTGATGCGCTTCATTCATACAACGTCCCATTTCAATAACAGCGTTTGATTGAAGATAAATACGCGATTCATTCGTGAGTGCTTCCAAACGATTCATCATTGCTTCAACTTCAGCTGGATTCTTTTCTAGTAAATCATTAACTTCTTGTACCGCTAGTTTCGTTTGACCCATTTGCCCTGTGTCTGCCACAACAAGCACAGCATCCAAATCCATTGGGATAACTTGGCGATCTTTTCCTCTTTCAAAAAATACCGCTTTCCCTGATGCAATAGTATTTGCATCCAATCCCGAAGGATTGATATGGTGAATTTTTTCCGCAATTGTTACAAGATAACTTAAATCATCATCCGATAAACGAATACGATATGCATCAAAAATAGCACGCACAATCGAAACCGATACAGCTGCAGACGACCCCAATCCACGTTGTGGTGGTAAGGTTGATACAACTTTTAAATGAATTCCAAAATTATCTTTTTTAATATAATCCAGTGTCACTTCAATCAGTTCTTTAATACCGCCAATTACAGTTGGCGCCATCGCTAAAGGACCATTGTAGTACAGGCAATCAATGGTTGTTTCACGATCATGGAACTCTACTCGCGTTTCAATTCTCGCTTCCGAGAATGGTAACGCAATCGCAGGTTTCCCATATACAACAGCATGTTCACCCATAAGGATGATTTTACCGGTTGCAGATCCGATACCGTAATAACTCATAATTACACCTTCCAATTGTTTAATTACATTGTCTATTATACAATAATACGAATCGTTTTTTACCAATTCACATTAATTCATAAAATTAGAATAAAAATGCCCCATTAGATATTTCCATATCAAATGGGGCATTATGAGATTATAATCTCTCTAAGTCTGCGTAGGAAATTTCCGTTGGCGTTTCACGACCAAACAATATTGTTAGAATCATTGCAGTTTGAGAATCATCATTCATACTATCAACAGTTCCTTCAATTCCAGCAAAAGGACCTGCCAAGATACGAACTGTATCTCCAACTTCGAAATCCACAATAAGCTTTTGATCACTCATACCCATACGACGTAAGATCGATTCGATTTCCTCTGGAGAAACAGGGAAAGGTTTTGCCCCGCCACCTGATGAACCGATAAATCCTGTAACACCGGGAGTATTACGTACAATATACCAAGCTTCATCTGTCATAATCATTTCTACAAATAAATAACCTGGGAATAAGTTACGCATTTTCTCAACTTTTTTTCCGTTTTTATATTCGATTTCTTTTTCTTCCGCTACAAGAATACGGAATAACGCGTCTTCAATCCCCATTGATTCAACACGGCGTTCCAAGTTTTCTTTAACACGGTTTTCATGACCTGAATAGGTATTTACAACATACCATTGTTTATCTTCCATTATTAACCACCAATTCCTAACAACTTAAGTGCGCGAATTAATACAAACTCTGTTAAAAAGAAATAAGCAACAAAGAAAAGTACAAACGTAATTACGATTGTAGTATTACGTGACATTTCCTTACGGTTAGGCCAACGAATTTTTCGTATTTCTTCTTTAATTCCAGCGATACTAAACCAACTCATATTGATTTCCTCCTACTTTGTCTCACAATGTATTGTGTGTTTTCCACAACGTTTACAAAACTTTTTAACTTCTAATCTCTCTTGAACTGTTGCATGATTTCTACTTGTGGTGTAGTTTCTAGACAAACAATCTTTACAAACAAGAATCACTTTTTCACGTTTATTAGCCATAATAAAAAAACCCCACTTTCGTGCTCTATTACTTTATCATAAACCTTATCTCAAAGTCAATTTATATCCAAGCAATCTCCGCTCTAAAAAAGAGGCGTTTTGATGTCTAATCATCACGCCTCTCGAATTACAACTCTTCTTAATTTTTGCACGATATTATCCACTTTCTTAGGCGTTATTCCTAACTTATCAGCAATCTCCTGATATCCGTAACCTTCTTCGCGAAGTTCAAACACCCGTTGCTCTACCAAAGTCATCTTTGAAAGCACACCTCTCAAGTATACCTGAGCTTCGTAATAATTTGCCATTAGTTGTGGATTCGACCTAATATCTCTTGATTCAACAAGATCTGATAAAAAGATAGAGTCATCTTCAGCGATACTCATATCTAGTGAATAACGACTATCAAGTAGCCTGTACGACTGTCCCCGACATTTTCGAAGTGCCGTCTTAACACTAGATACGACACAAAGGTTCACATAAAAAGCAAATCCCACACCACGCGATTCCTGATATGAGAACAGTGACTCATAAAAACCAATATAGCCTTCTTGATATAAATCTTCAACACCAATTCCTTGCGGTTTCTGAATTGAAAAATGATCGTGCGCCCTTTTCCACATCAAACAATTAAAATTTTGATGTACCCGGTCCATGGCACTCCGATCATTTTGGCGAATCATGTAAAGATATTCATAATCACCAATCATAATATCCCCCAATACTATGTTATTTTCTTCTACGTACGATATCAAAAAGAAGGATTCCCGTCGCAACCGATACGTTTAACGAATTAACAGTACCATGCATTGGAATAGTTGTAAGAACATCACATTCTTTCTTAACCAATCTCGAAACGCCTTTTCCTTCTGATCCAACAACAAGAGCAATGGGCACATCCACATTAAATGTGTCATATTCGACAGCATCAACACCATTTTCAGCTGCAACTACCCAATAGCCATTTTCTTTTAAATAATTCAACGTTTGTACCAAGTTTGTAACTTGTGCTACAGGAACAGTATTAATTGCTCCTGTTGATACTTTAGCGACAGTTGCATTTAGCCCAACACTACGGTTCTTACCTACAACGACACCATCCGCATTGACTGCATCACAACTTCTTAAGATTGCACCTAAGTTATGAGGATCTTCAAGTTGATCACAGACAACAATTAGCTTTGTTTGAGCATTGGCTACAATTGTTTCAATGTCTGTATACTCGTATCCTTCAACTTCCATAACAATACCTTGATGCGCACCTTTAACCATACGGTCTAAAACTTGTTTATCTACAAATTGAGGTCGGACTCCCATTTCTTTACATAAAGAAACTATTTCTGGGTAATTGCCCTTATTAAATAAATACACATGTTTAGGCTTTGTTCCTTGTTTTAATGTTGCCGTTACTGTATTTCGGCCAAAAATATAATCTTTCATCGTATATCTACCATCTCTTTAAATTCATTCCAGAGGAATGTTAATCGTTCGTTTTGCTGCGTTAGATAAAGGTATCCCCACAAAGCCTCAAATCCTGTCGCAATACGATATGTTGTGACATCCGCATTTTTCGCAATCGATGCTGACTTTGCATTTCTACCTCTTTTATACATAACCATTTCATCTTCAGTTAAAGAATCCGCCTCTATTAAAGTCATCATATAGTTCGCTTGTGCTTTCGCACTGACATATTTAACAGACGTTTCTTGTAACTGCTTTGTCTTACTTATCCCAATTGATACAAGGTATTCTCGAACCTGCAATGATAAAACTGCATCACCAATAAAGGCAAGCACATTTCCAGAATGATTCATTAGATAATTCCTTTCTCAATCAGCTTCTGACGATAGCCATCTGCATCATCAAAGCGTTTTTCTTGTTTAGCAAGTGTCCATGCACTCAAGAGTTCAATATCCGAATCATTTAGTATTTTTTCTTCTATGACAACACCCAATACATTCATCATTTTGCGAATTGTATGATAGTGTTTCGAAACATCATGCATATTTTTCTCTCTTAATCGCAACGCAGAATTCAAAGATTTTACCTCTTCAAAGAGAACAACTTGAGCATTTGCGACATTAAGGTCATCATTTAAGTTTTCAATAAAAGATGCAAATGATTCCGACAAGGACCCTTGGTCCATAGCGTTATGAACTTGTAATTCAAGAGATGCTTGACGTAAAACTGTTTCTATTTTATCTAGTTCTTTACGAGACTGAGAAATCAGATCATCCGTAATATTCAACACTAGCCGGTAATGTGTTGATAGAAGCAGCCAACGTGTCAGGTTTGCACCAAACTCTTCGATATAATCTTTAGCCCATACAACATTTCCTAAAGATTTACTCATCTTCTCTCCCGCAAAGTTAACCATTGCATTATGAACCCAGTAATTTGCAAGATCATGATCATGAAGCGCCTTACATTGTGCCGACTCATTTTCGTGATGTGGGAATTTTAAATCTTGTCCACCACCATGAATATCAATCCGATTCATTTTGAACTCATCTTGAATCATCACGACACATTCTGTATGCCATCCCGGTCTTCCTTTACCCCAAGGAGAATCCCATTTAATTCCAGTATCATCTGTATTTTTCCACAATACGAAGTCCAGAGGATTTTCTTTGTTACTATTCTCTTCGATACGACTTCCCACAATCAATTCTTCAATATTTTGAGAAGACACCTCGCCGTAAGATTGTACTTTGTTCACTCTAAAGTACACATCTCCCTTAACAGCATAAGCATAACCATCTTCCACCAATTCTTCTATAAACGCTATAATCTCGTCCATGGTATCTGTAACTCGCGGCGTCGCAGCAAGACCTTCAGCATGAAGATCACTCCGAATACGATTATATGCCTCAATGTATCGATTAGAAATCTCACGTTCACTTACATTTTCATCTAACGCTTTCTTAATAATCTTATCATCTACATCTGTAAAGTTAGAAACCATCTTAACATGGTATTGATTTGCCTCTAATACGCGTCGTAAGAGATCAAAAACCACGATGGGACGTGCGTTACCAATATGTGCATAATTGTATACAGTCGGTCCACAGACATATAAAGAAACCTCATTTTCTTTAATGGGGATAAATTCTTCAATTGTATTTGTTTTTGAATTATATAATCTCATATGTTCTGCCTCCAATTCATGATAAGTATACCATAACCATAACCATAAAAAAAACTACCTCAAAGAGGTAGTTTAAATGTTTCAAATTAGAATTTTGAAGCTACGTAATGTGCTGTACGAACCAATTGGTTTGTATATGACATTTCGTTATCATACCATGAAGCAACTTTAACTAATGTAACACCACCGATTGTTTGTACTTTAGTTTGTGTTGCGTCAAACAATGAACCGAATGACATTCCGATGATATCTGAAGAAACGATTGGATCTTCTGTATATCCGTATGATTCGTTAGCTGCTGCTTTCATTGCTGCATTAATTTCTTCAACTGTTACTTCTTTTCCAACTACAGCTACTAATTCTGTAATTGAACCTGTAATTACAGGAACACGGTGTGCGCCACCATCTAATTTACCTTGTAATTCAGGAATTACAAGACCGATTGCTTTAGCAGCACCTGTTGAGTTAGGGATAATGTTTTCTGCTGCAGCACGTGCACGACGTAAGTCACCTTTAGGGTGAGGTCCATCTAATGTATTTTGATCATTTGTATAAGCGTGAATTGTTGTCATTGTACCTTGTACAATTCCGTATTCGTCGTTTAATACTTTAGCCATTGGAGCTAAGCAGTTTGTTGTACATGAAGCACCAGAGATGATTGTTTCTGAACCATCTAAGATTTCGTGGTTTGTGTTGTAAACAACTGTTTTGATATCTCCTGTTGCAGGTGCTGAGATAATAACTTTACGTGCACCAGCTTCTAAGTGAAGGCCAGCTTTTTCTTCAGTTGTGAAGAATCCTGTACTTTCGATAACTACGTCGATACCTAATTCTTTCCAAGGTAAGTTTTTAGGGTCGCGTTCGCTTAATACTTTGATTTCTTTTCCATCAACTACGAATGCACCTTCTTTAACTTCAACTTCTTTTCCTAAACGACCTTGAGCTGAGTCATATTTGAATAAATGAGCCAATGTTTTTGCATCTGTTAAGTCATTGATTGCTACAATTTCCATGTTTTCTGAATCAAGAATCAAACGAGTTGCTAAACGTCCAATACGTCCAAATCCGTTAATTGCTACTTTAACTGTCATAGTGTAATTCCTCCTTATAACTGACATAACTATTATATACTATTAGACATGCTTGTCAATTGTGAGTTAACTAACAACCTAATAGAAATCACGATTCCAAATTGCTTTACCAAATGCATTAAAAGCAGAATACGAAGATATAATTTTTATATGAAATAACCGTTCAAAAAGTTCTTGATCATTAACCTTTGCTAATATGAACGGAACTTTTTCGCGACGCGATTCTGGTAGTATCTTTTCAATCTTCTCAAACACAGAACAATACATTACAATTCGCGCTTTTCCACGGGATGCAAACGACAAAAGTTTTAAAAGTGTCCCACTTTTATCATAGCAGCACTCCAATACTTCAATCGATGTTTTATAATTGATAAACAAGAGATACCCCACCAGTTTCCCATTAGCGGTTAACCCAACGATACTACCACTCATCGATTTCAAGTATTGCTTCATTTCGCCGTAATATTGGATATCACGCTCAAAATAACCATCAAAATGCTTTGAAAAATTCTGATAGGCACGCAAGAGTTCGTCACTTTTCGGATCAAGTACGATGCCATCAACTCCAAATTCAGGTACAATTGATGAATTCATATTATAACGGTACATATCAACCACTGTTTCAAAGCCCAATGATTCAAACAATTCGATATCATTACTTTGAACTAATGTTAAGAGATGTTTTTGTGCCGATTCTTCTACAACTGCCTCCACGAGGGTTTCCATTGCTTCGACAGAATCATGAACACCATGATGAAGATAAGATACACTGAGATGCTTATGATGGAGAACAAGTTCTTTCTCGTCAACCATAATCATAGCGTCATTTCCCCCATGATCATTTTCATGACTCTTTCCTGTATGATTTTTAAACAATGTATCGCAATACTGTTGACGCTGTAAATCCGTAACATCACGATCCATAACTTGCATCGAAAAATAACGATTTTTCATCGACTCATCGATCTTTCGAATCATAAATCAGCGCTCCTTATCTATTCAGAATCATCCTTAACTTCACGTTCAGTATATTCAACATCAATCACATCTTTATTACGCGATTGCGATTGACTTCTACTTGTTCTATCTTGAGAACTACCTTGATAGTAGGTGCGTTGCTTCGTTGTTGACGCATTCGGATTAATCAAATACTTGATAACACGAATAACCGTAACAACAGCCCAAACACCTACAACAATCATAAATAACTGCGGTAAAATACTTACCAACATAACTAATAAGAGAATAAATAATAAATAATACATCCGATTAACCACCTTTTGCGTAATTATATCACGAACTTAACTTATTGGGATACTGCGACACTGCTTCACTTAATTTCGCAAATTTAATCTAGTTTACTTGCGATTTCAATGATTTTCTTAAATCGATGTTGTAATCCTGACTTACTGATTGTTTCTCCATGAATTTCTTCATATTCGTAAATTAATTCGTTCAAGCTTGCTTCAGGATATTGCATTCTTAAATCCGCAACTTGAATCAATCTTGGTTCAAGATAATTATAACGATTATGCTCAATTAATTTCTGAATTGCATCAATCTGTTTATTTCCTGCCTGTATACTTTTTACTTCATTCGCAACTTCACAGTTATCCAAGCGAATCAAAGAGTTCTTAAAGTCTCTTTGAATACGGACATCCTCAAATTCAAGGGTTTTCACATGGGCTCCAGTCACCTTTAAAAAGTCTGCGATGTGATCCGCTGCTTTTACATAAACAACATGTTTATTTCGTCGTTTCGTAATTTTTGCATTAATATCTTGGTATTCAAATAGCTTCTTTATAAACTCAGCAAGCTCATCATCAACAGTAGCAATCTCTAAGTGATAATTTGGCGTTGTTGGAGCATTAATGCTCCCTCCCGCAAGAAATGCACCACCTAGATATGCTTGCTTACAACACGATTTAACCGTAATAACACTTGAAGGTGTGTGTCTCATGCCTCGGGATGTATATATTCCCAAGTCCTCCAAGATTTCAATTCCTTGTGATAAAACACGAAGAATATAGACATTATTTTTATTAAGATTTTGTTTCTTAACTACTTTTAATTCTATTTCTACATCATAACGATTTTTTAAAATTGAAAACATGCGTTTCGCAGTCGTTGCATTTTCAATTTCAATTTGTAATTGCATTTGTTTATTCACAATCAACAAATTAGAATTAATGTGTAAAAATGCTGATAACATCGCTCTTTCACAACATGAATCCATCTCCACGTTACTTATTTCATGTTTTACTTCACTGCTAAAGGACATTCTAAAGCCTCCAATATTTCTTTAAAGCCATCACTCACCTTGGTATGTGAGTGACGTATTCTTCGATTTTTAAATTCTAATAATTCTTGCGATAAAATAACATAGTCATGATTTTCATGAGCAAAACGAATCATATGACTGCCTTCTTCCTGATAGTTTCGGATTACATCTTCGGGAACTTCATCCGATGCACGGACGACAAGATCAATGTGCTCAACACCATGCTTGATAATCGCATCAACATGATCTTCACCTGTATATCCTTCAGTTTCTCCAGGTTGACTCATAGCGTTACAGTAATAAACTTTTTTAGCTTTACTTGTTCGAATGGCCTCGTTAATTTCAGGAATAATAACATTCGGAATAATGGATGTATAAAGTGATCCAACTCCAAATAAGATTATGTCAGATGATTGAATCGCTGCAACAGATTCCTTTGTAGCTTCCACTACAACATCATAGTAAACTTCCTCGATTGAGTTTAAGTACTTAGGTATGTTAGATTCTCCGCGAACAATGGTGCCATCTTCCATTCTTGCACACAACGTAATGACATCTGTCGAAGCAGGGAATACATCCCCTTTAACATTCAATACCTTTGACATGTTGGTAACAGCTCCCATAAAGCTCCCTGATTCCTCTGTTAGTGCTGTCAAAATAAGATTTCCAAGATTGTGCCCAGCAAGTGATGAACGTTTCGATTCATCAAAACGATAATTCATAATTTGCGAAATCATCGTTTCCGATTCAGCGAGGGATACCATAACGTTACGAATATCTCCCATTCCAGGAATATCAAACTCTTCACGTAATCGACCTGTACTTCCACCATCGTCTGCCACTGTGACAATTGCAGTGAGATGAATATCTTCAATATTTTTTAGTCCTCGAAGCAGTGCAGATTGGCCTTTTCCCCCTCCGATAACCACAACCTTAATCATGATAAACCTCAACAGCATCACGATGGTCTTTATAGACATTATATTCTTTTCGATAGTTTTTATACAACCAGTTCACAATTGAAACAGAGCGGTGTTGCCCACCCGTACATCCAATCGCTACAGTAAGAAGATGTTTGGATTCATCTTTATAGGTTTTCATCGTGTATTCAAGATACTCTGTAAGTTTACCTAAGAGCTCTTGAGTTTTTTCATCATTGATTACGTAATCGAAAACACGTTCATCATTACCACTTTTTGATCTTAATTCCTCATCCCAGTATGGGTTTTTTAGAAATCTAACATCAAATACTAAGTCAGCATCCATGGGCAATCCCTTACGATAACCAAACGAAATAAAACTTACTGATAAGGCTTCTTTTCCTTCGATGGCAAAGAAACGCTTAATTCGCGACGTAAGGTTTGCTTGTGTTAAAAATGTTGTGTCAATAATGATTGAAGCCGAAGATTTAATATTAGAAAACTCTTCAATCTCAGCATCAATAGCCTCTTCAAGGCCGTTTGCTAAGTTTGCAACAATAAGGGGATGATTACGACGGTTATATTTGTAACGTAAGAGTAGTTGTTCTTTGTTAGCCTCTAAGAAGAGTACAAGAAGTTCTACATCAATATTTTTAAATGCACGATAAAACACATCGAAATCTTTAGCTGAAACGGATAGCGCTACATTTTGATAGTCACCATCTTTTCCTTCCATAATCATTTTAATAAGATCTTTTAATAAGAAACTAGGAAAGCGGTCAATACAATGGTAACCCAAGTCTTCCAACACAGCCATTGCACTTGTTTTTCCAGCTCCTGACATTCCTGTAACTAAGATAACTTTTTTGTTTTCCATGTTCACACCTCTGTCCTTATTATAGCAAAAATCTAAGGCTATGCCTTAGATTTAAGATCTTGTATATAACTAAATGCGTTTTGAGCTGTAACTGCACCATCACTCGTTGCGGTTACGATTTGACGAAGATGTTTTTGAATAACATCCCCCGCTCCATAAATACCAGGAACTACAGATTGTAAATCATCCCCTACAATCATATAACCTTCTGAATCGAGGACTCCTTCATGATTCTTTAAGAATTCTGTAGCAGGGATTGCGCCGATATATGGGAATACACCCTCTGCAGAAATTTCGCTAACTTCGTCAGTATCAACGTTTTTGAATTTCATCCCTGCAATGCGACCATCTTTTTCAACATAATCAACGGGAACATGTTTTCTTAGTACTTCGATTTTATCATTGTTCAATACTTGTCTTTGTGCTGAATCATCGCCTCTAAATACATCACGACGAATTACAAGTGTTACTTTTTTAGCAAACTGTGTTAGATATACTGATTCTTCGAGTGCCGAGTTACCACCACCGATAACCACAACATCTTTTTCTTTAAAGAACGCACCATCACACACCGCACAATAGGATAAACCATGACCTAATAAAGCATCATCTCCTGAGAATCCTAGTGTTCTTTCATTAGTCCCAGTCGCAACAATTACAACATGTGACTGATAGCTATTGCCATCCTCTGTTTTGACGATTTTCCAATCCCCTTCATCTACAATCTCTACAACACGACCATAGAGGTACTCAGTACCATAAGAAGTTGAATGTTCAAACATTTTCATCGAAAGATCGACACCCGATACATTATCAACACCAGGATAGTTACAGATTACATCTGTTTTAACCATTTTTCCTCCCGGTGCTTCTGGTTCTAACATTGCTGTTTTAAGTCCAGCACGACCCGCATAAACCGCTGCTGTTAAACCAGCAGGCCCTGCCCCAATTATTATTACATCATAGTTACTGTCCACGGGTGATCCTCCTTCACAATTTCTAATATGTCATTTAAATCATCAATGACACGATTCGGATTTGAATCTCTTAAATCCTTCTCTCGTATCCTATCAAATACGAAACCGATTGTAAACGAACCTGCCCGCTTGCCAGCAATCACATCTGATGCTGTATCACCGACATAAATAACATTACCTCGGTCAACATTCATGAGTTCAAGTGCCTTATCAATTCCTGCAGGATCTGGTTTTGCAGGTTCAAACTCGTCACCACCCAATACAACCTCATAGTACCCATCCAACCCAGTAACTTTCAGCCCTAATTCTAGTGCAGTTTTGCGTTTATTAGAAACAAGTCCCATACGATAGCCATCTTTTTGTAAACTATCCAATACATGTTTCGCATCTTTAATTTCTTTGACATGTTCTTCATGGAGCGACGCATTAATACGTTGATAATCCTCAATAACTTCGGCCACTTTACCTTCTTCAAAATAAAGACTAAATGTGGCAGTCAATGTAGGCCCTAAAAAAGAATATAATTCTTCATCAGTTAGTGCATGATCAGGTTTATGTTTTTTGAAAACTTCCTTAAACGTTAAGAGAATACATTCTTGAGTATCTGCCAGTGTTCCATCAAAATCAAATAAGATAATAGGTTTATTACTTGGCATCAAGGCCTTAAAGCCACCTAGGTAACCAACAAGTCCGATAACTACAAATATTAGCGAAATGACTTGCGCTATTCTTAGTGGTCCAATCCATAAACTATCATCACGGAATCCTTCAATAAAGAAACGAGTTACTCCATACCACATTAAATATGAGAATGTTAAATCACCACGTTTAATTTTACTGAACCGTTTCAACACTAAGACGATCAATACCCACCCAACAATATTCGCAACACTTTCAAATAAGAATGTTGGTTGGCGGTAACTTCCATCAATAAACATCATCGTACGAATAAACTCAGGAAATTTGGCATAGTATTCTGGTGAAACAATGTTTCCGTAAGCTTCTTGGTTCATAAAGTTTCCCCAACGACCAATTGCTTGAGCAATCAAAATATTAGGAACAATTAGATCAGCCCATTGAATAAAGTTCAATCTTCGTTTCTTTGCAAAGATGTATCCAAAGACTGCACCACCAATAAGGCCTCCTTGAATTGCAAGTCCACCTTCCCAAATCTTAATAATACTAATCGGATTGCTGAGGTATCCCATTAAATCCGATGAGAATAGTACATACCAAATTCGAGCACCAATAAAACCAAATACTAAGGCACCCATAAACATGTCTTCAATGTCTTCAACTTTATATCCAACTTTTACAAGATTTCTTTTACTTACATAATAAGCCAGATAAGCACCCGACATAATTAAAACAGCATACCATTGGATTGAAAAAGGTCCAATCTCAACAAGCGTTCTAATATTAGGGAAAAACTTAATCATATCTATTGCTCCTCACTTTGACGTTTAATATATTCCATAACGCGATCATCAAAAATCTTCGAACTATGAATACCACGTTGTTTCAACATGAAATCACGAACTGCAGACTCTACTAAGACAGCCATATTTCGTCCCTCTTTAACAGGGAAAATAAGATGGGGGATTTTAAGTCCCAATGCTTCATAATACGCTTGCTCTTCAACGCCTGCACGTAGGTACTGTGCATTGTCATCCCACTTACGTAACTCAACCACAAAATCAATTTCTTCTTGTTCAAGATAAGCATTAACCCCAAACATTTGCGTCACATCAATAATACCAATACCACGAATTTCAAGCATGCCTTTCAAGAGTTCCGGAGCACGTCCAATAATTTTTTCTTTAACCCGTGAAATGTCAACACGATCATCTGCAATGAGTGCATGACCACGAAGCACAAGCTCTAATGCAACTTCCGATTTACCCATGCCACTATCACCAATAAGCAGAACACCTTTACCGAAAACATTCATTAACCCACCATGTACGGAACTTCTCGGCGCTAATTCTTCATCTAAGAAGGTAACCATATCAACCATGATATCAGAACTTGCTCTCTCAGTACTAAAGACAGGGAAGTTCTTTCGATTCGCAACTTCCATTAATACTTCAGGAATAGCATTACCACCTGTTACAAGTATTAATGGTGTTACTTCACTCGTTAAAAAATCAAAACGTTCACGTTGGAGATCATCACTCAATGCATTGAGAAATGATGATTCTTTATTACCAATAATTACAATTCTTGTTTTTTCTGCATGAGCATAAAAGCCTGTCAACTCAAGTCCTGGTCTATTAGTATTCGGAACAATAATCAGACGCTTCAATGCATTTGCATCACCTGTTACCTGGTTTAATTTAAAGTGTTCCGACAAATGTTTAACCGTACAGCTCATTCTTTCTTCCATAGTTTACACCCCCTTGTTTAATGTTTTTTTTAGATATATTCCAGTATGACTTTCTTCAACTTTCGCAACAACTTCTGGTGTACCTTTCGCCACAATGGTACCACCACCGTCTCCGCCTTCCGGACCTAAGTCCACAATGTAGTCGGCATTCTTAATGACGTCAAGATTATGTTCAATAACGAGCACTGTATCACCATTATCAACAATATGTTGAAGGACACCAATTAACTTCTCAACATCATAGCTGTGTAATCCCGTTGTAGGTTCATCCAGAATAAACATTGTTTTCCCTGTCGAAGGACGCTGAAGTTCACTCGCAAGTTTAACACGCTGTGCTTCACCACCTGACAAGGTTGTAGCGGATTGACCCAATTTAATATATCCAAGTCCTACATTACTTAAAGTTTGAAGACCGTTTCTAATTTTAGTAATTGATGTAAAGAATTCAATCGCATCATCAATACTCATATCAAGGATATCAAAGATATTCTTTTCTTTAAAATGAACTTGTAAAGTTTCTTCGTTGTAACGTTTCCCACCACACTCTGTACACTTCACATAGACATCCGGTAAGAAGTGCATGGAGATACGTGTTACACCATCCCCTTTACATGCCTCACAACGTCCCCCTGGAACGTTAAATGAGAAGCGACCTTTATCATAACCACGCATTTTAGCTTCAGGAGTTTTCGCAAACAAATCACGAATATCATCAAAGACTCCCGTATACGTTGCAGGGTTTGATCGTGGTGTACGACCAATTGGATTTTGATCAATAGTAATTAATTTATCAATGTTTTCCAATCCTTTAATTTTCTTATGTTTACCCGGTTTCATTCGTGTACGACCTAATGCTTGATAAACAGATTTACTTAGTACTTCATTCACAAGTGTTGATTTACCACTACCAGAAACACCTGTTACTGCAATAAAGGTTCCCAGCGGGAATTTAACATTTATATTCTTTAAGTTGTTTTCAGATGCTCCTAACACTTCAAGGAATAATTTATTTCCTTTGCGACGTTTATTAGGCATTGGAATTTTACGTGCACCACTTAAATATTGTCCTGTGATTGAATTCTCATTTCTAATAATGTCATCATAAGTACCATTTGCAATCACTTCGCCACCAAGTGCTCCAGCTCCTGGACCAATATCCACAATCCAATCACTTTCTTCCATGGTTTCTTCATCATGTTCCACAACAATCAGTGTGTTACCTAAGTCTCTCATGTTTTTAAGTGTTTCGATCAGCTTCGCATTGTCACGTTGATGAAGTCCAATTGACGGTTCATCAAGGACATAGAGAACACCAGTCAATCTTGAACCTATCTGAGTAGCAAGACGAATTCTTTGTGATTCCCCACCTGACATACTTCCCGCGATTCGATCAAGTGTTAAGTATTCAAGTCCTACATCTTTCAAGAAAGTAAGACGGTTCACAATTTCTTGAATAATAAGTTCGGCAATTTTCGCCTTCATTTCAGTGAGTTCAAGATTGTCCATGAACGCTAATGCTTCTCCAATGGATTGAGAAGTAAACTCACTGATATTTTTCCCTTGAACCTTAACAGCAAGAGCTTGTTCATTAAGACGTGAACCATGACATGTTGTACAGACTGACTCACTCATAAATGATGCATACCATTCACGAGAAGATTGCGATGTTGTATCACGGTGACGACGTTCAATAAGATTCACAACCCCTTCAATCGGTTCATTACGATGGAAGCTATTTCCAGAACGTGACTCAATAATATATTTAATAGGTTTTACACTTCCATACAGAAGGATATCCAATTGTTTCTTTGTTAATTTTTCAATGGGTGTATCGATATCAACTTTTGCAAACTCAATTAACGTGTTAAACGTTTGCCATTCAATATTTTGAGTGTTTACGATATTTTTATAATAGCGAATTCCACCTTGGCTGATACTAAGACTTGGATCTGGAATCAAAAACTCTAAGTCAACAGATTGTGTCATTCCCAATCCATTACAAGTATGACATGCTCCCATAGGAGAGTTGAACGAGAAAAGTCGTGGTTCCACTGATTCTATACTGAATCCACAGATTGGACACGCAAAGTTACTCGAGAATACATGATTCTCATTATCTTTTCTAACATACACTAAACCATCACCAAGTTTAATGGCAGCTTCTAAAGAATCACTGATTCTAAATCGACTGTCTTCTTTTTTTACAATGCGGTCTACAATGACACTAATAGTATGCTTCTTATTTTTTTCTAATGTGATGGGTTCATCAAGCTGAACCAATTCTTCATCAACATAGGCCCGAACATAACCTTCTTTCTTAAGTCCTTCAAGAAGTTCACGATGTTCTCCTTTTTGTTCTTTTATCACAGGAGCTAATATTTCAAGGCGTGACTTATCATCAAACTCCATAATACGGTCAACCATCTGTTTAATGGTTTGTGAGGAGATAATAAGATCATGATGTGGACAATACGGATCACCGACACGTGCATACAGAAGTCTTAAATAGTCATAAATTTCTGTAACAGTTCCAACTGTAGAACGAGGATTATTGCTAGTAGTCTTTTGATCGATAGCAATCGATGGCGAAAGCCCCTCAATTAGTTCTACATCTGGTTTTTCCATATTTCCTAGGAATTGACGCGCATACGAACTCAATGATTCGACGTAACGACGTTGGCCTTCAGCATAGATCGTATCAAATGCGAGAGATGTTTTCCCAGATCCTGATAAACCCGTCATCACGATGAGTTTATTTCTAGGAATTTCTAAGCTTATATTCTTTAAATTATTTTCTTTTGCACCTTTAATTACGATTGAATCTTGTTTCATAAATACCTCCAATACTTTTTCAATTATAACACGAAATGAGGATTGCTAATATGGATATACAATACGAATCATCTCCAAAATAAAAATAGAATGATCTTTCAATCACTCTACATTTTCACTGGATTTATTATGACGATTATTATAAACATGCAGACGAACGTTGTGATATTCAACACGATTATATACAAATTTCTCTTGATCCCCGACACGGTCTGCAACAATTTCAAAGAGTGAAATCATTGTTTCTAAAGCATCCCAACATTGTTCAGCAGAACCTAATTCGTATGTGGACATTAACATTGACCATAAGTCATCGGAAAAGAAATAGTTTAAGTGTTTCCACTTTTTACCAATACTAATTTTAAAGTCAGTTTTGTATCCAACACGCCATTCCATCATTTTAAGAAGCATCAATCTCATCTGGTGCACATATTCCATTGCATAGATAACTTCACTTCGTTTTAAACCTTTCACGACATAAAATGATAGCCATAAAAACTCATTAATACATTCTCGATAGAGTGCCTCGGTCGGTTTTTTAATCCATCGATCTTTATCTGTAGCGGGTAGTGTTCCCGTAATCAAACTGTCCTTATCAAGTAAGATTTTAACGAGCCTATCATTTTTCAAATAATCTTCAAGCGATTCTAAAGGTACTAAGGTAAGGTCAATTCGATTGCCATCTTCAAACTGCATTAACATGGAGTACCATGGTTTCTTTTTCATTGGAATTAAGACACCATCAGACGGTATTTGCGTAATCAATCGCTTCCCAAAAACATCAATCCATGAACGATCCTTTGTCATCGAATCCATATCATCAACAACATAGGCGATGTCGTAATCTTGCCATCTGTCTTTAGGAACATTGTCATTAACTCTTGAACCATTCATTGTTACTATACGTACTCGCTTATCTTTCAGGGCATAACCTTCAATCAGCTCATACATTTCTTTTTCGGTTCTCATACGGTATCCTTCCTACCCTCAAACGCTTACTTCTACTCTAATTATACAAAATATAACCAATAAACAAAAGAAAAACCCATTTCTGGGTTTAAAGTTCAGCTTTCATCTCAAGGACAACATCACGCAATTGTGCCGCTCTTTCAAAATCAAGTATTGCTGCAGCTTCTCGCATTTCTTTCTCAAGACGTTCAATAAGTTCCTCAACAGATTTCTTATCACGTTTTCCACCACGAACTTTCTTCGTAAGTTCTTGCGTTTCTTTACCAGCAATCACATCACGGATTTCTTTCTTAATCGTAGTTGGTGTAATGCCATGTTCATCATTATAAGCAATTTGAATTTCTCGACGACGTTGCGTTTCTTCAATTGTACGCGTCATTGAATCCGTAATTTTATCTGCATACATAATTACATGTCCATTTTGATTTCTCGCCGCACGTCCAACAATTTGGACTAAAGAGCGATAGGATCGAAGGAACCCTTCTTTATCGGCATCCAAAATAGTAATCAAACTAACTTCAGGTAAGTCTAAACCCTCCCGAAGCAAGTTAATACCAACCACAACATCATACTTACCAATACGAAGATCCCTTAAGATTTCGATTCGTTCAAGTGTCTTTGTCTCATGGTGCAGCCATGCTACCTTAATTCCTGTTTCAAGTAAGTAGTTAGTAAGGTCTTCTGCCATCTTAACGGTAAGTGTTGTAATAAGAACCCGTTCATCGCGTTCTTTACGAATACGAATTTGTTCTAAAAGATCATCCACTTGTCCACGACTTGGTTTCACTTCAATTGTCGGATCTAATAGCCCTGTAGGACGAATAATTTGTTCCACAATTTTATGATCTACTTGTTCAAGTTCATAATCACCAGGAGTCGCTGAGACGTAGATTGTTTGATTTTGTACCGATGTAAATTCATCGAAAGTCATTGGACGGTTATTCAGTGCACTCGGAAGTCTAAATCCATACTCAACAAGCGTTCTCTTACGACTTTGGTCTCCGTTATACATACCACGTACTTGTGGTAACGATACGTGAGACTCATCAACAACCAATAAGTAGTCATCTGGGAAGAAATCAAAAAGCGTAAACGGTCTTTCTTCTGGATTTCGACCATCAATATGCATCGAATAGTTTTCAACGCCAGAGCACATTCCAAATTCACGAAGTGCTTCTAAGTCATAATCTGTTCTTTGTTTCAATCGTTGATGTTCAACTAATTTATTTTCCTTTTCAAAATAATCAAGTCTTTCTGTTAATTCTTCTTCAATTCGATCTGCAGCAGAACGAATTTGAACCATATCACGTGCATATTCGTTGGCAGGGAAAATATCATAGACACGATATCCATCACGTACGTTTCCCGTAATTCGATCAACTTCTACAATTCGGTCAATCTCATCACCAAAGAATTCTACGCGTACTACGATATCATCACGGTCACCACGTACAATTTCCACAACATCACCACGAACGCGGAAAGTTCCCACTCTTTGTTCCATATCATTTCGAGTATATTGACGTTTTACAAGATCCATCATCAATGTTTCACGAGATATCTCCTGACCAACACGCATAACGTAAAGCATTGCTTTATAGTATGCAGGGTCCGCCGTTGCATAAATAGATGCAACCGAAGCAACAATAATCGTATCACGACGTTGTAAAACAGAGTTTTGAGCAGCATGACGCAGCATATCCAATTCTTGGTTGATCATTGAGCTTTTCTCGATATACGTATCACTACCAGGCAGATATGCTTCTGGTTGGTAGTAATCAAAGTTTGAGACAAAGTATTCAACGCGGTTTTCCGGAAAGAATTCTTTGAACTCAGAGTACAGTTGTCCCGCAAGTGTTTTATTATGAACAAACACTAAAGTTGGTTTGTTAACCTTTTCGATAACTTTCGATACCGTAAATGTCTTACCAGTTCCTGTCGCACCCAAAAGAACTTGTTCTTTCTTGCCAGTATCGATACCTTCTGCTAATTCAGCAATCGCTTTAATCTGATCACCTTTTGGTTCATATTGCGAAACAACTTTAAATTTAGTTTCCATTTTTTACAACCTCAATTGCTTTATTCAGTTGCACATCACGTTCTGCTTTGTGCATCGACCAATCTCTTACGACAGCACTGTAGACTTGTTTTGTTAATTCTAAATTTATAGATTTATTATATGGAACGTTAACCGCATTCGCAAAATTCGCAAGAGCAGTATCTGTTGCACTATCATAATACCCATCAACTCTTCCTTGATGGTAACCAAGATAACTTAATCCCTTTTGAACATATGATACAGCATCATGTACAGAGTCATAAGGAATGTTTTCGTTCTCATCAATTTGCGGGAACTTAGCATAGAAAATATCAGCTTGTTTCACCTCAACATCGGGAACAATCCCAACTTCATGAATACTCTTACCACTTGGTGACAACCACTTCGCAATTGTTAATTTAATCGAACTTTGGTCTCCAAAACTTCTTTGTGTTTGAACTGTTCCTTTACCATATGATGTAACACCTACGGTTTTAACATTTAAATTTTCACTTAATGCCAAGGTCATAACTTCTGATGCACTTGCTGTATCACCATTAATTAAAATAACAATGTTTTCAAATGGATATTGGCTTGCAACACTATTGTCAGTTGTATAGGAAACAACTTTTCCATCTGTAAAATCTTCTTGGTAAACAACTGCTTTATTATCAAGGAACAACTTACTAATTTCCTGAATTGCCTGAAGGTATCCACCTCCATTATCACGAAGGTCGATGATTAGACGGTCAACATTTGCGTTTTTAAAGTCTTTTAAGTACATCTCAGTATTTTCTGCAAGTTTATTTCCGAAAGAAGAAATTTCCAAGTATCCAATATTGTCTTGTATGATTTCTCCCCAAACAACAGCAGTAACACGGCTGCGAACAATATCCATGCTTAGAGTTTCACTGCCACGTAAAAAATCTAATTTCACAGAAGTTCCTTCTTCACCCACGATATGTTCTTTAATTTGATCAGATTTCCAAGTTTCAATGGATTCTCCGTCAATCTTCAAGAGAACATCGCCTGCTTTAACGCCCGCTTTTTCAGCAGGAGAATCGCGAAATACGCGCGTTACAACATTGGCACCTTCGCCACTATAATACTGAATTCCAATCCCCACAAAATCCATATTAATAGATTGATTTAGTTGTAGCATTTCTTCCTTGGTCATGTAGGTTGAGTGAATGTCTCCATTCATGTCAAACATACCTTTTATTGCGTTGTCCATAATCTCAGTTTCTGGATCTTTCATATCTCTAGTAAAGTACCAGTCTTTAACTACTTCATTATAAATTCTTTCAAATTTCGCAACATTTCCAGAACTTGAAGGCGTTCCATTCATACTTACCAGTCGGTTAAATTCCCATCCAAGAAAAAACGAAAAAATAACGGAGGCTGTAACCGTTATAATAATCTTCTTTTTTCGTTTTTCTTTCGCA
This sequence comes from Erysipelothrix sp., assembly GCA_036637915.1. GTDB lineage: Bacteria > Bacillota_I > Bacilli_A > Erysipelotrichales > Erysipelotrichaceae > Erysipelothrix. Next base: position 109,855 of record JAVWLP010000001.1, on the reverse strand, counting down.
ATTTCATCCGGCCAACGATGGCGTTCAAGTTTAATACTTACCTTATTGTTTTCGTTATTTTCTTTTTCCAAAATGACCACCTCAATATTATTAAGTGTACCACATTCCCCTTTTAGAATAAATAAAATTCCTCTTGCGAGGAATTAAACTAAATATTCATTTATTTCTTTAATAAAGTTCTCACGGCTTTCTTCCATGTGAACTGTTGGACAATGAATCCATGTTGTATTTTCAATACCAACCATACCAAAGATTCCTTGAATCATTGTTCTCTCAATTGGATCACCAAGTGCAGAGAAAAACTCTTTATTGATATTCCCTGTTGTAAATACTGCAGATTTTTTTATTCCTAAGATTCCCTTGATGTTATGATTTTCATCTTGAACATATGTTTGTCCTTTAAGGAATACTTTGTCAAAGAACCCTTTCAACATTGCAGGGGCACCATACCACCAAATTGGATGAATAAAGATAACTTCATCTGCTTCTTTCAATCGATTAACATAGTCTTCAGCTTGAGCATCTGCATACTCACCTTTACCAAATACACGAAGATCTTCCGGTGTAAAATCAGGTTTGAATCCGTCTGAATGTAAATCAATGACATCGACTTCGTTACCTTTTTCAGTTATTAATCGTTTTGTTTCTTCAAATACATGATGATTAAAGCTTCCATCCCATGGATGTGTATAAACAATTAGTGTTTTCATATTAATCCTCCTCATACTTAGTAAGCCTACCAAATGAGTATGGTTAATTCAACACTTAAACTCTAAATCGGATAGTAATTTTCTGGATTCAAGCGACATGGCGTTGATCCTTTAACATCACATCGTGACCATTGTCCACCTGAAGAACCACCTAACCCAAATTGTCCATCTCTTTGATACGCATTAAAGTTATTAATTGCTTCTTGCAAACTGCTTGTTCCTAAGTCGAAAAGTTCAACATGAACGTGGGATCCAGTTGAAGCGCCCGAGTTACCAACTTTTCCAATCACTTGTCCCGCCGAAATGAAATCACCTGGGGATACCGCAAAACTATTTGCTTGCATATGCATCATCAAAGTCCCATAAACTTTATCTCCAACTTTAACGATAGTCGACATATAGTTACCCATACCGCCATTACAAGAGAAACTATTTGTCGTAGAGCAGCCACCTTTCGCAACTACCACGACTCCCGTTCCCGTTGCATAAATTGAATTTCCTGTTGCTGCGGCGAAGTCTGTGCCTAAATGAGTTCCTCCTCCGAGCCAACCCGGATAACTCCATACGGTTGCGGAAATATGATATCCAGTCGTAGGATTTATAAATCCATTACCCACAATCGGTGGTTTTGTATTACCGCCATTGTCATTCCCGCCGTTATCATTGCCACCATTATCACCATCATCTGGTTTAGGAACAACTGGTTTCGGTTTATCGATTGCACCAATTTTATCAGCAATATCAGAGTTGAATTGTACCTCAGAAACTTTTTCAGCTTCTTTTGTTTCAAGAACTGTTTTTTCTTTAGCTAAAGTATCACCAATAAAAACAAGTTGTCCCTCATACTCCTTTGCACTGTTACGTTGTATTTCAGCTATTAACTTTTTATCTTCGATAGCTACTTTTTGATTTTCAAACATTGCTTGATCTTTATTCAAGGCTTCACGTTCATTTAACACATTGGTTGCCATCTCTGCATTTTGTTGGCGAATAGCGCTCATTGCTTCAATACGACGAACGATATCAGAGAAATCTCTCGCACCCATAAGAAACTCAATGTAACCATTGATTCTCATTGTTCCTTGAACATTAACCATATACTCTTTGAGATCTTCCTCTAGTTCCGCTATTTTGAGTTGACGCTCTTCAATTTTAGTTTGTGTTACTGCAATTTCTTTTTCTATTGCTGCAATTTCGACATCAACATTTGCGATTTGTGATTCGTAATCTTTTATAATTGCGCGATATTCTTCAATCTTACCTAAGTTTTCAACGATGTTTCCTTCAATAGCTTTTCTTTCTGCGGCAAGCGCTTCTTTTTCACTATTGGAACTTCCACTTTTATTTCTTAGATACGTTCTGAACTCTCCACATGTTGCTTCATTATCCCAATACTGCACACTACCACATAGGTTGGACCAATACTCTTCTTTACCTGAGAAATCTTCTGTCGCGTTGATATTTTGCAGGTTCAGAGAAATAATGAGCGATAGTGCGATCAGAAACATGCTTACTCTTGATGTTCTTTTCATATTGTCCTCCTGTTTTAAAAAAAAGGGCGAGCTATCATTTGATAACTCGCCATAAAGTTATCATTAAGGTTATACTCCGTAAACTGCTTTTGGATCCAGTCTACATGGCGGACCGTAACTTGTACATGGTCTACCATCAGTATATGCAGAACCGGTACCAAAGTTTGGTGACCCATTCCAACGATCATATGCGGCATTAATGCCATCATCCCCTAAATATATAACTTCAACATGTAAGTGTGGACCTGTTGACGATCCTGTATTTCCTGATAAAGCGACAAGTTGTCCAGATGTAATTGGTGATCCTGAGCCAACTTTTAAACTGCCATTTTGAAGATGAGCGTATAAAACACCATAGACTTTATCCACGCCATCAACATTTACAGAAATCATACTACTTATGTGGTTTCCATATCCTCCACCACATGCTCTATTTCCTTCAACACACCCATTTTGAGTTCCAACCACAACACCGTTTCCCGAAGAAACAATTGCGGTACCTCGGCTCACACCAAAGTCAGTCCCGTTATGTCTTCCGCCTCCATATTGAGGGGGATAGTACCATACTCCCGCTGTGATTGAATATGATCCTTGTACAGGATTATGGAATCCAAGTGATGATACGGTTGATTCACCAATTTTATTAATCTTCGAAGCATCCGCAGCGATTTTACTATTGATATTATCAGCTTGAGCTTGTAATTCAGCTTCTTCTTTGTGAAGTTCCGAAATAATGCTAAGGACTGATTTTTCAAGTTCTTCTGCTTCTGACTTTTGAGTTACTGCAAGCTCTTGATCCTCAACAAGATTCGCCTTTTGTATCACTTGAAGATCTTGATCCTCCTTTAGCGCTTCACGTTCAGTCTCTAAACCTTGAACAATTTCTTCATTTCGACGACGAATGTGAGACATACCTTCAACACGACGCACTACATCGGAGAAATCCTGAGCACCCATTATAAATTCAATATATCCGTTAACACGCATTGTTGACTGCGAGTTTAACATATATTCTTTTACTTTGAGTTCTTCTTCTTTTATTTTTTCAATACGTGCCTCAATTTCTAAATCAAGTTTCGCAATCGATTCTTCTGAAACTGTAATTGAAGCTTCTATTTCAGAAATGAGTTCTGTTTTTTCTTTAACTAAACCTTTATAGTTTTCAAGTTCTTTATAGTGATAATCAAGGTTTGCTTTGATATCTTTGGTTGAATTTTTAAGTTCAGCTAAACTTGATTCTTGTTCTTTCACTTCATCCTTTAAATAAGAACGGAATGCTTCACAACGATCCTTGTTTTGTTGATACCATTTACCCTGGCAGTTTGTAAAATAAAACTGTTTATCACTAAATGGCGGATATTGATCCGCGAAAATCGGAGCAAAAAAAGACAGGATCAGAAATAATACCAACATGATTAATATCGAATTTCTGAATATCTTTTTCATCGTGTCCACCTCAACAATTTACCTACTGACAGTAAGGAACCAATTGCACCAACTCCTACACCAATCGCTACTAGTATAAGCGAAGATTGGTAAACTATAGGGCTAGGTGGTACAAGAGTGAACATACGTGATATTAAAAATCCTCCAGTAGCATCATATAGGTATTGATATCCAAATATTGAAACGAGAACTGGAATTAAAGAACCTATCAATCCAATCATCATTCCTTCAATAATAAATGGCCAACGAATATACCAGTTCGTAGCACCTACTGTTCTCATAATACTAATCTCACGACGTCGTGAGTGAATCGATACACGGATCGTATTAGAAATTAGGAAAATTGCGACAATACCAAGTGCCGCTACAATTACAACACCTATGTAACGTACTTGCTCAAGTGTTGAAATAAAGGTAGAGGTTGCACTACCACCATAAACGGCTTTGTAAACACCTTCAACACCACTAATTCGAGCTGTGGCTTCTACAAGTTGATCACCAGATACTGCTTGAACCAAGAATGCATGTGTAAACGGATTGTTCTCACCACGGAATGGTCCAAACAATTGTTCAGAGTCTGCACTTTCGTCAAGTTGAATAAATGCTTCTAATTCTTCATCTTTAGATGAGAATTTAACTTCCGCAATACCAGGTAACGCTTTAATCTCTTTTTCAATTCGGTCGAGTTGATCTTGAGCTTCATAGTTTTTATCAACTTGAACGTGAATTTGAACACTTTGTTCTACTTTTTTAGTGATTTCAGTTAAGTTTGAACTTAAAAATAGGAACGCAGCCATAATTAATAAGGTCACTGTAACTGAGGAAATACTCGATAGTGATAACGCAAAGTGACGCGTTACCCCTTGAAATCCTTCACGAATATGACGCCAAATTCTAGTCATGATTAATATATCCTCCTGAAGTTAAGTCTGCAACCACATGTCCTGCATCAAGAGCGATTGTTCTTTTCTTATTTGTATTCACAATATCAACATCATGAGTAACCATTAAAACTGTGGTGTTTTCCTCATGATTAATTTTTTCAAGTAGTTCAATAATTTCTGTTGATTTCTCAGGGTCCAAGTTCCCTGTAGGCTCATCAGCAATCAATAATTGTGGCTTGTTCGCAATCGCACGCGCAATAGCGACACGTTGCTGTTGTCCACCGGATAATTCCATTGGGTATGAGTTTGCTTTCTCACTCAAATCAACCAAACGAAGTACTTCTCGAACTCTTTGGCGAAGCTTAACACTTGGTGTATTCACAACTTCAAGTGCAAAAGCAACGTTCTCAAACACAGTTTTATGTTCTAAGAGTTTAAAGTCTTGGAACACAACACCGATGCGACGACGATACAAAGGAACTTTAGAATGTCGTAATTTCCCAACATTATAATCTCCAACAATTACTGTACCTTTTGATGGAATTTCTTCACCATCTAAAAGCTTAATGAGAGTGGATTTTCCCGAACCTGTAGGACCGATGATATAGACAAATTCACCCTGATCCACACTTAAATTTACGTCATACAAAGCATTGACACCATTTTTATACTGCTTTGATACATTAGTCATTAATAACACATTTACCACTCCTTGCTTTTTAATTATAACATAGACATATTTTTTATTTATATTTTATAGAACCCTAATCCATGTACTTCCGTAACATTGGATACAATTAAAAATGCATTCGGATCAACTTCTTTAACCATCTTTTCCAACTCATTATACTGCTCTTTTAGTAAAACAGTCATAATAATCTCTTTTGAATCCTTCGTATATCCACCTCGAGCACTAATAAGTGTCGACCCTCTTTCAAGAAGTTCGTGAATATGTTCAAGAATATCATCATTTTTATCAGATATGATGAAGATTTGTTTTGCTTCTTCACCACCAAACATTTGAATTTTATCAACCGTATGCGTTGCTGCATAGATAGATAAGAATCCAATTAACACTTCATTCAAGCCATACGTTTTCAAACCAACAAGAACAGTAATCGCATCGACGATTAAAATCCAAATCGAAACTTTGATACCTGTATATTTGGAAAGAATTAGAGGGGGAATATCCATGCCACCTGTACTCGAACCGGTCCTAAAGGTTAATCCCAATCCGACACCGGTTAACGCCCCACCAAAGATTGAAGCTAAGATGGGGTCTACAGGAACACTCATATTTAATCCACCCAGTAAGTTCACAAACGTTGGATAGAGTATGGAACTTGCCAATGTTTTTAATGCAAATGACTTACCTAAAAAAACAAATCCTAGGATAAACGAAGACACAATAATAATATTAATCATGACTTCGGGTTCTATCTTGAAAATAGGATAAAGGGCGATTGCAACACCTGCAACACCGCCCGAAAGTATATTATTAGGTAATATGAAAAATACGACAGCCACCGCTAAAATTAGGTTACCAAGAACCATTAATACAATATCACTCAAATGACTACGAATATTCTTCATTTAAACACCTACATTCATTTTAAGATAGGCTTCAATAAAGTCATCAATCTCACCATCAAGTACATCATCATATTGACTCGATTCATACTTTGTACGGTGATCTTTTACCATTGTATAAGGATGTGCAACGTAAGAACGTATTTGAGATCCCCATTCAATCAGTTTTTGATTGCCTTTAATTTGAGCCATTTCAGCTTGTTTTTCTTCGATTTTTCTTTGATACAACTTACTCTTTAGCATTGTCATCGCTTCTTCTCTGTTTTGAAGTTGACTTCTTTCACTTTGACATGTGACGACGATACCTGTTTCTTTATGGGTAATTCTCACCGCAGAATCTGTTTTATTAACATGTTGTCCCCCTGCACCACTTGCGCGCATTGTATCAACATTAATATCTTCAGGATTAATTTCAATCTCAATACTATTATCAAACTCTGGGGAAACATCTACTGACGCGAAGGACGTGTGACGTCTTCCAGATGAATCGAAAGGACTGATTCGAACTAATCGATGAACACCTTTTTCTGCTTTAAGATAACCGTAAGCAAAATCTCCACTAATAGAAACTGCGACTGATTTAATACCAGCTTCATCACCATCAAGGTAGTTAAGCACACTTACCTTGTAGCCTTTATCCTGAGCCCACCGTGTATACATACGATAGAGCATCTCTGCGAAATCTTGACTTTCTGTACCACCCGCACCTGGATGTATTTCTAAAATAGCATTTTTTTGGTCATAGTCATGACTTAGTAAAACAAGAATTTCAAAGTCTTTTAACTTTGTATACAAGGTTTTAAGTTCATCTTCTAGAAGATCACTAAAATCTTGATCAAATTCTTCTTTCAACATACTAACCGTATCTTGACATGATTCATAGCCAGAATATAAGAAATTGTATTGATCTACGACTTTCTTAATACTGTTGAGTTTTTGAATATGAGCGGCGCTGGATTTATGGTCATCCCAAAATCCATCCGCTAACATTTCTTGCTCTAATTTTACTACTTCTTCACTTTTTTGACCTAAGTCAAAGTGAATCACCGAGCGCTTTCAACTTTTCAATTGAATCCTCGACAATTTGATTCAATTCGAATAATTCCATTTATATCACCCTTGTCTGTATTCGATATTTACATTCATGCAAAACATCACGATATCACGCGCAATTTGTCCAAGCATTTCTTCAAACATTTCAAAACCTTCAGTTACATAGGCTTGTAATGGTTTTTCTTGTGCATATGATCTGAGGTAGATACCTTCACGTAGTTTACTCATTGCATCAATATGATCAATCCAAGCACGGTCCATCATTTGAAGTGCAAGATCTTTTTCTACTCTTGTAAATTGATCTCTCACATCTGCAATTTTAGCTTCGTATTTTTTCCAAGCATCATCAACAATCATGCTTTGCATTTCTTGATCTGATTTACCATTTAACATTTCTACTGTTACCTTGTCATCAACCAAGGATAACTTCTTGAGTGCTTCGATAAGCTCAGGGACATTAACTGCTTGATTCTTAGATTCCATATCACGATATGATGCGATTGTGTCTGAAACAACACGATTGAACATTTCTAAGATAATGGAGTGAATATCTTCATTATCAAGAATGTAATTTCTTTGATCATAAATAATTTCACGTTGTTGTCGTAACACATCATCATAGTCAAGAAGTGTCTTACGAACATCAAAGTTCACCCCTTCAACACGACGTTGTGCTGCACCAATTTGTTTTGTGATTGTTTTGTTTTCAACAGCAACATCTCCAAATTTCGAGAAGATACCTTCATAACGTTCACTTCCGTGGCGTACCATAAGATCATCTTCAAAAGAAACGAAGAATTGTGAGAACCCAGGATCACCTTGTCGACCTGAACGTCCACGTAATTGGTTATCAATACGACGTGATTCGTGACGCTCACTACCCAGTACCGCAAGACCACCTAATGCTTTAACTTCATCATCAATCTTAATGTCGGTACCACGACCAGCCATGTTAGTTGCGATTGTTACCGCACCTTTTTGACCCGCATTTTCGATAATCATCGCTTCACGACCATGGTTCTTAGCATTCAAGACTTCATGTCGAATCTTACGTTGTTTCATCATCATACTTAAGTACTCACTGGTTTCAACAGCGACGGTACCCACAAGAACTGGTTGCCCTTTTTCATTAAGTTCTTGCACACGTTGAATTAACGCTTCAAATTTCGCATTTTTAGTTCCATAAATTAAATCAGATGCATCCTCACGGACAACTGGTCTGTTTGTAGGAATTTCTAGAACACGCATGTTATAAATTTGTAGGAATTCTTCTTCCTCTGTTTTCGCAGTCCCTGTCATACCTGATAGTTTTGCGTAAAGTCGGAAAAAGTTTTGATATGTAATGGTTGCAAGTGTTACGGATTCTTGTTTAATCGTCACATTTTCTTTTGCAGACAATGCTTGGTGGAGTCCATCTGAGTACTCACGACCTTCCATTAAACGTCCCGTAAATTGGTCAACAATTACTACTTCATTATCTTGTACAACATACTCAACATCTTTAGCCATCGTATAGTTTGCTTTCAAGGCATTGTTGATATGATGAACAAGTGACGTATTGTCAATGTCATATAAGTTATTAATTTTGAATGAGCGTTCTGCTTTTTCAACACCAGCTTCTGTAAGTTGAGCTGTTTTTGATTTCACATCTACAACAAAATCCGCACCCTCAGTAAGTTTCTTCGCAAACTTGTCAGATTGAGTATAGAGTTGCGCACCATCTCGTGCACCCCCTGAAATAATCAACGGTGTTCGTGATTCATCAATAAGAATCGAGTCAACTTCATCAATTAATGCGAAGTTTAAAGGTCTCAGAACACGGTCTTGAACTCGAGTAACCATATTGTCACGCAAGTAATCAAATCCTACTTCTGAGTTTGTTGTATAAGTAATGTCGCACTCATAAACTTCTCGTTTTTGAGTCGCAGTAAGTTGACGTAAGTTACATCCTACAGTCAAGCCTAAGAAACGGTGTATTTCACCCATCCACTCAGCATCACGTTGAGCCAAGTATTCGTTAACTGTAATGATGTGTACACCCTTACCACTTAAGGCATTAAGGTATGCAGGCAAGATTGCTGTTAAAGTTTTACCCTCACCAGTTTTCATTTCTGCAATATCACCCTTGTGTAAGATGATTCCACCCATCAACTGAACTACGTATGGGAATTCACCAATAACACGGTATGCAGCTTCACGTGCTACAGCAAAAGCTTCCACTAATAAATCATCTAGTGTTTCACCTTTTTCAATTCTTGCTTTAAATTCGTTTGTTTTATTTTTTAATTCTTCGTCGCTTAATGATCGAATCTCGTCTTTTAATGCATCAATTTCATATGCAGTTGTTTCGACTTCTTTGAGAATTTTTCGATCGCCGTTAAACAGATTACTTAAAAATCCAGCCATATATTCAAGCCTCCATTCCTAGTTATTGTACCACATTTATTTTTGATAATAAATCACTAAAAAAGTTGGTTTTGACCAACTCTTTCTCTTATATCTTCACAATATTATGAGCTTGTACACCACGCTCGGTTTCAATCAATTCGAATTCGACTTCTGTACCCTCTTCAATCGTCTTGAATCCTTCCATGATTAAGTGTGAATAATGAAAGAAAACATCCTGATCTTCCGTTGTCGTAATAAAACCAAATCCTTTATTTTGATTGAATTTTTTTACTTTGCCTTGCATTAATTAAATACCTTCCTTTATAGAGAAGTATACGTTAGACCCACTAAAAAGGCAAGTGAAATCGCTTACTTCCAGAATTGAATTTACCTTCACTTTGATACCTACAGTTATAGGCATAGGTGATATACACCACTGAATGACACAGGTCGCAAATTAAGTTATGAACTCGTATCAACGTACTCCCTGTTGTGAGAATATCGTCAACAACAATAATATTTTTTCCTCGTATCATGTTTTCATCCATAAGAGAAATATGCGTTGCATTCTCCTCTCTTTCGATTTTATTGAGCTTAACCTGTCGATAATCACTTTTTTTCACAAAAACATTTTCGATTATGGGAAGCCCTATACCTTTGCACATCCAAAACATAGCATCGAATCCACGCTTTATTTTCGCTTCTTCTATTGATGGTGGATAAATAACAAAATAATTCCGATATCTGATTCTTAATGCCATTGAATACTGAGCAAAAAACACGGGATATAATGCTTGATCAAAGCTTTCTTTGTATCTCAGAATTAATTCACGCGCATCCTTCTCATAGGGAATTAAGGAATTAATTTCGAGTTCCTCGATTTTTATTTTTCTAATTTGTAGATTGAGTCTTTTTTGGCAATTGCCACATAGATAAATATTTCCTAAGAAATAGTCTGTTAACGTCATATTTTTATGTCGCATCTCAAAACATACTCGGCATCGGTATTCGCCTGATTTATTCTGTTTACACAACAGATAATACTTTGATTTTTCATCGTACATAAAAAAATACATTCCCCCTTCGTTGATTTTCCACGATCGACCCGTCCCGCAATTTGAATCAGTGAAGCATCTGTAAATACTTGATGATTGGCTTGATACACAACGACAAAACAATCAACAAAAGTTACACCACGTTCCAATACCGTTGTAGTAATTAGGCATTTTTTATCTTTCCGAAAAGAATCAATCTTCTCTTTCTTATCCTCGGTATGTGATGTGATGTATGGTGCATGGATGACCTTGGATAATCGCTTCGCTATCTTTCGTGTTGGAACAAAAATCAATACCATCTCATCACGCCACAAGAAGATTATTTCAAGTAACTTTAACAATAGCAAACCTGTACATCTTACTTGAGGTACCGGAAGATGTCTACCAGTTGGGCGAACTGGTAGTTTTAATGTTTTAATTTCAGGCATTGATTCTGTTGCTGATAAATAAACACAATTCCCACGTACACTACGAGTAAGAATTTGTTCCAAGTAATCGTTATCCTTATATGGAAAAGCGTCTGGTTCATCTACGATAAGAATATCAAAATAATCGTAATAACGATGCAATTGATGTGTTGTACAAACTACTAAATCACCTTGTAATTTTTCTAAGCTACCTCCACAAACAATCGCGATTTTGACTTTAGGATAATAGCTTTGAAGCCGACTTCCTAATTCCAACACTACTTCCCTGCGTGGAATTGTCCACCCAATTCTTACACCACGTTTTAAACACCACGTTACTAATGGAATACATATCTCTGTCTTACCTGCTCCGCATACAGCATCAACTAAAACTGATTCATGTTGGATAATTTCAATAATCTGTTCACTAATTTTTTTTTGCTGTGGGCTTAGCTCAAAGGGCATCTGAGCAACTAGCGTATCATTAACATAATAAGAACTCTCTTCTTCGAGGCGCTGATGCATCAAGCACCGACGACATACTCCACTATAAAAAAAATACTGTTTCTGAGCGCCACAGTATTTACACGCCATAACATCACCGTTATTAATTATGATATCGCTTGAAAGATTCCTAATTCTAAAAATAAAGAAATGACTGCTCCGGTATAACCACTTTTGTTACCAAATGTACTTCTTTGAATATTCCAATTATGAGAAAACGAATGATAGTTTTTAAATCTATTTTGTAAGTCTATAATAAACTGTTCGTTTTCACTAATACCACCACCAATAAAAACGACATCCGGATCTAGCATAACACAAATATTATAGATACCTTCGCAGAGTGCGTTAAGCCACTCGTTATATATGTTTTTTATATTGTTATCCGATTGCGACCATTCCATTACTTTATACCCATCTATCAATTTTCGTGACATCTTCTTCGCAAGTGATGTCTGATGAATGAGGGTACTCATTGATGCAGTTCGCGACCAGTACTCACCCTTAACATTTAAATAGCTAACTTCTCCCGCTATACTACGATTACCCTTGTAAAGTTCTTGGTTAATCACTATAGCACCACCCAAACCTGTTCCGATTGTTAAAATAAAAAAATTTTCAACGTCTTGTCCTGCTCCCAGGATTTTCTCGGCAATCGCACATGCATGAGCATCGTTCTCAATTTTCACAGGTAACGAATATTCTCGTGTTAGTATTTCTTTCAAATTAACCCCTTTTAAACAAGGAATAGATCCACCATCTAAGATTACACCACTCTCATCCATGATCCCTGGAAGACAAATTCCGATACCCTCGAGTGGCAACTCACTCTTAATCACTGTATGAATGTTCTCTAAAAGTTCATCAAGATTACGACGGGGTGTACTAAAAACTTCAATGCTTTTACTTTGCAGTTTTTCACTCCGATCATCGAAGAGTCCGTATTTAATATTTGTACCACCAATATCAATTCCTAAATAACGTTTCATTACGATAACCACCTTTATAAACAGAGTATAACGCATATAAAAAGAAGAGGAAACCTCTTCTTTAGATTAGTCTTCTTTCACAAATTCTTTAGCCGAAGCTAATAGTGATGCGACATTTTGTAATTCTGAAGGAATAATAATTTTAGTTGCTTTTCCATCAGCCACTTTTTCAAATGCTTCTAAGCTCTTCAATTTGAGGTATGCACCATCTCCGTCAATACCCTCTAACAATTTCGCAGCATCTGCTTGAGCACGAAGGACAATTTCAATTGCTTGCGCTTCCCCTTCAGCTTCTGAAATCATGGCAGCTTTTTTAGCTTGAGCTCGTAAGATTACAGATTCATTTTCACCTTCTGCAATTAGGATTGCGGAGCGTTTTTCACCTTCTGCACGAAGAATCGATTCACGACGTTCACGTTCAGCACGCATTTGTTTTTCCATCGCTTCTTGAATATCGCGTGGAGGAATAATATTTTTAACTTCAACACGTTGAACTCGAATACCCCAAGGGTCCGTTGCTTCATCTAAGATTAAACGCATTTTTGAGTTAATGATATCGCGTGATGTTAAGGTCTGGTCTAATTCCAAATCCCCGATAATATTACGAAGTGTTGTTGCTGTAAGGTTTTCAATCGCATTAATTGGATTATGAATACCATATGTATACAACACTGGGTCAGTAATTTGGAAATAAACAACTGTATCAATTTGCATTGTAACGTTATCTTTTGTGATAACAGGTTGAGGTGCAAAGTCTTGCACTCTCTCTTTTAACGATACTTTGTTTGCTACACGATCAACAAATGGGAAAATAAAATGCATCCCTTTATCTAATGTGTGAGAGTATGCTCCCAATCTTTCAATAACATAAGCGTTAGACTGAGGAATTACTCGAACACAATAACCAATAATGAGTAGAGCTATTAAAACTATAAATATTAAGATAATCATTCCACCAAGTGACATATGCACCCTCCTATACTTTCTTTACAATAAGTTTAACACCTTCAAGGGCTAAAACTTCAACTGTTTCATTTTTTTCTATTTCACTTTGATCAACTGTCGTAACTGACCAATCAACCCCATTCACTTTTATTGTACCCCATTGATCTTCTTTTATGGCCTCAGACAATTTAAATTGTCTTCCAATCAGACGATCAGCATTGGTAGAAATTGAATTTCCGCGTAGTGCTTTTGCGGTAATTGGTCTAATTAAGAATAACGATAATAACGATGTTACACCAAACACGATAACTTGGATTAAGATATTGTTTGTCCACATACTCGTTAACATTGCAAAGAATGCACCAATAGCAAACCAAACAGAGATTAAGTTACCAACCGTTATTAACTCAAACACAACCATGAATACCATGACAATAAGCCAAATTTGTAATTGAGTCATCCAATCACCCCTTTCGTATTAATTGCATCTAAATCAAAGACAAGTGTATGTTGATGATCATCGTATTCAGCAATAACTTTCTGACCATCAAGTGGTTTATTAATTTTCGAGGCAATTAAATCACATAGCGCACGATTATTAATTTTCGCATATCCTTTACCTATAGAAATTTTATGCAAGTTTTGTTTTGGATACGCATTAAGTTCTAAATCACGTTTTGTGACAGGTTTGATTCCAACTTTGCCATCGTCCGAAAATCCAACGAGAACAAATTGACTGTCAACAAAATGCACCATAGCATTTTGATTTAATGTAAGACTACGATCACTTAACGTAACAATTTCCAATTCTGCATTTCCAGTTACCCATTCAAACATATTCCGCCTCCTTTTCTTATATAATATCACTATTTTCCTTTTTTTCAATCATTTCACAAATCTTTCATCTACAAAAAAAAGACTTCAGTTACCCGAAATCTCTCAAGTTACTTGTTACCAATCAAGAAGTTCATTTCCCTTCACAAGGAAACTCTTGGTCGCATACTGTGCTAGCGGATCATCAGAATACGAATCCGAGTAAAATTCTTCCATGTTTTTAAGATCAAACTTCTCTTCAAATCGTTTTACTTTTTCCGCCCCATAACAGTTTGGTCGCAAGTTTTTTCCATTTCTAGGATCAACCACCGAACCAATAAGATGAATATTGAGCTCATCACAAATAGGTTTTAAAAAGAATTCTGGGGAAGCAGATACAATAACATCATCGTCACGTCTTTGTTCTAAATACCATAGTTTTAATTTTTTTCTATTTTCATTCCAGAAATCTGTAATCACTTTATTAAGATTATCAATATCTGCCATATACTCATAGAAAATAGTTTTCATTTCTGTTTTTGTAATTTTTCCTCGTTTGTAATCAAACATAGCTTTTGTTTGTTTCGGCCAATGTTTCATTAATCCCAATTGATTTTTCAAACAATATTTATAAAAATCCACCGAGCTATCACCATCATAAATCGTTTTATCAAAATCATATACGTTCATAAAATTTGGTCTCCTTTTGTTTCTGTTCTTTTAACATCACAAATCGGTCTTTAAGTGCTATATAGACCTGACTTGTTTGTTCACAATCCTCAAGTGCACGATGTCCTACTTTGCGTTCTACATCAAAGTATCGACACAGTGTTTCTAATTTATGGTTTTCAATATCTTGTATAATAAGTCTTGAAATGCGTAATGTATCTACCATATCATTTTGTAATCCGTAGCCACGCTTATATTCAATTGCTTCACTCACAAGATTGTAATCAAAAGCTACATTATGACCTAAAATAATATCATCACCAATAAACGCTACAATACGTTCTATCACGTCGTCTATATGAGGGGCATTTTCTACCATCTCATCAGTTATTCCAGTTAGTGATACAACATAAGGGAGAATGGTATTCTCCGGTTTGATCAAAAATGATAATGAATCTACTTTTTTATAGTTTCTATATTTTACTGCACTTACTTCAGTTATATCTCTTGATTTATTACTGCGACCCGTTGTTTCCAAATCTATCGTGGTAAAATTAGGTACAAATTTCAAGAGATTTTTTCCACCATTAGCCATAACATTCCTCAATTCTTATTCTATTGTAACATACCTTTCAAGATAAGAAAAAACTGTAATCCGAAGACTACAGTTAAATTTCATCAAATACAATATGTCCAAGAATATCCGCTTGATTAACTTTTTTATCAACACCCATTTCAATAGTGAAAAGCCAATCATTTTTCGGATTATTAACACGGGCAATTACTTTATTTATGCCATATTCATATTTCGCAATCGTAGCAACCACTAGGTTCGCTTCATCATTACCGGTTACGACAGCAAGGACATCTGTATCATCAACATGTGCTTGTTCGAGAATTTGTGTATCTGAACCATCTCCACAAATAATCATGGATCCTGGAAACTCAGATTTTAACTTTTCAAGTACTGTGGGACGATTATCAACAATCAGAACCTGACAGCCTTTTTCAATGAGCAAATGAGCGAGGTATGAACCAACTTGGCCCCCACCGATTATAATAACTTTCTTCATTTTATAACCCTACTCTTTCTCTAAACTGATCCATAAATTCATTAAGTACGGATACATGAACAATATCCCCACGTTCAAGAATGGTTCCCTTTGTAGGAATCATCCCTTTATTTCGACGGGTTAAGCAAATTACTGTGCTGGATAGTGGTTCTGAGAAATCATCCACCACACGACCAACCATTAATTCTGGAACTTCTATTTTCACAACATTTACATCACCATCTGCAAATGACATGATGGTATCAAGTTGATTAAAATTCAAGAGCTCAATTGTACGTTTGATTCCCCAATCTGTTGTGGAAATCGTACGTAAACCTAACATGTTATAGATTTCAGCTTTACGGGGATCATAAAGTCTTGTGATTACTTGAGGTACGCGATAGATGTTCTTCGCAATACGTCCGATAAGGGCGTTGGTTGTATCTTTACTTGTACAAACTACAACAGCATCTGCGCGTTCAATTCCTGCTTCTTCTAATACCGATTTATCAAATCCAACACCGACCACTTTCGTACCTTTAAAGTCACGCCCTAATGTATTTAGAGCTTCTGCATGGTCATCGATCACTGTGATATCATGATTACCTTTAGAGAGTTCCAGCGCAAGGGTCGAACCCATACGGCCACTACCAATAATGATTACTTTCATTTTTATTGCTCCTCCTTTTGTATTTTATTTCGAACAATTTTCTTACGATACTCTTCGATTAAGAATACTGGAATAGGAATGATTGCGAGAATAATCCATTCGGTTACTCCTAAAGGCGCTGTATCAAAAATGCTTTGCATGAATGGCACATACATCATGAATGCCATTAAGAATATTTCAAATACAATTCCGATTAACACTTTTTTATTACTAAAGATGCCCATCTTAAAGACGGATTGCTTTTCAGTACGACAGTTAAGTACCGCACCAATTTGACAGAATACAATCGCAGCAAGCGTCATCGTTGTTGCTTGACGATAGACAAGCCCATCTGCTGCAAGATTACTAAACGAATAACCATTTTTAAAGTTTATGTAGAAGTAACATGCCATTGCAATAATTGATGCGATTAGTCCGTACCAGAAGAATGCTTTGATGATTGTTTTCTTATTTAATAATGAGTCATCACGTGATCGCGGTGGAACATTCATAATTCCTGCTTCAGGAAGTTCTGTACCAAGACCTAAAGCTGGTAGCATATCTGTTCCTAAATCGATTGCTAGAATTTGCATAACAGTCAATGGTAATGGAATACCACCTCTTGAGAATAAGAATGCTGCAGATGGTACTGCTTCAGCCATATTACTATTTAAGATATAAGTTAGGAACTTACGAATATTACTATATACTGTACGTCCTTCTTCAACCGCTTTAACAATTGAAGCAAAGTTATCATCTGTTAAAATAACATCTGCTGCTTCTTTCGCAACATCCGTACCTGTAATACCCATTGCTACACCAATGTCTGCTTTCTTAAGAGCTGGAGCATCATTAACACCATCACCTGTAACGGCAACGATATGATCCATCGTTTGAAGACAAGAAACAACACGGTATTTTTGTTCAGGAGCTACACGAGCAAAGATAACTTCTTCTTTTAATGCTTCTTGAAGTTGTTCATCCGAAAGTTCATAGAGCTCTTTACCTGTGATAACACGAGGATTTTCACCATGAACAATTCCAATTTGTTTTGCGATACTTTCAGCGGTAAGACCATAATCACCTGTAATCATGATAATACGAATGCTTGCCTTATGACATAACTCAACAGCATCTTTAACTTCTGGACGTGCAGGGTCAGACATAGCCATCAACCCGACAAAAACAAGATCTTCTTCGATTAATTCTGGCGTATAAGCACTCATTGCTTTTGGTAAATTATCAACTTCATTTAAGTTGCGATAAGCAAATGCGAGAACACGAAGTCCTTTACGAGCATAGCTATCATTTGCTTCCATGATTTCTTGACGTTCTGATTCCGTAATATCACGAACTACACCGCCAACTAATATTTTGTTAGAGAGTTCCATAACTTCTTTAGGAGCCCCTTTAACATAAGCCAAACGTTCTCCAAAGCTTTGATGGACTGTAGTCATTCTCTTACGACTTGAGTCAAATGGTAACTCACGAAGTCGTGGTTCATTTTTAAAAATCTCTTCAAGTGAATAACCAGATTTTTGAGCAACAACAGAAAGACAAGCTTCAGTTGGATCTCCTAAAACTGTGTAACGATCTGACTCTTCTGAAGGTGGTAAAATTTTTGCGTTGTTACAAAGTGCTGACAAGCGAATTAATGTATCAAGATCTTTATTACCTTTAACATTAACATCTGTACCATTAACTTCAACATTACCTTCTGGTGCATACCCCAATCCAGTAACATCATATTCACCGTCGACAGTCCATAAATTACTTACTGTCATTTCATTTTGAGTTAAAGTTCCTGTTTTATCTGAGCAGATTACAGTTGTACAACCAAGTGTTTCCACCGCAGATAGTTTCTTAACAAGTGCATGTTCTTTCGACATTCTTTGTACAGCCATTGCAAGGGATAGCGTAACCGTGGGTAATAAACCTTCTGGAATAAACGCTACAATCATTCCCAATGCAAAGATAAAGGACTTCGCAAAGCCATCCTTTACAAAGAATACAGATACTACGAAGAATACAACACCAATTCCTAAAGCAATTAATGATATTTGCTTTGTAAGAACATTTAATTCTTTTTGAAGAGGACTAAGTTCCTCTTCCATGTTTTGAGTAAGGTCTGCAATTTTACCAAATTCTGTTTCCATTGCTGTCGCAATAACGACTGCCTTACCCGTTCCACTGGATACGGATGTACCAGCATGAATCATGTTAGATATTTCAAAGGGTGATAAACCTTCTTTTAAAACCGCGTCACTAACCTTTCTTACAGGATTTGATTCTCCTGTAAGCGTTGATTGATCAACCTGTAGGTCACTTGCCTCAATGAGACGTGCATCGACGGAAATCTTATCACCTTCCGCAACTAATACAATATCACCAGGAACGAGATCCTCTGCAAGGATTTGTTGTTCTTCACCGTTTCTAACCACACGAGCATAGGACGGAAGCATGTTCTTAAGTGCATCCGTTGCTTTCCCCGCTTGAAATTCTTGCCAAAAACTAAACAAACCATTAATGATGTTTACACACCATACCGCAATACCAAGTTGAGGCATTTCTGCAATAATCGCAATAATACCACTTGCCCAAAGCAAGAGTGCCATCATACTTGTAAAGTTTGCTAAGAACACTAAGATAAGCGGCTTCCCTTTTACCTCTTTTAATCTATTCTTACCAAACATCGAAATTCTCTTATCAATTTCTTGATTGCTTAACCCTGTTTCTTCAAGGTTTAAATGACTTAAGACATCCGTATTCGCAACGCGATGGATGTCTTTGGAGTCACTGATAATCTCTTCTTTTTCCATGTGCAATTTTGTCCTAATCGCCTTTCTACTTGACTCAATATACTCTTATTTTTGAAAAAGTAAATATATTTAATCGCATTTTCAGAAATTTTTTATTAGTTTCACCAATTGTTCATATGTAAGCGTAAATCATAACAAAACATTATGGGTTTTGTTAATTTTTGTTAATAATTCTTCACCTCTTTTCTCTTTGCTTAGACAATAAAAAAATAGAAGTATCCAGTGTTTTGATACTTCTATTATAGTTTGTTTTTAAATTTTTTTCACTTAATTTATTTCTATATTTTTTTCACGTATATAGTAGATTAGAAAAATTCCTTGAATCACAATATAAAGACCGATACGACCTTGATCCCACAAAATAACTTGTGGACCATCACGTACAACACCCAAAGGTGGGGTTGAACCACTTGCAATATCTTTCACCCCGTTTGTAGGTGTCCAAAACGGAAGATACCATACAAGCATCATAATGACAACAAGATTGAGTATGATACCCTTGCCTTTACGGTTCAAAAATTGACACATTTTAATAACGTTTCATCGCTTTTTGAATATCACGATTCATTGAACGTTCTTTTTCAACTTGTCGCTTGTCAAACAATTGCTTCCCTTTTGCTAGCGCAATTTTCATCTTTGCGCGACCACGAACCAAATGAATATCTAAAGGTACGATGGTATATCCTTTAATACGCTCTGCTTTATCAAGTTTCTCTATTTCATAATCATGAAGTAACAGTTTTCGGTCCGCGACCTCTTCATGATTGAAACGATTCCCTTGATCGTATTGCGCAATATGCATACCTTTTATCCACGCTTCGCCATCCTTGATTGAGATAAAGGATTCTTTAAGTTGTACTTTGCCATCACGAATTGATTTGATTTCAGTTCCGGTTAGTACCATTCCTGCCTCAAATTCATCCTCAATAAAGTAATCGTGATATGCCTTACGATTTTTTGCGACGACGACCATGATGTTTCACACCCCTTTTTCGTGGTTCAATAAATTCAAATTGAATGCTATGTTCAAGTTCATCTACAGCTACTAATTTAACTTTAACTTGTTGCCCTACTGCATAAACCTTTTTAGTTCTTTCGCCCATCATTTTCTGAGCAGCAGCATCGTATTGATAATAATCATCTCGTAGAGTTCTAACGTGAACAAGACCTTCAATTGTATTCGGAAGTTCCACAAAGATTCCAAAGTTGCTGACACCTGAGATAAATCCCGTGTAACGTTCGCCAATTTTATCACTCATAAACTGAGCTTTCTTAATTTTTTCAACTTGTCTTTCAGCATCTAGAATTGAACGTTCTTTTGAAGATGTATGTTTTCCTGCTTCAATCGTAGCAAGTTCATCTTGATCAAAATGACTGAAGTCATGATTTAAAAGGTATTTCTTCAGACGCTGATGCAAAAGAAGATCCGGGTAACGACGAATTGGCGATGTAAAGTGAGCATAGTCTTCTAGCGCTAGCCCAAAGTGACCAACCGGTGTTTCTGAATACTTCGCTTTACTCATCGATCGCAACATAAGTCGCGATACAACAGGGTATTCCGGTTTTCCTTCAAAAAACTCAAGTGCTTTTTGAATTGTTTTTGGATGGACATCATCAAGGCTTCCCTTCATACGATATCCAAGAATACGTAAGGTATGTGACAACTCTTGCATTTTCTCTTTCGTTGGTTTTTCGTGAACACGGTAAAGAATTGGAATACTTTGATGTTTACAGTGACTTGCGACCACTTCGTTGGCACAAACCATGAATGCTTCAATCATTTCTTCGGCTTCACCTGTTTTACGTCTAAAGACATCTAAGACATTACCCTTAGAATCAATAATGAATTGACTCTCGTCACTATCAAAACCAATCGATCCTGCTTGTTCACGACGGTATTGTAAACGACTCGCACAGTCTAACATCATATCAATCATTTCTTGAACTTCACCCAGGTCTTCACCTGAATTCACCTCATTGTAAGACATACGACGTTTTGATGTAATGATGGATTCATAAATATTATAGTCAATAACGCCACCATTAAAGTCTAAGTCAATTTGGCATGTCATTACAAACCGTTCAACATTCGGATGAAGTGAACACACGCCATTCGATAGTTCCTTAGGTAACATCGGTACAACCCTGTCCACCATATATACCGAGGAACTACGTTCTAATGCACTTTTATCAATGACACTTCCCGCTTGAACATAATGAGCAACGTCCGCTATATGAACATAGAGACGATAACCATTCCCCTTTGCTTCCATATAGATTGCATCATCTAAGTCTTTCGCATCTTCGCCATCAATCGTAATAACATATTGATCACGATGATCCATACGACGTCCTAGTACTGATGCATCCACTTCTTGAGGAATGCTAGGAATCTCTTTGAGAACATCATCATTAAATTCCACATCAATTCCATAAACAAACAGTACCGAACGAACATCCATTCCCGGTTCATCCGCACTTCCAAGTACGTCGATAATATCACAATGGATGACATCATCCACATGGGATATTTTACCAATGACACGTTGTCCTTCTTGAAGCTTCATTGTCCCCGCTTGATATTCGACAGGTTGCGTAATTTTTAAATCATATGGAATAAAAGTTAGTTTTTTATTTTTAAATTTCATCGTCCCTAAGATAACATCACGATTACGCTTAATGACCTTCTCAATCTTTCCGTATTCTTTTTCATCTTTAACACTCACAGATACTAAGACCATATCCATATCCATTGCTTGATTGAAATCATCTTTACCAACATAAACAGATTTCAAATCGTTTTCTACGAAACCAAAGTTTTCTCGTACAACACGAAATGTTCCGATTGTATAAATATTGGGTTCAAGTAAATAGACAACCTCATCAATATAGATACTTTCATCATCAACCAAATCTTCAAGAAGATGTTTTACTTCTGAAACAGAAAAATCAAACATTTGGGAGAAGCTCTCTATCCAGACTTCCAATGTTTGTAATTGTTTTGATTGACGTAATGCATTTTTTATTAGTTCGTAATTATTATTAGTCATAAAAATAATAAAAACCGCATCTGCGGTTCTCTATTGTCCTAAAATAGCAATAATCACAAGCGTAAAATATAAAACGCCCGTAACTAATGTCAGATTCGAAATTACTTTTTCAGCGCCACGCTCTTTAGAGTTTGAAAATAAATCCAAACCTTTGCTTCCCGAGAATGCACCTGTAAATCCTTCTGATTTTCCACTTTGTAATAGAGATAAAATAATTAATACCGCAGATGTAATAAGTAATAGTACTTTAACCATGTTATTCACCTTTTTCTTTTATGTACACCTTATTTTAACAAAAAAACAAGTTCAAAACAACGGTAATACTGTGATGATTTTGTTAAAACCTTTAATAAATATGCTTTTTATGTGTGGAAGACCAAATAGTCCACCTCTTTTGTATCAATATGATAAAATACAATCAGGAGGTTTTCTAATGATAAACTTAAACGACAATGCAATTCTAAGACGTAATATGAACTACAAATGGGATGAAATGCTCACCACTAATCCCCATTCAATCGAAAAAGATCTTGTTCCCTTCACAGTCGCTGAGATGGAATGGATGACAGACTCACATATTATTGAAGCCGTTCAAGAATATATGGGCAACTGTATTTTAGGGTATACATTCCCAAACGAAGATTATTATCAAGCAGTTCAAGATTGGCTACAAGATAACTACGAACTCCAAGTAGATCAAGAGGATATTGTAATGACACCAGGAGTCATCACAGCACTCCGTACTACCATCCAAATTATGACTGAAGAGAAGGACGGTGTCATTGTTTTAACACCCTCATACCAATCATTCTTTAAAATTATCAATGAAACCAAAAGGACCTTAGTTAATGTCTCACTTGCCAATCATAATGGAAATTACACGCTAGATAAGGATACACTCAAATCTGCTTTTGCCAATCCCAACAATAAAATGATGATTCTATGCAATCCCCACAATCCTGTTGGACACATTTGGACACAAGACGAACTAGGATTCATTGCCCAACTAAGTTCAAAATACAATGTTCCTGTTGTCAGTGACGAAATCCATGCCGATCTGATTATGCCTGGTCATACATTTACGTCATATGCTAACTATGATTCTCAAGCAGTAATTTGTACTGCACCAAGCAAAACATTTAATCTTGCCGGTTTAAAACTTTCCAACATCATCATCAAAAATCTTGCTTTAAGAAACAAATTTGTAACACATGCATCTCGCTATGGAGCAATGGGCGTCAATGCACTCGCCATCGTTGCGACACATGCTGCCTATACTAAAGGAAGACCATGGCTCAATACTGTTATTGCGCAAATAAATAAGAATGCCTCTATCATTCAAGAGACATTTTCTAAAACAGAAGCAGTTGTTTCACCTTTGGAAGCAACATACCTCATGTGGATTGACTTCAGACCTTATACAAAAGACCACCCCGAACTCATTCAAACATTTATTGACAACGGAGTTTTTGTACATGAAGGATCTCTATTTGGAGAAGATGGTAAGAACTTTATTCGTATGAATATTGCAGTACCGCAACACTACATAGAAAAAGCCTGCACTACCATGCTAGATATCATAAACAAACTCTAGAATATCTCGAGGCTGACATTTTAATTCTGTACAAATTGCATTCAAGGTTGAAAAGCGTATTGCTTTCACCCTTGAATTTTTTAATTTTGACAGGTTTACCTCTGATATTTCAGTTCGTTCCGATAGTTCTTTAAGTGTCATTTTTCGATCTGCCATGACACGGTCCAACCTTACGATTATCATTCAATCACCTCTATTTTTGATTATACCACATTTATTTTTAACGATAAACATTAATTATATGATGTTAATGCTTGTGAAATGCTGTACTTTTGAATTTCCAGCATTGTTTCATAGCCTTTCAGACTTTTTTAATTTACCATAGATTTTAGAAGGAAACAGGGGGTTTACCATGGAAACAATAACCATTTTAAAACGAGATAATCAAAAAGCTACATTTAATGGCGAAAAGATTGCCGTTGCAATCAAAAAAGGCTTTGATTCACTCGAGTCTGATAAATATACAGGCGATGATGCCAACCACGTCTACAACGCAGTCTTAGAACAAATTCAGGAAATATCGAAAACAGAAGAATATATCTCAATCGAGCATATTCAAGATCTCATAGAAAAAGAGCTCTTACGTCAAAACTATATTGAAGTGTACGAATCTTTCAGCTCATACCGTAATCGCAGAAATGAATCACGTAAAATTTTCATTGCTAAGCAGCATAAGTTCTTGAAGGCAATCGAAAAACTTAATCAAAAAGAAGCAATCGATGCAGATGAAAAACGTGAAAATGCTAACGTTGATGGCAACAGTCCTATGGGAATGATGTTGCAGTTTGGTTCGACCGTTTCTAAAGAATTTGCGAAAGCATATCAAATGAGTGAAGACTACTATGAAGCACACGATTCAGGTCAAATCCATATTCATGATATGGACTTCTTACCGATGGGAACAACAACATGTAACCAAATCAATCTCGAACAACTTTTTGAACATGGATTCTCAACAGGTCATGGTCATCTAAGAAAACCCCAAGACATTATGTCTTATGCAGCTCTTGCTGCTATCGCAATTCAATCAAACCAAAATGATCAGCATGGTGGTCAAAGTATCCCTGCTTTTGATTATTATATGGCTCCAGGTGTGTTACTCACCTTTAAAAAACAATTCAAACAACGTGTTTATGATTTCCTCGAAATCTCAGATCTTCTAGATACTGTGGATATCACCGCAATCATCAAACATATTGACAAAGTTGAATCACTCACTTTAGATTTACAAGAATTCAGTAAGTTCTCTGATGATGAACATACATTTAAAATCATTGAAAAAGCATATGATAAGGCAGTTCGTGTTACTGATCGCATTACATTCCAAGCAATGGAAGCATTCATCCATAACTTAAATACAATGCACTCACGCGCTGGAGCTCAAGTTCCATTCAGTTCTATAAACTTCGGAACAGATGTCTCTCCAGAAGGGCGCATGGTTGTGGAAAACTACCTTAAAGCACTTGATAAAGGATTAGGAAAAGGAGAAACTCCAATATTCCCAATCTCTATCTTCAAAGTTAAAGAGGGCGTAAACTACTTCCCTGAAGATGTTAACTATGATCTGTTTAAACTTGCAATCAAAGTATCAGCAAAACGTCTCTTCCCTAACTTCTCATTCATCGATTCCTCTTATAATAAACAATATTATAAAGAAGGCCGTTATGAAACAGAAATTACTTATATGGGATGTCGTACTCGTGTTATGTCCGATATCTTCGCTCCTGGTGAAGAAGTCGTAACGGGTCGTGGTAACCTAAGCTTTACATCAATCAACCTCGTACGACTTGGAATCAAACACGGAATTTTCACAAATGAAACACCAGACTTTGAAGGATTCTACGAAGAATTAGAACATCTTATGGAACTCGTGAAGTTCCAACTCATTGAACGTTATAAAGTGCAATGTAGTAAATCAGTATCCAACTTTAAATTCTTGTTGGGGCAAGGTGTGTGGATGGATTCGAAATCACTTAAACCAAAAGACAATCTACACAAAGTCTTAAAACACGGATCCCTTGCATTTGGATTTATCGGTCTTGCGGAATGTCTTAAAGCATTAACAGGTAAACATCATGGTGAAAGTGCTGAATCTCAAAAAATCGGTTTAGAAATTGTTGGATTCATGCGTAACCTTGCAGATCGTTACACTGAGGAAGAACAATTGAACTTCTCGCTCATTGCAACACCTGCTGAAGGTTTATCTGGAAGATTTGTAGCGATTGATCGTTCAATCTTTGGAACAATTCCCGAAATTACAGATCGCCATTACTATACCAACTCATTCCATGTACCTGTTTACTATGATATTTCAATCAAAGATAAAATTGCTCTTGAAGCACCTTATCACGAATTAACAAACGGAGGTCATATTACTTATGTTGAACTTGACGGTGATACAACGCAAAACCTTGAAGCATTTGAAGAAGTTGTCCGCCTCATGCATGACTATGAAATTGGTTATGGTGCTATAAACCATCCTGTTGACCGTGACCCAAGTTGTGGTTATACAGGAATCATTAATGAAACTTGTCCTAGCTGTGGTCGTCACGAACACGAAGGTGACTACGGTTTCGAAAGAATCCGTCGTATTACGGGATATCTTGTAGGAACTTTAGACCGCTTTAACGATGCGAAACGATCCGAAGAACATGATCGTGTCAAACACGACTTATGAAAATAAGACTCTCATCGTTTGTCCCAGAATCCATCGTAGATGGTGAAGGAATTCGGTCAGTTGTCTTCACTCAAGGCTGTCCACATAACTGCCCTGGGTGTCACAACCAAAAGACAATTCCATTTGAAGGCGGTAAACTTGTGGACGTTGATGATGTAATTGATCAGATTCTACAAGTCGACCTTGGAAGAGTAACTTTCTCAGGTGGTGAACCTTTCGTTCAAGCAGAACCCCTTTACTATATTGCGAAGGAACTAAAGAAAAGAGGCTACAGCCTCTGGTCCTATACAGGATTCACGTATGAAGCATTGATGCGACACCACGATCCATTTGTTCAAAAATACTTAAGTCAACTGGATATTGTTATTGATGGACGTTTTATGATTCGTAAAAGGAGCCTTGCTGCTCTCTATCGCGGTTCTTCTAATCAACGAATCATTGATGTACCTAAATCATTAGAAGCCGGTAAAGCCATCGTCTCCGATGTCTATGTCGATCCGGAAGAATCTACAGAAGACAGAGATTACGACATCTTCATATAAATACAAAGACCTTAAGCTTATCATTATGATAATTTGCCTAAGGTCTTTTATTATTTTTTAGTTCTAAAGATAAAATAATGAACTGCCCACACCGATCCATAATAGATAACTAAAGTGCTAATCGATTGTAAGGCCGAAAATTTTTGTGAATTTTCTATGAGAAGATAAACTGCTTGCAAGGCGATAATTACCCAAGCAATGATATTATCTTTTTTTGATGGTTTCAAAATAAGATATGCAATGCCAAAGTAACTTGCCAATAATACCAATCTAAAGATTCCCATCAATGGATCCCGTGTAAGTTCTTCTAAAATCCACGAGAAACTCATAATGTTTAATGTTAATAACATCACGGCAGGTAGATAAGCAAAGAAGGATAGAACTATGTGAATCCATTTTTTTAATGTGTCACTCATGGTAGCCTCCAGAAACTAAATCGTGTACATTTCCTTAAGTTGGTCACGCTTCTCACGTGTTAAACCAAATTCTTCTTCAAAGTAGTGATCAAAGTCTCCATAAACACGACGAATTTCATCAAACGATGCTTGAAGATAAGATGGACGAATTATTAATCCAGGCACTTTATAGTAAAGTGTTTCTTCTGTTAAGTCTCCATTCATACGACGACGTTCATTCTCTACAATTGCATCATATGCATCCATTGATAACATGTACTCATATGTTACAATATCCTCTTTCACATCTAACGCAAGTAAAATCAATGATGTAGCAAGACCCGTACGGTCTTTCCCAGCTGTA
This sequence comes from Erysipelothrix sp., assembly GCA_036637915.1. GTDB lineage: Bacteria > Bacillota_I > Bacilli_A > Erysipelotrichales > Erysipelotrichaceae > Erysipelothrix. Next base: position 81,728 of record JAVWLP010000001.1, on the reverse strand, counting down.
CAGTTATGTAAGTAAGGTGTTGCACCTTCCTCTAATAAGATATTAAACATGTTGATATATGCCGGATTACTAAATGGTAATTTTTTATAGAATTCATCCATAGATTCTGTAGTCAATATTGTATACGGTACTGTTTTATCTGATTCAAATAATCCTAAGTGAGCGGATGCAGAAATTGTATGAACATTCTTAGCAAAACTTTCTCGTTGTTCATCACTGTCTAACTCTGTTAATTCACGATAATCCAATAGGTGTTGAATATTGAGTGATCTTAGATAATCACGGTCTTCCTCAGTTAAATCACGGTATGATCCACAGCGATAAAAGATATCTTTTTTAACGCGGCGACCATCTTTTGTTTGGTATCCCCCAAAATCTCTAAAGTTTATTAGTTCACTCATAATGTAACCTCCATTGCGCCTATTTTATCACAGTTTAAGGTAATTAACGAAATTTTAACAATCTCTTTATGAAATAATCACGAAGTATTGATAGGATACACTCAAGAGCTTAATGCTCGATAACAAATATTGAGATTCTCCATCATTAATATTTGTTTGGCCAGCTTAGACCACTGTGCCTGGACCTTCGGGTCCTTTTTATATACTTTTACAGCTTAGTTTCGTACAATGTTTCTATAGAAAAGGAAGTGGCATTATGAAAGAAATAATTGTAGCTGGGGGATGTTTTTGGGGTGTAGCAGAATACTACAGACGATTAAAAGGCGTTGTAGACACAGAAACAGGCTATGCCAATGGAAATCAAGATACTGTTTCTTATGAAGCTGTATGCACCGGTAAAACTGGTCATGCAGAAGTTGTAAAGATTAAGTATGACAAAACACAGATTTCTCTTGAACAAATTCTTGATCATCTCTTCAGAATGATTGATCCTCTTAGTCTCAATCAACAGGGCAATGACAAAGGCACTCAATACCGAACAGGAATTTACTACGAGAGTGACCATGATCTAAAAATCATTAATGACGTCGTAGCAAAACAACAACAAAATTTTAGTATCCCAATCCAAGTTGAAGTGACTCCTTTAGAAAACTACTGCTCCGCAGAAGACTATCACCAAGATTATCTTGTAAAGAATCCTCAAGGTTACTGCCATATTAATTTTGGTTTAATCAAAAAAGAGGAACTCAAATCATAAATCCTTGTTTATTTTGAGGAATCATTCACAAATTCACCTGTTTTGAGAGAAGATGTGATAATATATTATCATTTTGGTCATTTCATTAATTTATTATCATCATGCGTGCTATAATACGTTTATAATAATTGTGTGAGTACACAGATTCAATATTTTGTATTTTGGTAGGTACAAAATATTGTGGAGTTACTTGATGTTGCAAGTGCCATTACAATATCAAGCTTCAATTATGAAATCCTATTATCTCAATTCTATTTCCAAAACTAATAGGTATAAAGCAATACGTTCCATCCATGAACGTATTTTTTTTATTCTTATGAGCTAACTGGAGTATTTAAAGTTATAATTGTATTAGAAACGAAGGACCTCTGTATGAAAATCGAACGTTTAATTGGTATTATCTTTTATTTATCAAATCGTGAACGTGTTACCGCCAATCAACTGGCAGAGCACTTCGAGGTTTCACGTCGAACCATTTTCAGAGATATTGATACCCTTACTCTCGCTGGTATTCCTATTTACTCTGATCCAGGTGTAAAAGGTGGATACACATTAAACAAAGAATTCCGTGTTAATGATCGACTTCTTGATGAGGATAACTCTGAATATATTATTCTTGCACTTCAAAGTCTCAAGAGTATTTATGGTAATACAAAAATTGATGAAACTTACGAGAAAACAAAACATATCTATGCTACGACTGAAGTATCCCATCCAAATATTGATCTATCAGTTATCGGTGAGAATACAAAAACAATTGAAACTGTCCATAGTTTGCAGGATGCTATTAGACATAAACAAACCATTAGTATCTTATATACAAACGCACAAGGTATTAGAAAGAACTACATCGTCCATGGTCTGAAAGTTTATTATCAATGGTATGCTTGGTATTTTTTTGCATATGACCTCGACAAGGATGATTCACGGGTCTTTAAAGTTGTGAGGATGGATACCCTAACTGTTGCGGATAAATCACATACTATCAGCTATCCTATTGAAAAACTACACCAGAAATATCTAAGTGATCATCAGAAAGACAGAGAAACGATTGTGATTCAATACCCTCCTGACCTTGATATCCTGATCGACGAGTACTTCAAAGGTCATGTTAATCAAGTGTCTCACGAATATTATGAAAGAACACTAAAGATTAAAAAATCTGACTTTGTCTCATTTTCACTTCTTTTAGGATTTGGAGATAGAATTAAGATTATCACGCCAGAAGACTTCAAATCTCGATATATCAATCATCTTAATAAAGTTTTACAAAATAACATTTAATAGTGACACTCTGTCGTCACCATTCAAGTGATAAAATGATCTTCCTAATAAAAGAAGGAGATTTGTATGAAATTAATATATGTCTATATCATGGATAATATGGCCGAATGGGAACTTGCTGATATTCTCCAAGCATTCAGTACGCAATCACAGCTTAGTCAAAGCAAAGTAGCGTTTAAGGTAGTCACAGTAGGTGCTACTACCGATCCCATTACAACACTTGGCGGCCTAACCATTCTTCCCGAGATCACAGTCAGTGATATGAGTGACGATAAAGTTGTCGCATTACTACTACCTGGTGGCGACAATTGGGCAATGGAACTTAACCAACCTATTCTCGACAAAGCTGAGCTTTATTTAAGTGAAAATATTCTCGTAGGAGCCATCTGTGGTGCAACTCTTGCATTATCGAATCGTGGCACGCTCAACCAATACCACCACACCAGTAATTCAAGTGACTATCTAAAAATGTTTTCTTCCAATTACTCTGGTGAAGCTCTCTATCACAATACCAATTCATATTGTGATAAAAACTTAATTACAGCCAACTCAGCAAGCGGACTTGATTTTGCTAAGGATATCATCACTTCATTGCAAGTGTATCCTCAAGACGTTATTGAAGCGTGGTATCAATACTTCAAAGTAGGAAACCCTGAGTTATTTTCAGATCTAATGAACAAAGCAAATCAGTAAAAAACAGGGCTAGCCCTGTTTTATTTTTATATAACTACGATATCCTCGTGCGGAATAATACGAGTCAGCACCATTATGATAGGTGAATATCGTATTATAACGACGATCACAGAATAATGCGCCGCCAAGGTCACGAATTTCACTTGGTGTCACAATCCATGATGATGTCTTCAAATCAAATGCTTCAATTGACTGCAATTCTCGATAAAGAGCTTCATCTAAGAGGCATGTTCCCATCTTCTTATTCTCAGCCTCGACGCTTGATTCTGGTTTGTTTTTCTTTCGATCGTTCAACGCTTTCTCATCAAAACAAACACTCCGTCTTTTACTTGGACTCTCACTCGAACAATCAACGTAAATCCACGAACCATCTTTTAGAACAACTAAATCTGGTTCTCCACCCGTTTCCTCCATGTTACCAATGATTTTAAGATTTGTGTCATCGAGCATCGTGAGCAATGAATTCCAGTCCACATTTTCATGGCGATGGGGATTCATTTCAAATCGCTCTTTTAGTATCTCTATTAATTGGTTTTCCATCTCATCTACTCCTTCTCATTATTTGTAATGCCATCTCGAATCAGAATATTATCAATTCCCCATTTGATCATGTTTTTAAGTTCTTCTTGATTGACATCATCAAGTTTTTTTAGATATAAACACGATTTCCCTATTTTATACTTTCCTAATGAATCCAGTTTCGGATAAGATTCCAGTTCATCGGAAATATATAATGTCAGAGCTTGCTTACGGTTTGCAAATCCAAATAACGGCATGTTACCTTCGGTTCCAGTTGGATACTTATAATGAAGGCTTCCAAATCCAATAATATTCCCCCAAAGTTTTGGTTTTTTTCCAGTACATGCTTCTCCTATCGCCAAGAGTTTAATAATGTCACCTTTTCGTTTGTTTTCAACAGTATCAATATAACCATCAATATTATGTTGTGTTATTTCCATGCTACTTCCTTTCCACCACTGCGTGTATCCAGTCTGGAGCATAAGCGGACGTACATCCTTTGGATACTTTCATTGTCTTATAAACGCCACATCGTTCGCCTATTTCTAAGCATTTTTCGGTATAGTTTGAATACCCAAAGCCAATTTCACATAACATCCGATTCATCATCCAGGTTTCCGGTTCTGAAGATAGTGCTAAGTTATCAGATATGTATTCTAAAATTTCTGGAAAATCTGCTTCATATTGTGATTTGTTTGCAACCATCAATGTCCAGTATGCTCGTCTCAGCTTTAAGTCACGATTCTTACTACAAAGATCTACAAGCTTAGCCTCATCTTTAATATTCGCCAAGACATTACTAATCAAACTATCAGCGAGTTCTACTGTCTGAGCACTGCCTAAATATTCAAGCGCATCCTCAAGTGTTACTTTTCCAGCTTCCATCAAAAAGATTCCTAAATTTTGCGCATCAAATTGGCCAGTAATCCAAAGTTCAGCTGCAAACTCTTGATTCTTTCCTATTTCTTTAGCCAGCAATCGTATCTTGCCCATAGGCACACCAAAAGTATCCTCAGCAGCACCCTGCTTTAGATATGTTTTTCTTCTTGAAGGATTTCCTTCATTCTGGAGATTATCCATTACTTCTACAAGATTCACACGCACACCACCTTTTCTTTATCTTACCATTTTCATAATGTCCGCGTTATTTCTATGCATCAAAAAAGATAGACCTTTCGACCTATCTTAAGTTAATTATTTTTTTCCTAAAAGTTTGAACATATTCTTTTTATATACTTCCACACCTGGTTGGTCAAATGGATTCACATCCAACATATATACTGACATAGCAAGCGACTTGAAGAAGAAGTATACGAGATAACCAAAGTTATAAGCATCTGCTTTTTCAATATTAATGATGACATTAGGAACATTTCCAGTAACTTCATGAGCTTCAAGTGTTCCTTCAAATGCTTTTTGGTTAATCCAATTCAAGCTTTTACCTGATAAATAGTTTAATTGATCAATATCCCCATCTACAAATGGTACTTCAGCATCTTCAATTGGGTTATCAACAAGCACAACGGTTTCGAAGAGAACTTTCTTACCATCTTGCACAAATTGTCCCATACTATGAAGGTCCGTTGAAAAGTTTACACTTGCGGGAAGCAAGCCTTTTCCTTCTTTACCTTCTGATTCACCAAAGAGTTGTTTCCACCACTCTGCTAAGAATACAAGGTGTGACTCATAGCTTACAAACATTTCTACATCTTTACCTTGTGCTTCCATCATGCGACGAACTACAGCATAAACATAAGCAGGGTTTGCTTCTAGGCTTGCATTATTTAATTCAAATGTAGCATCTTTAACACCGCACATCATGGCGTCAATATCAATGCCTGCTGCAGCAATTGGGAGTAACCCAACAGGTGTAATCACTGAGAAACGACCGCCAATATCATCAGGAATAACGAATGTTTCATATCCTTTTTGATCAGCTAGAGGTTTTAGAAGACCATTTTTTGCATCGGTTGTTGCATAGATACGTTTTGATGCTTCTTCAGCGCCATATTTGTTTTCCATAAACTCACGAATTAAACGGAATGCTAAAGCAGTTTCAGTTGTAGTACCGGATTTTGAAATAACATTACATGCTACTTCTTTATCTTTAATATAGTTTAAAATTCTAACAATTGATGTTGAAGAAAAAGTATTTCCGATATAAATGATTTCAAGATCATCTTGAGCGTAAGGTCCTTGAATCATTTCAATCGCAGCACGCGCACCCAAGTAGGATCCACCAATACCACAAACAAGTAATACATTAGCTTGTTCACGGATACGTTTTGCACACACTTTAATACGAGCAAATTCGTCTTTGTCATAACGATCTGCCCAATCTAACCAACCTAAGAAATCATTTCCTTTTCCAGTTTTATTGTGGATCATTTCATGAATTCGTGTTACTTCATCTTGATAACTCATTACATCATTTTCCAATAATGCATGTTTCAAATTAACATTAACCATAGGTTTCTCCTTTTTCGCCACCCACTGAGGCATTTTAACATCTAAAGATTTAAACCCGAGAACACTTTCAGGTACCAAACTACGTTTATGTTCTTTATCTTCTCTTATTTTTCGAGATGAATAATTGAGAGCTTTTAAAGATAATCGAAGCTGATTCGGACCATCACTCACATCAATGATTTTCGCAATGATTTGTTCACCTTGAGCCACGTATTGACGAATATCTCGAACAAAATCATCCGATATTTCAGAAATATGAATTAAGCCAGTTGTATTCTCATCGATTGAAACAAAGGCTCCATAAGGTTGAATTCCCGTTATGACTCCTTCAACAATCTGTCCATTCTTATATATATTCTTCATCTCCATACCTCATTAACATTCTTATTATAACACAGGAATAATTGTATGCTATAATGAATCAAGAGGTGAATTTTATGGGAGATAATTATTATCCTATCGTATCGGCATTAGTTGCGAATATTTTAGCACAAGCATTTAAACCATTATTTTATTATTTAAAAACTGGAAAAAAAGATTTGAGTCTTGTTTTTGAAAGTGGCGGGTTTCCAAGTTCACATACATCACTTGTTGTAGCACTCACACTCTCCTATGGATATCTATCTAACTTTCAATCCCAGTATTTCTTTATTGCTATGGTTTTCTCGCTCACAGTTATTTATGATGCTGCGAATGTGCGTTACTATGCAGGACAAAATATTAAGATTACAAAACAATTAATTCAAGATATCGAAACATTGACACAAACAACGCTTGATAACCCTGTCTACCGCCAAAAAATCAAAGATGTCCTCGGACATAAATGGGTCGAAGTTATTGGCGGATTCTTAGTTGGATTTATCACAGCATCAGTTCTTTATTTCTGGAGATAAAATGACACTTGAAGAAAGAATCATTCGCTCTTTGGATAAGATAAGACCCTATATCCAACGTGATGGCGGTGATATGGAATTTGTAAGTGTTGATGAGAACGGCATTGTAACTGTCAGACTCCTTGGAGCATGTGTCGGTTGCGGTCTTATTGACTATACACTACGAGGTGGTGTTGAAGCCTTATTAATGGATGAAATCCCCGAAGTTACTGGTGTCATTGCCGAAGATTACTTTACAGACTTATAGATGTTTGAAGACGCTTATGGCGTCTTTTTATATTGCTATTACATTTTAGTCCTTTTAACGACACTATTATTTTATTGCCAAAGTTATTACAAGATGATGTACATAAAATGACGTCTACATTGATAGAAATGGAGCAACAACAATGGAAATCGAACTAAAAAAGTCGAGTTGTATGAACGAGAAATCCTTGCAAGACTCATCGAACTGTATGAATATGATTTTTCGGATTTCGAACAGTCCGACCTTAATTCAAATGGCCTCTATGGATATGAGTACTTAGATTCTTATTGGAAAAATCCACAAAGGTTTCCATATTTTATTCTAGTTAACGGAAAATATGCTGGCTTCGTGTTAGTTTGCGATTACTGCTATGTTTCAACAGAAGAAAATACATTTTTTATGAGTGAGTTTTTTGTAATGAAAAAATATCGAAACAAAGGAGTTGGCCAATTTGCTGCTTCTAAAATCTTTTCAATGCATCCAGGATTATGGGAACTTACAGTACATCCTAACAATCCTTCGTCCCATCTTTTCTGGAAGAAGATCATACGGCGAGTTGGTGCTGAAGATTTCAAGATTCATGATCAAGTAAAAAACGTTTATGAACTGTGTGATGCTATTGCCTATACCTTCAGAACCCCCGAGTAAATATATTAAGGTTTAATACCAAACAAGATACATTGATTTTTTTTGAAAGTTATCAGTGAAATTTTTCTGATTAACGATACAGCAGCTCATAGATGTAACATTCAACTTAGGACTAGCCATTTTCTCTTAGATAATTCTTTCTTCTTTAGATCTGTTACCTAAAAGGCCTCATTTCAAAATCCATGTTATAATTAAAATTAACAAAATTGTTAGGAGGATAAAATGGAAATAAAGAAGAAATTATCTGCCTTATTTCTAGCATAGGCAATGCTTTCCACATTTATTTTGCCAATATCTGCCCAACACACTGATCAGAACGGATACATCAGAGAAGAACTAAAAAGTATGATGTATCTTCCGAAAACATAGTTTATTAATTGGTAAGTATGAAAACTGAATTGTTACTTCGAACAAACCAACTACAGCTCATTTCCGATTCACTCAAACAATGAGGGTGAAGAATTCTCCAAAACTCACTCTTCGCTGCCAATATTCTGGACACAACGACGCATATTCTATCTATTCATAATAAAAAAGGAGTCCTTATGACAACACTGATCTATTTAGTAAAAATAGTAGTTATTTTATATTTGATTTTTCTTTATGTCAGATATATGAACGAACAACACAAACTTTATCTTTCCCATAAAGAAAAAGATGATTCATCAAGGAAAGATGAGTAAATTTCCGGAGTTAACAATGCAGTAGCGTACTCTGAACTAAATAAAGGCTGTATACTGAGATTAAAGTCTCAATGTACAGCCTTTTTTATTTCCTATCCTTATTACTTTCTTTATTGCCCTCTTTAAATAATTTCACGAGTTTTACAACCATTGTTACGATAAGTAATGTCATCACTGCATACATTCCCATTCGTAAAGGTGTCCATCCTCCATGACTAAACCATGCTGTATCTAAAATAATGATAAGTACAGTTCCCATACCTAAATAAGCAATTGCATTAAAGCGTTCATCTTTATTCTTCATAAGTCCCCTCCACAGGATGTTCAGGATACGTATTAATCTCCCTCACTAAATTGTGAGTTATAAAGCGTTGCATAGAATCCATCTTCAGCCAAGAGTTCATCATGCGTTCCCTTCTCAACAATATCTCCCTTATCCATGACAAGAATAAGATCAGCATTACGAATTGTGGAAAGTCTGTGCGCAATAATAAAGCTCGTTCTTCCTACCATGAGTTGATCCAATGCTTTTTGTATTAATACTTCAGTACGGGTATCAACTGAACTCGTTGCTTCATCCAAAATCATAATCTTCGGATCGGCAAGAATTGCTCTCGCAATCGTTAAGAGTTGTTTTTGTCCTTGAGATATATTTGATGTATCTTCATTTAAGATTGTATCATATCCATCTGGAAGTGTCCTTACAAAATAGTCTACTTGAGCTTTAAGTGCAGCTTCGTGGACTTCATCATCAGATGTTTCAAGTTTACCATATCGAATGTTTTCTCGAATGGTATCACTGTATAACCATGTATCTTGGAGAACCATTCCGATAACTTCTCGTAATTCAGATCGTTTCAAATCTCGAATGTCAATGCCATCTATTTTAATGGAACCGCTGGTTACATCGTAGAATCTCATCAAGAGTTTCACAATTGTTGTTTTACCAGCTCCTGTTGGCCCAACAATCGCAATTTTTTGTCCTGGTTGGATTGTTGCACTGAAATCGTTAATGATTGGAACATTTACATCATATCCAAAATGTACGTGGTCAAATTCAACGCTTCCTTGAACTTTTTGAACATCGTGAGTTTCCTGAGTTTCGGCAATTTCTTCTGGTTGTTCAAGATAATCAAAGACACGTTCTGCTGCAGCAAGTGATAGTTGTAACTGACTGGAAAGGTTCCCCAACTGTGCAATCGGGTTCATAAAACTTCTCATGTATTGAACAAAGGATTGAATGTCTCCAACACTAATAATTCCTTGCATTGCAAACCATCCACCAAGAATACTTACAACTACATAACCAAAGTTACCAATAAAGTTCATGATCGGATGAACCATACCAGAGAAGAAATTACTCTTCCAAGCAGATGCATACAATTTATCGTTGACTTCATCAAATTGTTCAATCGATTTCTCTTCACCATTGAATGCTTTAATAAGTACATGGCTGCCAAACATTTCTTCAATGTGACTGTTTAAATCTCCAAGATTCTTTTGTTGACCTTGAAAGAATCGTTGTGATTTAGAGAATACAAAGAATACCAATCCAAATGAGAGTGGCAATACAAGAAGTGCAGCCAACGTCATTTGCCAGTTAATGGAGAACATCATGTAGAGAACTCCAATGATTGTTGTGACAGAAGTTAAAATCGAAGTTAAGCTACTTGTTAAGTTTGCATCAATAACATCAATATCGTTAGTCACATATGAAAGTACTTCCCCAACAGTTGTACCATCAAAGTAACTGAGAGGTAATTTTTCAATTTTTTGGTGCATATCAGTTCTAAGTTTGTATGTAACATTTCTAGAAATTCGAGCCATCATAACGCCTTGAATTAAACTAAATACTAAACTAAGGAGATAGACTACAAATAGCCAGGTTAGAATAGATATGATTTTATCAAAATCAACACCACCTAAACCTTTAACACGATTTAGTAAACCATCAAATAAAACTGTAGTTGCTTGTCCCATAACTTTCGGTCCAATAATCGAGAAGATTGTGGAAGCCAAAGCAAAAATTAAGACAATAACAATTCCAACAGTATAAGGTTTGAGAAGTCCCCCTAATTTCGCAATAACTTTCTTTTGATTACGAGGTTTTGAGTTTGTTTGATTATTTTTCATACTCTAATTCCTCCTTTGACAATTGTGAAGCAGCAATTTCGTAGTATGTAGGACAGGAATTTAGAAGTTCATGATGTTTACCAATACCCATAATTCGTCCGTTGTCTAAGACAACAATTTGATCTGCATCCATAATAGTATTAACACGTTGAGCAACGATTAATAAGGTTGCATCACCCATGTTTTCTTTAATTGATTTTCTTAAGAGTTGGTCTGTTTTAAAATCAAGTGCTGAGAAACTATCATCAAATATATAAATAGGAGCATGTTTCGTGAGAGCACGTGCAATACTTATACGTTGTTTTTGCCCTCCGGATACGTTTGTTCCACCTTGAGATATTTCCATATCAAGTCCTTCTTCTTTATTTAGAATGAAGGTTGCTTGTGCAATTTCTAGTGCTTTCTTGATTTCTTCTTCAGTAGCGTTCTCATTACCATAGGTTAAGTTATATCTTGCTGTTCCTGAAAGAAGTACACCTTTTTGAGGAATGTATCCGATGGATTCACGAAGTTCATGTTGTTCAACATGTCGTACATCCCTACCATTAACTAAGACCTCACCTGATGTGACATCATAGAATCTTGGCACCAAGTTTATCAGTGTTGATTTACCACTACCCGTTGAGCCGATAAATGCGGTGGTTTCACCAGGCTTCGCTGTGAATGATATATCTTTAAGGACATATTCATCTGCGTCTCCATACTTGAAATCGACATCCTTAAACTCAACATAACCTTTGCGGTCATGAATAAAGTTTTCAGGTTTTGCATCATCTTGAATCGATACCTCTGTATCAAGAATTTCTGTAATACGGTTTAAAGATACAATAGCTCTTGGAATAAAGATGAACATCATTGCAATCATTAAGAATGACATAATAATTTGCATTGAATATTGCATAAAGGCCATCATATCCCCAATTTGTAGCACGCCATCAGAAACTTGATTTGCTCCAAACCATAGGATTGCGATAATCGTTACGTTCATTATGAACATCATAATTGGCATTATGAGTGACATTAAGCGGTTTACAAAGAGCGCTAAATCCGATACATCACGATTGGCTTTATCAAAGCGATCATCTTCAAACTTCTTGTTTCCAAATGCTCTGATTACCATTACTCCTGATAAATTTTCACGGAATACCAAGTTAAGACGGTCTACAAATTTTTGCATTTTCTTAAAGCGTGGTACAGCAATCACAGATACGATTAGTAATAAAACGAGTAGAATCGCACATGTTAATGCAATAATCCATGTCATTGATGTATCTCTTCTTGAAATCATGATGATACCACCGATTGCCATAATAGGTGCATAGATAAACATACGAATTCCCATCGTAATCATCATTTGAACTTGGCTTACGTCATTTACATTACGAACAACCATCGAAGATTGAGAAAACTTATCAAACTCCTCATTGGAAAACGATTGAATTTTCATAAAGATATCACGACGTAGTCCTTTAGAAAATCCAGAACCAACGCGTGCTGACATATAACCAATTACAATCGCAGCAACAACTCCTAAGAGTGTCATTCCAAGCATCTGAGCTCCAACGGTCATAATATATTTATTTTGTAGTGAATTAAGATCTGTTCCCAATTCTTCATAGAAAGCTTTCGCCATGACAATACCAGTTTGTTGTTTTAAACTGTCTTCCATCGCGTGAGCTTTTTCATATGCTGTTTCTTTGACCGATTGATCCAACATTTGGAACATCGGAATTGCTTCATAGAGTGCTTCCACTTTAAAATCATCGGTCATGGTCATTTGTGTTTGACCTTGTCCCTGATTCATACCAGGTATATCCATATTCATAAGAGTCCAAACGGTTTCTCCCATGAGTAAATCTGCTTCATTACGATCAATATCACTTTTAATAGTATAAACTTCAGAGTTCTTTTCTACATAATAGTTCTTAAATTCATCGCTTTGTTTTTGAGGCAAAATTGATTGTATGAGTTCGAGTCCATTGTGACTAATTTCATCTGGACTAGCATGCTTAATACCGTTTTGTTGAATTCCTACGTTGACTATATCTGACATATAATTCGGTAGTTTTAAGTCGGCAAATGCTTGTACAAATAACAACGCAATCGCAGCGACAATCATCCAAATAAACGGTTTTATGTTTTTCTTTACGTGTCTCATTGATACCTCTCCTTCTTCACTGAACTATGTTCATTAGTTTATTATAATGCAACACACTTCTTTTCTCAATCAAAAACCACTGAAAATATAACATTCAATTATTAACTAAAAAGAAACTATTTTCTCAATTTGAGATAGTTTCTTTCGCAATTTGTTGCATGAGTGCTTGTGCATGTTCACTTACACGGAATGCAGATTGACTTTCACGATAGGCAAGACCAAATGCATATTCGCTCACCGTTACAATTGGTGGCATTTGAATTCGTTTGTAAACTGCTGTATTCATCGTTTTAAGTATCCAATTTAAATCTTCAATAAATGCAGACCCTTGATCAAGATGGTAAGCACTTAAATAACCACCTAACTCAGTATCATAGATTGTTTTATCTTGATACGATTTTAAAAGATCAATTAATGAATATTTCATTAAGTAGGTTATTAATGCATCATGATAACCCCATTTCATCGGATCAAACTGATCTTGCGCAAGCTCCGCACTTGGCGCAAAATCCCAATCTATTTTAGTTTTACTTTGAATCGGAATCAAATTAAGCGGAACGATTTCAGTTTGAGCACGTCTGTTGATGGATTGGGCAAGCGATCCCACTTGCATTTTTGTTAAGTCTCCAAGAATCGCAAGTGCACCAATTGCATCACCATAAAGTGTCGCATAACCCAATGCTACTTCAATTTTATTACCATTATTCATAATCACACCATTTTCAAGGCTCGATAAACTCATTAATGTATGACCTCTAAGTCTTGCTTGAATATTTTCATACGCTAATCCTTGAACGCTATCATATCCTGATAGATTCAGAGCAGCTACGGTAGCATCAACCATCCCACCTATTGGGATTTCTAAGAATCGGATACCCAATTTTTTACTGAGATGGTAAGCATTGTTTTTAGTGATTTCACGACTGAAATTACTTGGCATTGTTACACCGATGATTCGATTTGAACCTAGTGCTTCAACAAGAAGAGAAACTGATACACTACTATCGAGACCTCCCGAAACACCAACAATCCAATTTGGTTTATAAGGTAATGTTTCTTCATCAAAATATTGGATGGCTTTAATCATGGCATCATGAATTTTATCTTCATTCTTCTCAAGTGGTTTATGGTGAAGATGTGTTGTTTCCACAACTTTAACTTCAGATTCAAAGTTATCAGCAAGCATCGTTACGATATCTCCCTGTTTAATCATACTTCCACCATCAAATAAGACAACATTTTTTCCGTTATTTTGCATACCTACAGCATTAACATAAATGAATGGAATATCCAGATTGAGCGTCTCAATTTGCTCTAGTCGTTTTCCTTCCTTACGTAGTGTCCACGGTGAACAAGAGATATTAATCATCATTTCAGGCTGGTAAGTCATCATTTTATCAGTTGGTGAGAAATCATGGCGATCATCCCACATATCTTCACAGATTTGAATTGAAATCTTTTCACCCATATATTCAAAGGGTTCAAACAAACCTTCTCCAGGATGGAAATAACGCTTGTCATCAAACAACGTATAATTAGGCAACAAATGTTTCTTATAGATGCCCGATTCTTTCTCAGAGTTTCGATTTATCCATTCACCCTTTGCCGCAAAGAAAGCTGCATTATAGTACTTGTGATTTTCATGGTGTAGGTTTCCCCAAATAATTCCTGTATTCTGACTGAGTAACTTAATTTCATTATTATAGTGAGTCATCTCATTTACAAAGTCTTCTTGAAGAAAACGATCACCGACATAATACCCACTAATACACATCTCAGGAAAAACGATTAAATCTACAGTCGATTCATATTCATTTACTATTGATTTCATCGCCTCAAAGTTCTTTTGTGGCTGATTTGATTGGACTCTCATTTGTGCAATCGCAATTTTCATTATTTGAGCTCCTTTTGTCTAAAGTATTCATATGCAAATACAGTACATGCTCCAACACTACTTAAAGATACACGAGCATCATAGTCAATTCGTACACGTTCATCACTTAAATCTAACAGCTTGCGTGATAACCCACGTAGAGCACCTCCAAAACAAACACAGAAACGATCTGGATAGGTAAATTCGGTCAAGGAATGGCTCGTCTCATCACGATGTGTCGCAATAATTGCGATATTTTGTTTTTGTATTTTTTCAATAGTATCAATAAGATTTTCTGTTTGATACCACCATAGAGATTCACTGGCACCAGCACTCGCACGGATTAGTTTTGCCTCATGTTCATAAAAATCATATGCCGGAGTTACAATGCCATCAAAACCAAGAGATGCAACAGTACGACAAATCTCACCTAAATTAAAGGGGTCTGTTACACCTTCAACACAGACCAACGCTAAATCTTCTTTGGTGAGTTTGTTAATATCGTCATTAAGACGCGGACCGCACTCTACAAGATAGCCACCGTGAGACTTATTTTGAGCCAATTCGTCCATGCTTTCGCGATCCATTCTTTCCACAGGAATTCCATCCGAAATACCTAACACGTACCGTGATTCACGATCGTGATGTTTATCTAAAATCACAACACGCTGAATTTCACGTTTTCTTTCTTTCAGGATTGCCTTAACACTAATTTTTCCAGATACTATCATAATAACCTCGCTTATTTACTTACCTCTATCATACCATAAACCATGGTTTCTTCTGTCAGATGGCATAAAAAAAATGACAGTTTCTGTCATTTGATTTCAATTAGATTCTCAATCGAGTCTGCGATTATTTGATAACTCGCACTTCGAGGTGTTACGCCATTTAATTTAACGGGTTTATGAATACCATTGTTGATAGCATATGCATTGATAGGACCATCCAAAGATATAAAACTAAAGCCGAATTGTCGTACCAATCTTCGAATACCGGTAAGTTTGCGATCCAAATCAAATCGAATGCATTCTCCCATTAACGGATTCACAACCATAAATGGTTCAAGGATAACAACACGCTCATCATAGGATTCAACATGGCTCAATATCTCTTCATATAAGGTTATAAAACGATAATACTCTTCATAACGTCCTAAACTTGGACTGCGCTTTTGATCAATTGAATCAGAGATACCAACACTTAATATAATTAAGTCAGGTTTGATAGCTTTAACTTCATGTTTGATTCGTCCGACTAGATGGTCTAGTAATTCTTTATCATGACTTGAAACAACAATATTAAATTCAGGATGTGCCTCTCGCAAAAGCAGAGGAACACTTTTCTCAGATTTATCATCTATAATATGATCTCCAATGAATAATACTGTCGCATTCTTTCTAAGTTTCATGCAATCACCTCGCTGTTCAATATATACCACGCGTCTCTAACTTTAACTATACTTGGAAAAATGCCCAACCACAATAGATTAACAACAAGTCCAAGAAATTTCCTGTTAAACCAAGTAGATTCAAGAGATTTGTGAATTCTGGTATAACAAAGAAATTCATTCGGTAAGCAACGATGAATACTACGAAGATAGCAATCACCACTTTACCAAGCCATCGATTATTCTTCTTGGCATGGGGTGCTAAGTAATAACCAATCACTAAAAGCAAAATCATCCATAATAAATCTAGAAAACCACTAAACTTTGCTGGAAGAAAACGCCCAATCAATTGATACAATAAAGCACTCACAATAATAACTAATAATGCACTCCAATAACGTTTCATTACACAACTCCTTCATGTTTTAATCTTAAGAACATTCCAAACGCAAGACTCACACTTGGAATAAATGTTGAAACAATCCAAAGTAATGACATCCAATCTGGCTTCATCGTCGTGAACATTAAAGTTCCGAATATTGGATTTAAGAATGTATAAATAACCCACATATTATGACGAATCGTAATCCACGAATAAATGTAAGCAAATAGAAATACGACTAGGAATATAGCCGCTAAAATTAAGGCTGCACGGTCCAATCCTTTAACTAAATTTTCTTTATGTCTTGGATAAGCAATTACTAGTAAATATCCAATCACACTATAGATTACAAAAGCATAAATTGAACACGCAATAACTTGAACAAAGATCGGTAAACTTCCTACAAGTTTCGTAAGTGGATGTCCACCACCATACATCATCAATTGAACAACACTAATCGCTAAATGCGAGACGACAAAGACTGCGAGAAGAAGCAACGAATGTGATGATATTATTTTTTTTCCGATTCGAGAGTCACTCATATTAATTCTCCTTTTTCTATGATGTTCATTATATCACATGTGAGGTTTTCTTATGTGACAGAAACATGCTATCCCCAAAAGAGAAGAAACGGTATTCATTATCGACCGCATGTTTGTAAGCATGATCAATCACATCTTTACCTGCAAAAGAACTTACCAACATTATTAATGTGGATTTAGGGAGATGGAAGTTGGTAATGATTGCATCAACTGCTTTCCATTCATATCCTGGATAGATAAATATTTCGCTATCACCATGACATGCTTTAAATTCTCCATACTCACTCATAATCGTTTCAAGAGTTCGGACAGATGTCGTTCCTACTGCTACAATACGGCGATTTTCTTCTTGTGCAAGATTAAGAATATCGGCAGTATCTTGCGACATAAAGTATTCTTCTTTATGCATCTTATGGTTTAAGACATCATCAACCTTAACGGGTCTAAATGTCCCCAATCCCACATGCAATGTCACAGGAGCAATTGTAATTCCTTTATCTTTAATTTGTTGAAGTAATTCTTGCGTAAAGTGAAGTCCTGCTGTTGGTGCTGCAGCACTTCCTTCAACTTTAGAGTAAACTGTTTGGTAACGTTCCTTATCTTCTAATTTTTCGTGAATATAAGGGGGCAAAGGCATTTGTCCGAGTTCATCTAATAATTCTAAGAAGATTCCATCAAAAACAAGATCAAAGAAACGAATTCCTTCCTCACCGATTCCGGTACAGATTGCTTTAAGCTTACCTTCTCCGAAATCAAGTTCAGTTCCAACTTTTACTACTTTTGCATTCCCAACAAGACACTCTGCAGTTTTTCCTTCAAATTTAAGAATTAGTAATTCTACATGGGCACCTGTCTCAGGTTTTGTGCCAAATAAACGAGCGGCAATAACGCGTGTATCGTTAACGACCAACACATCACCTTCATTTAAGTAATCAATAATGTTATAAAAGTGTTTATCTTCTAAATTCATGTCATCTACTACCAGTAAGCGTGATTCACTTCTTTTTTCAGAAGGTGTTTGTGCTATCAGTGATTCCGGTAGATAAAAATCAAAATCATTTGTATTCATAATATTCTCCTAATCCTGTTTATTATACTCCAATTTTTAAAAGAGGCATAGTTTCTAGTGACAAGCAATTTTTAAATATGATACTTCCATCATATTTTACCTACGAAAAAACGGTATAATAGGATTATGAAAATATTCTTGGTCGAAGATGATACTGCGATAGTCTTTGGGCTTCGCAAGTTTATGGAACTCAATGGGTGGGAAGTTATTGCATCGCTTACTTATCATGATGCACTTCTCAATTTTAGTCATGATATTGATTTGTGCATTGTGGATATCGAACTTCCGGATGGTAACGGCCTCGATTTTTGTCGCCATATCAAATCCAATAGTAATATTCCAGTTATTTTCTTAACTGCGAAAAGTCACGAGCGTACGGTGATCGAAGCTTTTGATTTAGGGGCTGATGATTACATTACAAAGCCATTTCGACTGGATGAGTTAAAACGACGGATCCTTGCTGTGACGCGACGAACACACACCGGAATTTATCATCATCAAAATATCACTTTAAATATTCATACTGCAACTGCACACCTTGATCATGAACCCATCAATTTAAGCACTCAAGAATATCGTTTACTCTTATATTTGTTGAAACATCAGGATTCTTTACTAACACGTCAAGAACTCAATCATGTCATTTGGCAAACAGATGATTACATTACCGATAACGCACTCTCCGTTATTATTCGTCGTCTCAAGGAGAAATGTGATAATAAACTTCAAATTGAAACAGTCCATGGGAAAGGATACATTGTCATATCATGAAAATGCTTCGAGATTCAGTAATACAAAAACTATTTATTAAGCTAACGAATGTATTTGTTCTTTCGTGTATCATATTCTACTTTATTCCTAACATTCTAGTTTTCATCTTTGCTTTTTTAATTCTTATCGGGCTTGTGTACCATTATCTAAAACAACGTAACGATCAAGTTGAAGAACTAACGAAATATATTAAAACTTTAAATAGTGGTAACTACCACTATTTTCTTGAGGCCTATGATGAGGGAGAACTTGGTATCTTATACTCCGAGCTCAATAAAACAATGGTGACACTGAAAACAATGAATTCCAACCTACAGGACAAAAATGACTTCATTAATTCTTCCTTTGAAGATATCTCACACCAAATTAAGACACCCATCACTGCCCTTTCCATTCTTACAGACCTTAGACCACAAGATGATGAACTTGTTATTGCTACACGTGATCAAGTTAATCGATTGGACCACCTTATCAGTGCAATTATGAAATTGATTCAACTTGAAACAGCACAGGTTGTTCTTAACATTGAAAAGATTCCTTTAGAATGCTTAGTTAAAAATGTACTAAATGATATCTACCCTTTAATTAATAATCAAAACATTAAAATCGAAGTAGATGTACAAAGTGATGTTTATGGTGATGTAGGGCAATACTATGAAGCACTTTACAACATTCTCGTAAACAAAATTAAATATGCTCAGACAACAATTTGGATAGAAGATGATAAAACAAGTCTTACTCCCAACCTTCATATTTATGATGACGGTCCAGAAATTCCTCACGATATTCGGGACCGTGTCTTTGAACGTTTCTTTACAACACACCACCAACCAAACAGCCTGGGTATTGGTCTATCGGTTGCACGACAAATTATGATTTTACATGACGGAAATATCCGTGTTAAAGATGGTAACACATTTACAATTATCTTCCCAAATGTGATAGAACCGTCATAACCAAGTGATCCTTATCCCCTTATAATAAAGTTAGAGGTGAATCATATGGAAATTTTAAATGTATCTAATTTAACAAAGGTTTATAAGACTGGTGGAGAATCAGTTTATGCTCTCAACGATCTTTCTTTATCTGTTAAACGTGGCGAATTTGTCGCAATCATGGGACCCAGTGGTAGTGGAAAGTCGACACTTCTTCATATTTTAGGTTGCGTCGATGAACCCACTGCAGGATCCGTAACCATTGATGGCCATAATGTCAGTACTTTCAATGAAGAAAAACTTACGCTATTCAGACGACGTCATATTGGACTTGTCTATCAGTTCTATAACCTAATACCAATTCTTGACGTAGAGAATAATATTAAACTCCCACTACTACTAGACCAAACAGCCGTTGATGAGGACTATTACCAGGAACTCATTACACAGCTTGGATTACGAGATCGTTTAAATCACTTACCGAATCAGCTTTCTGGAGGCCAGCAACAACGGGTATCAATTGCGAGAGCACTGATATCACATCCGTCATTACTACTTGCGGATGAACCTACAGGAAACCTAGACCAAGCTAACTCACAAGAAATTATCGATATTCTTAAACATGCCCACAAAGAATACTCGCAGACAATTATTCTCATCACTCATGATGAGACAATCGCTTCGCAAGCTGATCGTATTATCCACATTGAAGATGGGAAAATAATCAGAGATGAGGTATTGCGATGAACATTACCAAAAAAATCAGTTTACAAAATATAAAAAAGAACTGGAAAGCGTCGCTTCTAACCATTATTAGTATTTCTCTTTCCGTTGCCATGACGACCATGGTTGTTGCTTCACTATTCGGTGTTTATAAGACATACGAAGAGGATAAATTGTACAAAAGCTCAAAATGGAATGTGATGGTTCAAATCAGCGATGATTTAGATGAAGTGCTTGACATATTAGGTGATACAGTTGATTCTTACGCTGTCGTCAAACATGATAAATATGTTGATTTTAGTCTAGAATCAGAATACAGAAGAATGACCGTCAATACTATTGATTTCGACGCTAATTTCACTATGTTTTCTAACAAAGATAGAGAGGATAAGCACTCTTTCAACGATTTAATTATTGAAGGACGTCTACCACAAAACAACGAGGAGCTTGTCATAACAGAACGTTCTATATCGGAGTTTAACTTGAACCTAGGAGATACTGTTACGATAAATCAAAGCTCTGGAAACTATGAAGATCCATTAACCGATGTGGTATTTAGTGAAGCAACAATAGTTGGTATTATCTCCGGGACTAGTAATGGTATTAACTATTCGAGTGCTTTGATGAGAAATATTGATTTAGATACTGCTAGTAATAGCGATATAGTCAGACAAGAGCTCTACATTAAGTTTAAACCTAGCACTAATAATATCGATAAATTGATGAAACCAATAGGGAAGGAATTTGACCCCGAACAACCCGATAAAAAAATTGAGAGACAAATTAATTTCAACGGTACTTATAATACTATTATTGGTATGCAATTCAAACTTGATTACACAAAAATTATACTGGGTATTACTTCAACAGTCTTTATTGTATTACTTTCACTGGCAACTTTCTCATTAATTACTAATGCTTTCTACAATAACATTCAGACACAAGTTCATGATTACGGCTTACTTAGAAGCATTGGTGCTACTAAAAAACAACTTAAATCCATGATACGGTTTGAAGGTTATATTTTACTTACCATCGGTTTAGCCTTAGGTATTGGAATTGGTTTTGGTATCAGTCAACTTCTTCTTACCTACATAAATGGTATCTCAATCTATTCGAATCAAACCTTTGGGACAGAAATGTCATGGTTCTTCTCACCAGTACTTCCTTGGGAAGGTATCTTAATCATCGCTGTGTTCTCTTTCGTTCTTGTCAGCTTTCCGTTAAACCACTCCATTAAAAAATTATTCAAGATGACTTCAATTGATGCAATCCGAGAAGATCACCGCTATTCGAAACACAAACTGAAAATCAATTCAAAAAACATCTCTAAATCTTTAGCTTTCCAATACAATATTTCAGACAAATCTAAATTCAGAGGAATCAGAATATCATTAACGATTACCATTGCGATTTTCATTACTACTATGAGCTTTATAAAAATTGGCTTCGGTAGTATGGGAGAGTTTAACACTTCCAAGTACAATGTTCAGATTCAACCTCACTACTATTATTCTTTGTCAAATGATGCTATTAATGAAAAAAGAGAATCATTCAAGCATATTCTCCAAAATGATTTTAACACAAAAAAATATTTAATTTATTCAGAATACAGCATAAATATTCGCGATGAAAATATGGATTTTTTAAAGCTTCACAATGAATTTCCAAATGACCAATACAGAAATGACCATATAAATATTTTGCTACTTGATAGCCTCTCTTTCAAAAATATTTACGATACTATGGAAATTAAGGAAAACGATATTGACTCAATTCTTATAAATTTAGGTATCTCGAATCTTTCTAGTCAATTTAATTCGACACAAAAAGTAGAAAAAGCTTACTTTGATATAGACTCATTGAATTCAATTTACATGGGAGAATCAGTTTATGATGAGGATAAGACTGTTTCTAATAAATTTATTCCAATTCAAGAGGTTCACGTTGACTACATTTATACCAAACCATTGCAGGATTTCGACTTAAGATATATGCCATATCTCCTCGTGAATATAGATAGTCCACGCTTCAGTTCGGTACCTGAAGTGCTCGATAGAAATCATTTTTCTCATTTGCTAAATTTTACAGCAATGATTGAAACAACTAATAGTTTTGAAACGATTAAATCATTCGACTCTAATGCATATTATATATCTAACCAAGATGTCGACAAAGCCATTCCTAAGTTAATTGAAAAAACAATTACAAACATCCTCATTTCAATAATGACTTTTATTGTACTCGTGTGTTTATTAAACGTAGTGAACATATCACTTACTAATCTCAATACACGAAAACGCGAACTTGCAGCATTACGTTCAGTAGGAATGTCTCAGAAACAAGTTCAGAAAATGTTATTTTATGAAAGTATTCAATTAGTGTGGTCACCTATGATATTTGGTACGCTAATAGGAATTTTAGCTTCATTTTCAATAATCGCAATCGTGAATTTATTTATTGCCAATGGGCAACCTCTTTCTTTTGGTATTGATCTCAAAGCGATTCTTATTTCATGGTGCATCCTTCTTCTACTCATCGTATCAAATACGATCATCACAATTATGAAGAGTAGAAATCATAGCATTATCGATAGTCTACGAAATCTTTAAAAATGGACTCACCGTTATGGTGAGTCCTATTTTTTTATATTTAGATAACCAATGACAGCTTTATAATCAGGCTCATCAGTAATATTTTTTGTTACATATATTTTCTCAATATACCCTAGTTCATCCACAATCATTACTGTACGGGCGTACTTGTTAATGATTGGAATCCATACACCCAAACGTTTCGCAATATCTCCTGACTTATCACTAATCATTGTTGCTTTCAATCCTTCTTGGGCACACCAGTGTAAAAAGTCATTATTTGAATTTGTAGAAATGCTAACAAGTTGGACACGGTCATCATTTTGAAATGATTCAATAAATTTACGCGTTTGAATGGAACATACTTTTGTATTAATATCAGGGAATGTACTAATTACAGTTTTTTTTCCTAATAAATTTACATGTGAGAAAGCATCTCCATAAACTGTTTCGACATCGAAATAGGGGAATTTCTTTCCCAGTACGAGCTCACTCTCTTTTAAGTTAAGTGAAATTCCAAATACTTTTGTTTTCATACAGACCTCCTAGAACATCTGTCCCGTAAGCAGGACATATTGCATAAATTGTTTTTCTATGACATGGTTGTAATCTTCGATATATCTCAGATGATCTTTATCCATGTTCAAAGGTAAGTGTTCTAAATCATAAAATTCAATTTGAGTTTGCTCATCTTTAAATTTAAATAAATCTGTATAATATACAGTCGTAACTATAAATAATTCTTCTTCAAATGCTTCTTGTCGTTCAGTAAATGCATTCGAGATCATTAAGTTTTCAATTTCTAAGTTAAATTCATTCATACAATCTTGTGTTAACGATGCCTCTAAAGTTTCTTTAGGGTGAATTGTGGTCTCAGGTAGTTGCCATAGGTTACTATCTTGTGAACTTTGAAGCAGTCCAATACGATTCTCTTCATCAACGAGAATTAAAACAGCTTTAGGAATAAATGTCGAACGTGGTTGTTTATTTTTTTTCTTAAAATGTTTCATGGGAATTGCCTCCATGAACATATTATCAACTGTATCGAAGTAGGTTTCAAGTCATTCACACGCTTTTACATACTTCCACAAATAATATCAAAAATTATGAAATAGCTTCAAAATAGCCATTTCAGGCTTATTTATTGCGCTCTTTCATAACTCTAAAGTAAAAGAAAACATCTCTGTTGAGATGCTTCCTATATTATTTTTCATATGATTTTCATATTTAAAAATTTTAGTATATTAGAAACCTTGGGTATTTCTACCATCATTGAGTCCATATTTTTCGTAAACTTCATCACGAAGTTCGAGAAGTCTGTCTTCTTTGATTGCTTCACGAATGTCTTCCATTAATTTCAGTAAGAAACGAAGATTATGGATAGATAAGAGTCGCATACCTAATCCTTCATTGGTTCTGATTAAGTGTCTTAGATAGGCCTTAGTGTAGTTCTGACAGCATTCGCAGTCGCAATGTTCATCAAGTGGTGTGAAATCATATTCATATTTCTTATTCTTGATATTTACGCGTCCTGTTGTCGTCATTGCAGTACCATGACGTGCAATACGTGTTGGTAAAACACAATCAAACATATCAACACCACGAATAACCCCTTCAAAGAGATCATCGACAGCACCAACCCCCATTAAGTAACGAGGTTTATCTTCAGGTAAAAACTCGATTGCATCATCAATCATTTTATACATAATTGGTTTAGGTTCACCAACACTGGTCCCACCAATTGAGTATCCAGGGAAATCCATTTCAACAAGTGCTTTAGCATGAATATGTCTTAAATCTGTATATTCTCCACCTTGAACAATTCCAAAGAGTGCTTGATCATGTGGACGTTGATGTGCATCTTTACCACGTTTTGCCCAACGCAGTGTTCTTTCAATACTGTCTTTCATATACTCATATGTTGCAGGATATGGGGGACATTCATCAAAACTCATGATAATATCAGCTCCAAGGTCATTTTGAACTTGAATTGATTTCTCAGGAGTTAGGAATAAGGGTTCACCACTTAAGTGATTCTTAAAGTGAACGCCTTCTTCTGTAATCGTTCTAATTTTCCCTAAAGAGAAAACTTGGAATCCACCACTATCAGTTAGCATTGGTCCTTTATAATTCATAAAATTATGAAGACCGCCCGCTTGCTTCACAACTTGTTCACCAGGTCTTAACCATAAATGATAAGTGTTACTTAGAATAATTTGTGAATTCATTTTATATAAATCTTCAGGTGTCAAAAATTTGACGGTCGCAAGAGTTCCAACTGGCATAAACATTGGTGTTTCTACCGTACCATGAGGTGTCTCAATAGTTGTAAGTCTTGCATTGCTTTCATTTGATTTTTTAATCAGTGTTAATTTCAAAGGCTGGTTTTTATCTAGAGCCATTAATTTGCACCTCTTTCTTAATCAGCTTGTGAGCGGCTTGCTTGTTTACGAGCATTTTCTGATAAATGTCTCTTTCTTAAGCGAATGTGATTTGGTGTAACTTCTACAAGTTCATCATCACGAATAAATTCTAGTGCATATTCGAGTGTTAAAGGAAGTGGTGGTGTTAATTTCATTGCTTCATCACGTCCTGAGCTTCGAATCGCTGTTTGTTTCTTATTCTTTGTAGGGTTAACATTCATATCAAGATCACGTGCTGCAATACCAAGGATCATTCCTTCGTAAACATCAACTTGAGCTCCAATAAAGAACTCTCCACGCTCTTGTAAGTTAAAGATTGCGTAAGTCATTGATTGTCCTGTTTCTGTTGAAACCATTGAACCATTTAGACGTTGTTGGATTTCACCCTTCATTGGTTCATAACCATTGAATTGACGAATCATTGTTCCTTCACCATGAGTGGAGTTAATGAATTCACTTCTAAATCCGATAAGTCCACGAGTTGGAACTTTCCAGAATTGTTTAACAATGGAACGATCTTGTTGCATATCAACCATTTCACCTTGACGAAGACTGATTTTACTAATCATTGTTCCTGAATATTCTTCAGGAACCTCTATAATTACGTCTTCAATAGGTTCGTGACGACGACCATCAATTTCATGAGTAATAACACGTGGTTTTGAAATTGCGAGTTCGTATCCTTCACGACGCATATTTTCAATTAGGATTGATAAGTGAAGTTCTCCACGACCTGATACTTTGAATGAGTCTGCAGATTCTGTTGGTTCAACACGAAGTCCAACGTTAACTTCAAGTTCTTTTTCTAAACGTTCTTTAATATTACGTGATGTAACATATTTTCCGTCTTGTCCTGCAAATGGTGACGAGTTAACCATAAAGTTCATGCTTAATGTTGGTTCTTCAATAATGATAGCTGGTAGTGGATCAATGTTATCTGGAGCACATAGTGTGTTACCAATTGATATATCATCAATTCCAGAAACTAAAACAATATCCCCCGCATAAGCAACAGTAGTTTCAATTCGTTTAAGTCCATCATATGTAAATACTTTTGATACATTTTGACGTTTTACATTACCGTCATTATCTACAACAGCAACATTTTGTCCTTTTTTAATTTGTCCACGTGTAATACGTCCAATTCCAAGACGTCCTACATAGTCATCATAAGCTAATGAAGAAATTTGGAATTGAAGTGGATCGTTATCGTAGTCTGGATAAAGAGGCGTATGTTCTACAATTGTATCGAATAGAGGTTTGATGTTAGTTCCTTCTTCTTCGAGTGTTTTTTGAACAATGTATTTTTTCGCAATACCGTATAAGATAGGGAATTCTAATTGTTCGTCAGTTGCATCAAGATCCATGAAGAGTTCATAAACTTCTTCAATAACTTCAGCAACACGGCGGTCAGGTTTATCAATTTTATTAATAAGTAGAATTGGTTTCAATCCTGCTTCAAGTGATTTCTTCAATACAAAGCGAGTTTGAGGCATTGGACCTTCTGCACTATCCACAACTAAAATAACAGTATCAACTGTTTTAATAATTCGTTCTACTTCACTTGAGAAGTCAGCATGGCCTGGTGTATCCACAATATTAATTTTGATATCATTATAATTTACACTACAGTTCTTTGAGTAGATTGTAATTCCGCGTTCACGTTCAATATCATCACTATCCATTACTTGGTCTTGTACCACTTGATTTTCGTGAAAAACACCTGCTGATTTTAACATTGCATCAACAAGCGTACTTTTCCCTGCATCGACGTGGGCAATAACCGCTATATTAATAATTTTTTTCATTTTATCGTCTCTTTTCCGTTAACTGGTCTATTATACATGAATTCGCAGCAAAATTACAGTTTTTTCATCCTGCACCTTGACATTTCACAAATTGTTCGTATTTGAATCCTTATTTTGTAGGATTCTTAGCAAAAGGGATGCTTTCCCCTTTTTGAATTGTTGTGATAAAAGGACCATCAACTGTGATTGCAAGTGTGTGTTCATATTGGCAACTTAAACAACCATCTACAGTACGAGCTGTCCAACCATTACTATCTAATTTAGCATGGCCTGTCGTTTGATTAACAATCGGTTCAATCGTTATGACCATACCTTCCTTTAAACGTGCTCCTGTTCCCTTA
>JAVWLP010000001.1:0-53982 GCA_036637915.1 Erysipelothrix sp. | reverse complement strand
TAATGCCCGTAAAAGGAACCATAGGCGACTCATGTATAGTTGGTCCCAATCCGTGTCCTGAGAAGTCTAGTGACATTCTATACCCAAATTTTTGAATATATTCATCCATTACCGCACCAATATCTCCGGTACGTTTTCCTACTTGAGCTTGTTCAAGACCTAAATATAATGCTTCTTGGGTTACTTCCATTAATTGTTTTACTTCTTCACTTGGATTACTTCCCACACTATATGCCCAACATGAATCGGATAGAAATCCATTAAGATCTACGCAGAAGTCAACCTTCACAAGATCACCATCTATTAGTTTCTTATGAGTCGGAAATCCATGACACATTTCATCATTAACACTACAGCATGTTGCGAACTTATAACCTTCATATCCAATTTGAGCTGCAGTTCCACCATTATCTTCAATCATTTTTTGTACGAATTTATCAATATCATGAGTAGAGATACCTGCTTTAATATAATCTCGTAACGCTTCATGAATTGAAGCCAATAGCTTACCGGATTCATGCATTCCTTCAATTTCTCTTTGTGATTTAATAGTTATCATTTTAATACCTCATTTCAACTCTTTCATTATACTCGTTATTAATCATTTTGCCTAATCACTAAAAAGCCCCACAGAAGTGGGACTTAAAAACTATAAGTTTGATGCGTCAATAATTTCTTTCAACATTTTTGCTGACTCTTGAAGTGCACTTACTTCAGCAGAGCTATATGGAACTTCCACAACATGTTGGACACCAGTGCGGCCAATAATTGTTGGAACCGAAATATATACATCATCAATACCATAGTCTCCACTTTGAAGTGTTGATACAGTAAGTATTGATCTCTCATCTCGTAAGATTGCTTCTACTATACGAGTAATTGCGAGAGCAACAGCATAGTTTGTATAGCCTTTACGGTTAATAATTTCATAGGCTGCAGTTTTCACATCATAGGTAATGCTTTCAGCCATTTCTTGATTAAATTCAATATTCATCATCTTACAGTATTGATCAATCGTGAGCCCAGCGATAGTTGTGAGTGACCATGTTGCGATTTCACTATCTCCGTGTTCACCGATGATATTTGCATGGATGTTTCGGGCATCGACCTCAAAACGATTTGCAAGAATTGATTGGAAACGTGCAGTATCGAGTACAGTACCTGATCCAATAACACGTTCTGCAGGGAATCCTGATAATTGGTAGGTTATCTGTGCAAGGATATCTACAGGGTTAGAAACTACAAGTAAAATTGAATCCGGGTTGTATTTCACAATTTGAGGAATCATTTGCTTGTAAATTTCGATATTTCTATTTACAAGATCG
Source organism: Erysipelothrix sp. (assembly GCA_036637915.1). Classification (GTDB taxonomy): domain Bacteria; phylum Bacillota_I; class Bacilli_A; order Erysipelotrichales; family Erysipelotrichaceae; genus Erysipelothrix. The sequence continues at coordinate 52,657 of JAVWLP010000001.1, read as the reverse complement.
ATTCGCGTTTCGCCAGGTTTTTGTGCCATACCTGCTGTAATAATAACAATATCCGAATCTTTTGTATCAGGATAATCTCCTGCAACAATTTTAACGGGTGAAACAAATACTTGTCCTTGACCTAAGTCCATTGCTTCTCCTTGTGCTTTGTTGTTATTGATATCTACAATCACAATTTCCGAAGCAACGTTTTGATTCATTAATGCAAATGCTGTTGTTGAGCCAACAAATCCAGCACCAATAATTGAAATCTTATTTGTCTTCATATTCTATCTCCTTTATGGTCCTATCATACCAAATATCCCATAATATCACTATAAATTAACTTGGTAATTTTCAAATATTTTTGTTATGCTTATTTATAAGGGGTGTACCAAAATGTATGATAAATTTTATAAAAAAACAACTGATGAACGACGTGCTGTTTTAAAAGCAGATAATCGTTATCTTAAAGCACTCGATTACCCACTTCCTCAAGACATTTATGAACAAATGATTGAGAATGCGGTAACTACTTATGAAATACCGATGGGTGTCGCTCTAAATTTTTTAATCAATGATAAAGACTATATAATTCCGATGGTTACTGAGGAACCTTCTGTAATTGCGGCAGCTAGTAATGCTGCGAAAATAATCCGTGAAAACGGTGGTTTTATGGCTCAAGTTCTCGAGCGTACAATGATTGGTCAAATTGCTTTCAAAAACCCAGAGAATCATGAAGCAATGATAACATATATTGATGAAAAAGAACGCGAACTCGCAAATGTAGGTCACAATGCTTATCCAAGTATTGTGAAACGCGGAGGTGGAGTTCGTTCAATTCGGTATGAGTATAAGGAACACTCTGAAGATGCGAAGTTTTTTATCATCTATGTTTCTGTAGATACTCAAGAGGCGATGGGTGCAAACATCATGAACACTATGTTAGAAGCTATGGCAAGCTATCTTCAAAGCAAGTTTCAAGATGAACCCTTGATGTCCATTCTATCCAATCTTTCAACAGAATGCTTGGTAGAAGCTACATGCATCATTGACCCTAAGACATTGAAAAATTCAGATGTTATTGCGGAAAGAATTCTTTCCGCGAGTCAACTTGCAGAAGTAGACCCTTATCGCGCAACTACCCACAATAAAGGAATTATGAATGGTATTGATGCCGTTGTAATTGCTACCGGTAATGACTGGCGTGCGATTGAAGCGTGTTCTCATGCCTTCGCCTCTCAATCTGGATCTTATCAGCCCCTCGTAAAATGGTCTATTGATAATGACGGTATGATTGTTGGACACATTCTCATACCAATGCCAATCGGTGCTGTTGGCGGTTCAATTGGTATTCATCCAAAAGCACAACTTGCTAAAGAAATACTCAAATACGAATCCGCTTCAGAACTCATGGAAATTCTTGCTTGCGTTGGCCTTGCACAAAACTTTGCTGCTATCTATGCACTCACTACTGTAGGTATCCAAAAAGGACATATGGCATTGCAAGCTCGTTCTTTAGCAATCCAAGCAGGATGCCCTATGGACTATCTCGACCAAGTTGTAAAGCAACTCACAATGATTAAACCCATGAACCTTGAGAGTGCAAAACGAATCATTGAATCACTGACCGCAAAATAATTATCCAAGTACTCTTTCTAAGACTAACGACAACAAATCTGTCGTTAGTCTTTTTTACTAAAAAACTCTGCAGAAGGTCACAATATTGCTACGAGTTCAATCAACAGAGTTAAATAAAATTTTAAGTTCGTTTTTCTATAATATTCATTTCATTTATAATCGATAGACTTCTTTTTTAATTACAATAGATCCAGGCTTCTTTACTTGTTTGTCTAAATAATCGTAATAGGCACCCGGTGTCGCAATCCCACTAATCTGAAATAACTTCATTCCAGTAGCTTCTACAATTTGATCCGCAACAATGACACAATTTGTTGTGAAAACATTGTATGTTCTAAACTTGCCATCAAAGAATTTGTAAAAGTTGAGCCTTAAGTTATTTTGAATCAATCGCGTTAGGTAATGTTCACCTTCAGGATCTTTCTCATCAGGGTATTCATAATAATATGATAACTTGAGAATCGATTCAATTTGTTTCTCAATTTGTAATGATTGATCTGGTGTTAAACGACAGACGAATCTAAAAACGATATTCTTGGTATCAACGGCATACTGAACAAAATCTTTTTCACTTCCAACAATCATCACGCCATCACCATAAGCCATTGATTTTGCTCGATTGTATGGATCATGAGCCCCATAAGAATAGATTGATCCATTATAGCCAATATCGAGGTGTCCCATTTGCTCAAATCCATCGTCTTTAGTATATAAGTAGATAGATAAGTAATCGCCCTTTGTTTCCTCAACATCCCGTTTAAAATACTCAGGATTATTCTTTGCAGTTTCACGTGTTTTTTTCGCAAGAAATGCTGGCATAAATGCAGCGAGAACTACGGGAGCGGAAAGCTTCCCACCTATTTCATGTAAAAAGAGAACACGAATTGTAGATATCATTTGAATTGCCCCCAATAGAGCAATATAAGCACCAATCTGCAAATTAATTATGTATCGGTTTTCCACACCACTAAATATGAGAAGAAATCCCATTCCTGCAGAAAAGAGCGCATATAGAAAATGCATAATCTTCCCTTTTGTGTTGTCCTTATAAGCTACGTACATTTCTAAACCATGTACTCCAGCATTGAATAATGCCCAAACTCCCGCTAATCCTGCCACCAGTTCAACATATAATGTGGAACTTTGCATTAAGATGGTGAGAAAGACTCCTGCTCCAATTGCAATCAACCCTTGAAACGGATTTCGATTAAAGAAGAGTCGGTATATCGCTGTAACGATTGTCGCAATCAATACAGACACAAGACCCCAATAAATTGAGGACCATAATATATCCTGCTTAAAGACAATCACTAAACCCAGGATTATGTATAAAATACTCAATAACATTTGTAATACAAGCCCAAGTTTCTCCCGAGTTGTAAATAGATCTCCCTTATACTTCATAGAATACCTCTTGGTTATATTATAGCATTTATCCTTGCATTATAAATAATAAAGCGTTATCATATAGCTAACAACTTAATAATAAACATAGGTTGTTACTGTATTCATTGTCTCTCTAAATATAATATATAATTTCCTTCTTAACCACTTATATATTATATGATAATGAAACACTATCTCTCTAGTGAAAAGGGCATCTGGCTCTTTTCTTTTGTTTATATGAGGTATACTAAGACCATGACATTTACAGATAGATTATTAAATTGGTACCATGAAAAAAAACGCGAGCTTCCCTTCCGAAGCCAAAAAGACCCTTATAAAATATGGGTCAGCGAAATCATGGCACAACAAACTCAAATAGCAACAATGATTCCATACTACAACCGATGGATTGAAAAGTATCCTGATGTTCAAACCCTTGCACAAGCAGATATAGATGAAGTATTAAAAATGTGGGAAGGTCTTGGATATTATCGTCGTGCCCGAAACTTACATAAAGGTGCCCAATATGTGGTGGAAAACTTTGATGGAGTTATTCCACGCGATAAGAAACTATTAATGGATATTCCTGGAATTGGTGATTACACTTCCTCTGCAATTGCATCCATCGCTTTCAGTTTGCCTGAAGTGGCTATTGATGGTAACGTTAAAAGGGTTATGGCTCGTTATCTCAATTACACTGAAAGCGTCAATACTCGCTCTTGTCACAAGTATTTCGAGGAATTTTTGAAAGAAGAACTTTTAAAAAATGGTGCAGATCCCAGTGATTTCACCCAAGCACTTATGGAGTTGGGTGCCCTTGTATGTACCCCTTCGAATACACAATGTATTGGTTGTCCCTTCAAAGAAATGTGCGCTTGTTATCGTGGCGAGTGTGTTGGGACAATTCCTTATATTCCAAAAGCAAAACCGGTTCCATCTTATGATAAAACCGTTTATATCGTTACAGATAAAACACGCATTCTAATTTCTAACGACCACTCTGATGGATTAATGGAAGGGCTCTTTAGACTTCCACAAGTCGAAGGTCATCTCGACGATAAACCTGATGCGAAATTAGTCCATAAATTCTCACATCTACATTGGAATATTCATGCATATGTAGTGGATTCCTTGCCGGAAACTTCAGATGAATGGTTTTGGGTACCACTTCAAGATCTAATTGATACGCATCCAATGATTACTGCTCATAAAAAAATTCTAAAAAAATTAGATATTCTTTAAGTCTTAATTTCTATCCTTTTATTAAATCGTTTCTGCCTCTCAGTAGCTAACTGACTCATTCTATTAAAATCAGTATTATAATGAGCTCAATAGAATACTAAGGAGGAACTATGACACCAGAACAAGAATTTTACATGAATTATTCCATCATTGATGCGAAGCTAACAATGTATTTAAAATTCTCATGTATCATCTTAATTATTTCGATTATAGTATTTTTATTTCTATATCTGTATTTGGAAAACAAAAAAGTAAAAGCTCTTAAATAAGCGAAGGAACCGACTCTGATTAGAAGAGCCGGTTCTTTTCTAGTTTAAACCAAAGCTGGCATAATAACCATTACCAGAAGGTCTCACAAATAAACGAAGTGCATAAGTTCCAGAGTAGTAGTCTCCTTTAATATTTGCCTTCATGACTGCTTCAGCATACCCACTACTTGTTGGTTTGCTTTTAACAATAGTCGGATTTTGAGTAATCGTGTAACTCGCACCAGGACCTGATACTAATATGCCCGGTTCATACACCGAAGTTAACTCCACATGTCCTCCGTACGCATAAGTTACATTAGCATAGTATGTCATCGTAACGATTCCATAAGTTCCGTTTACTTTGAGTCTAAGGTTACTGTAACCACTTCCCGATTGCGAACCAACAGAATCTACCCATGCATTCCAAGTTGCTCTACTTGCTCTAAGTCCGTTAATCTCATATGCATCTGGCTGAATTTCTAATATTTTTACCGAACCATCAGGATAACGATATCGTTCAATTCTTGATCCATCTTCAAACTCAAGCTCGTATTCAGGTTCAACATAATCGTAATCATCATCGAGAGAATTCGGCGTTTCACCATTCTGTATTTTCTCTACCAAACCAGGTATGGCTTCTTCGTACACGCCGATTTCTTCCAAGTTGGTATGGATATCTTCTATTTCAGTTGCAGAAACATTAGTCGTTAAGTAAATTACGGTCAGCGTTGATAAGACAGTTAAATTGAATAATTTAAGTAGTTTATTCACTCTACATCCTCCTCTATTTAACAACCTATTATGAATTCACTTTTCATTTCATCCTTCCTGTTTATTCTGAATTCATCCGGTTTAATATAAGTTATCCACAATCACGACGTTTCCTACTAACTCTTAAATATTAAAAAGCCGCAATACTCGAAATCAATCGATATTACGGCTTATCTTGCTAGGCCAAGAAGACAATTCTAGTTAAATATAAAATTAATTATAAATAGAAGCGAGCTAATATACACAATCCAATGAACTTCTTTTGCTTTCCCTACTGCGACTTTAACAATAATATAAGTGATAAATCCGAAGGCCAGTCCATTAGAAATGCTATATGTTAAAACTGTCATCGCAACTGTAAAGAAGGATGGTATCGCAGCTTCAAGATCTGTCCATTCGATATCTGCAAATGAAGCACTCATTAAGATCCCCACAATAATTAATGCCGGCGCAGTTGCAGCGCTTGGAACCAACTTAATTACAGGCGCAAACACAACGGATAACAAGAATAGTAGTGCAGTTACTACTGATGTTAACCCCGTTCGACCACCTGCTTCAATTCCAGCAGAACTCTCTACAAATGTTGTGGTATTAGATGTTCCGAGTACCGCTCCAATTGAAGTAGCAATAGCATCGGCAAACATTGCTTTATCCATTTTAGATGAAAATCCTTGTCCTTCTTCAAGGGATTTTTCATCTTCTTCTGTAAAGATACCTGTGCGACGACCTGTACCTATAAAAGTACCAATTGTATCAAAAGTATCGGTAAGACTAAATGCAAATATAATTGGGAAAACTTCTGCAAGGCTTCGTGTACTAAATAAACTTACAATTCCTTCACTACCGAGTGCTTTCCCAAAAATGGATCCGAAATCTGAGAACACTTCTGAATAACTAGCACGATTTGAAAGGACAGTTGTATCAACGACACCCATAAAAATACCTAGTACAGTAGTTGCAACGATTCCAATTAACATTGCGCCTTTAACTTTTCTTAGCATTAGTACAATCATCAAGATTAATCCGATAAGTGTTAATAAAATTTCCTTATTAGCAAATGAAGCAAGCCCTGGGATACCATCAGTAAATGTAATCATCTTCACATTTAGTAATCCAATATAGGCAACAAACAAACCAATTCCCGCCCCAATAGCTTGTTGGAGTGTTTCTGGAATTGCTTTAACAATTACTTTACGTATACGCGTTACAGTAATCAAAATATTTATTGCTCCACAAATAAATACGAGAGCAAGTGCCTCATACGCTGTATAGCCATTCTTCATAACGACAGTAAATGTAAAGAACGCATTCAATCCCATACCTGGAGCTTGAGCATAGGGAACATTTGCGAATAACCCCATCACAAGTGTTCCTATAACTGCAGCCAAGATTGTTGCGATAAATACACCATTTTCTGGCAATCCCGATAACCCCAAAATTTGCGGATTAACAATCAAGATATACGCCATTGCAAAATATGTCGTAACACCTGCTAATACTTCTGTTGAAAATGTCGTATTATTGTCTTTCAACTTAAAGAAATTTTCTATTTTTCTCATTTTCTCTCCCTTGTATTTTCTTTGATTTAAACCAAATAAAAAAGATCGGGAGAAACGATCCTAGGTTTCACCACGATAGTCGATACATTTACGGTGTATCGGTAGATACTACCCAACCATATTTTGGGTATTATATTCGGTATAAATACACCTAAAGTGTAAAAGAACTCTCAATAAATGTCAAGGAAGGTTAACTATGTCTGATTTAATTTACTAATTATAACTTTATCAAAGGGTTACTTAAGGATCTCAGGTTAACAATTCGAATTTTTTTTGAATAAAAATTTAATTTTATGCTCATCTATATTTTGCTCTGATTTATAACATTTCATATAACAAAGCAATCCCCAGATTATCAAACCAATTCCTCCAACAATTCCTATTAAGTTCGGCCCAATTAATAGGTTAGGTGACGAACTCATAAATAAGCTTGATGGTTTCAATTTATCCAGTCCATTTATAGCCGCATGAAAGATTACGGGTGCAGCAATTGAACCGGTTTCTATATAAGCGTAGGAACAAATCGCACCTACAATATTGCAAAAAATTACCATTGCAATTATCGAAATTATTGAGCTTTGTAATTCATAATTAAAACCTAGATAAATGAGTGGTGCGTGCCACAGACCCCAAATTGTATTAGATATGATCATGGCAGTAGTTTTTTTGTGTATTTGCGATAATTTATTGAAGAGATATCCTCGCCAAGCAATTTCTTCAGAAAAGCATTGAATCAATCCTCCAATAGGATTAAATATAACTGCTAATGGAACAACAACAAGTAACGTTGAGTAATACTCTTTTAAATTTGTAGTTCCTAAATCTCGCGCGTAGTGAGAGCCAAGCGGATCAAATTTACTAGGCATAATACCAAAATACAAAATTGCTCCAATAAAAGAAAGCACGAATGGCATGAAGTAATATTTCAAGTATTTACTCCAATTAGATTTAATATTAAGGTTATCGCGAATATCAGCAAACCCCTCTCGCGTAATTATCCTTGTTAAAATCATGCTTAATGCTGGTGTCATCATCAGTATAGTTAGATACATGTTATCTTTCTTTTTTGCATACATTATGGTGAGTGGCACTTGCAAAACCATCACAAAGATTAGGAATATTAGTATTCTTTTATAATTATTTTTCTTCATATTAAGCTCCTTATAATTCAAAGGAAGCAATGATTACTTTTTTCGTTTCAATACATATTGTGCTAAAAAATATAGTGAAATGAATAAAGTAGAAACAACGATAACGCTCATGATGTTGCTTGAGACATCAATCTCATTCATAAGTGGAATGGAAAGTAACATGATTCCAACAAATAAGAAAAACAGTCTAAGAAAAGGCGTTTCTTTCTTAATGACACTTTGGTCCTCTTCGCGATCCTCCTCTTCATTATCATTTACCAAACTATCTAAGGTCATATCAAATAGTTCACAAATTCTTTGAATTTTATCTAATTCTGGAACACTTTGATCTAGCTCCCACTTAGATACTGTTTGTCTAGATACTCCCAATTCATCTGCAAAATCTTCTTGACTCCATTCTTTTGATTTTCTCAATTCATATATTCTTGTTCCTAAACTCATTTGCTTCACCTCCACATCATACGCAAAGGTTAGAATTGCAGCTACCAACTATAGTTGGAAACTACGCAACTACACTTAACATGAACAATTCAACCTATCATTTAGTATTATTTTAATACAATTTCATTCAATTAGATATAACAAACTTTCATTCCAAAATTCAAAGATGGCAGTGTAGCATTATTATAGAATTAGTATTGATGACGCTATTTTACACTTTATTAAAATGATATTAGCGATTGATATGAGATATTTTCTATATCAAAAACACCAAAACCATTCGTGTATGCAATAACCTTTTGTTGATAGTTAATGGAATACTTCAAATACATCTCGCCACGGATTACTACCATCTCACCTTCATATTCTGTACTTTGAATCGTTGCAAAAATACCAGCCAATTCTCTATACGCCTGCTTCAGTGCAGATTCTGGGATGCGTAATACAAATTTTCCTACAGGTTCAAGTTCCACAAACTCAACTTGTCTCATTATTTTATGATACAAAACTTCGGTCGCACTTCTAAAGTCTGAAGGTGTACTCACTGGACTTGCAAATTCAGCAGCCGTCAATGTCAGTTTAAAGTCAGTTATGAGTTTCCCTTTATAGGGAGTATAAGCCAGCCGATTCAAACTTTCCACAATAGCATTTTGAAAAGATTGTCTTAAGTAGCCTGTATTAATTTTAGTTTCATAGTTAAATCCTGCACCACAAGGCAACGGATCTAGTTTGAATCTCATCGTTGCCCAGTTAGAGTTTTCAATGGTATTCATAATCACAACTTCATCTACGCAACCTGTTGGTGTCATTTTATTTTTAACCGACACAGGCCCTAGTAACACCTTACACTGATAATTCTCATTCAAAGTGTCCTCGATGACTTCTTTTTGAACCTCGCCTACCAAAATCAAATTTATTTCCCGAGTAATATCATCTATCTCATATTCTAGAAAAGGATTTACCTCCATCATTTTATTCAAAGCTTCCAATACTTTTCTACGTGTTCCTTTTTCATACTCCAAACTTGCTTTAAATTGCCCCTTCGACCATATTGGCATGACTTTAGTTTTATTAGGGTCGCCCAACCATTCCCCAATTTTAAGGATATCAAATCCTTCAACGATTGCAATATCTCCAGAATTTACCGTATTAGTTTCTATCAATCTTCCATTCTCCAAAATCCATAATTTACAGACTTTTATCATGGTTTGATTAATTACGAATCGTTCTTGCTTCATTATTCTTCCAGAAAAAACACGTAAGTAGGTCTGAATTTTGCCAAGATTGTTATATGCTTTTTTGTATACAATTGAGGATAGCTCATCTAATGAATTCTTGTCTGAGGATAACGTTTCTATCATATGGATTAAGGAACTTATCCCAATCAATTGAATAGCTGAACCCTTCACAATAGGTACGAAATTCCCATTTCGAACAGATTGAGTCCATGCTCTTTTGTAAATATCATCTGTGACACTTTCATTCAGCACATGCTCAAGAAATGCATCATCATGTAGGGTTAATACATCAATAACTTCCGACGTGTTCTCAGCCATAGCTGCTCTATTATGAGTGAGTTCCTTTATACTATTAATCTGACTCTCTACTAATGCACCTCCAATATCAATTTTATTAACAAAAATGATAATTGGGATTTCGAGTTCTCGCAAAGTATTATATAACTTTCGCGTTTGTGATTTGATGCCTCCGTCATTTGCAGCTACAACCAAAATTGCTAAATCTGTCGCAATAAGAGCTTGTTCAACTTCATGGATGAAATCCATGTGCCCTGGTGTATCAATAATATTTATTTTACAGTCGCCAACCGTAATTGAAGTTGTAGCTGTATATATAGATATACCTCTTTTCTTTTCGAGTGCATCAGTATCTGTAGTCGTTGTTCCTTTATCAACACTACCTAAAACCTCTTTATTCATTGAGGTACTCAAAAGAGATTCGGTCAAACTTGTTTTGCCGGCATCTACGTGTGCTAGAATCGCTATATTTATTATTTTCATGTTTTCTCCATATAAAAACCCCGAAAATATTCTTCACGGGGTTTAAAATGAATTGAGTTTAAGTGTGAATGCTAAAGAATATTTATAGTTGCACAAAACACCGATGCTAACATTGGTCTTTTGCGATTAATTTTTACTATAATATTCTTGCGCATGCAATCACCTTCTTTAATCTAATATAACACTCTCATTACTCAAAATCAAGACAGTGTCCTATCTATCGAGATTCAGGATGCATCGTATCATAGATATTCTTTCCCGATACGATGAGTTGAATGATATTGTTGGAATCCTCAACATCAATATCTTTTTTAACTAAGAAATCGCAAATAATGGGTAAGTGCTCGGTGACATACGAATCCATATCTTGCTTAAAAATTCCTCCGTCACTCGTGAATACTTGAAATTGAAACAGATCAGGTTTGAGATCCATAGGACTAATTCTCTGATAAGCGGCATAAACAATTTTAACTTTAATAATTTCATCATATAGATATGTTTGACTATATCGCGAACTATTAAATGTTGATTTCAACTTATCGAAAAATGATTGATACTCAATGATTGTAAGATTATTTTTATTAATCACTATTCCGCCTTGCTTACCAATTGAAAACAACATGAGTGTCATAAAAACAAAGACACCGATAGAATACCATGGCGCAATATATCCTCCAAAAGTTATTGCATAAAGAATTCCGATACCCAAAATTCCTAAAATTAATAACTTAGGATTACGTTCACCAATCTTAAAAGGCTTCTTTAAATACTGTGCTCCGCGAACTAATTGATCGATAGAAATATCGTATAAATCGCTTAATAAAATAATGTTTTCTAATTCCGGATAAGACTCACCACGTTCCCATTTTGAAACAGCTTGTCGCGTAACATATAATTTATCTGCTATCTCTTCTTGGGTAAACCCATTCAGCTCTCTATAATATTTTAAGTACTCATGTGTATTCATACGAATTCCTCCTTGTACCTAAATTGTAGGCTTCTAAAGCCAATTCTGTCACGCAACCTGTGGTTTCCTTCATGATATATTCATTATATCAGTAAAGTAAACAAAACTTACACACTATCCTTGACCTTAAACCACCTTTAAGCTTTATAATCTATCTGAGGTGATTTTTTATGAAGATAAGTTTGGTTGAAGAAATAACAGGAATCAATGCGAGCACAATTCGATACTATGAACAGATTAATCTTGTTATACCCGCTCGGGATGAAAACAATTATAGAAATTACACCGATATAAATGTTGACACACTCTTAGAAATTAAGTTAATAAAAAAACTAGGATTTCCTTTAAAAGTAATCGAGAAAATTATTAACAAAGAAATGTCTCTACAACAGGGAATTGATACTGCAATCCACAATTTAGAACAGCAAAAAAGTGATATCGTCTATTCTTTACAACTTCTTAACCTTCTTAAAGATAGTCATCATAATCAGAGAATAATTGATACTAGAGTTTATGTAGGAAAAATGTTTGATTTCAAAGTAAGTAATCATCCCTTCATCGACTTTTGCGACTCAATTTATGATTTATTTGCCAAGTATACGTTCACATTGAGGAAAGGATTCTACCCAGAGGAAATCATTTCAACACCTCGGGATTTTACATTAAAACTTCTGAGATATGCTCAAAGAAGAGAAAAAACATTGTTAATTCTCAATGAGAGTATGAACCCAATGATTATTGTGAATGATCGGTACTACCAAGCAATCCGAACTTTTGAGAAATACGGTATTCCCATTGTTTATTTCAAACCCAAATCTTCTTTGAGTGATGACACAATACACCAATAGAAATAAAATAACAATTATGATATTATATTTTTACATCGGGTCCGCTACATAATGTAATGACCCTTAATTTTTGATTAAATTAAGGAGGACTCATTATGATACATTTAAGTCAAATATCAAAAAATTATAAGGTTCCAATACGAGACGGTGGATTCAAATCTGCTCTCAAGTCATTTGTTCATCGCGAGTATCGCTATATCAAAGCACTCGATGATATTAGTTTCGATATTCCTAAAGGACAAATTGTTGGATATATTGGACCAAATGGAGCAGGTAAAAGCACTACTATAAAAATAATGACCGGTATTCTAAGGCCTGACCAAGGAATCTGCACCATTGATAATATTTCCCCATTTACAGATCGAAAACAACACGCTAAACAAATTGGCGTGGTTTTTGGTCAACGTACCCAACTATGGTGGGATATTCCAGTCATCGACTCCTTTGAACTTTTAAAGGATATGTATGACATTCCCCTGAAAAATTATCATGAGAGGCTCGATGAACTCACATCGTTGCTGAATCTTGATAATCTGCTAACAATGCCTACACGGCAACTCAGTTTAGGACAACGCATGCGCTGCGACATCGCGGCTGCGCTACTCCATGATCCTAAAGTATTATTTCTAGATGAACCTACTATTGGGCTTGACGCACCCTCCAAGGTGGCAGTACGGCAATTCATAAAAAAAATCAATGAAACCCATAAAACTACTGTCGTACTTACTACACATGATATGCAGGATATTGAATCACTTGTTGATAGAATTATCCTAATAGGAAAAGGTAAGCTACTTTTTGATGGAAATATGGATGAACTTAAAAAATCATATCCAATGCGTAAGAATCTGAAAATTCAATACGAAGGAACTCTCTCACCAAGTCCACACTATACAATAGAATCCGATACAGGAAATTATGCTATCTTAATGGTTGAAGGATCCGTACAGAAAGCATTAACACAACTTAATACAGACTTGATTATTCAAGATTTCGAGGTTGGAAGTGAATCATTAGATGACTTAATTCTAAAAATATACGAGGATTATGACATATGAGAATATACTTATCCTATTTTAAAATTCGTTTTCTTTCAGGATTACAATATCGTAGTGCTGCAATTGCTGGAATGATTACTCAAGTAGTTTGGGGAATACTCAGTATTACTTTTCTAAACATTTTTAATACCAATGTCATGTCACACGATAGTCTTTCCACCTATATTTGGCTTAACCAAGCGTTTCTAGCCATAACTGCGATTTGGGCTACTGACACAAGTATTTTTGACCTAATCGAAAATGGTGACGTAGCTCTTGAAGCCATGCGTCCTGTCAATCTTTACAGTTTGTGGTTTATTAAAAATATCGCATTTCGAATTTCTCGTTGTGTATTGCGGTTTGCACCAGTAATTATAACGGCATTCTTACTACCAAAACCCTATAGAATGTCCCTTCCTACTTCTCCTTTGCTTTTTCTCTATTTCTTGATATCGCTACTTTTCACATTATTGATTGTAGTTGCAATTACAATGTGGATGGCAATTTTTACTATTCATATCAAAACATCATTAGGGATTCGCACGCTATTTATGGCTATCTTTGATTTATTTTCCGGAACCAATATTCCTCTTATTTTCTTTCCTAGTTGGCTTCAAAGAATCTTATCTTTTACATTCTTTATTGGTTTACAAACTGCTACTTTTAACATTTATTTAGGCATAGCTGATCCATTGCCTACCTTAGCCCTTCAATTTACGTGGGTTATTATTCTTATTGGATCGGGATACTTCGCTATGCAACATGCGCTTAAACATTTAGAAATCGTTGGAGGCTAATATGAAACTCTACTTCAAACTAATTGGCATGCATTTTAAATCTCAAATGCAACATCGAACATCATTCATAACTCTCACGATTGGTCAAGCATTCATGACAATCAGTGCAGTTATGAGCGTCCTTATTCTTATGTCACAATCTCAAAATAATACAGAGTTCAAAATCATGGAAATGTTACTTGCAGGATCGATTGTGAATGCAACTTTTTCTCTTGCAGAATGTTTCTTTAGAGGTTTCGACCTGTTTCCCCGATTGCTAGGAAATGGACAGTACGAACGGATGCTTCTGAGACCCAAAAATATTTTAATTCAGATTTTAGGAAGTACTATGGAATTTAGTCGCCTCGGAAGAACATTTGTTGCTTTTCTTATTTTATTCTTCGTACTATTTCAAGTTCCTATTCAACAGGTCTGGTTGATAATGCTCATGATAATCTCCGGAATCGTTCTATTTGGATCACTATTCATTGTCTATGGTGCATGCAGCTTCTACACTACCGATTCTCTTGAAGTCTTCAATATTTTCACGGATGGTGGCCGACAATTTGGTCAAATTCCATTCAACTTGTATGGTAAAAATATTTTAATGTTTGCTACTTTTGTAGTTCCCTATGCTTGCTTTCAGTATTACCCATTATTAGTCATCCTTGGAAGGAGTGTTCCTTCTTACTATATGTGGACTCCCTTTGCATCATTTATATTCATAATACCTGCTATGTTAATCTGGAAGCAGGGTATGAACCACTATCAATCTACTGGATCATAATTGTGATCATTCAAAAAAACATCTGCCATTCGGCGGATGTTTTATATTTAATTAGTATTCTCTTATCTTGATTTTTATTCCCGATCTTTTCTTAGAATAGAAAAGAATTCGATATCGTATTTAACTTTATCAAACTGAAATGCTTCACGTTTCGTTCCTTCATAAACAAAGCCGACTTTTTCATAGGCGCGTCTTGCTCTAGGATTAAAACTATATACTTCAAGTTCGATTCGATTAAAATTGAATTTTTTAAAAGCATAATTGAGGAAAAGTGTCATGGCTTCGCTTCCGTAGCCCATACTTGCATGACTTGGGTCCATAAGAATTCTGAAACTAATGGCGTTCATCTCAGGGTCCCACTCATTTAACACAATTTCTCCTAATACTTCTCCATCTACAGTAATTGCTAAGTCAAGCCGATCGGATGCAGTTTGAATATCTTTATACCACTGTCTGTAGCGTTCTAGATCTTCAGGCGTCCGTTTTCTGTTTAATTCTTCTGAAGTAATTGCACTTCCTGTTAGAAACCCTACTTCTGGAATCTGAATTATTTCTATCATTCGGTCGATGTCATTATCCTCAAATTTACGTAGGATAACACGCTCACCAACTAGTGTCGGTTTAATTTCAAATCCAGTTAGGTTATTTTTTTCTACAGCCTTACCACTTAGATTTTCAATATCTGTTAATGACTTAGCCTTCACATCCAACATCAGTATATCTTTAAACTTAAGAATATCTTCATCATTCATAACATCTAATTCTTTGTTTAATTCGATATCTTCTCTTAAATTATTATCGATGTATGCCTCTTTTGCTAAGAGATAATAATAAAAAATATTAGGGTTAATTTTGTATCGTGATGAAAAAGCATTATCTATTGTTTCTTTCAGTAATTCCTGATGTCTTTCACCAAATGGAAACATTTTGAGAAAGTAATCATGCTCTTCTTTCTCTTTATCTGCTTTTGTTTGAAATAGATTTTTAAATCCCATATCCTTCACCTCTTCAATAAACTTATTATACCAATCTCGTTCCCCTAATAATACTTATTTTATCTTTATCCAAATCTCAGTGACCAAATTTGGATCCATCGGATCCTCATCTGTATAAACTTCCATATCCATGGATCCGTCTACCTGATATCCACTCGAAGGAATCCATACTTCAGTAATCTCTTTCCATGTTCTTTGAACTGAACCTGGAAGAGGTCCTATAGCTTCAAATACAGCATATCTACTTGCTGCTATTTCAATTGATTCAAGTTCATTGTTCTTATCCTTGGTTGTTGTTCCAATCCAGTAATTCATCGTTTCATCATTCTTAGGCATGCATAATCCGATGATTCCTTCAATACTGCCATCATTTAATTTAATGAGTTTTTTATCAAAACCATGTTCATTAATGTCATCCCAAAGTTGAGGAATTTGTTTTAGATTTTCATTGTTAGTAAAACTTAGTTCAAACTTATGCCCTGTAAACCAATAAGATTCTTTATTTTCAATTCGCACTTTCATTTTTTTGAGTTCCTTCCGCGTTGTTTCCGCATTAGAAAAAGCATTCATGATATCCTGATACTCTTTCATATGACTTGGAGTTGTTTGATGTTGCTTTCGAAAGGCTTTTGTAAATGATTCGGATGTCTTGAATCCATACTTTATAGCTACGTCGATAACTTTTACATCGCTATGAATTAATTCAAAAGCAGCGCGTGTTAAACGACGATTACGGATGTACTCCTTGATACCCATCCCCATTTCTTTTGAAAATAATCTTTGAAGATAGAAGACTGAATAGTTTGCGTTTTGTGCTACTTCCTCAACAGTTATATCCTCGGTAAGATTTTCTTCTATATAAACAATGGTTTCCTCTATTACATGTAACATCTCATCAACTCCTACATCTATTATAATCAAGACGTATTTTAGTACCGGTCATTTTATGCCATATATTTTTCTCATAAAAATCATTAAGGATTCTTACTAAAATATTCCTCGCTTTGTTTTGCACGTACCACCATTTATTTTGTATTTCTCAGTTTTTACATTGATATCCGTAAAATCAGAATCCAAAGAATCTAGTAAATTGATATTATAGGTCCTATCCAACGATACCTTTTCAAAATCAAGAATAATCGTTTCTATACCTTTGTCTTTCTCTATTTTATAAGTATACTGTGCTCCATTAACAATAGAATAACTACGGCTTTTTTCAATAAATGTTGATTCTATTTCTTGTACACCATATTCACCCTTATTCCTTAAGTCAGTGGTTATTACCATTTCCGTTTCAATGACTTTATCTCCATCTACAACCATTGTTTCAACTATTGGTTTTCCATTTAGCTTCCCTTCACATATTACTTTTGAAGCAGATCCTGGAACACATCCCGATAGTATCAATGTAAAAATTGGTATTAGTATTTTAGTTTTCATAGTTCCCTCCCATATATGAACAACCATTACATACCTTTATAGCTTTATCTTCAGTATACAGGAATAAATACATTTGGCTATATTAAAAAATTCCTAATAGGCACAAGAATACTGTGTATTAGGAATGATACTTATTTAGTTTTACATGTTATTCCATTAGTTTTATAATTTTTTATTGTTTGCTTTAAACTGATATAGTCTGCATCAGGACTATCTAAAAGCTCTGCTTTGTAAAGTTCTTTAAATGATGTTTTTGAATAATCGGTTTTCAAAGTTTCTGTTATAATCGCTCCGTCGATTTCATATTCATATTTCACACCATCTAAATTTGCATATTTAGCTTTTCTTAGTTCATGAATAATCTCTAAGTCTTCTTCTGTGTAACCTTCTTCAGCCATTTCTACTGTGTAATCTGATACTGCAACCAATGTTGATACTTCAATCTTATCTCCCTTAGTTTCAAGTGTATCGGTGAGTTCCTCTCCTTGATCACTTATAGAACAAACTACTGTCTCCGCTTTCTTATTAACACACCCCGAAAGCGTTAGTATTAACAAACATAGTATAATTACTTTCTTCATTACTTCCTCCATATGAATTTCATTTTAGTACAAAAAGCCCTCACTCTAAGGATTTCCGAAAAATATTATTTCAGTAATCCCCTCGAGTGAGGGCTAATAGTATTAGTATTTAACTCTCAGTGTATTTATTAAACTGTACGTTCGTGAGCAGTTCTCATGAGAACATCAAGTTGTTGTTCTTTTGTTAATTCAACAAAACGAACAGCATATCCTGAAACACGAATTGTAAGGTTTGGATATTTTAATGGGTTTGCCATTGCATCCTCAAGAAGTGAGTTATCAAATACGTTAACGTTTAGGTGATATGCTCCTTGTGAGAAGTATCCGTCCATGATTCCACGTAGGTTGTTGACACGTTCTGCATCAGATTTACCAAGTGAAATTGGAGCGATTGTTTGAGTATTAGAAATACCATCTAATGCACAGTTATAGTCTAATTTAGCAGTTGAGTTTAATGAAGCTAGAAGACCATTACGTTCTGCACCGTATGATGGATTTGCTCCTGGAGCAAGTGGAACACCACGACCACGACCATCAGGTGTATTACCTGTAGCTTTACCATAAACAACGTTAGATGTAATTGTTAACAAGCTAAGTGTTGGTGTTGAATTACGGTATGTATGGTGACGTTTGATTTGAGTCATGAAGTATTGTAATGCCCAGTTTGCTAAATCATCAGCACGGTTATCATCATTACCGTAACGTGGGAATTCTCCTTCAATTTCAAAGTCTACAGCGATTCCATTTTCATCACGAATTGGTTTAACTTGTGCATACTTGATTGCTGATAATGAGTCCGCAACGTGTGAGATCCCTGCAATACCTGTAGCAAATGTACGTTTAAGATCTGAATCCATAAGTGCTAATTGTGATTTTTCATATGCATATTTATCGTGCATATAGTGAATTGAGTTTAGAGTATTTACATAAAGTTCTGCTAGCCAATCCATCATGTCTTGGTAAGCAAGTTTTACTTCTTCGAAGTCTAAGACTTCTGAAGTAATTGGACGATAACGTGGACCAACTTGTGCTCCTGTAATTTCATCAACACCGCCATTGATTGCATAGAGTAATGTTTTAATTAGGTTAGCACGTGCTCCAAAGAATTGCATATCTTTACCGATAACTGTTGCGGAAACACAACATGCGATTGCAGCATCATCTGAACCCCATTTTTCACGGAGTAATTCATCATTTTCAAATTGAATTGATGAAGTTTCAATAGCAATACGTGATGCAAAAGTACGGAATCCTTCTGGAAGTGAATCACAGTATAATACTGTTAAGTTAGGTTCTGGTGATGGTCCCATGTTAATGAGTGTATGAAGAAGACGGAAGTCAGTTTTTGTAACTAATGAACGTCCATCAAATGCCATACCAGCAATTGAAAGTGTTGCCCAAATTGGGTATCCACTAAATAAAGAGTTGTATTCTGGTGTACGAGCAAATTTAACCATACGTAGCTTCATAACTAAGTGGTCAATAAGCTCTTGTGCTTCTTCTTCAGAAATAATACCAGCTGCAAGGTCACGTTGGATATAGATATCTAAAAATGCTGAGATACGTCCAATTGACATCGCTGCACCGTTATTTTCTTTGATAGCTGCTAAGTAACCAAAGTATAACCATTGTACTGCTTCTTTAGCATTTGCTGCAGGTTGTGAAATATCACATCCGTAGCTAGCTGCCATTTCTTTCATATCGCTTAAAGCACGAATTTGTTCGTTGATTTCTTCACGTAAACGAATGACTTCGTCTGTCATTGTACGGTAACCTGTATGGTTTAAGTCGTTTTTCTTAGCTTTGATTAAGTAATCAATACCATATAGAGCAACACGTCGGTAATCACCGATAATACGTCCACGACCGTATGCATCTGGTAGACCCGTAATAATCTTATTTTTACGAGCTGCACGCATCTCTGGTGTATAGACATCAAAGACACCTTGGTTATGTGTTTTACGCCATTTTGTAAAGATATGAACAAGTTCTTCATCTGGTTCGTAGCCATTACTTTCTAATGATTTCACAGCCATTCCGATTCCACCAAAAGGAATAAACGCTTGTTTTAGTGGTTCGTCTGTTTGGAACCCTACGATTTGTTCTTTATCTTTATTCATATAGCCTGGGCCATGTGAAGTAACAGTCGAAACAATCTTTGTATCCATATTGTAAACACCATCGTGTTCACGTTGATACGTGTTCATTTCTTCAAGTTGTTCCATGAGATCCAATGTGTTTTGCGTTGGTCCTTCTAAGAACTCATCATCCCCACGATACTCTGTATAGTTTTCTTTAATGAAATTACGAGTATCAATGTTTTCTTTCCAATAGTTTCCTTTGAAACCATTCCATTGATTATACATCAAGATACCTCCTTATTTAGTATTCTATTTCCAATACCTTATGTACTACCCTTCCATTATAACGAGTCGCCATTTAATCCTTATCGTCTTCCCTTTATTTTTCAGAAAAAAAACACAATAAAACCTTTGATTTTCGAAAGTTTGTGAAAAGTATGCCAAATTTATCGTTATCTTCACAAGCCAAAGCTATTGTTATTTTACGCACAAACAGTCCTCTATCACTAAAAAGAGTCACCTTTATTCAAGGTGACTCGAGTACTATCAATTATTAATTTTTTAATACTAGATTTATCTATGAAAGTGTAATTTCTTCTGATGCTATATTCTGCGTTTCCTCTTCCACATAAAGTTTATCCTGGACCTTAAAGAATGGATAGTAAATGAAGATTCCCAGAACAATCAAACCTAATTGCAACAGTCCCGCTACAACGCTACCCGTTGACAACCAACCGGAGAAGAATGGTGGCATGGTCCACGGTAAAGTAACACCTGTAGTGTACGGAATCCATCCAAGAACTGTAAATCCTGTAGCTATTACCGTGTTGATCAAAGGAACAATAATAAATGGAATTACCAGAATAGGATTTAAAACAATCGGAAGTCCAAAAATAACCATTTCATTAATACCAAATATTGCTGGAACAATTGATAATTTACCCAATTGCTTCATGCGTTCTGATTTTCCACGCCACATCATTAAGATAACAAGCGAAATAGTACTTCCGCTTCCTCCAAAATTTGTAAAGAAATCAGAGAAGGTTTTCGTATAAATATATGGCTGAACTAATCCAGCATTAAATGCTTCTAAGTTGGCATACGTCATCGCATTATGAATCGGTTGATAAACCGTATTCGCAACTCCTGGTCCATGAATCCCAAAGAACCAAAGAATTGATGAGATAAATTGGTATGATAACTCAAAAAATTTCGATTCCCCAACTTTTAATAGTGGCGTTTGTAGAACAGCGTATATAAAATTTTGGGCAAATTCAAAGCTAGTGAGGCCAAAGAGTATTCGAACTGCAAAAAATACACTCATTACTACAAAACTAGGAATTAAAACTGAGAATGACAACGCTACAGCTGAAGGAACTCCTTCAGGTAACTTAATTACCCAACCTTTATTGGTTGCGAAACTAAAGATTTCGACCGCCATAATTGCGACGATCATACCTAGGAATAATCCTGTCGAAGATAGGTTTCCAAATGCATAACCTTTAAATACTTCCCCTGTTACATTTGTATAATCCGGATGAACTTGCGGAGTTAAAATTAGAAATGAAACGTACGCAAGAAGTGCTCCAGAAAAAGCATTTACATTTTTAGTTTTGCTGTAAGAATAACCAATTGCCATAACATTTAAAACACCAATTAAATTAATCGATGCATTGGATATTGCATCCAAATAACTCTTCCACCCAGCACCAAAAATACCAGCCATAAATTCGGCATATCCGGTTATTGGAAAGTTACCAATCAGCATGAACACAGAAGCTACAATTATTAATGGCGTCGTTAATAAAAATCCATCTCTAATTGCGATTAACACTTTGTTATTTCCCAATTTTAAAGCAATGGGAGCCAGCTTATTTTCTATAAATTCTATCATATTATATGATTCCTCTCGTATTTTCCTATTCGTTTATTAATACTAAAGGCTACAACATCCCTTATTCATACATATCACCCCATATCATCTTAACCATATTAGCATATATGTTTAATATGTTAAATAGAGATGCACACAAATTTCCGAGATTTATATCATATAAAAAAGAGTCCTTTCAGGACTCTTAACAGTAATTATTTTGTACCGTAGATTCTATCTCCAGCATCTCCAAGACCTGGAACAATATAACCTTGGTCATTCAGTTTTTCATCAAGTGCCGCAAGGAAAATATCAACATCTGGATGATTCTTCTTAATGAGTTCTACCCCTTCCGGAGCTCCTACCAAGCAAACAAGTTTGATGTTTTTAGCACCACGGTTTTTAACGATTTCAATTGCTGCATCGGCACTACCACCAGTTGCAAGCATTGGATCTAAAACAAGAACTTCAGCACTTTCTAAATTCTCTGGGAACTTAGCGAAATATTCATGTGGAAGTAATGTTTCTTCATCACGATAGACACCAACATGTCCAACCTTTGCTGTAGGAATTAAGTCAAGAATCCCTTCCACCATTCCTAGTCCTGCACGAATAATAGGAACAAGTACGATATCTCTTTTGAGTTCGAATGTGTTGTAAGGGCCACTGTGTGTTTCAACAGTAATTGGGTCAAGCTTAATATCTCTTGTAATTTCATATGCCATGAGTCCAGCAATTTCATCTAAGTTCTGACGGAAGTCTTTTGTTCCTGTTGACATACAACGCATTTGTGTCAATTTATGGGTAATTAGTGGGTGATTTAATACTGTAATCATTAGATTCTTTCTCCTCTTACTGGAAATTTTCGTGTCATTTCTTTCACTTTATTTCCAATCCTTTCTAAAATTTCTTCATTGTCATAGTTTCTTAATGCCTCATCAATAAAATGAGCGGTCTTTTTAAACTCTTCGATTCCGAATCCGCGACTTGTCATTGCTGGCGATCCTAGTCGTATTCCACTTGTAACAGCTGGGCGTTCTTTATCAAAAGGAATCGCATTTTTATTGATTGTAATACCTATTTTATCGAGAATTATCTCAGCGTGAGCTCCCGTCATTCCAAGACTTGCTTTAACATCTACAAGTACGAGGTGATTATCGGTACCACCGCTAACTAAACGATAATTTAAACTTTCAAGTTCCGTAGAAAGAATCTTTGCATTATCAATAACTTGTTGTTGATAAACTTTAAATTCTGGTTGTAATGCCTCAAAGAAACAAACTGCTTTTCCACCAATAACGTGCATCAAAGGTCCCCCTTGAGTTCCAGGGAATACTGAGCGGTCTAGTTTCTTAGCATATTTACTCTTACAAATAATAGCTCCACCACGAGGTCCACGTAAGGTTTTGTGAGTTGTGGTTGTGACAAAGTCAGCATAAGGAACCGGTGATGGATGAAGTCCTGTCGCTACAAGCCCTGCAATATGCGCCATATCTACCATAAGGTAAGCACCAACTTCATCAGCAATTTCTCTAAATTTTGAGAAATCGATAGAACGCGCGTATGCACTTGCACCCGCAACAATTAGTTTTGGTTGAACTTCACGAGCAATTTCAAGAACTTTATCATAATCAATCATTTCTGAATGAGGATCGACTCCATATCCAAAGAAAGTATAGTTGATTCCGGAAAAGTTAAGATTGTGTCCATGTGTTAAGTGGCCACCCGAATTTAAATCCATCCCTAATACGACATCGCCATGATCTAAGATAGTCATGTAGACTGCCATATTAGCTTGAGAACCACTATGTGGTTGAACATTAACATGCTCAGCACCATAAAGTTCTTTCATACGATCAATCGCCAGATTTTCAACGACATCAACGTATTCGCAACCACCGTAGTATCTTTTACCAGGGTAACCTTCTGCATATTTATTAGTTAATATACTTCCTGTTACTTCTAACACTTGATTGGAAACATAATTCTCAGAAGCAATCAGTTCAATATGTTCAAGTTGACGCTCTTCTTCGAGAGCAATTGCATCAAAAACTAAAGTATCTCGCATTAACATTCCTCCTTTTGTTCAATATCTGCTAATTTACAGATACGACGACTGTGTCGTGGGTCTTCACTAAACTCTGTGTTGATCCATGTTTTCATGATTTCAACATTTGTTTCGTAATCAGTAGTACGTCCTGCCATAGCGAGTACGTTTGAGTCATTGTGCTCACGTGTCAATTGTGCAACTTCCACACTTGTAACAAGTGCACATCTTACCCCATGAACTTTATTTGCAGCAATTGAAGCTCCGATTCCAGTACCACATAAAATTACACCACGGTCGAATTCTTTATTTGCCACAGCTTTTGCTGCTGGATAAATAACATCTGGGTAATCTTGACTCTCTTCAGAGTGGACACCATAATCATCAACTTCATGTCCCATATCTAATAACACTTGTTTTAAGCGTTCTTTTTGTTCAAATCCCCCATGATCACATGCCATTACTATTTTCATATAACATCCTCCTTCATCACTGTTTCTAATTTAATTATACCTTCTCTTAAGCAAACAATCTTTTCTTTTGTTAAATCAAAGACACTCGACGATTGTCCACCCGTACACACGCCTTCCACAACACCTTCAATACGACCTGATAGTTGTTCCAATACCATATCTGAATTTAGGGCTGTATCCAGTCCTGAACGATTTGCTGACGGTAACCAGACTGGGTTTCCAACTTTATTGATTAAAGTTTGAACCCATGGATCATCTGCCATTCGTATTCCAATCGTCTTCTGTTCACCCAAGAAATCAAAGACACCTTCTTTACGATTAAAGATAAATGTCACTGCCCCTGGCATAAACGTCTCAATCAAATGCTTCTCACGATCTGTAATTTGAGCAATCGACTCAATTTGATCTAACGAACTTACCATTAACGGGAAAGGTTTCGTTTCCGGTCTTTCCTTGGCTTCCTTCAATTTCGTATAGTTCTCTGGGTCTTTACTGCTTACAGCTAAACCGTACACTGTATCAGTTGCGATAGCGACTAAACCACCCTCTGCGATAACACTTGCTATTTCTTCTATCTCACTTTTTATATATACTTTTGTTTCCATACTCATCCCTCTTTACAGTATTTTATCACAAAAAAAGATACTAATCTTGTGGATTAATACCTCTATAGACAAACACCATACGGTCAAGACCATTCATGTCTTGACGTAATTCAATTTTTGAGTCCTTAAAGTAGTGTTTTGCGAGTTCTACAACTGCATCACCAATATCAAAACCAATTTCAAAAGCAATCATAGCTTTCTCATTGAGTACCTTATCCGCATTCTCTAAAACACGTCGGTAAAAGTATAAACCATCCTCGCCACCAAATAAGGCAACATGGGGTTCATAGGTTAATACGGAGCTTTGAATATGTTCCGTATTCTTAATATAAGGGGGATTGCATACAAGAACATCAAGCTTAATATTTCTATCAATTAATGGTTCTAACATATCTCCTTGATATATTTTTAAGTCAACATCATTTAATGTCGCATTTTTCTGCGCTACTTCTAATGCACCTTCACTAATATCGGTTGCATAAACAGATTGATTGAGTTCCTTAGCCAAAGCAATACCAATTGCTCCACTACCACACGCAACATCTGCAACAACAGGATTAACAAAGTAATCATCAATATCACTTAAGACATATCCTACTAATTCTTCTGTCTCTGAACGAGGAATCAACACATTCTCGTCAACAAGCATTTTATAACCATAAAACCACTCATAACCCAAGACGTAACCTAACGGAATGTCTTGAGTTAATAATGAAATTTTTTCACGGTATATTTCTTGAAGAGTAGAACTTGCTTCCTGACTCATTTCTAAGTAAAGATCACGATTTTCTTCGCGCAACAACTCGAGCATTAAAACTCGGGAAAATCCCGCATAGATTTGATGTGATTCTAAAGTCTTAGTTCCTTCGTCCATTAATTCTTTAATTAACATTATACGCCTCGTTCAAGTATCTCTTTTTGTTCTTCTTCTAATAATGCGTCGATGAATTCACCCAATCGACCTTCCATAACCATGTCCAATTTTTGGAGTGTAAGACCAATTCGGTGATCACTAACACGGTTTTGTGGATAGTTATACGTTCTAATCTTTTCAGAACGATCACCACGTCCAATTTTTGATTGTCGTGATTGATTTCTTTCCTCGTCTGCTTTTCTTTGGTACTCTTGAAAGACACGCGCACGAATTAACCGCATTGCTTTGTCTTTATTATCATGTTGCGAACGTCCATCTTGGCACTTTACAGCAATACCTGTAGGCTTATGAACAATACGGACTGCTGAGTCAGTCTTATTAACGTGTTGTCCACCAGCACCACTTGAACGCATTGTATCGATTTCTAAATCGTTAGGATCGATATCTACTTCTTCCTCTTCAACATCTGCTAATACAAGTACAGTTGCTGTAGAAGTATGGATACGTCCTTGTGTTTCTGTCTTCGGTACACGTTGAACACGGTGTGCTCCTGATTCAAATTTAAAGTGACGATAAGGTTCATCACCTTTAACTACAAATGAGATTAATGTATAGCCACCTGCTTCAGCATCTTGAGCTTCAATAATTTCATATTTATATCCCAAGCTTTCAGCATAACGAGTATACATACGATAAAGGTCTCCAGCAAAGATATTTCCTTCATCTCCCCCAGCAGCTCCACGAATTTCAACGATAGCATCGTATGAATCACTTGGATCACGCGGAATTAATAATACACGTAACTCTTCAATTAATGTTTCTAATTTTTCTTTGTACTCTTGGACTTCCATTTGAGCCATTTCTTTCATTTCAGCATCTTCTTCTATTTCTAAAAGTTCAGATGCTTGTTTGTAGAAATCCTCAGCCTCTAAGTAACTATTATATGATGTGAGAACTTGTTGTAACGAAGATTGTTCTTTACCAAGTTTCGCCATCTGTTTTCTATCGCCCAACACTTCTGGAGTCATCATTAAATCCGTGATTTCTAAATCACGGTTTTTGATTGTTTCCAAGCGTGTGCGCATTGTACTTTCCATCATTTTATTCACCTTCTTTATATCTATCAATGGTTGGTTTGTCTAAGACAATATGATCATGTCTACAACGTGCTTCATAAGATTCACTCGCACCAATTAATACGGTTGGATCATTATAGGATGCGGGTTCGCCATTAACGAGTCGTTGTGTACGTGTTGCAGGAGCCCCACACTTTGTACACACCGCCGTTAGTTTTGTAACAAATTCTGCAGTTGTCATTAATTTAGGAATAACCCCAAAAGGTTCTCCACGAAAATCCATATCCAAGCCTGCAACCATAACACGCTTCCCTAATAAGGCGATATGATCACAAACCATTGTTATTTCGTCATCAAAAAATTGGACTTCATCAATGGCTACAACATCAGTTTTATCACTAATATGATCCAATATTTCTACAGCCGTTTTCACAACAATACTTTCTACTTTAGTACCTGAATGTGAAACAACTTCTGAGTAACTATAGCGATTGTCAATTTCTGGCTTAAATACAAGAATATTCTTATTAGCATATTTCAATACATTAATACGACGTATTAATTCTTCCGTCTTTCCAGCAAACATACAACCTGTTATAACTTCAATATAACCTTCTTGATATTGATGATACATCATAATTTTTTCACCTCTTACGTACTATTTTATCCTATTTGACCAAAAAAAATAAGGGATATCCCTTATTTTAAACCATATTTTTTGTTGAACTTGTCAATACGTCCAGCAGCATTCGCAAAGCGTTGTTTTCCAGTATAGAATGGATGACAGTTTGAACATGTATCCACACGTAAGTCTGTTGCTGTTGAACCTACTTCAATTTCAGTATTGCATGATGTACATACAATCTTGGTTTTATTGTATTCAGGATGAATTCCTTTTTTCATTCTTCAAGTCTCCTTCCGCCTAAGACACTCTCATATCTTAGATAAGTGCTATGATATAATACCATAATCACTAAGGTTACGCAATAATTTTAATTACTTTCTTGATGAGTAATGATTGTTTTCAAATCGTCCTTCACGGTCACAACAATCTCCACGATTTTCACGACGATCGGAACCTCTCATTGAACGATGGTGACCTGATTCATTATCAGTCATATGATTATTACCACTCATATGATTTCTCCCATTCATATGATTCTCATCAGTCATATGTTCTTCATGATTTTTATAATCTTCATCCGTCATGTGATTTCCGTTGTTATGACGCTCTGTCATAACTTCACGATTTGTATCATTTCCGTTAATCATATCTGATGCTGCAGAAATTGTGAGTGGGTTTACTAGAAGTATTGCAACTAATGCCATTGCAGTTAAAATGCTGTATTTTTTATTCATACTATCTCCTTCTTATTAATCCCCTCATTACTTCGACAATATTATACCACACCTGGTTGTATAAATGAATGTTAGCACTTTTCAACACCAAACTAAAATGCGAGTCATAACTTTAAGATAGTCATAATCGCTTTAACTTAGTTTATTTGTTTTTATTTCTCATGTTTATTATCACTCTTATTAATACAAGAAGTACAACAATAATCGCTGTCACACCAATAAGATATTTTTTTTCAGTCATATAAAGCGGAACCACTCGACTATATACAATAGTGAAAATCACTGTACAAACAGTGATTACAATATAATTCGTCCAGTCTTCATTAGCCATTCTCCTACGCTTATAATTGTATTTTCAATTTTAAATATTTATCTACGTTTCTTTCTAAGATATATGTGGACACCAAACGCACCTGCTACAGCTCCAGCAGCAGTGACTGCCACTCCAACAACGATAGACCCACCACTTTCAACTTCTAATGGAATATAATATTCTCCATTCATAACGATAATTTGAATTCTACTTTCTTTCTCATCAAATTTAACTTCCTGCTCATTAAATTCGGTATTGTTGATGGTTAGGTTCTTGATTCCTTCTTTTTTTAATTGTTTATAATCTGAGTTCGATATCCTCACATGATCATTTTCAGGTAATAACTCAATTGTTTTATCACTTGTTCTAACACTCATGCTATATCCATCAAACTTTTTGTCTGTATCAATATATAAAATTGAATACTTATAATCTTTTGTTTGTGATTCATCTTCTGAAGTGACCTTCACTTTGATTTTAGATTCTTTAAAGTTCTCCGCTTTATCAGTTTCCACTTCATATTTCGCTTCTTTATTTTGTAAATCTACTTCAATGATTGATGGAAATGGTAGATCAACTAAATATATATTACGTTTTTCCATATCTAGTTGTACGTATTCTTTATTCTTAGTTTCCAATTTTATGAAATTAACAGTAGTATTCTCGAGACGTTCTTTTTCTTCTTTAGCACGTTTTTCTTCCTCAAGACGTTCCTTCTCAAATCTTTCGGCTTCAATTCGTTCTTCTTCTACACGTTTCGCTTCTGCTACTCTTTCATTCTCTACGCGAGCAGCTTCTGCTTTCTCTGCAGCAACACGTTTTTGTTCTGAATTATTAGATGACGGTTTCGTAGATGTTCCTGAGTTCGAATTCCCTGAACTGGAACTTCCTCCACAAGGATTTGAGAAGCCCAAGTTATCCCCATCCGGATAATAACGATCTCCTTTTTTCGTAGCACGATGCCAGTGATTATCCGGTCCATGGCTACCATAGGTTTGACCATTACATCTCACAATATTTTTACCACCGATTTGCCCCCCTGAAGCCTCAATATTAGCCCCAACTGTTACAATCATTAACATTACTAATATGGATACTTTTGCTTTGCGATTCTTCATGTTTCCTCCAAGATATTTCCTATCATCATGAATTTTATATGCTTTACTAATTATAACTACGAGTTTATTCTCACTTACTCTCTTTATCTTATATAATTAATGTAACAAAGGAGAAACTCGCAATGAAAATAATAGATCTTTCACACCCTCTCAACAATCATACCCCAACATATCCAGGAGATCCTAACACCGTCATTAATGAAATCACTTCTTTTAAACAAGATGGATACTTAACGACACAATTCTCTACGTCGCTCCATAATGGGACACACGTAGATGCACCATGCCATCTATCAGAAAACAAAAAGCATATTGATGACTATTCACTTGATACTTTTATTGGAACGCCATCAATTATTAAGATAACGGATCCAATCATTGATTTAACAGAAAATATTAAACAAATTATCTCCGATTCTAAGATAGTCATATTTCAAACAAACTATGATACTTATTACGGAACTGAGATTTATTATAGAAATCATCCGACGATTACGTTATCGCTCGCTAATTACTTAATTAGTGCAGGGGTTAGAATAGTTGGATTCGATTCTCCTTCTCCAGATAGAGAACCTTTTGAAGTACATCAATATCTACTTGACCATGATGTTCTGATTGTAGAAAACCTCACCAATCTCACCTCACTGGAAGATTATAATAAAATCATTATCCACATGGTTCCCTTAAAAATCCATGCAGAAGCATCTCTCATACGTGCATACGCTATTGTAGACGACGTGAAGCCATTCTAACAAAGAAGCGGTAGAACACTTCAACCATAACAATCGCAAGTGCAATCGAGACTGAAATTGAGAATGTTTTTACGATAAGTCCCATTCCTAGTATATAGTCACCACTTACAAAGGCATTAACAGTTTGGTAAGCAGCAATCCCTGGAACGAGTGGAAAGACACCAGGAATATTAAAGGTAGTAGCAGGCATTCGATTTTTCTTGGCAAAGTATATCGATAAGAATGAGACCAAGATTGACCCAATGAATACTGCAATAATTTGACTCACGCCAAGTTGCATGAGTATCCAAGCACTAATCCAACCAGCCATTCCTGTAAAGCCACAGTTAAACAACACTTTTCTGGGAACATTTACAATAATCCCAAAGAAAAATGCTGAAACAAAACTACTTAAAGCTTGCACTATAATTCTCGCATCCATATTCATCACCTAAAATATTTTGAGTGCAGACATTACACCTGCCCCAATCATCCCTGCTATTACCATGGCTTCCATCATAAATACTGTACCAGAAATAGTATTTCCCGCTAAGAAGTCACGGATTGAATTCATAATTTGTATTCCAGGAACTAATATTATTATGCTCCCTATAATTACAGTATCTGCATTAGTCACCAAGCCCAATTGATTCAAACCATTGGCAAGGAGTGCCATTAAGAAAGTAGCTACGAACTCTTGAATAAATCGAGCCTTCATAACTCTCGCGAGATACGAATAAAAACTATATCCCAAAGCACCGATCACCATAGTAATCCCATTATCTTGAAATGAACCTTCGAATAGGAGCATCATGAAACCACTTATCAATCCTGAACTAACAATTTTAAGCCAGTAAGGGAAGTCAACTTCATTTTTCTCAAGCTCTGTTAATGCATCATACAGTTCATCAACCGTTAATTCTTGGGCACTAAATTGTCTTGATAAACTATTTACTTCTACAATCATCTCCAAATTTTGTCGACGCTTCACAATACGTTTCATTTTCGTAGTTCTACCATATCGAGTGGTAACGAAAATTCCTGTAGGAATAACAAAACTCATCGCTTCTTTGTCACCATGCTTAACATCTAAGATACGATTCATTGTATCTTCCACACGGTGCATTTCTGCGCCATTCTCCATTAAA
This sequence comes from Erysipelothrix sp., assembly GCA_036637915.1. Taxonomy (GTDB): domain Bacteria; phylum Bacillota_I; class Bacilli_A; order Erysipelotrichales; family Erysipelotrichaceae; genus Erysipelothrix. The sequence goes on along the minus strand of JAVWLP010000001.1, from coordinate 21,092 downwards.
ATCTTGCCTGCAATCATACACGCATCCATTAATTTTTCTTCATCTAAGAAATCCACACTACCACCCCGCTAACATTAACTCTATTTTAACAGATATCTATTTTTTTGTTAGATTTAATTTCCAAGATATAGCGAAATATCATTCCCACTCCAAACAACAGATAAGCTGAAAAAAATATAAGATTTCCAGATTTTAGACTGAATTTATCTATCACCGAATAATATGCTGGACTAAAAATTACAATTAGGTAGAAAAGTGTATCAGAGTAATTAGACATCAATAATGGTCTTTGTGTTTTAAAGTATAGCGTCATTACAATTATCGAAATTACAACCATCATCACTAAAACAGCTAACTGATTAAATCCAAATGAAACAGTTGGATAGGTTTGTGCCAATGAGTTAAAACATCCAACATATATTAAAGACACTATTATTGTTGTTGCTAGATAAGGAATTAGTGCTCTGTAGTAAAGGTATTTTCTTATTTCTACATCACTCTCTTTACCCGATAGTATATATGAGATAACTGTCGGCTCCAATACAGCGACATAAGATGATTTCAAAAAGTACGTATATGCTAATGAATTGAATATAAACACAATTACTTGGTTAGTATAAAAATATTCCAACATCTTGTTTTGATTGTTATCAAGTAGGTCACGGGCAATAAAATTATCTGATGATGAAGCTATCAACATTGAAAGGAGTAACACCAGAAGAATATAAGCATAGTAGCGTAAACATGATCTGTTTATATAGTTTTTCATGCGGTTCCCCTCTCTAACATAATTAATAAATCGTGTAAGTTTATTTCATTAACTTCTATAACAGTGTTTAAAGTTATATCAATCAGAGCATCTGCAGTGTTTCGTTTTTTCCTCACCCCTACTACACCATGTGTAGGAATTTTATCTTTAGGACCTGTCCATAGTTTATAACGATCTTGAAGATCCAAGACACTCCCTTCAAAAAATACTTTACCATTTTTTATATAAACTAGGTTATCGCAAATATTCTCAATATCCTCAACATTATTGGATGCAATAACAACATAATTATCATCATTAAGTAGGTAGTTTTGAATTATCTTTTTAAACTCAGTTTTATTATTTTCATCTAACCCATTAGTAGGTTCATCCAACAATAACATCTTCGCATTACTAAGTTTCAGCAACTCAAACATATACTTTTTTTGTTGACCTTTAGATAATTCTCTTATCCTTGAATGCATTGGAATATTTGCTTCTATCAAGTTTTTTTCAAATTGTCGGGACGCAAATCCTTCATAAACACCCTCAAATAAGCTTGTACTGCTGAATACTGACTTTTGAGGAGCTACAGGAACTGAATCTGGCATATAAAACACCGTATTATTTTTCTTATATTCGTCAATAGATTGAGTGTCTATCAAGTACTTACCTTCATTTAACTTTAATGCACCACTTAAAACCTTAAGTAATGTACTTTTCCCACCAGAATTTCGACTCACAATCATCGTTACCATTCCTTTTGGAATTTCCAAATAGTCGATACTAATTTCGAGGTTTCTTCTGTTCTTGATAGCATTTTCTAAGATAATCATCTTTCTTACCCCCTTTGATAGGTATTAACAAATTCTTTGATATCAATTTCTTGAGAGTCTGACTCAATAAATTGATGAGCAATATTTGAAAATTCCGCAATAGTAGTATTAATGATTGGATAACCTCCTTCAAAATAAAGTACGTAATCCACTACATCATTAACTTCCTCAATATTATGGGTACTAATGATAGTGACTGATTCATTCTCGTAAGTATAGTTCAATATATCATCAAGAATTTCACTTCTAACAAAAGGATCTATCCCAGCCATTGGTTCATCAAAAATAAGTAACTTTGGTTTGTGAGATAAGGCAATAGCCACCATTAACCTCTGCTTCATTCCTAAAGAAAGTTTCTGGGATATGGATGTCTCATCAACATTGTACTTATCCAGATATGACAAGCATGTATTTCTTTCCCATTTTTCTCCAAACAAAGTTTCATGTAATTTTAGTATCTCAGATACTTTTGTCTTAGGTCCAAAAGGAAATGTATCTGGAATATATGCAAGATCATTGTTGAACCATTCTTGCTCATTAAACTTAACAAGTCCCAAGTCTTTGTATTTAATTCCCGTTATTAATTTAATGAAGGTTGTTTTTCCTGACCCATTTTCACCAAAGATGCCGACAACTTGCCCTCCCTCAACTTTAAGGTTAACCGGACCACATTTAAATTTAACATTCAGTGCTTCATCTTTTAACAACTCTCGTTGAAGATTTTCAATTTGTAGTTTATTCATCTTCTTTTCCTCCTATTCGAAATCATTTTTTTTAAGTTTGCGGATGCGATAAACATCGAGGAACAAGGCTATGAGAGTTATCACTATTCTAACAATAATATATTGACTTACGCTGAATACTATCCAAATGAATAGAACTATGAGAAGATCTACCACAATCGCGAGAAAATCCTTAGAGTTTTTACTCAAGTTCAACCTGAAAAACATCGCTAAGAAAAACCAAGTAGTTATCATCAGTACAAATGACAAATTAAAAGAAAATTCAAAGCTTTTGAAATAGAGAATTGTAATTGTGATAATTAAATATAAAGTAGTATCAAGAATCATACTCTTAATATACTCACCAATACTGAATGGTAAGGTTTTAAAATATCCTTGAGCAATCGATACATCTCTAACTGAGAAAGATGAGTACAGTAGTGAAATTCCGAATGCGAATGCATCTCCAGTATCTTTTTTCACAAGTATTAGCAACAAGAAAAATGCGTATAATATATTATTAAGGTTATTTTTCGAATTAATCTTCAAAATTCTTAGCATAAACTTTTCCTCCTTGTTCTTTCACCTCTTCGAGAAAATCTTCATAACTAATTCCTGCATTTTTTGCCTGTTGAAGCATCAACTTAATATTTTCAGCGAGTTCTTTACGATAAATAGTTTGGAAAGTCTCCGGTTTCTTTTCGGATACATAACACCCTTTCCCCGCTACCATCACGACATAACCTAGTTTCTCGAGTTCTTCATAGGCTCTTTTAGTGGTGATGATACTTACTTCTAAATCACGGGATAGTACACGCATTGACGGTAGCATTTGTCCTGACTCAAGATCTCCATTCACAATTTTTTCTTGAATCTGGATCATTATTTGTTCATATATCGGCATGCTAACCGTTTTCTTCAATTTGATATCCACCGTATCACCCCTTACTGTATATACCTATTATATACAGTAATCTTTCTTTTGTAAAGAAAAAGGAAGCCTAAGCTCCCTTTCTAATGCGGTCAACTTCAGAAATCAAATATTTTTGAAGTTCCATACATGTATCTTTATTCATGGCAGGAACACCATCTAATGGATATTCTTTACCAATTGTTTCATATTTATTAACTCCCATCGTATGGTACGGTAGAAGTTCAATTCTTTCAATATTATTAAGTGGTGCAATGTACTCGGCGAGTTCATCCATGTACTTATAAGTATCATGGAATCCAGGCACAATAACAACGCGAATCCAAATGTTCACACCATGTTCTTGTGCTTTCTCAAGAAATTGTTGTGTTACACGTAGTGGAGCACTGGTCATTTCACGGTATTTCTTTTCCTCAAGACCTTTGATGTCATAGAGAATTGTGTCAGTAACACTTAGGATATCATCAAATGTATCAACACGTCCAAATCCTGACGTATCTAGACAAGTACTAATTCCTTCAGCCTTACATGCTTTCATCGCATCATATAGAAACTCAGGTTGGTTTAAAGGTTCGCCACCGCAAAACGTTACCCCTCCCTCTTCACCATAATAAGGTTTATAACGTTTCAATTTTGTGACTAGCTCATCGACAGTTATTGCATCCTTCGGATCTGTACGCCACATATCTGGGTTGTGGCAAAATAAACAGCGAAGGGGACAACCCGAGAGAAACGCAATTGTACGAATCCCTGGGCCATCCACCATTCCCATTGTTTCTAACTTACGGACGTATCCGGTTCTAGATTGTTTCATGGAAGGTACGGCTTATAACTTCTTTTTGTTGTTCTGTCGATAAACGGTTGAAGTTTACAGCGTAACCAGATACACGAATTGTTAATTGTGGATATTTTTCTGGGTGTTGCATAGCATCTTCTAATAACTCACGATTTAGTACGTTAACGTTTAAGTGGTGAGCTTTTTGACTGAAGTATCCATTCATAACACCTACAAGGTTATTAATTCTTTCATCTTCACTCTTACCTAAAACTTGAGGTACGATTGAGAATGTGTTTGAAACTCCGTCTTCACAAACGTCTGCATAAGGAATCTTAGCAACTGAGTTTAATGAAGCAAGTGCTCCTGAACTATCACGGCCGTGCATTGGGTTTGCACCTGGTGCAAATGGTTCCCCTGCATGACGTCCATCAGGTGTTGATCCTGTCTTCTTACCATAAACAACGTTTGAAGTAATTGTAAGGATTGATAATGTATGTTTTGCATCACGAATGATTTCATGTGATTTGAGGTAACGTGAGAAACGTTCTACTAAATCAACTGCGATATCATCAACGCGGTCATCATCATTACCGTATTTTGGATAATCTCCTTCAATTTCAAAATCAACTGCAAGTCCTTCTTCATTACGAATTGGTTTAACTTGAGCATATTTGATTGCGGATAAGGAGTCAGTTGCTACTGAAAGTCCAGCAATACCGAATGCCATGAGGCGTTCAACATTTGTATCATGAAGTGCCATTTGGCTCTTTTCATATGCATATTTATCGTGCATATAGTGAATAATATTCATTGTATCAACATATACTTGAGCAACTTCTTGTAAAACTGCATCGTATTGTTTCATTACTTTATCGTAGTCAAGAATTTCATCATCCATTGTTGGAACATCTTCAAGAACTTTAATTCCCTTAACTTCATCTCGTCCACCATTGATTGAGTAGAGTAATGCTTTAGCTAAGTTTGTACGTGCTCCAAAGTATTGCATTTGTTTACCGATTTCCATTGCAGAAACACAGCATGCGATTCCATAGTCATCGCCAAAGTTTGGACGCATGATATCATCGTTTTCATATTGGATAGCACCTGTTTCAATTGACATCTTAGCACAGTAGCGTTTAAAGCCAATTGGAAGATCTTCTGACCAAAGAACAGTCATGTTAGGTTCTGGTGCAGGTCCTAAGTTTGTTAGTGTATGTAAGTAACGGAATGAGTTCTTAGTTACTAATGTACGTCCATCTTTACCCATACCACCGATTGATTCTGTAACCCATGTTGGATCACCAGCAAAGAGATCATCGTATTCAGGAGTACGTAAGTGACGAGCCAAACGTAGTTTCATAATGAATTGATCAATGTAAGCTTGTGCTTGTTTTTCATCAATAATTCCAGCTGCAATGTCACGTTCGATATAAATATCTAAGAATGTTGATGTACGACCCAAACTCATTGCAGCACCATTATTTTCTTTGATAGCTGCTAGGTAGCCAAAGTATGTCCATTGAATAGCCTCTTGAGCATTCTTTGCAGGTTCGCTAATATCGAAACCATATTTAGCTGCCATTGATTTAATAGAACCTAATGCACGAATTTGTTCGTTAACTTCTTCGCGAAGCTGAATGGTATCTGCTGTAATCTTTTTGATTGCTGCAAGATCTTTTTTCTTTTCTTCGACGAGACGGTCAATACCATAAAGTGCAACACGACGGTAGTCACCAATGATACGTCCACGTCCATAAGCATCAGGTAAACCAGTTAGAAGACCTGTTGTACGGTATTTACGAATTTCAGGAGTGTAACCATCGAAAACACCTTGGTTATGCGTTTTTGTGTAGTTATGGAAGAAGAAGCTTGTCTTGTCATCCATTTTTCTACCGTATGTTTCGAGAATGTTATCTACTAAACGAATACCACCATAAGGGTTAATAATACGTTTAAGAGGTGCATCTGTTTGAAGACCTACAATTTCTTCATCTTCTTTGATGATATATCCGGGTTCAAAATTATCAATTCCTGACATAGCATCCATTTCAATATCAAGGACACGAACTTTAACTTCTTCTTTAAGAAGTTCTAAGCTCTTATCCCATAGTCTTTCTGTGTTATCACTTATGCCAGCGAGGAATTGATCATCACCTTCATAAGGAGTAACGTTAAGTTGAATAAAGTCGCGTACGTTGATTTCGTCTTGCCATTTACCAGATTTAAAACCGTTCCATTGATTTGTCATAATATGCATCTCCTTTTATAATCACATCTTACCAAATATTCCTATATATTATTATTCAATCGTAATAATTTTTTATCATTTCGTATTATTTGATAATTTCATTTTACTAAATCAAGTCAAAACAAATCATAAATATATTTCGAATTAAATTTCACAAAGTTTTCTTGAATCTCGTGTATTTTGTAAGATAAACATTTGAAAGAAACCGCTTAATCTTATATACTTAAGGGGCACTATGGAGGTACATCATGTCAACAAACGCAACCGTATATCTTAAACGTTATATTCCATTTGTAGACTTTCTTGCGGAAATTCTCGGAAAGAATTCCGAAATCGTCTTACATGACCTTACTGACTTGGATTCATCAATCCTAGCGATTCGAAATAACTACATCACAAAACGTGAAGTTGGCGATCCTGCCACTGATTATGTTTTAAAAACTGTCAAGGAAGGCATCGATGATGACTCTGAGTATTCTATTAATTATCGCGGCATTACTAATCGTGATAATAAACAATTGAAATCTGCATCTCTTTATATTCGTTACGAGGGAAATCTTGTCGGAATGATCTGTGTAAATACAGATGAATCAATCTTTAATGAAATCAATAAGAACCTTGAAACACTCGAAGTACTTTTAAGAACATATAAACACGAAGAAGAACATACCGTCACAAACGAATCACTCTCTCGTTCAATTGAAGAAATGGCTGAGAATACTGTTTATGAAATGTCGATTGCGAAAGGCATTCCAGTAACAAAATTTAAGCAGGATGATAAGTATGAAACAATTTCTCTATTATATGATAATGGCTTCTTTTTACTCAAAGGCGCCGTACCTGAAATTGCGAAGATTCTAAAGATTTCTGAACCAACCGTTTACCGTTACCTACAAACAATCAAAAATAAGTAAAACAAAAAGCAACACAGAGTTTAAAACAAGTGTTGCTTTTATCTTGTAAAGTCATTGAGTCGTGTTCCTTGAAATGAGAGAACACCTCGATCATTTTCAATGAGAATTCCATAACGATTCCCACTTACCTTAAATTCTTTTCTTTCCCCATCTGCGAGTTCAAAAGTTACAAAGTACTGTGTGCTAGAGGCTCCCGAGTTTAACCGGACATCAATTCGTTTTGATATAACTCTCGCATCTGTCTCCACTACTTCGGATCGATTGTTACTTAAGTATTCATAAACTGATCGTATGACAAAGAACAAAATGACCAAAACAAAGATGATAATAATAAATGTAAACATTCCATTTTCAGGACCTCTATCGAAGATAGATGTTTTATCTTGGAATTCCATTTCAGTCACCTCTTATCTACATTGAATATACCACATTTAAGAAACTATGAATAGTTTAACAGCCACATAAAAACTCTGTATTCATTACGAGTACAGAGTTTAAAATAATTATTTTTCTTCACGCCAGATTTTTGCACCCAGTGAACGAAGTTTATTATCAATATCATCGTAACCACGATCAATATGGTAAACTTCACTAATTTCAGTAACACCTTCCGCAATCAATCCAGCTACAACAAGACTTGCGCCGCAACGTAAATCCGTTGCTTCTACCTTAGCACCAAATAAAGGTGTTGGTCCGGTAATATTTGCTTGTGATGGAATAACATTGATATTAGCTCCCATTCTTTGAAGCTCTGTACAATGTTTGAAGCGTTCCGCATAGATTGTCTCACGAACACTTGATGTTCCAGTAGCCTGTGTTAAAAGCGTTGTGAGAGGCTGTTGGAGATCCGTTGCAAGACCTGGATAGGTTTGCGTCGTGACATCAATCCCTTTTAGAGATTCAGATGAACGGATTCGTGCATAGTCCATACCAACCTCTACATTAACCCCCATCTCAATCAACTTCGATAAAAGTGCATCCAAGTGAAGAGGGATGATATTTTCAATTGTAACATCCTCAGCCATCGCTGCAGCCATAATGATATAAGTACCCGCTTCAATACGATCCGGAATAATTTCATGTGCTTTACCATCTAATGTTTCAACACCTTCGATTGTAATAACATTCGTTCCAGCTCCACGGATATTAGCTCCCATCTTATTCAAGAAGTTAGCAACATCAATAATTTCCGGTTCTTTCGCAGCATTTTCAATTATTGTTTTACCTTCTGCTAGCGTCGCCGCTAACATAATGTTAATAGTTGCTCCTACGGATGCAAAATCAAGATAGATTTTTGCTCCCTCAAGCTTCTCTGCAGAAATTGTGTAGTAGCCTTGAGTATAATCAATATTTGCGCCCAATGCTTCAAAACCCTTCAAGTGCAAATCAAAAGGACGTGGTCCTAAATAACATCCACCAGGCATTTGCATTCGGACATATTTATATTTACCTAATAGTGCACCCATGAAATAATAGGATGCTCTTAATTTTGTAACTGCTTCGTGGTCTAAATCCACATTTTTCATTTGTGATGTATTAATTTGAAAATGTTCCGGTGTTGGTGATGTTACCGATACATTAAGTTCTTGAAGTAATATCGATAATGACTCGACATCTGAGATATCTGGAACCCCATAGATATTTACCTCACTATTTGTTGCGAGAATCGCTGCAGGAATTAATGCTACAGTAGCATTCTTCGCACCGCCAATTCTTACCTTACCGTTTAATTTGTGTCCACCTTCGATTTTTATAATTTCCGCCATTCAAACAACTCCTTTAGCCATAGTTATTATAACTTAAATTGCTCATAAAAAATAGCTCTTGACTCTATCGTTCACGCACTTGTCATAATTTTATTGTGATGAGACGCCAATCCATGTGAAAAGAACATCTCAGAGTCAAGATGTTCTTTTGCTTTATTCCTATTTACTTACTTTGTCATAATGACGCTTTACGAAGTAGCATACAGTAAATCCTAAAATTGAGATAAACATAAAATTACGGGTCATTCTTTCCATGTTTAACATCGTCGCTTCTTTTACATCATTTAATTTAAAGAAATAAATTGACCAACTCGTCAGTAACAGATAGATATCAAAGAGAATGCGGTTCACACGATAGAGCACTTTAGTAAAGATAAGCCCCGAGTATTTCTGAGTTCGAGCTATCTTATCAGCATAAAGATGTAATATCACAATGACAGATATACCCAATGCATAAAGAAAGTCATTAAAGAAATAACCTTCGAAGGTTTTAAGACTTAAAGAATATAACATGGTAATACATGCTAACCCAATCCAAGATCCCATTTCTAATTTCACAAGTTTTTTCATACTATCTCGTCGTCACTTTGTAGGTTAAGTTAAAGTTATACTGAATGATAACGCCTCGACCATTGTTTTTATTGGACACTTCCGCTGACAATCGATTGTAATACCAATTTAAAGGTACAGTTGCTATTTTAATAAATGGTGCAAGACCTAACACACCTAGATTGCGCTGTAAAGATGCATAATCTTTGATCAAGTCTTTGGTTTGTTGATTGTTGTAGGTTACTACAACACCCCACCAATGCTCTTTACGGCTTTCATAGTTTCCGCCTTGAACATCATATGACATCATCAATCCAAGTTCATCATATTTTGCAGGTAATACTAGTTCCATTTTTCATTCCCCCCTTTCGAATCACAACAAGCTTGTAATTCGAATTACTTAGAAGTCTTGAATAATCCTAAGTAAAATTATTTTATCACACTATTTTTTCATTGTTTACTTTAGGAATCAATGGATGAAATCACTTATTAAACGGTAAAAAAAAGACTTCATAATGAAGTCCTTACTTTTTATGAGAATTTGCCATGACGTAGAAGAGGCCTACAAATACTGCACCACCCACAATATTTCCAAGATAGGAAAAGACAAAATTACTCAAGAATTGCGAGATTGTGATGCCGCCATATGACATCGAAATTCCCATGAGAAATATATTCGCAACACTATGTTGAAAACCCAACAGTACAAAGACCATGACCGGGAACCAAATTCCCATTATTTTTCCTGCACCATCTTTCATCACAATATTTAACCAAACCCCCAACCCAACAAACCAGTTACAGATAATACCTGATACAAATGTACGAAGCGGGTCATAGTGTGCTTTCGATTGAGCCAAATTATTAATGACATCTTGATATGAGGAAAGTGTTCCTAAATACGTTCCAACAATCAAGGCCACAAATAAGGCTCCCGCTATATTTGCTAAAGTAATTACCAACCAGTTTTTGGCAAGTTGCGATAATGTTACTTTTTTATTCCAATAGGCTGTTGCGACAACGGTCATATTACCAGTAATCAGTTCCCCACCAGCTAATAGGATTACAAGAAGTCCAATCGGAAATATCGACGCCCCCAACACATTCCCTAAACCACCATCAATGGTAGCAACACATTTTATATATGCCATATATCCAAGAGATATCATTGCTCCTGCAATAAAGCCCAATACAATCTGCGCTTTCAGACTTTTATTAACTTTCTTAACACCCAACTCACTGACTAGCGAGACAGTTTCATCCAAAGAATTCATACGTTCCTCCATACCACTCTGTGTTATTCTACAAATTCTTGGTACTTGAAACAACCCGTTCTCCGCAACTTTGTGAAATATTTACATTGGTTCGCCAATTATGACACATCAAACAGCAAAGTTTGTAGGAAGTTCTTTTATTTGCACAAAAAAAAGACTCACTTGATAATCAAGTAAGTCTTAATCACTTTAATTTAATTAAGCTTTGTTTGCTGAACCAAATACAGTAATTTTTTCTTTAACTGTATCGCACATTGCTTGGTATCCAGGAGCTAAAAGTTTACGAGGATCGTAGTTTTTACCTTCTAAATCTTTACCTTCTTCGATAAATTTACGTGTTGCTGCAGCAAATACTAATTGCAATTCAGTGTTAACGTTAATTTTAGCTACTCCTAAATCGATAGCTTTTTGTGTTTGATCAGTAGGAATTCCTGATCCTCCGTGTAATACTAAAGGAATATTTCCTGTTGCTTTTTTGATTTCATCAAGAGTATCAAAGCTTAGTCCTACCCAGTTTTCTGGATATTTACCGTGGATATTACCGATACCAGCTGCTAAGAAGTCGATACCTGTATCAACCATCATTTTACATTCTGCTGGGTCAGCTAATTCACCTGTACCGATGATTCCGTCTTCTTCTCCACCGATTGATCCAACTTCAGCTTCAACTGATGCACCTTGTGCATGAGCGATTGAAACGATTTCACGTGTTTCTGCTAAGTTTTGGTCTAATGGTAAGTGTGATCCATCATACATAACTGATGTAAATCCAGCTGCAAGAGCTTTTTTAGCACCTTCAAAGCTACCGTGGTCTAAGTGCAATGCTACAGGAACTGTGATGTTTAATTCTTCCATCATTCCTTCAACCATCTTAACGATAGTTTTGTAACCTGTCATATATTTACCAGCACCTTCTGATACTGCTACCAAGATTGGTGAGTTCATTTCTTGTGCTGTTGAAAGGACTGCTTTTGTCCACTCTAAGTTGTTAATGTTAATTGCAGGAACAGCGTAGTGGCCGTCACGTGCATTTTCCAAAATTTCTTTTGCTGAAACTAATGCCATAAAATATTTTCCTCCTAATATCTATACCCTATTTTACTCTTTTTTCAGAAAAAAGCAAAGCCGCATTCACAAATCCATGAAATAACGGATGTGAACGGTTTGGTCTTGATTTAAACTCTGGGTGATATTGACTTGCAATATAGAAATTATGGTCTTTTAACTCAATAATTTCTACTAATTCACCATCAGGGCTTAGACCACTAAATGTCACACCTTTCTCTTCAAAAAGTTGACGATATTTATTATTAAATTCATAACGATGACGGTGACGTTCGAAGATCACATCTTCATTATAAAGTTCGTGAGCTAAGCTATCTACTTTTAGTTCACATGGATAATTACCAAGTCTTAATGTTCCACCAACATTTGTTTGGTGAACTTGATCTTCCATGATATCAATTACGGGATATGAAGTATTTGCATCAAGTTCTGTAGAATGAGCACTATCCATACCACAAACGTTACGTGCAAATTCAATCATTGCTACTTGCATACCTAAACAAATTCCAAAGTAAGGGATGTTATTTTCACGTGCAAATTGTGAAGCAAGAATCTTCCCTTCAACACCACGTGATCCAAATCCACCTGGAACTAAGATTCCATCATGACCACCAAGAATATCTTTAACATTTTCTGGTGTCAATGTAGCGGAATCAATCCAATCAATATCAACTTCAGCACCCAGTGCATATCCAGCGTGAAGTAATGCTTCAGCTACTGATAAGTAAGCATCATGAAGTTCAACATATTTACCAACAAGTGCAACACTTACTTTTTTCGTTAAGTTGTTTGCACTATCAATCATTGCTTTCCATTCCGTCATATCTGCAGGAGCAATATCTCCTAATCCAAATTTATGAAGAATATAATCATCAAGACCTTGCTTTTGGAATGCTAATGGCAATTCATAGAGGTTCTCCACATTACGAGATTCAATAATTGCCGATTCATTAACATCACAGAAAAGTGCAATCTTTTTCTTCATGTCATCAGTTAATGGCTCATCACAACGGGTTACGATTATGTTTGCTTTAATTCCGTGTGACATAAGCTCTTTAAAACTATGTTGCGTAGGCTTTGTTTTGAATTCACCACTTGCAGGCACTTGTGGGATAAGTGTCGTGTGGACGAAAACAACATCTTCAGTACGATTTTCAGCATGAACTTGACGAATAGCTTCTAAAAATGGCAACGATTCAATATCCCCTACCGTACCACCAATTTCAGTAATAACAACATCTGCTCCTGACTCTTCAGCAACATCATAGACTTTATTTTTAATTTCATCTGTGATGTGTGGAATAACTTGTACAGTAGCACCAAGGTATGCACCTTTACGTTCTTTGTTAATAACGCTTTGGTATACACGACCTGTTGTAATACTTGCATTTCTTGTCAGTTCCTCGTCAATAAAACGTTCGTAATGACCTAAGTCCAAGTCGGCTTCATGACCGTCTTTTGTTACGAATACTTCTCCGTGTTGAAATGGAGACATAGTCCCTGGATCAACATTAATATATGGATCAAATTTTTGCATATAAACTTTTAATCCACGATTTTTCATGAGTCGTCCTATTGACGATGCCACAATCCCCTTACCAATACCTGAAACAACCCCACCTGTTACAAAAATATACTTCGTCATGCCTACCGCTCCTTCTTAATACAAAATAAAAGCTCCCATCAAATGGAAGCTTATTGCCCTTTTATATTTTAGCAAACTTAATATTTGACTTCAACCGCTTTAGCGATTTATTCGTCATCTGTTGCAACTTCTTCTTCGTAATCGTCATAGTCCTCGTCGTAATCATCATAACTATCGAGCAAATCAGGATCGATTTGTAAACTTTCAAGTGAATGACGTTCACGTAAATCCCATGTGTTGCTTTCAAGAGAGATAAATCGGGAATCCATCATAAGTGCATTATAGAATGATGCTACTTTTCTTTTAGCGACTGCTTCAGGAAAATTTGCCTCTACAGAAACTTCTTGCCAAAGCTTTTGAAACGGTATTTCTTTTTTCTTTTTCGTTAAGCGTTCAAACGCAATATCAGTTAGTGATTTTGATGACATATTTATACCTCCGGTTCCCACCAACATTCAAAGACTAGAATATCGATGATTTCATCGTTTTGCTTTAAATGATACCTTATATAAATAAAATTAGATTCAATCTTCATAGATTCTACTTTAATATTAAATGCTACCACACCATGCTCGTTTGTGATGCTCAATTCTGTCGTTTCAGTTTGATGAAATGATCCTAGGGTTATCCAGGAATCTTCCCGCTTCATTGATACCTCACTACTCGTAACATTTAAGATTACTATCGCTCCATCCGGCTCGAAATAAACAATTCTTTTATAATCACCATAATCATCAATTTGTGCGTTTAATTGATTGTACTCATGCTGACTATCTTGAGCCTTTTGTCGTATATTAATTTTAGTCTTAATGTAGATCCTCCTAACATATTTACCACTGAATTATATTCAAGATACAAGGATTGTCAATAGCTTTACACCATAAATAACAAAAGTATGCAAAATAGTGCATACTTTCATTAAATGTTCACATTACTTTAACATAGTTTTTTCAATCGCATCGACTTCACGAATGATTTGAGGCGCTAAATCTTCGCACCCATTTTCGGTCACAACAACATCAGTTTCAATACGAATTCCGATGTTTTCTTCCACAATATAAAGACCTGGTTCGTTGGTAATAACATTTCCCACAACCAGTGGTGTCGCGCGATCTAACCATACATCATGTGTATCAAGACCTAATGAGTGTCCAATACTGTGATAGTAATATTGTCCCACCTCTTCAACAGAATTAATCAAACCAAGCTTAATACAAGATTTACCTAACAATTCTTTAGACAATTCGTTTAAATCGAGAATACTTACCCCTGGTTTAATTGCCTCATTAATAGCGTGGAAACAATTGAGAACTTCTTGATATACTTCTCTTTGACGTTGTGTATATTTACCATTGATTGGGAATGTACGCGAAATATCCGCACCATATCCATTAACACGGATACCTAAATCTAATAAGACTAGTTCCCCATCATTTAAAGGTTGATCATTTGAGATGTAGTGTAATGTTGTAGCGTTCTTTCCAGAAGCAACAATCGTATCGAACATAAGATCTCCGTGTGCACGATTACCTTCATATAAGAAACGAGCTGTCATATCATTTTCATTATTTCCTGGTTTCATTTCTTCAACCATACTCATAATTGCTGTGTTAGTAACTTCAGCTGCAGCTTTAATTGCCTCAACTTCTTCAGGGAGCTTAACCATACGACACTTCACAATATTTTCGAAAATATCTGTCACAAAATTTTCATCGAATTCTTCGGAAAACATCAACCCTGATCCATAGTACTCATCAGCAATTGTGTCATGATCCATATCGACGCCGATTTTATAACCTGCTTTAATGACTTCTCCAACATAATCATCAAATGCTGAAAAGTAACGAATGTCTGCGACACCACAGCGTTCAAAAGCTTCTGTATCACGCATGTAATGTCCAATCCATTTCTCTTTAAATTCATCAATATCTCTCAAAAAGAGAATTTCTTTTTGATTTGGTTTGTCAAAGACAAGGATTGCTCCTGGTTCTTCTATATGTGTTCCATAAAAGAAGTTACGGTTCGCAAAGAAAGGATATTCAGCATCTGCTGATTTTCTTACAGGCAATCCACTGAATAGAAAGGTCACTGTATTGTCTGGTAACTCGTTCATAATATTTTTTCTAATTGTAATTAAAGTTTCTTTATTCATATCGTGTCCTCCTAGGTGTACTTATTATCGCTCAACACTCCCAAGATAGCAACCCACAGTTAAGACCGATTGCTCTATTTAATGTTGTTTTAGGTGGAGTAAAAAAGACACTCTCTATTATGAGAATGTCTACAATTTAATTATATTTCAATTCTGACTTTATCAGGGAAGAATACTTTACTGTCTTCTTTCATGTTTCCAGTCGCAAAACCGTGGACGATTGATGACGCTTTCGATAGTTCAACAAGAGAACCATCTTTCATTTGTACCCAAATCCCACTATCCACACCTTCTTCATATGGCATGTAAAGGATTTGTGTTGTGTAGTCTTGAATAACATAGTATTCAGGATCGTATCCAAGATTTCGTACAGATGCAACAATCGATTCCATTTGATCATTATCCAAAACATCTTGGTATTTAAAGAGGTCTCTATTTAGAAGTCGGGACGATAAATCACGCAAGATAGGATCATCACACTCTGTTAGAGTCATAAACCCACTAAGACATGTCGATTCATCCAATTGGTAATGTGCCTTCAAACTTATATCACCATTGCTTACGAAGGGTTTAATGAATGAAATTGAATCCATAGCATTACGATCTTCTAACGTTAAGTCTCTCATACGTTTAAATAACGCAAGCAAAATCATTTCAAAGCTTCGTGAGGTAGGGTGAAGATACACTTGCCAGTACATTTGATAGCGTGCCATGATGTAATCTTCTACAGCATGAATTCCACTTTCCTTCACCACAATGCGATCATCCACTACTTTTAAAGTTCGAATAATTCGATTCAGATCAAACTCTCCATAGCTTACACCTGTAAAGTAAGAGTCTCTCAGAAGATAATCCATACGGTCCGCGTCCAATTGGCTTGAAATAATCTGAGTTAAAAGCTTTCTTTCAGCCCTATGGGCAATAATATCTGCAACAAGTTGTGGTAACTCATCTGAAGTTTCTCTCAAGATTCTGTTAATATGGGTATCTTCAAGAATGATACGGTCTGTAAACTCTTCATGATTGACTGAAGTAACCGCCTCAAATGCATGAGAAAACGGTCCATGCCCAACATCATGAAGAAGCCCTGCGCAAAGGAGTGCCACTACTTCAAATTCAGAAAGCACATCTTTCAATCCCGCAACTTTTTCAATGATGTTTCGTACCAATTCATACACACCTACAGAATGCGAAAAACGAGAATGCTCTGCACCATGGTAGACCTGATACGTTCCACCTAGTTGATGAATTCTTCGTAAGCGTTGAAATTCAGGGGCATTAATGAGATCCCAAATAATTTGGTACTCAACATTAATGTATCCATGAACCGGATCACGCATTACTTTTAATTCGTGACATTTTTTAAAATTATTTGACATAATCTTCAAGTCTTTGTTTTACAGTTTCATAACCAGTTAAGTATAAAGCACTCATTAGATCTGGTCCATGAGTTTGATGTGTTGCGGAAACACGAAGACCCATAAATAAAGGTTTACCTTTAAGTTCTGATATTTTCTTAGCTTCGTTAAAGGCTTCCTTCAAGTTTTCTACAGTCCATTCTGTTGGTAAACATGATAAGAATGCTTTCGCAACAACAGGTGTTGTTTCCCATTCAAGGACTTCTCTTTCAGCGTCAGTAAGGTCTGGTTCTTCAAAGAATGGTTTTACCAATTCCACAATTTCAGCGCCATATTGAAGTTGTTCTTTATATAAAAGCATGCACATTTCAACCCATGCATTATCACGTGTTGAAAGATCATAAGCTTCTTCTACATATGGACGTACAAACTCTAACCATTCTGAATCTTCTTTAGCTTTTAAGTATTGGTGATTCATCCATGTTAATTTTGTAACATCAAACATTGATGGTGCTTTTGATAAACGGGTTTCATCAAATTCCGCAATTAATTCTTCTTTAGTAAATAATTCTTGTTCCCCTTTTGGTGACCAACCCAGAAGGGTCATGAAATTAAACATAGCTTCTGGTAGATAACCTTGGTCTTTGTATTGACTGATATATTGCATAATTGAATTATCACGTTTTGATAATTTCTTACCGTTTTCGTTCACAATTAAAGTCATGTGTCCAAACTTAGGAATATCCCAACCAAACATTTCAAATAACATCATTTGTTTAGGAGTATTAGAAATATGTTCTTCACCTCTAAATACATGGCTAATTTCCATTAAGTGATCATCAATAACTACTGCAAAGTTATAGGTTGGAATACCATTTGATTTTACGATTACCCAGTCACCGATGTCTTTAGACTCAAAAGTAATTGTACCGCGTACCATATCATCAAAGGTATATACTTTATTTTCAGGCACACGAAGTCTCACTGAATAACTACGACCTTCTTCTTCATACTTACATTTTTCATCATGGTTTAAGTGTAGACATTTTTGGTTATAACGTGTTGAAGCATAACCTGCTTCTTTTTGTCGATTGTAATCTTCTTCTAATTCTTCAGGAGTACAGTAACACTTGTATGCGTCACCACTCTCTAAAAGTTTCTCAACATATTTATTATAAATATCGAGTCTCTCCATTTGTCTGTATGGAGCATATGCTTCATTAGGTTTATCTGGAGATTCGTCAGGAATAATTCCTAACCAATTTAAGTAATAAAGTTGTGATTCCTCGCCACCCTCAACGTTACGCTCAATATCTGTATCCTCAATACGTAATACAAAATCCCCACCGTAATGTTTTGCGATTAAATAATCAAACAATGCGGTTCGAGCGTTTCCGATGTGTAAAAATCCTGTTGGACTTGGTGCATAACGAACTCTAACTTTTTTCATTTTAATACCTCTCTCTAAATGCCTTTCCATTATATCACGCTTTGTCAAGTGTTTAAATGGATATTCCTGTTCAAAACTAAAAAGAAAGAACGCTAAGTTCTTTCTTGAGACCTCTTAAAATTCAGTTTTTATGAGCATTGCCATTCCCAGTCCACCACCAATACAAAGTGATGCGACCCCAGTCGATAATTCTTCTCTTCTTAATTCATGAATAAGACTGACCAAAATCCGTGCTCCAGAAGATCCAATTGGATGACCTAGAGCAATTGCACCACCATTGACATTAACTCTCGTTAAATCAAGTTTAAGATCATCAAGAACTGCAATCGATTGAGATGCGAAAGCTTCATTGATTTCGTAACGGTCTACAATGTCATGAGCGATATTTTTCTTAGCTAGTAGTTTTTCAATGGCGTAGTAAGGTGAGTATCCCATTAAACTAGGATCCATACCAATCTCTGCATACCCTTCAATAGTTGCGAGAATGGTAAGATTCATAGCCTCCGCTTTCTCACGAGACATCAAGACTAAAGCTGCGGAACCATCATTAATTCCTGATGCATTTCCTGCTGTGACCGTACCATCCTTAATAAAAGAGGGTTTCAAACGCTCAAGACCTTCAATTGTACTATTATGACGTACAAATTCATCTTCCTCAAAAAAACCATCTTTCACAGGGATAGGCACAATCTCCTCTTTAAATTTTCCATCTTTGATAGCCTGTGATGCTTTTAGTTGAGAATCCAAAGCAAAAGCATCTTGACGTTCGCGGCCAACATTATATTTTTTCGCAATATTTTCTGCAGTGATTCCCATTAAGTCATTTGAAAATGCATCAATGAGACCATCTCTAAATATTGCATCATGTGTTTCAAGGGGTCTTAATTTAGTACCAAATCGCGCATTTTCAAGGTACTGCGGTGCCATTGACATGTTTTCAAAGCCACCTACAACAACAGTATCATTTTCTCCAAGCATAATTGATTGCATTCCTAAATGAACTGCTTTGAGTCCTGAACCACATACTTCATTAACAGTGAAAGCCGGAACATCCACACCGATACCAGCTCCAATTGATGCTTGACGCGCAGGGTTTTGTCCTAAGTTGGCTTGAAGAACGTTTCCCATGATAACATAATCAACATCTTCAACCGATAAACCTGAACGCTTCACCGCAGATTCGATAACTGCAGATCCTAACTTCACAGCCGGTGTCGCAGAAAGACTGCCTCCAAATTTACCGATAGCACTTCGGCATGCGCCTACAATTACAACATCTATCATTTCATCACCTCTTAGAAACCAATTATACCGATTATTATCACAAAATACACAAAATCTTTATGTGGAATTGTTGTCACCCTGTTTTTCCTTTGCTTAATAATGTGTAACCCATTATAATAAGATAGAAATATATGAAGGAGACATATCATGAACATAGGAATCGATAAAATCGGATTTTATTCCCCTGAATATTTTATTGATATGCGAAAACTTGCAGTGGCTCGTAACATTGACCCAGATAAGTTCACATACGGTTTAGGCCAAGACCTTATGGCTGTGAAACCCATAACTCAAGATACTATTACAATGGGAGCAAATGCTGCCAATACAATATTAAACGATAGCGATAACGAGGTCATTGACCTCGTTATCTTAGCTACTGAAACTGGATTAGATTTTTCAAAATCAGGCGCAACCTCAATTCATAGTTTGCTAGGAATCAACGCCTTCGCTCGCTGTATTGAAATGAAACAAGCCTGCTACTCAGCAACTGCAGCAATTGCCTTTGCACAAGCTCATATTGCGATGACTCCCGGCAGTAAAGCACTCGTGATTGCAAGTGATACTTCCCGATACGGTCTTAACACATCCGGTGAACCAACTCAAGGAGCTGGTGCTGTAGCAATGCTCATATCTGAAGATCCTAGTATTCTACAACTCGAAACCAACGCTACCTACTTCACAGATGATATTCTAGATTTCTGGAGACCAAATTATAGCGATGTAGCACTTGTTGATGGTAAGTACTCAAACGAACAATATCAAAGATTTTTTGAAACAGTTATCAACCGTCATTTTGAAAAAAATTCAATGTCACTTTCTGACTTCCATGCACTGTGTTTCCACATCCCTTATACAAAAATGGGATTAAAAGCACTACGAAGTATCGTCGACAAAGAAGAACGCACCGACTTATATAAAAATTATACAGATAGTACACTTTACAATCGTCAAGTAGGTAATATCTATACCGGATCACTCTATCTCAGCCTACTTTCTCTGTTAGAAAAAGGAACAATGGAGTCCGGTGAAAGAATTGGTTTATTCAGCTACGGTTCGGGTGCTGTAGGAGAATTTTTCTCCGGCATCTTACAACCTGATTATAAAGAAGCACTGATTAACCATGAACCCGCTTTAAGTAAACGACAAGAACTTTCTATTACAGAATACGAGCATATGTACAATGCAAAAACTATCGAAAATGGTTCACACCAAATATTTGATACAGCTCACGAACAATCTGCTTTCTATATGGCAGAAATTAAAAATGATGCCCGCATCTATAAAACTAACAAATAAAAAAAAAACGACCTTAAATTGGCACTGACCCAGTATAGTGGGACAATATAAAAAAGAAGCACCTTGTATTCGT